>CAZHDW010000013.1:0-66362 GCA_964531265.1 uncultured Ruminococcus sp.
GTCACATCAAAGCTGAAATTACCATATGTTGTTGTTTTCCATGTATAGCGGCCTGTTCCCTCTTTTGAGCACGTAGCAGGCTCGATTACGGTGTAGGTATAATCAGCCGTGTTCAGCTTCGGCAAGGTAACAGAAGACGTCGTAGCAGAACATCTTGTGCAAGTTCTTGTCAGTTCACCCGACGCCGAAACGGTAGGCGTTGACGTGACCTTATAGGAATAGCTATGACCCAAGGCATTTGTATAATTGTTGGTATAACTATACGAGCAATTCTGGCAATAACCTGTTGTGTAACCAGCCTTTGTGCATGTCGGCGGTACAGTAGTTTCCGTACAATCATGTTCTGTCTTTTCGATAGTCACGTTGAAGCTGTAATCACCATACGCAGTGTTTTTCCATGTGTAACGGCCTGTTCCCTTTTTAACGCACGTAGCAGGGGTAATTACTGTGTATGTATAATCCGTTTCATTCAACACAGGTAATGCTATATGTGTATTAGCAGAGCAGCGTGAGCAGCTTTTTGTCAACCTACCCGACTCCAACGCTGTCGGTGTTTTAGTAACTGCATAGGAATAATCGTGTCCTAAAGCGTCAACATAGTCTTCAATATAGCTATCTCCGCATACACAGGTATACTCCGTGTATCCATCCTTAACACATGTCGGAGGCACAACATTCGGCGTATAGCTGTGAGGAACCGTAGCAGGATGTGTAAACTTTATAGTTGCTGACTTAAGCTCTTCATTACCAGAATCAATACTAATTTTCTCCCAGTCATACTGACTCCCATAATAATAATACACAGTTTCAAGGTAATAACAACTTCCAAATGCCCGCTTACCAATACTGGTCACGCTGTCTGGAATAGTAATACTGGTTAAGCTTCCACATTCAAAAAATGTAAAATCCCCAATAGTGGTCACACCATCCGGAATAACAACGCTGGTTAAGCTGCTGCAGTTACAAAATGCAGAACGGCCAATACTTGTCACGCTGTCGGGAATAGTAATACTGGTTAATCTTCTGCAGTTATCAAATACAGAATCACCAATACTTGTCACGCCGTCGGGAATAGTAATACTGGTTAAGCTTTCGCAGTTTTGAAATACCAAATTACTAATACTCGTCATACCATCGGGAATATTAATACTACTTAATCCGCTACAGTAACCAAACGCACCTGCACCAATGCTTGTTACAGTATTCGGTATCGTGACACCCGTCAAGCTGCTACAGTTATCAAACGCAAAATCACCAATACTGGTTACTCCATCCGGAATAACAACGCTGGTTAAGCTTCCACAGTCACTAAATGCCCGACTACCAATACCAACCACAGGCTTGCCGTTATAGGTGGATGGTATTGTCAAGTCGCCTGTTATGCTTGTATCGCAATCCGACACTATATAGCCGTCAGTGGTTTCCGTAAAAGTCAAGCCATCGCTTGTTTCTGCGAAAGCATTACTGAACGGCAGGGCGGCGCAGACCAACAGCAGGGTCAGCACCATAATTGTTATTTTAGATATCCGCTTCATTATACCACCTCATATAATTACTTAATTTCATGATACTCCGATAAAATAACAATGTCAAGCGCACACATGATTTGACAATGACATTATTCAAACATCGGCGTTGAGTAGTATCTGTCGCCGCTGTCGGGGAGAAGCACAACTACGCTTTTACCGGCATACTCGGGGCGCTTCATGAGCTTAACCGCCGCCGCAAGCGCCGCACCCGAGGTTATGCCGCAGAGCACGCCCTCCGTCCTTGCAAGCAGCTTCGACGCACTATAGGCCTCCTCCTCGGTTATGGTGAGCACCTCATCGACCACGGATGCATCGTAATTCTTCGGCACGAAATTTGCGCCTATACCTTGCAGCCCGTGAGCGCCGACTCTGCCCTCGGTTATGAGCGGCGAAGATGCCGGCTCCACGCCGACAACGGTTATCCCCTCGTTTTTGCTCTTCAAGTATCTTGCCGTTCCGGTTATCGTACCACCCGTACCGATGCCCGCAACAAAGACGTCCACTTTCCCGTCGGTCTGCTCGAATATCTCAGGCCCGGTAGAAACCTCGTGTGAGCGCGGATTTGCGGGATTTTCAAACTGAGTCGGGATGAAGCTGTTCTCCATGGATGCAGCAAGCTCCTCCGCCTTCGCGATAGAACCGCTCATTCCCTCGGAGCCGGGCGTCAGGACGATCTCTGCGCCATACACGGCAAGTATCTTTCGGCGTTCAACACTCATGGTGTCGGGCATTGTGAGTATCACCTTATAGCCCTTAGCCGCTGCCGCCGACGCCAGACCGATTCCGGTATTGCCGGAGGTTGGCTCAATAATGACCGCGCCGGGCTTAAGCCTGCCGCTTTTCTCGGCATCCTCTATCATACCAAGTGCGGCACGATCCTTAACGCTGCCCGTGGGATTCAAGTATTCAAGCTTAAGTAACGGTGCGGTATCCAGTCCGCTCGCCGCCGCAAAGCGCGTAGCGCGCAGCATTGGGGTTCCGCCCACAAGCTCGGTTACAGCATTTACAATTTTATTCATAAAACTGACCTCCCAAACAAACTATATAATCATTATTACGCGCAAAGAGAGTTTTGTCAATAAAGAAAACACGGTGCTGTCACTAAATACATACACCGTGTTTCGATTTACTTTGATTCTGCCGAAAAAAGAGCGTGCCACTCGGCATTATGACGCTGAAGTCGTATCGGCTTCAAATCCTCTGTTGTGAAGCAATGGCGCGATACGCCTGTGCAGCTTACAAGCCCTGTTTCCTTGCTATACCCCTTATACACCACCTCAAAGCGCGTACCGGTGTAGTTCTGTATCTCCAGCTCCAGGACTATGGTATCGCCAAAGCGTATCGGGTGCTTATACTCGCACGAAACTCCGAGCACGGGGATGAGTATTCCGGCCTTCTCAATTTTTACATACGGCAGGCCGAGCTTATCCATCATATCAAGTCTCGCCTCTTCAAACCAACGAATATAGTTTGAATGATGCACTATCCCCATCTTGTCCGTCTCGTAGTAATTCGCCTTTCGTTCGAAAACATACATCCTTCGACCTCACAGATGCATTTCGATAAGATTTGCGTAGAAATCCTTGGATCTTGCGCCTACCTCCATGCTTATCGGCTTTCCGTCCTTGAACATGATAACCGTGGGGATGCTCTCAATGCCGTACTGAGCTGCAAGATCGGGCTCCTCATCGACATCGATTTTTGCCACGACCGCTCTGCCGTCATATTCGTCCGCCACCTGCTCGATGAACGGAGCGATCATGGAGCACGGCCCACACCACGTAGCGAAAAAGTCAACCAAAACAAGCTTGTTCTGCTCCAGCAATGTCCGGAGCTGTTCTGCTGTTGCATGCACTAATGCCATAATAAACCTCCTGAAATTAACAATTATTCATACTGCACTATCTTGACGGAGTTTATAATAACATCCTCAACCGGCATATTGTTGTCATCCGTCTCGACCTGCATTATTGACTTAACTACGTCAAGTCCCTCGAAGACCTGACCGAAAACAGTGTGTCCTCTGCCTGTAACCGAATATGCACCGTCCAAATGGAAATTGCCGCCGTTTTCATTATAAAAGTCCTTGTACTCCTCAGTCACCTTATCAAAGTCAACGGTATCTCCATACATGGAGGTGAAGTAGGTTCTCCCCTCATCGCCATAGGTATCCTCATACTGTGCAAGGTAGGTCTTATATTCCGCCGAATAGGATTCATAGCTGTCCCAATCCGTTCCGCCGGCCTCTGTCAGATTGATAAAGAACTGGCTTCCGTTGGTGTTCGGGCCCGAGTTTGCACAGGAGAGCGTACCCGTTATATTGACGAGATTTGTATGAAACTCGTCCTCAAAGGCTTCGCCCCAGATACTCTCTCCACCGGAGCCGTTTCCATTCGGGTCGCCGCCCTGTATCATAAACTCATCTATTACACGATGGAAGGTAAGGCCGTCGTAATAGCCGTTGAGTGCATGGGATTTAAAGCTGTATACGGCCTTCGGAGCAGCCTCCGGAAAAAGTCTTATCTTGATATCGCCCATATCAGTGGAAATGACGCATATCTCCTCTCCCTTTTCGGGCATTTCAAGCTGGTAGCCGAGCTTTTCCTTATCCGACTGTGCGCTTGCGGTAAGCTCTGCCGCATCAACTACCTTATCCGTTGTTCCAATAACCTTTGCCGCCGCATTCCCGCTCTGCGATGAACAGCCACCGAGTACGAGCAATACACATACCATAAGCAATGCTGCTGTTTTCTTCATTTTGTTTTTCCTTTCACAGGCTCATGCTTGAGCCGATTCTAATAATTTATAATATTGTACAACATAGCAGATTGAGAATCAAGTGCTTTAAAAAAAGTTAAAAATTGCATTTTTATCCCTGCCCCGGCATAACATTTTATGAACTCAAAAGCACCACCTGAGCATTTAGCTTTCACAGAAAGGAAAACGATGAAAATATGAAATTCTACCCGGAAGGACATCTTATTGACAAAGCAGAAAACCGTGCCGCCATGCAAAATGCAGCCGCCCTATCCGATGCGATGCGTGACGGAAGAATACTCGAGGCACGCAGTATTGTCTGCGATAATGAGCACAACCTTATAGTTGACCTGAAATGTATGCACGGAATCATTCCGCGCGAAGAGTGCGCTCTCGGCATACGCGAGGGAACTGTCCGTGACATAGCCATAATCTCAAGAGTTAACAAGCCTGTGTGCTTTGTTATCAACGATTTTATACGCGATAATGACGGAAGAATAACCGCCCTGCTGTCGCGCAGGCAGGCACAGGAGCGTTGTCTTGCCCAATACATATCAAACCTTAAAGCCGGAGATGTCATACCTGTCAGAATAACACATCTCGAAGCATTCGGTGCATTTGCGGATATAGGCTGCGGAGTTGTGGCACTGCTGCCTATAGACTCCATATCAGTCTCCAGAATAGAGCACCCACGCGAGAGGTTTTCGGTCGGCATGGACATACGCGCCGTAATAAGATCAAAGGAAAACGGCCGTATCACCCTGAGCCACAAGGAGCTGCTCGGCACGTGGATGGAGAACGCCGGAAGATACCGGGTCGGCGAAACCGTGGCCGGCATTGTACGTAGTGTTGAGCCCTACGGCGTTTTCATTGAGCTCGCACCGAATCTTGCCGGACTTGCCGAGCTAAAGGAAAACGTGCGTCCCGGTCAGCAGGCAAGTGTTTTCATAAAGAACATACTGCCAAATCGAATGAAAATAAAGCTCGTTATAGTGGAGTGCTTTGATTACTGCTATGCACCAGAGCCACCGAAATACTTCTTCGAGGGAGATCACATGGACTCATTTACATATTCTCCCGAGGAAAGCGAAAAGCAGATACATACCGACTTTATATAGAAAGCATTATATATAGAAAGTGCCGGGTACACTGCAAATGCAGCGATACCCGGCATTTTGCTTATTGCTTATCCTCTATCAGATATTTGCCGTCCTTAAATCCGCACACATAGCTGCCGCCGGCCTTCATTCTTCCTTCAAGCATTGCTTCCGAAATCGGATCCTCGAGCTTGCTGCGAATAGCTCTTCTCAGCGGCCTTGCACCGTAAACCGGGTCAAAGCCGGCATTCGCCACGGCATCCACCGCCTCGTCGGAGAATTCAACGGTGATATCCATGTCTTCCAGCTGTGCCTTAAGGCCCTCAAGCATCTTGCCCGCTATTTTTCTGATATCCTCATGCAGCAGCTTTTTGAATACGATTATATCATCAACGCGGTTGATGAACTCCGGTCTGAAAACCTTTTTAAGCTCGCCCATAACGAGATCCTTGGTTCTCTCGAAATCCGCTGCGGCGTCAACCTCCGGCTTACTTGCAGCAGCAAAACCAAGGCGCTCCTGCTGCTTCTCCGTAATGAGCCTTGCGCCGATATTCGATGTCATTATGATGACCGTGTTCTTGAAGCTGACTACCTTGCCCTGTGCGTCCGTCAATCTGCCGTCATCGAGTATCTGAAGCAGCATGTTGAAAACATCCGGGTGTGCCTTTTCGATCTCATCGAACAGGACGACCGAGTACGGCTTACGGCGCACGGCCTCTGTAAGCTGACCGCCCTCATCATAGCCAACGTATCCCGGAGGTGAACCAACCAGTCTGGACACCGTATGCTTTTCCATATATTCGGACATATCGAGACGTATCATAGCCTTTTCATCGCCGAACATTGCTTCTGCGAGGGTTTTGCAAAGCTCTGTTTTACCAACGCCGGTCGGGCCGAGGAAAATGAACGAGCCTATCGGGCGATTCTTATCCTTAAGTCCTACTCTGCCGCGGCGAATTGCCTTTGCCACCGCGGTCACGGCCTCGTCCTGACCAATCACTCTCTTGTGCATGGTATCTTCGAGCTTCAAGAGACGTTCGCTTTCCTCCTGTGTGAGCTGAACCACCGGAATACCCGTCCACATAGCAACTATTTCGGCGATATCCTCCGCCTTTACCACGCTGTTGCTGCGCTCATTCTTAGCAGCCCACTCGTTTTTCTTTTCCTCAAGTTCTGCCTGCAGTTCTTTCTGCTTATCTCTGAGCTGAGCCGCCCTCTCGAAATCCTGCTCATCAACGGCAGCGGTCTTGTCAAGCTCAACATCCTTGATCTGCTTTTCGATCTCCTGCAAATCCTCCGGTGCCGTAAATGTGCGCAGACGAACCCTTGATGCCGCTTCATCGACAAGGTCAATAGCCTTATCCGGCAGGAATCTATCCGCAATATATCTTGAAGACAGTCTAACCGCGCTCTCGATTGCATCATCTGTTATCTGCACCTTATGATGTGCCTCATACCTATCCTTAAGTCCGTGCAATATCTGTATTGCCTCCTCCTCAGTCGGCTCTCCGACCTGAACGGGCTGGAAACGACGCTCAAGCGCTGCATCCTTTTCAATATGCTTTCTGTACTCATCAACAGTTGTGGCACCTATGACCTGGAAATCTCCTCTCGCCAGAGCCGGTTTCAAAATATTTGCTGCATCCGCCGAGCCCTCGGCTGCGCCTGCACCTATTATCGTATGAAGCTCATCTATAAATAGGATCACGCTTCCGTCGTTCTTGACCTCATCTATTGCGGACTTTATTCTCTCTTCAAAATCTCCGCGGTACTTTGAGCCTGCAACCATGCCTGTAAGGTCAAGCGATACTATTCTCTTTCCCTTTAGCAGTTCCGGAACCTCACCCTCATATATTTTGAGTGCCAGTCCCTCGGCAACAGCCGTCTTGCCGACACCCGGCTCGCCTATCAATACCGGGTTATTCTTCGTTCTTCTGGAAAGGATCTGGATAACACGCTCTATCTCATTGTGACGACCGATGACCGGGTCTATCTTGCCCTCAGCCGCCATTTTTGTCAGGTCTCGGCCGTATTTTTCAAGCGCACTGCCGGATTCCTTTTCGCCGTACTCCTCATTATGGAAGCCTGCGCCGGCCTGCTTCTCAACTGCTCTACCCTCGGCAAGCACATTTGAAAGCTCCTGTGCAACTCTCTGAGGATCAGTTCCGAGCATTTGCATGAAGCGCACGGCAAAGCTTTCGCCGTCCTCCAAAATAGCTATCAGCAAATGCTCTGTGCCGACATATTTGCTGCCGAGCTTAGAAGCCGCAAGACGTGCCATCTGCAATATTCTCTTTGTTCGCGGTGTAAAGGCTGACGGCGAAAGCACCGTCTCACTCGCCGTGCCTATTTTCTCTCTCAGGAGCTTCTCGTACGCGTCCGCCTTAACGCCGAGCTTGTCGAGCACCTGAAATGCAACGCCGCTGCCCTCTGCCGCAAGACCGTACAGCACATGCTCACTGCCGATGTAGTTGTGGCCGAGCTCCTGCGCCTTATTGATGGCAATATTCATCGCATTGTTTGATTTTTCCGTAAATCCGTTGAACCTGAACATAAAATCACCCTTTCATCTCGTATCGTACCCAAATTTATTCGCCAAAACCTACTATCTCTCATTGCAGTGCGGAAAGAGCCTCGCGGACCTTTGTCGCACGAAGTATATCCCTCTGGGTCGGCTGCAAATTGCCGCCGTTTTCCGCCTGTAGGGTTGCCGGCTGAACCGCCGCCGTAAGAGTATTGATCTCCTCTATGGTAACTCCGCTGAGCACACCCTCCGACAGACCGAGTCTTACATTTGATATCATGGACATATATTCATCGCAGGAGAGCACCTTTGCGCCGCGAATGATTCCGGCGGAGCGGCCTATCTTATCCTGCACGGTTATGTTGTTCACCATGGTCTTTCTGGCCTTTCGCTCCTCCTGCATGAGCTGGCGGGCAATATTCTGGAGGTTCTGAACCGCTTCCTTCTCACTGAGGCCGAGTGTTATCTGATTTGAAAGCTGGTACATGGCACCGACAACCTTGCTACCCTCACCGTAAGTACCTCTTATAACAAGGCCGAGCTTCGAGAGGTTATTGGCGATTCTTCCCATTGCGCCGCTCTCGGCAAGCGCCGGAAGATGCATCATGACCGACGCCCTCATGCCCGTTCCGAGATTTGTCGGGCACTGTGTAAGAAAGCCAAGCTCCGGGTCAAACGCAAAATGAAGTGTCTCATTCAGCAGTGTATCAACTCTGTCCGCAAGCTCTGCCGCCTCTTCAAGGGCAAGACCCTCGTGCAGTATCTGCAAACGCACATGATCCTCCTCGTTAAGCATTATTGAGATGCTCTCATCCTTTGATATCAGCACTCCGCGTCCCTTTGAATTTGCAATGAACTCCGGGCTGACGATATGGCGCTCAACCAGCGACACAGCCTGCTCCCTGCTCATTTCATCCATCGGCATGAAACCGAATGCGGAGGCTATCGCGCTGTTGCTGTTGAGGATCGCATCGCAAACCTTTTTCTCAACCTCGGCCTTCTGCTCGGCTGTCATACGATTCGGAAACGGATAATCCGCAAGATTTCTTGCAAGTCTTACGCGTGTGCTTATAACCACATCACTGTCCGTACCGGCCTTTTCATACCATCTTTTTTGTTCGTTAAGCATGATCCTCTCCTCCTTTTTCCATTTCCTTTATCTCATCGCGAAGCTCTGCGGCATGCTCGAAGTTCTGCTCCTCGATAGCCTTTCTGAGTTCGGCACGCTTCAGCTCTATCGGCGGCTGCGGCACTGCCATTTTTCCGGCAGGCTCAACGATTCTCAGTGCCGCGGTTCCGGGAATCTTTCCCTTATGCTTCGCCGTACCGTGAATACGGCTGACCGTCGGCATCAGCCTGTCTCTGAACACCTTATAGCACTCGGCACAGCCTATCTTGCCACTTTCTGATATTTCAGCAAAGGACGCGCCGCATTTCGGGCATCTCTTCGTGTTGCTTCTTCCCTGCGGCGTACCGATGAAGCCGCCCATCAGATTACCGAAATCAAACGGCATATCCTTAAAGAAATTCGCATAGCCCTTTTCCTTTGCACACTCAGTGCAGAGATCATACTCTGTAAGTGTACCGTTTACAATTGTCTTAATATGTGTAGTAGCCGGATTCTTTCCGCAATTTTGACACATCATACTGATTACCTGCCTTTCCTGATATCAAGTGTTTAGTACAAGCAGCATGTTTTTGAACAACGCCGCTCTCAACTCATCCCTTGTCTCCTTGGGTGCCGGTGCAAGGGTCTTATCGGACATTGCCGCTGCCATAAGCGATGCATCCGACTGGGACGCAACACCCGTCTCAACGAGGTTTCTCAACATCGCTCTCGCCGAGGCTGCATCGAGGCTCTGACCGATAGAATTCACAAGGTGCATTACCATGTCACTCTTTGTCATCTGTCGGCGGATTATCCTGATATATCCGCCGCCGCCCCTCCGACTTTCAACGATGTAGCCCTGCTCCGGTGTGAAGCGCGAGGTTATAACGTAATTTATCTGGCTCGGGACACACCCGAGAAGCCCTGCAAGCTCGTTTCTCTGTATCTCCGCAATGCCATCCGCCTCGTTCAGCATTTGCATAATATAATTTGCCACACTGTCACTGATACGCATTTTTTCATCTCCCACGCCAAAGTAAATCTTGTCTTTGACTTTCTTTGACTTTCATTTGTCTTTATTATACCCCAATAGATTCAATTGTCAACCCCTGTTTTTTAAGAGTTTGTGAACTTTTTGTATTGATATTATGTTGTGATAAAATGCAGTTTTTGCCGCACACATTTCGCGCTGTTACATAAGATGTACTGTAAACGAAAGGAGGCGTGACAAACGATGTGTAACGGTTTTGGCGGATGCTCCTGGATCATCATTATCATATTGATCCTCCTGTGCTGCAACAACGGCTTCGGCGGCAATAACAACGATTGCGGCTGTGGCTGCAACAACTGCGGCTGCTAAAAAGCATAAAAAGGGCGGGCAGCTTTAAGCTGTCCGCCCGATTTGCAGTTATTACTTATTTTCGATAGCCTCTTCCAGAGCCTTTGCAAGCTGTGCCGGGCATGAGGTGTTCTTAAAGCCACACTTGATATCCTTACAGCGCTTGATGTACTCATGCACATCCATTCCCTGTGCCAGAGCAGCAACGCCCTGTGTATTACCGCTGCAACCGCCGATAAACTTAACAGACTTTATAATGTCTCCGTCAAGCTCAAACTGAATACCTCTCGCACAAACTCCGGAGGGTGTAAATTCATAAGTCATAATTAATACTTCCTTTCCTTTTGAATAATTTATCAAACTCGGCTTCGGCCGTGGTATAAGCCCCCACCGGATTCTTCTTTGTAGTGTACCACCCGTGAAAATCGGTTCCGCCCGTCACCGCAAGGTCATATTTCCTTGCAAGCTCGTGCATAACCCTTTTATCCTCTTCCCTGTTTCGCGGATGATTTATCTCTATTCCGTCCAGCATTCCCATTGAGCACAGCTCTTTGAGAAGCTCCATACTGTCGTACTCACTCGGATGAGCCATTACCACTGCTCCCCCGGCAGCTATTGCCGTTTTCAGTGCCTCATAGACATCCGGATATTCCACACGCCTGAACGCAATGCCGTCCCTGGAGCTGAACAGCTTCTTGAACAACTCTCCGAATATTTCATCGGCAAAGCCGGCTTCCATCAGAGTCTGCATCACATGCTGCTTATAAATGCAGGTGGAGTTCTCTGCGTGGCGCAGCATCATTTTGGATGATATGGGATACATCTGTTCAACTATTTCTATGGATTCGCGCATGGCTCTGTTTCTGTTTTCAAGAGAAGCGTCAAGCATCGGCTTTAATAACTCCGGCCTTTCCGGAGCATAGCAGAGTATATGCACCTTTCTTCCGCTGGACGGATCAACTGAGGATATCTCCACCCCGGGTATTACTCTGATTCCCAGCTTCTCTCCAATCGCCCTCGCTTCCGCGCACCCTGCCATGGTATCATGGTCGGTTATCGCAAGCGTATTCAGTCCGCTTTTTGCCGCAAGCTCAACAACATCACGAACCGATGTGGAGCCATCGGAAAGCTCTGTGTGACAATGAAGATCGGCAAATCTATCCACAGACATTTATCTCACCTCTGACGTGCCCTTTTCCCTGAGATAGGTCGCCTCAAGGTCAGCCAAATGCAGTTTTACCGCCAGCGGATAGCGGTCATATGCCTGACTTATCGCAAAGCTTCCGCCCTTGGCAGCTTCATCAAAACCGCCCATATGCCACCTGATTGCCATTGCCTCGGCAGGCTTCAGGCGCATAAAACGCTCTATGAGATACACAGATTTTTCGCCATGGCCGTACGGGAATGCATCATCCACCGTGTAGAACGGCTTCTTTTCCCACTGGCCGGTCTCATCATTCTTGACATTTCGGGTTGAGGTCTTGTAATACTGGGATTTACATATATCATGCAGCAGACCGCATATTGCAAAACTTTCCTCGCTGTCACCCTCATCAAAATAGCGTTCCCGAAGCGTCTTATAGACATTCACGCTGTGCATTACCAATCCATATTCGCACGCACAATGGAACTTCGTGCTTGCCGGAGCAGAAAAGAAATCGGTATTATCGAGCCAGGCAAGCAGCTTCTGAGCGCCATCCCTTGTTACATTCTTAGTAAAGATATCGATAAATTCATCCCTGTACTGATTCGACATTTGCACGGCCTCCACTTGATTTATATTCCGAGTGCAAGCACAGTATATCACAAAAAATGACGATTTTCAATGATTTATAAAGCAAAAAAGAGACGATCGTATGACCGTCTCCTTTGATATCATCAATGATTTCCTG
This sequence comes from uncultured Ruminococcus sp., assembly GCA_964531265.1. Taxonomy (GTDB): domain Bacteria; phylum Bacillota; class Clostridia; order Oscillospirales; family Acutalibacteraceae; genus Hominenteromicrobium. The sequence goes on from CAZHDW010000013.1 coordinate 12,247, forward strand.
CGCAGCCGTGCTTATCCTCGGAGCAATTGTGGGAGCCGCAATCATGCTCGCCGCAGTCGTGGCCGTCACCGTGGCTGTGATGGCTGCACACTGTATCGGGATTGAATATCAATGTACCGTTGAGCAGGGCCTGAACAGCAGAATCGGCACTGCCGGAGGTTCCCGGGAAAAGCTCAATGCCCGCTGCAGCCAGAGCTGTACGTGCACCGCCGCCGATGCCGCCGCAGATAAGTGCGTCCGCACCATGATTCTTAAGGAAGCCTGCAAGTGCGCCGTGACCGCTGCCCTCTGCGCTTATTACCTCTGAGAAAACAACCTTATTGTCCTCAACAACGTAAAACTTGAATGCCTCGCAATGTCCGAAATGTTGAAAAATCATACCGTTCTGATAAGTAACTGCAATTTTCATTTTGATTCTTCCTTTCAAATTTACCTTTTCATCAGCCACAAAGGTCTGCGGCATCTGCGCGTGCCTGCATTTTTCGTATTCTGTCGGTACACAGCCACCGAGCAGAGGTGTGCAGGGCAAGCCTTCCGGCGCAGAGGCCATTGACGCAAATAAATCGGCTAATGCTTTCAGTGCCAAACGATCAACCGTATAATGGACAAAGTACCCATGCTTTTCGCCCATCACCAGACCGGCCTCGCGCAAAAGCTTCAGATGCTGGGAAACAGCGGCTTCGGAAATATCGAGTTGTCTTGCAAGCGCACGCACGCAACAATTACGTCTCAAAAGCAGACGCACGATGAGCATTCTGTTTTCATCGGCAAGCGCCTTTATCACCGATACGGTATTCACGTTCTCACCTCGATTTTCAATTAAGCTTTGACTTAATTATACTCCCGTTATTCATGTATGTCAACACTGATTAAGTAAATTCTTAAATACAACACAAAAGAAAACGGCTTGCACCGAAGTACAAGCCGCATAATGCAAATAATTATCAGAGATCGACCTCAACCTCGTGTCCGCATGCGCTGGAACGAATGATACCGTCGATAATAGCCTGATTGTAGAGAATCTGCGATGTCGGGATCGGAGCCTCTCCGCCGTTACGCACAGCATCGACAAACGACTGAACCTTTCTGAGGAAGAGGTTGGACTTGTCGTTCTGGATGAGCGGTATCTCTGTGGAGGTCGGTCTGCCGAAGGCATCATGCATCATTGTGATCTTACCGATAGGGCCATCCCATGCGCCGCCCCAAACCTCGTAATGCGGCTGCTGAACCTTAAGTCCCGCATCCTTGCCGAGGAAGATGAAGTCACCGGTAGTATCCATATGCATTGCCCATGACATACGGAAGTCGAGCACGCAGCCGTTTTCAAGGCGGACAAATGCTGCCGAGAAATCGTCAACGCTGAAACGCTCTGCCTCTGCATAGTACTTCGGGTTCTTTCCGAAATAGTCATATGCAACAGCGGAAACTGTGAGGGGCTTCGGGTAACCGATGGTATTCATTGCAAAGTCAAGTGCATAGCATCCGATATCTGCCAGAGCGCCGACGCCGGCCTTATCCTTATCGATAAATGTGCTGCCCGGAATTCCGCGTCTTCTGCCACCACCGGTCTGTACATAGTACACATCGCCGAGTGCGCCGGACTGAACGATCTCCTTGACCTTCTGAGAGTTGACGTCGTAACGCGGCTGGAAGCCGATTGTGAGTATCTTGCCGCTCTGCTTCTCGGCGCGAACCATTTCCTTGGCCTCGTCGAGCATTATGGACATGGGCTTTTCGAGGAGAACATGGCAGCCCTCTCCGAGTGCCTGCAAGGTACATATCCTGTGCTGAGAGTTATATGTACAGATGCTTACAGCCTCGGGCTTGATAACACGAAGCATTTCGGCTGTATCCTCAAATGCGGGAACATCCGGAAGATCGTGTCTGTCCAGAAACTCTCTTGCCTTGCCGGGAATGATATCAACGCCGGCAACGATTTCCACTTCCGGTATCTGCTTGTAGGCGTTCATGTGGGAATTGGCAATGCCGCCCGTTCCGATGATCGCAACCCTTGTTTTTTCCATAGGTCGTCCCTCTTTCCATAGAGTACAGTTTATTTTTTGAGCCAATGCTCATCAACTATTAGTTAATCACAGTTCATATGGAATGTCAACAAAAAAATTGAATATTTTTCTGTTTGTTGTGTCGAATTCTATAATGATTTGATATTATTAATATTGTCTTATATCAGTATGAGCACGAAGTAGTAAAAAGCTCAGGAGCCGCCTGTCCGAATATCGAACCGTACTCCTGAGCTTAAATTCAATTACCTCACACTCCGCGAAAGCCCTTACCAATGATCTCGCTGGTGTTGGTTATAAAGATGAACGCCTTATTGTCTATCAACCTCACGTACTGACGCAGACGAATGGCCTCACTGCGGCGGCATGCGACCATAACTACCTTCTTATTCTCGTGCGTATATGCTCCGATACCGTCAAGCACAGTGCAGCTATGCTTGAGATTATCTATGATGAATGAGCTTATCTCATCGGACTTCGCTGTGACAATTGTAAAATACTTGCACAGATTTATGCTCTCAATAACGGAGTCGACAGCAAACGCCTTTATCATCAGACCAAGTATTGAGAACAGGCCGGTCTTGATGTCGAATACGAAGCAGGCCGAGCACGCGATGAGTGCATCAGAAATCAGAAGGGCCTTGCCGATATCCATGCTTGTATACTTCTTGATTATCATGGCCACTATATCCGTGCCACCGGAAGACGCATTGCAATTGAACAATATTGCGGAGGCTACCGCTGGAAGAAGCATTGCGAAGCACAGTTCAAGGAACGGCTGATCCGTGAACGGCTGCGTCATCGGATACAGTTTTTCAAACAGCCATGTCAGGCTCGAATACAATATGCTGCAATACGCGGTCATCAGTCCAAAGCCCTTGCCGAGGAATATGAAGCCGACTATCAGCAACAGGATATTTATTACCCACATTATTGCCGCTGTGGATACAAAGGGGATTATCTTTCCGAGCAGAATGGACAGACCGCTGACACCACCCGTTGAAAAATTATTCGGAAACTTAAAGAAGTAAACCCCGATCGCCAAAATGATCGTTCCAGCATTTACAAGCAGGAAATTTTTAAGCTTTTCATTTTTTATATCTATCTTCTGCATATACTGCCAACTTTCCGGAAAATCCAGTTATTTTGCCGTTAGATTCTAACACAGGTAATTACAAAATTCAACCGAATTTGCAGAAATGAATAATTATTTTTGCAGCCGTCACTTTGTTGAATTTGCGTACTCAAAAAACTTCATTTTGTATCTTTGAAATCTCGCATTAACACGCCAAACAAAGGTCGAGTCGTTCAAGGCTCGCTCCAGCTCCGCAAGCGGCACAAATCTGTAATCCACCGTCTCCCCCTCCTGCATCGATATCTCGATGTCGGAGCTGTCTATAGTGTGCGCATAGACATAGTAAAGAGAATTCGTATGTGCCAATTTCAGCATTAGCACCAGATTTTTCGGCTCAGTCACTATTCCAGTCTCTTCAAGGAGCTCCCTGACTGCGGCAATTTCGGAAGTCTCACCCTTAACCGCCGAGCCGCCGGTGAATTCCCATTGCAGGCCAAAGGGCTTTTGGGGGTCCCGCTGAGTCATAAGTACCTTGCCGTCACGCGTAACAGTGACCACTTCTACCACCGTATGATAAATACCGGCCGGTATTTTATCCGCCTCGTCCCTGTACAAATCGAATCCGAGCAATCTGCCGTCGGCATCGACTGCATCCCAAACTTCGCGTTTATTCATTTTTACTCCTTTCAAAAACAAGATAAGCGTTGAGGAGCATTGTCCGCAACGCTTACTTATAGATTTTTGATATTAGATCAGGCTGCGGATGTAATCTGCTGCCATACGGATATCGCCCTCGGGATCATCTCCGACCTCACGCTCAATGGTAAGGAAGCCCTTATAGCCAATGTCGTTAAGTGCCTTGAAGTATGCCGGGAAGTCGACATCGCCCTGACCGAGCGGAAGCTCGATAAAGGAAGTATCCTGAAGCATATCGGATTCCTCCATGCCGTAGAGGATCTCCGGGCTCACATAATGCAGACGCTTGCCGTCCTTTGCATGTGTGTGAACAATGTAGTCCTTAAGTGTGTAAACTGCCTGTACCGGGTCATCGCCTGTTACCATGACGAAATTTGCCGGATCAAGGTTGACGGAAACGCCCTTGGAATGCAGGCCGTCGAGGAAATTCTTAAGTGTAACTGCGATTTCCGGGCCGGTCTCAACTGCGAAATGAGCTTTCATGGAGTCTGCATATGCAGCAAGCTTACCGCATGCATCCTGCATGATAGCATATCTCGGATGATTCGGATCCTCCGGAACAACGCCGATATGTGTAGTGATAACGTCCGTCTCAAGATCCTTTGCAAGATCGACAATGCGCTTGGACTTTTCGATGAGCTCCGGGTTGAGGTTCGGATCTTGGAAGCCGTGGCCGAGGTCACCGCAAAGTGCGGAAATAACAAGGCCACGATCCTTTACCTGCTTAAGGAACTCTCTGCGAGCTGCGGCATCCATGTTCTCCGGAGCCATCTCTCCGCGTGTTGCATAGACCTGAATGCCCTTGGCACCCACAGCAACTGCCTTATCGAGAGCTGTGAGAGTATCTGTACGGAAGCCGTCCATAAGGACGCCTATTGAGAAGGGATACATATGATCAAATTCCTTTCTGTAAAATCTGATTATTCAAGAACGATTTCTTTGTGCTGCTCTGCGGAATCGTAGATAGCCTGCATCATTCTAGATGTAAGAATATTTACATCGATGTGTGACGGAAGCTTCTCGCCGGACTTGCAGCAGTTTATGAATGCATCGATCTCGTTCTGGAAGTGGTCACGAACCCTAAAGTCAGGCTTATACTCAACGAGTGCGCCGTGCTCTGTGGTATAGACTGTGAAGTCCTGACCATACTGGAGACGGATACCGCCCTTATCGCCGATAAAGTCGATATACTGCTCAGCAACGCCGATATTCTGTGCCCATGCACCGTGAACTGTGATAACGGGGCCATCGGTACGGATCATAGCTGTTACGGAGTCGTCAACATCGTAGATGCCGTCAATCTTCGGAGGACCTGCCCACATATCCTTATATGCATATCCGGCAATATCCTTACCAAGCTTGCTGAATACTTCACCGGAAACTGTCTTTGCAATCGGATCACCGCAACAATACATAACGATATCGAGGTAATGAACGCCCCAGTCGATAAGTGCGCCGCCGCCTGCGATAGCCTTTGTTGTGAAAGCACCGCCGAGGCCCGGAATGGAACGATGAGCACGGAAGCTTACATAAACATGATAGACCTCACCGAGCTTACCCTCATCAATGTACTGCTTTACAAGGTTAACAGCATTATTGAAGCGGTTAACAACACCAATGTTCAGCACCTTGCCTGTCTCATGCTGAACCTTCTGCATCTCAAGAGCCTCTGCGTATGTTCTTGCAGCTGGCTTCTCGCAGAGAACATTCTTGCCTGCACGGAGAGCATCGATAGCTATTGTAGCATGCACATTGTTCGGTGTGCAGACGGAAACAGCCTCGATCTCGGGGTCAGCCAGAACATCATGATAATCAACAACAGCAGTGCCGCAGCCGTACTTCTCAACAGCCTTCTCAGCACGCTCCGGGATAATATCGCAGAAATACTTGATCTCTGCCTCCGGATTGTTCATGTAGGACGGGATATGAGCGGAATTCGCTATAGTACCGCATCCGATTACAGCAATCTTCATAATTATAAGCTCCTTTACTTAAAAGCCGAAGGGCAAAGAAATGCCGGCATCGGCAATAATATATTTACACGACGCCCTGTTTATTACCGCGACGCGTATATTCCATAAGCACGGACAGGATCAATCCTCGTCCTTTTTTTCGTGCTCGCCCTTCTCGATCTGTCTGTGCAGACTTCTGAACACTTCGCCGTTCACGATATTCTCAGATTCGCCCGTCAGATTCATGGTAATGCGGTCAAGCAGCACGGCAAGCTGCTGCATTTCCTCCTGAGAAACGCCCTCAAACATCGAAGCGTCAAGAAGATCCATTTTTTCGTGTGCAAGCTCTCTTACGTGCTTGCCCTCATCAGTCAGATACAGCCTCTTGCATCTGAGATTATCCTTATCCACCTCTTTTATGAGGTAGCCGGACTTTTGAAGCCGCTTCGTGGACAATGCAATGGAAGCCGGACTGACCTGAAGGCAATTTGCAATCTCAACCTGAGTGCATCCGGGATTATCGGATACATAATTGAGCACCGGCATCTGCCCAAAATACAGCTTGAACTCATGAGTATGCTTCTGGTGGCACAGCTTTCGCACCAATTCAAGCTTATGAAGTCTGCCGATCAATTCATACGGTTCCATTAACGCGCCCTCTTCTTCCGATCTGTTTACTATCATTATAACTTATCTGCCGAATTTGTCAATGAACAACGTTTAATTTCATTTGCTTTTTTGTATTATTGTGATATACTTACAGAAAGACTAAAAGGAGCCTGATAGATGATGAATGATACGATAAAACTGCTCATGGAAAGAAAATCGGTTCGCGTTTTTGAAGAGCGAAATATTTCCCCTGAGATAAAATCCGCAATACTCGGCGCTGCAATGCGTGCTCCCACTGCCGGAAATTCCATGCTGTATTCCATAATCGATGTTACAGACCAAAGCCTCAAGGAGGCACTTGCGGTCAACTGTGATAATCAGCCGTTCATAGCTCAGGCACCGTTGGTTCTTGTTTTCTGCGCAGATTATCACCGCTGGTACAGAAAGTTCAAGCTTGCCGGCTGCGAGGATGTGCGTCCGCCCGAGCTGAGCGACCTCATTCTCTCCACAAACGATGCCGTCATCGCGGCACATGCCGCATGTGTAGCCGCCGAAAGCTTTGGTATCGGCTCCTGCTATATCGGGGACATCGTTGAAAACTTCGAAAAGAACAGAGAGCTGCTCAAGCTTCCCCACCAGGTAGCACCCGTCTCCATGCTGGTATTCGGCTATCCGACCGAGCAGCAGAAAAACAGAAAGCAGACTACGCGCTTTGCCGAGAGCTCTGTGATTTTCGAAAACAACTACCGCGAGCTCAGCGAAGATGAGCTTCTGGACATGATGCCGAATGACAGAACCAAGGCCTTTCACGACCGCAAGTATGTTTCTGAGTTTGCCATGGAAATGGTTCGCTCGGTAAATGCAATTTACGAAAACTGGAATCACGAGGATTGATATCCGAAAAGTAAATCAATATAAAACTGCCCCACCGTATGCTATGAGAGCGCACGGTGGGGCTTTTGCATTTACAATTATTTTAAGGCTGCGAGAACCTTATCTATATCCTCGTCGATGCATATCGATCTGTCCTGTATTTCGGCCAGGGCAAGGCTATCGCTTTTGTTAAGCGCCGCATACATGGCATTACTGTTCGGCAAAGGTATGTATGCAGTTATCTATGCAGGCATGGCAGGGATGATAGCAGCCGGTCATACCGCTGTTTGCTGCGTTGACTATTGCTCAGCATCTAAGGGTCGTAATATCCCCCTTAAAAAGATAGATATCCCCCTCGAGTGGCATCAGCTCATTGATATCCGTTATGCCCTTATCAAGCAATTCCCGCTGTAAATACTCATTCTGAATCGTCAAAAACTCTTTATCGATCTTCCCCGCCGGGCGAATATTCATCAGCGCCCTCAGCAGGGATTTTTGAGCGTCACCGTCCAACGGCACCAAGCTGTTGCGATAATCCCGGCTCTCATCGAGCAGGTAACGTATCAGGTATTCCCTACGTCTTTTCTGCTCCATAAAGCTGCCTCCGTATTAAAGCTGATACAGCGTTACCATTAACGGTATCGTGATTATGCACAGCATCGTTGTTATGACATTTATTGAGCTTGCGTATTCGGCGTCCTTGTCGAATATCTGCGCAAACTGAACTATTGTCGAGGCGGAGGGCGTTGTAGTCGCAAGCAGAGTTATCATCAATATACTTGTGCCGTTTGCGGCAAGCTGATTGATGCCTGTGAATTTCAGCAGAGGTATAACGATGAGCGGCACAAGCAATAGTCTGAGTGCTGCCACGAGCCATACCCTCTTGAACGAAAATATCCTCTTAATGCTCATTCCGCCTATCAGCATACCCGTTACCATCATAGAGGCCGGGCCTATCATTGCTCCCACGGAATCCATTGTATCCTTAATAATTGCCGGAAGCTTTATTCCACACAGCAGCAGTATAAGGCCAAAGAATATCGATATCATGTTGATATTCACCAGTGCCTTTTTCATGCTGAAGCTCTTCTCTTCGCAAACCATTGCGCGCCCGTGGCTCCATATCAGCAGCATTTGGACAACACTGAAGCCACTTGTGTATATCACCCATTCCGGGCCGAGAATAGCCGAGATGAGCGGAATTATCAGATTACCTGCATTTGAATACATCACGGATGCCTGTTCGAGTGCATTTAAGCGAAAGACCCTCTTAAGAATTTCATTCAGCACCAGAAGAATAATATGTATAACGACAGCCGCTCCTGCCGCAAGCAGCAGGCCGTTTCGTACATCCTCGGTAAAATCCACCTGAAATGCCGAAATGGACACACAGGGCATTATGAAGTACATCGATATTCGTGAAAGCGTCTTGCTGTCCTCTGTTTTAAGCTTACCGCACTTTACGAGGACAAATCCCATGGCCATTATAAGCGCCAGTGAGATTATCTTTTTGATCAAAACAAGTATCATATAAATCCCTCAAACTCCTTTATTGTCAGTATAATAATACGCCCAATTCGAGCGGTTGTAAAGAGCGCACAAAAAAGTGCGTCGGTCACAAACAAGCAACTGTGGCGGACTAAAGTGTATTTTTCGGCTGCTTGCGAGCAATTAAAGCAAAAAAAGAACAGCATAGCAACTGCCATGCTGTTCGAAAAAGCAATGAAATTGATTATGCCTCAAAAGCGATTGCCTTACCGCTCTCGCTACTCTCGAAGCAAGCCTCCATAATGCGAAGAACGCGGAGAGCATGCTCCTGAGTGACGATCTGCTCAGCCTCGCCGCGGCAGGTCTCAACAAAGTTGCGGTACAGAGTGTTGTGGTCATAATCGAATCTCGGGAGATCGACCTCTTCAACGGACTCACCGCCGGATCTCGGAGCCATTGTCTTGGTAAGACCTGCGCCTGCCATGATCGGAGTTGCATCCTTATCATCCCAGGAAACAAGGCGAACCATCTTGCCGTCCATCTTCCAGCTATTGATCATAGCGGAGCCCTTATCACCGTATACGCACCAGAGCGGCTCATTTACGAAGTGGCAGGTACCAACCTCAAGGTTAACGGTAATACCGCTCTCGAATGTGAGATGAAGCTGGAAGCCGTCATCGCACTCCGGATTTGTGATGTATGTGAAGTGGCAGAACAGGTTTGTGATCTTCTCCGGGATCATCTTAACGATACGGTCGATGATATGTACGCCCCAGTCGAGCATCATGCCGCCGCCGTACTCCTTAACGCCACGCCAGTCACCCGGGATACCACGGCTGCCCATGATGCGGCACTTAATGTTGAAGATATTACCGATGAGCTTCTCATCATAGATCTTCTTGACCATCAGGAAATCCTCGTCCCACTCACGGTTCTGACGCGGATAGAATACCTTACCTGTCTCCTTGGAAACAGCCATAACATCCAGCATATCAGCACTGGACATCATAACCGGCTTCTCGCAGAGAACATGTTTGCCTGCACGCAGGGACTTGATAGCCATTTCCTTATGAAGGTGGTTCGGAGTAGCGATGAGGATAGCATCAACTGTCGGATCAGCAAGCATAGCATCGAAGCTTTCGAACACGTTGATGCCGTGCTCTGTAGCCCACTCGTTACGAGCCGGGTTGATGTCGTATACACCGGCAAGCTCCAGGAAATCCGGAAGATTTGTGTTCATCTCGCCCGGGAACGGCGGAACATAGTCGATCTTTGTGCTCCAGATAGTGTTGCCCGTGCCGCTGTGGATACCCATAGCATGGCCGCTGCCCATACCGCCGACGCCGACGATACCAATGCGGATCTTTTCAATACTCATATTATTTCATCCTTTCTTCGCCATCGGCGAATCAAATACTACATATGAACGCACAGTTCTCACGCCGATATGACGTCCTCATACAGCCGTACGCTCACGACCTCTGCCGCGATACATGCCCATATCCAGGCAAACAGCCGTCACTATTCATTATACTGATAAATCTTTTAATTTCAAGAGTTTTTTAGGAATTTTTCAAAAAATTAAGCGCTTCACTATCATAACTTCTATTGAAAAGCTCCATTTGCTCTCACAAAACATAAGCCATGCGAATATTTCATCGCATGGCTCATGTTTTCAATTATGATTTTTTCTTTTCTATGATCTCTGCAAAGTCACGCATGATGGACGGAACATCTATATTCTGCGGACAGATACCGCTGCATGCACCGCAGCCCACACAACGAGCGGGATTTTCGGAATCCTTCTCCGTATCCATATTGAAGGCAAGCATTGAGCCCTCATTCTTTTCCTCATTGTATATCGCTATGAGCTTCGGGATGTCGATGCCCATGGGACACTCCTCTGTGCAGTAACGGCATCCGGTGCACGGAACGAGCTTGAGCATGTCGTTCACTATCTCGTCGAGGGTATTCAGTTCGTCATCGGTCAACGGATTCTCATTGCTGAATATCTCTACATTCTCAACTATCTGCTCCATCTGTGTCATACCGGACAGCACGACCATTACTCCCGGCAGATTCTGGAAGTATCTGAATGCCCATGACGCTGCCGATGCATCCGGCGCAGCAGCCTTCAGTTTGTTCAGCGAGGACTCGGGAAGGTTGATGAGCCTTCCGCCTCTGACAGGCTCCATAACGACAACCGAAACACCGTGCTTCTCAAAAATCACCTTATACTTACTCATTGCGTCCTGGAGCTTAGCATCAAGGTAGTTTAGCTGTATCTGAACAAATTCGAATACGCCCTCGTACTTTGTGAGGAATGCATCGATTGTTTCGGCTCTGCCATGTGCCGAGAAGCCGAGGTGTGTGATTTTTCCCGCTTCCCTCATCTGCTTGAAATACTCAACGACGTTGAGCTCCTCATTCGTGTAGAAATCGTAGGAGGATTCACATACATTGTGCAGCAGGTAGAAATCAAAATGGTCTACCTTACATTTTTCAAGTTGCTCATTGAAGATATCGGCCGGCGCATCGCAATGGAAGTTGGAAAGATAGCCCTTAAAGCCGAGCTTATGATCCTCAAACTTCATCATATGTCCCGGGAATTTTGAAGCAAGATTCCATGTATCACGCGGATAGCGGCTGAGTGCATCACCAATGAAAAGCTCGGATTCGCCGCCATGATAACGGAATGCGGTATCGAAGTAGTTTATACCGTGATTGTACGCGTAATCGATTATCTCTCTGCCCTTTTCCCAGTCGATAACATCAGCGCCGTTTTCTTCCTTTGTGGGCAGTCTCATGTTACCCATACCGAGAAGCGAAAGCTTTTTGTCTTTAAAGTCTCTGTAGATCATTTTGAAGTTCCTTTCTGTATTTGATTTATGTTGATTAACAATTTTTTCCAAGCTCATAGGCCCTGTTAAGGCACTCCGTGCTTATTTCTTCCGCATTAGTCACCCTTGTGGCCTGAACCATTCCGCGCACCTTAACGTTTCTGAGACATGCAATGAAGCCATCCAAAACGGTAACGGTGGAATCCTGATGCTGCTCAAAGCCGGCATTTGTTATAATGTAATAGCAATCTTTCTCGGGAAGATCACGAAACTCATGCTCTCTTGCATAGAATCTGTCTATAAGGGTTTTGAGCTGGGCCGTGACATTGTAGAAATACACCGGTGTTGCAAGCACCAGAACATCGCATTGCAGGGCCTTTTCGACTATTTCACGCGCGTCGTCGGCTATGATGCAATCTGTCTTATTTCTTCTGCAATAATTGCAGTTCATGCAATAGCCTATCTTTTTGCTGCGAAGCTCTACTGTTTCAACAAGCATGCCCGCATCGGAAGCGCCCTGTGCGAATCTCTCAACAAGCTTAGCTGTGCTGCCGTTTTTTCTCGGACTACCGGAAATTATCAACACTCGTTTCAAAGCATGTACCTCCAATGATATTATAAATACATTATAATACCTTGAGTAAACTCCAAGTCAACCCCTTCATTACAAAAACAGCCCTGAATTATGCACAAAGGTTTTGTCTGAAATTTATTAAAAATGACGTATTGCCTAAAAAGCAGTCATCAACCTCGTTTCTCTTAAGAGTTACGCAAACTAACTTCGAAGTAAAAATTGAAGCGAATACACGTGGCAAATAATTTTTCGAAAGAATATAAAAAGTCTCCCAAAGCTATTTCTTTTTCGAATTCAGTGTGCTATGATTAGCTCAAACAGAGAGCAGAAGGCTCTCTTAGAATTGCTTTTGCAAGGAGGAAGTTATGCTTTACAAGAAAAACAGTGCCCCGAAGCTCGATAAAGAGCTTTTCCGCAACCCCACGGCGGAATATCGCGGCACACCGTTTTGGGCATGGAACTGTAAGCTTGACCGCGCCGAGCTCGAACGTCAGCTTGAGGTTTTCAAGAAAATGGGTTTTGGCGGCGGCCATATGCACGTGCGCACGGGTATGGCAACGGAATACCTCAGTGACGAGTACATGGCTCTCATAAAGGCCTGTGTTGAAAAGGCTAAGAGCGAGAACATGCTTGCATGGCTCTATGACGAGGATCGTTGGCCTTCCGGTGCTGCCGGCGGCTATGTTACCAAGGACAAGGCAAACCGTGCACGCTATCTTCTGTTCACGCACACACCCTACAGCGGCATCATAAGCAACAATTACCACGCTGCTTCACGCGGAGCACGCACGGAAAACGGCTACCTTATGGCCTGCTTCGATATCGAGCTGGACAAGGACGGCTATCTCATATCCTCCAAGAGGATAAATGAGGAGGACGAGGCCGAGCACGAAAAGTGGTATGCCTACCTTGAGCAGCCGAACGAGAGTGGTTGGTACAACAATCAGACCTATGTAAACACGCTCGATAAAAAGGCTATGGATAAGTTCATCGAGATAACCTATGAGGCCTATAATCGCACCATAGCAGACGAATTTGACAAAACAGTCCCCTCTATTTTCACGGATGAGCCGCAGTTCACCAGAAAATCCACATTGAATTTTGCCACTGATAAGACGGATGTCACACTGCCGTGGACGGATGATCTTGCAGATACCTTTGCTACCGCATATAACGGCGAGGATCTTCTTTCCGGCATACCGGAGCTTATATGGGATCGTGCAGACCGCACACCGAGTGTTCTCCGCTACCACTATCACGACCATATCTGCGAGCGCTTCACAGAGGCCTTTGCAGATAACTGCGGCGCATGGTGCAGAGAGCACGGCATCGCCCTCACAGGCCATATGATGGAAGAACCGACACTCGAGAGTCAGACAGCGGCTCTCGGCGAGGCAATGCGCGCATACCGCGGCTTTGATCTGCCCGGCGTAGACATGCTCTGCGCACGCTTTGAATACACTACCGCAAAGCAGACACAGTCCGCAGTTCACCAGTTCGGCTATGAGGGTATGCTCAGCGAGCTCTACGGCGTTACAAACTGGGACTTTGACTTCCGCGGCCATAAGCTGCACGGCGACTGGCAGGCTGCCCTCGGCGTCACCATTCGTGTTCCCCACCTTGCATGGGTATCAATGGCCGGTGAAGCAAAGCGTGACTACCCGGCATCCATAAACTATCAGTCTCCGTGGTGGGATAAATACTCACTTGTTGAAAATCACTTTGCCCGTGTGGCAACAGCCATGACACGCGGCAAGCCGGTCGTTAAGGTCGGCGTTATCCATCCGGTCGAAAGCTACTGGCTGCACTGGGGCCCTGCAGAGCAGACCGCTCTTGTACGAAATGAGCTTGACCAGAACTTTCAGAACCTCACCGAGTGGCTTCTGTTCGGCGGTATCGATTTCGACTTCATCAGCGAAAGCCTGCTGCCGACTCAGTGTGAAGCTGGCTCCGCTCCGCTCAAGGTCGGCAAGATGGAATACGATGTCATCATCGTGCCGGGCTGCGAGACATTGCGTTCCTCAACACTTGAACGTCTTGAGGCATTTGCCGCAAACGGCGGCAAGCTGGTCTTTGCAGGTGCTATTGCAACACTTGAGAATGCGGTCAAGAGCGACCGTGCAGAAAAGCTCTCTGAAAAGTGCATGAGAATACCGCTTTCAAGAGGTGCTATACTCGAGGCTGCGGAGTCCGCCCGTATCATCGATATCCGCAACGAGACAGGCTCTCTCACAAACGATCTTATCTATCAGCTTCGCCGCGACGGAGACGGAGACTGGCTGTTCATTGCACACGCAAGAGAGCCGCGCAATAAGAATCTTGCTCTGTTTGAGGATCTGCGCATACGTATTTCCGGTCTCTGGAAGCCCACAGTATACAACACTATGACGGGCGAGACCGAGGAAATCAACTTTATCGCACGTGACGGTCATACCGATATAAACACACGCATGTACAGCTACGACAGTCTGCTGCTCAGACTTGACCCCGTCGAGGATGAATGCAGCAGGGATATCTCCGTTGAGCATGCTCTTATCACCGATAACGGCATCACGCTTCCGACTGAGGTGGAATACACCCTCAGCGAGCCGAACGCAATGCTGCTCGACCAGGCCGAATACTCACTGGATGACGGCGAATGGAACGCCTGTGAGGAGATACTGCGTCTTGATAACAATTGTCGTGCCGCACTCGGATGGCCGAGCCGCGAGGAGGCATTTGCTCAGCCGTGGGTAGTACCGGAGGAGCCGATAACCCATAATGTTCGCCTGCGCTGGAGCATTGAAAGTGACATCAACTATGACGGCGCTTCACTTGCCATCGAGGATGCCGAGGCCGTGAAGCTTACCTTCAACGGTCAGCCCGTCGAAAGCAAGCTCACCGGCTGGTACACCGATAAATCCATAAAGACAGTTTCTCTGCCCACCATCAATAAGGGCGTGAACATTCTTGAGGCCACAATACCCTTTGGACGCAGAACCAACCTTGAGTGGGCATACCTGCTCGGCGATTTCGGCGTAGAGGTCAACGGACGCAGCATTAAGCTTGTTGCTGCCCGTGAAAAGCTGGCATTCGGTGATTTCACCCGTCAGGGTCTGCCGTTCTATGGCGGTAACGTTACCTATCATATTCCGGTGGAAGCAACCGGTGAAGAGCTTATCTTCAGATCATCGCACTATGCAGGTGCATTACAGACCGTTCAGGTAGATGATTCTGACGAGACATCGGTCATCTATCCGCCGTTTACTGTAAGCCTCGGAGCTCCCTCCGCCGGCCGACATACCGTCAATGTCACTCTGTATGGTCATCGCCGCAACAGCTTCGGCCCGGTACATCTTGCAGATGTGACAACGACATGGATCGGCCCGAACGCATGGCGCACCAAGGGCGACTTGTGGTGCTATGATTACCGCATCGCAGAGGAGGGCATTCTCTGCACACCGGTCATCACAAAAAAGTAAATTTGAAGCAATAATTTTTGAAGCAGTGTGGTTCATCCGCACTGCTTCTCTGTTTTATTTTAAGTTTCGGTTGTCTCTTTAAAAAAACCGGTGTATACTTAGTTTATCATCAAGACAGGAGGCTCTTTATGGATCAGAATAGAATTGACAGAATAATGGCTGAATTGGACAAGCAGGGTGTTTCACAGATGCTTATCGTTGACCCGATGTCCATTTATTACCTTACAGGTGTATACAATGCGCCGTATGAGCGCTTTTACGGCTTGCTTCTCCGCAAGGACGGACAGCATTACTTCTTTTTGAACAGACTTTTCTCCATTACCGCTGAGATTGGAGCCGAAAAGGTGTGGTATTCCGACACCGACCCCGTCACGGATATTGTCGCAAAGTATATTGACCACTCCTCCCCGCTCGGTGTCGACAAGGAGCTTAAGGCACGCTTTCTTTTGCCGCTCATGGATAATCACGCTGCCACGGCATTTATCAACACTTCTATCGCGCTTGATACGGTTCGCGGCATCAAGGATGAGGACGAGCAGGAGAAAATGCGCGCCGCTTCCGCTATAAATGACCTGGCCGTTGCAGAGCTTCGAAAGCGCATACACGACGGTGTTACCGAAAAGGAGGTCGCCGATCAGCTTCTGGACATCTATCTCTCCTTCGGCGCTGACGGATTTTCCTTCGAGCCTCTTGTTGCGTTCGGCAAAAACGCCGCAGACCCCCACCATGGGCCGGACGATACCGTGCTCCGCCCCGGAGATGTGGTTTTGTTCGACATCGGATGCATAAAGGACGGCTACTGCTCCGACATGACACGCTCCTTCTACTATAAGACAGTCACGGATGAGCACAGAGAGATATACAATATCGTAAAGGCTGCAAATGAAGCCGCAATCGCAAAAATCAAGCCGGGCATACCGCTCAAGGAGCTGGATAACACGGCAAGAGAGCTTATCACCGAAAAGGGTTATGGCCCGAACTTCAATCACAGGCTCGGACATTTCATCGGCTTATCCGAGCATGAATACGGTGATGTTTCCTCAACTAACGAAACTCTTGCTGTTCCAGGCATGATTTTCTCCATCGAGCCCGGCATCTACATTGAGGGTGACACAGGCGTACGCATTGAAGACCTGGTTCTCGTGACCGAGGACGGCTGTGAGGTGCTGAACCACTTCTCAAAAGAGCTTGAGCTTCTGTAAAAAACAGGCAGGGAAAGCTCCCTGCCTGCAAAAGAATATTTCAGTTTTCGGAACAGGCACGCGCTTTCTCACGCCTGTTCCTTTTATATGTTATTTCATCAATTCATCGGTCAGACGTATTATTTCCGGCGCAGCTTTTTCGCGTTCCTTTTTAAGCTTGTAGTTGTACAGCGGATACGCACAGGCGAGAACAGCAATGCCGATAACTCCAAGAGTGATGCCAACGGGCATTGCAAGTTGTCCCAGGATGCTGCCGAAATCGGACATAAACAGGCTCATACCCGCTCCCATGATGACAGTTCCGATAACGCCGACGATTATGGAGAGCTGTGTGGCTTTTCTGTTCACTTCTGCGTCAAGTGCGCGGAGCTGCTCCATTTTCGTCTCCTCCTTCGGAATGTATTTCTGACGTATGGAACGTATCTCATCCTGCTGTTCTGCGGAATAAGTCATCTTAAAGGTTTCATTATCTTTCATTTCATTTCTCCATTGTTCTAAGTCTTTTATTACTCTTGATTATCATGTAGATCGCCATGACCACAATAAATATCGACACTGTCCCACCACTCAAGCTCAGGAAAGCACTTCTCACCCATGGGGACATTTCGGTCTTACTGAATGTAGCGAGCATCGTGTTTTCCAGTGTCAGCATGGATACACAGGCCGAAGCCAGCGACACCGCCTTTGATGCGGACATTGCAGGGCTGTTGTATTTCCGATACCTCACCACGTTTATTATCGCCACTGTAAGCGTTGTGAAGGTATACGCAGCCATGGCAATCGTGGTTATTTCATGATGATGCACCACACGTCCCTGGTGTATCATGTAAATCATCATTCCGGATAAAGCCAAATTCATAAACAGGAATATCCAGCCGCATATTCTGTAGCGTATCAATTCCTTACGAAGATTTTCTCCCGGCTCATGCCGCATGGTGTGTTGCACAAGGAAGATTCTCATCACCGCCATCGAAGCATAATATGCGGCAAGCGAATAAAACCACGACGACCTGTGATACACTCCGAGCCCCAGCTGCATTGCGGCATACGCACAGTTCCAAAGTACATTGCAGATAAGCGTTATATTCACTCGCAGTCCCGGCTCCTGAGACCATCTTTGCAGGTATCTGTTTTCAGCCTTAAAGTTTTTTACATAACGCACGATATTCGGCACCCTTATGCACCATACGATCAGCATGTAAAAGGCCAGAACGTACGATGCTATTCGCACCGGGTCGGTCTCTTCAAGAGAAAGCAGCGAATATACAAGAAATACTGTGCCGACCGGCAGTAGTAATATCAAAATTGAAACATGCGGCAACAGGAGGCATCTCAGCACTTTTTTCAAGTCCATGTCATGACCTCCGAATTCTAACGGTGAACACTGTGCCGACTCCCACCGTGCTCTCAACGGATATTTCGCCGCTAAGGATGTCGATCACTCTTTTGACAAGTGCAAGGCCAAGACCGTTTCCGTGTGTCGCACGGGAGCTGTCACCCTGATAGAATTTCTCGAAAATATGGCTGCCCACCTCGGCGGACATGCCGCAGCCAGTATCCCCCACTCTTATAACGGCATACTCATCGTTTGCGGTAAGACTGACCGACACAGTTCCGCCTGACGGAGTAAACTTAAATGCATTGGAAAAGAGATTGTTCCACACAAGGCTGAGAAGCTCACTGTCCGCCTCCACCATAACCTCGTCCTCTATATCCGTCTCAATATCAATATTCGCCTTTTCCCAGACGCTTTCATACTGTAAAAGGCATTCGCAAAGCTGCTCACCGAGATCGAATTTATCCTTCTGCGGATATATCTGCTGATTCTCAAGGCGATTCAGCTTCAAAATATTCGTCATCATATCGGCCAATTTGCGAGAGCCGTCGGTGATGCCCTTTGCGTATTCAAGCCGTTTTTCCTCCGGCAAGTCCGGCGTCTGTAAAAGAGTTCCGTAGTTTTGCATTACGGCAAGCGGGGTTTTCATTTCATGAGACACATTTGCAATGAAATCCGTGCGCAGGGTTTCGAGACTGCCGAGCTCCTGAGCCATTTTGTTGAAGCAGCTTATAATTTCATTGTAATTATCATCGAGCAATTTACCTGCCGGAGCTATGCGCGTGTCGAAATTGCCTTTTACTATTTCCCTTGTTGCTGCGGCAATATGCCCCGTTATCTTCTCAGTCGTCAGCTTTCTGCGCAGAACATCTATCAGAGTAAAAACAATGCTCAGCAGAATAACGCTCAGAAAGGTCAGCTTTGCGGCACGTTCAAGGTTATCCCCCGTCAGCACAAGCCCGATATCCTTTGATAATGTGCTAATAAACAGCGACATTGTGGATGTCACCAGAAAAGCGACCAACATGAAGAACAGCAGATAATGGTAGATCGCCCTCAGAAATCTCTGCCAGAAGCCGTTATTCACTTTATCACCGCCTTGTAGCCCAAGCCGTGAACGGTTTTTATCTCAAAGTCATTGCAGTCCGCAAGCTTTGATCTCAACTTTGTCATGTACACATCAACAGCTCTCGGAGCGGTTTCCGTATCGGCATCCCAGAATTCATCCATGAGCTGAGTTCTCGTAAAGGTTTTTTTAGGATAGCTAAGCAGCTTGTACAGTATCGAAAACTCCCTGTTTGTCAGGCTGATCTCCTCGTCGTTCAGATAGGCTGTGTGCTCATCGGCATCCATTACGAAGGCGCCTATCTCTATTTTCTTTGCTGAGGCTATTCGTGCGCGTCTGAGCAACGCACCAATGCGCAGAATCAGCTCATCGAGCTCTATCGGCTTCACCATGTAGTCATCAACACCGATGCGAAAGCCCCTCTGCTTTGAAGCGATATCATCACGAGCCGTCATGAAAAGTATCGGTATTTCGGAATTGGTATCTCTTACGCTTTCGGCAAACTCAAAGCCATCAATTCCCGGCATCATGATATCCGATACAATGAGGTCAAATACACTGTCATATAGAGCATCGTATGCATCATTGGCATTAAGGCATCCGACAGTATCATAGCCGTTGTTATTCAAAAACGAGCAAACAGTACGGTTGAGCTCGGTATCATCCTCAACCACCAATATCTTAAACATGTGCTACCCCCTGATATACCATTATGATGTTGTATTATAACACGTACTTGTTAAAGTTTTGTTTGTAAAATGCAAAACACAGACAAAAAAGAACGATGCACACGCCTGTACATCGTTCTCTGGAGCTGATGGTCGGGATCGAACCGACAACCTGTTCATTACGAATGAACTGCTCTGCCATTGAGCCACATCAGCATATTTCGTTATAACAGTGATATTATACCGAAAAAGGCGTTAGAAGTCAACACCTTTTTTGATGCACATCTTTTTTCTTGTATACAAAAGGAATTTGTGCTATACTTAACTAACAATTTGAAGACTTCAGAAAGGAGCAGCTATTATGGGATATTCTTTGAATTTGGGAGCGTGGAGCTCTGTTTTTGCCGTGCCGAGCGGACTTGTTGACCGATATTTGAAGTCGGCAAACGGAGAACAGTTAAAGGTGATACTCTGGCTTCTGCGAAACAGCGGACGGCACTATTCCGCCGAGGATATTGCACAGGCCACCGGGCTATCGACCGGCGAGGCCGAAGCATCAATACGGTTCTGGGTAGAAAACGGTCTGCTTTCTCAGGCGGACGATCCGCTTTCGACCACCCTGCACCCGGCAGCATCTCAGGAAACCGTGACCATCGCGCCTGTAAAAAACGAAGCTACTGCGGTAATTCAACCTACGCGTCGTATGCTGCGTCCTGACGGTATATATATTTCCGATAGGGTGGAATCCTCCACTGTCATTCGCAGACTTGTGGAGGAAGCCGAATCCATGCTCGGCAAAACACTTTCCCCCGCCCTTTCCGCTACACTGATACAGGCGCACGAAGACTACGGTCTGCCGTGCGAGGTAATACTCATGCTTGTGGCATATGCCAACAAGATCGGCCGTGCAAACACCAGCTATATTGATTCCACCGTGCGCAACTGGGCGGATTCCAATATTCTCAGCATTGAAGCTGCGGAGGAAAAGATACGCGAGCTTGACGACACGGCGGTAGCCTGGAAGCGCTGCGAAAGCGCCTTCGGCATGACCTCACGCAGAGCGCCGAGTAAAAACGAGAGTCAGTATGCACATCGTTGGGTCATTGAATGGAATATGCCAAGCGAGCTGCTGAATGAAGCGTATAACCGCTGCGTGGATAACACCGGCAAGGTGAATATGAAGTATATCAATGCGGTTCTTGAACGCTGGCATAACTCCGGTATACACACACTCAAGGATGCTATAGACGAAAAGAATGCTGCCGATGCGCGCAAAGAAACTCAGCGCACACCGTCGTATGACCTTGAAGCATACGAAAGATACGATATATTCGGTTCAGACTCAAACCAATAACTTGTGCTTAAAAGGAGCGTAGTTAAATGGGTTACTCCAGACAGGTATATATAGACGCCGAAAACGAGCTTAACAGGCGTCGAACGGAAGCTCAGAACAGGGCTCAGCAGCGTCTTGATGATTTTTATGCTGTGTGTCCCGAGGCCGAGCTTGTCCGCAGACAGATAGCCTCCACCGCAAGTCAGGCGGCAAGGGCGGTTTTGCGCGGCGGCAACGTGCGCACCTCCATGGAAGCGCTGAAGGAAGAGAATCTCAAGCTTCAGAAGGATTTCGCCGAGCTGCTGACCGCCAACGGCTTTACAAGAGAAGACATAACACCACAGTATAACTGCAAACGCTGTGAGGACACCGGGTATGTTGACGGCCGTATGTGTACCTGCCACAGGGCACTCCTGCGTCAGATCGCATATGAAAACCTCAACAGCATCTCCCCTCTTACGCTTTCCACCTTTGAGGATTTTTCGCTCGATTATTATTCCGACGAGCATGTTAACGGAGTGCGCTCCGACCGTGAGCAGATGAGGTATATCTTCGAATATTGCAAGCGCTATGCCGAAAACCTGAAAAAGAACAGCGGAAACCTATTTTTCACAGGCGCTACCGGCCTCGGAAAAACTCATTTGTCGCTTGCCATAGCCTCCCGAGCCATAGACAAGGGGCTGGGCGTTGTGTACGGCACGGCGCAGAATTTTGCAATTTCGCTCGAACGCGAGCGTTTTGCTCGCTCTGAGGACAATGTCGGCGATACGTTGGAGCTTCTTAATGAGTGTGATCTGCTCATTATTGATGACCTCGGCATGGAAATCTCATCCTCATACATCACATCGATGATCTACAATGTCATTGATACAAGAATCATGCTGAAAAAGCCGACCATAATCAGCTCCAACCTCTCAATGCAGGAGCTTGAAAAGCGATATAACGAGCGCTTTGTCTCCAGAGTTCTCGGCTTCTACGACAGAATGCCGTTCCGCGGCAGAGACATACGCGCAAAGAAGAAGTACGGCTCGCAGGCATAAGCCGAATTGGTATTTACTATGATAAAACGTTTATGTGCAACTGCACTTTCTCTTCTTTTGGTGCTGTGCGGCTGCTCTTCAAATGCACCCGTGGATAGCTCAGCAGAACCCGAGGCAGAGATATCCGAGATCATTGAGGAGGTCACGCACCGGCCGGAAGAGGAAATCCCAACCTTTATATTCGACCGCGCTGTTCTTCCGGCTGATCTTTACAGCATACTCGCCGAGCACAATGCGGCAGATAGCTGGACGAAATTCACAGATGCGCTTTTCCGCGGAAAAGCCAAATTTTCCTGCGATAGTGAAGAGATTTCCAATGCTGTAATTGAGGTATTCGAAGCGTCACCGTATTCGGCAACAGCCGAACTGAGCGCTGTCGAAGGCTCTATCGATATTACATATAACAGAAACTGTAAGCTCGAGGCGCTTGAAGCCGCCGTGACTGAGATCGGCACCGAACTTCAGCTTTCGGAGCTCGATACGACAGAGGCGGCACTTGCGATATATCGCCATGTCTCCTCAAAATTTGTTTACAGCGTTATCCCGGCCGAAGAACGTGAAAAAAGCTCGAACAGCGAGGAGCTTAACGAAACGACAGCCAACTCCCTCTATCGCTTTTTGACTGAGGGCTGTGGCGGAACACGCGAATTCGCCTCCGCACTGCATTATCTCTTTTCCCTTGCGGATATTCCCTCATACCTGGTCGAGGGCGCATTCGACAATGACTATCATACATGGGTCATCGCCGAGCTCGGCGGCGAATACTATAATTTTGACCCGACCTTTGAGCATAGCGTCACCGGCGGACTCGGTCTTTCCTACTTTGGCATGAGTGATGAAGCACACGCGGACGCCCTCTGCTCCTCCGAATATTCACTCGTGTACGTCACAGAGGATAACGCCTCTCCCACATGTCCGGAACGCATTTTCGACGGACTTTTCTATTATGTTACTGCATGGGAGCTTGACACCGAGAGCCATGAGCTTTCACTCGAATACGACAACTCAAACGGCTTTTCGACAAAGCTCGATATTCGCACACTATCATAAAAAAACCAAAGCGACCTGTTCACCGTACTGCACAGCGAACAGGTCGTTTCTGTTTTACTTAAAGCTTATCAATATTCAGCGGACTCTATTTCCTCAATAACACCGCTCACAGCCTTTTCGACCGCACCATTATCAAACGGCACCGGAATGCCGGCGTCACGGAGGAGGTCAAAATAGCTCTTGCTGCCGCCCGCCTTGCACAGAGCAAGATATCGATTCCATGCTGCCTCGCGATCGGTCTTCATCTCGGAATAGAGGAAGAAGGTGCATATCTGAGCCAGAGCATAGTCGATATAATAGAACGGATACATAAAGATATGCTGCTTCTGCATCCAGAAGCCACCGTTCTCGAGGAACTCGTTTCCGTCGTAATCACGCCACGGCATGTACTTTTTCTCGATCTCTCTCCATATCTCACGGCGCTTTGCGGCACCCATCTTCGGGTTCTTATATACCTCATGCTGGAATTCATCCACGCAAACCATGTACGGGATGACTGCAAGTGCGTCGCAGAGATGTGCATAGCGGTATTCATCAGCCTTATCTCCGAAGAACTTGTCCATCCACGGATATGTGAAGAACTCCATGGACATGGAATGAATCTCATTTATCTCACTTGTGGAATGGCGAAGTGTGCCGACCGGAATGATACGGGATGCCAGATAGCCCTGGAAGGCATGTCCTGCCTCATGTGTCAGAACATCGACGTCTGCGGAGGTACCGTTGAAGTTAGAGAAAATGAACGGTGCCTTGTAGGACGGCATGGATGTGCAGTAGCCACCGAGACGCTTGCCCGGACGTGTCTCAAGGTCGAACAGCTCATACTTTGTCATAAACTCGAAGAATTCCTTTGTCTCCGGAGAAAGCTCGGAATACATCTCGATAGCTGCATTGACCATGTAATCCTTATTGCCTATCGGATTTGCGTTTCCGTCCGCAAAGAACAGACTTTCATCATAGTACTTAATCTTCTCTATGCCAAGACGCTTTGCCTGTGCTTCACGCATACGTGCAACAGCCGGAGAAATAACCTCTCTGACCTGCTCGCGGAACTTTTCAACATGCTCGGGAGTGTAATCCAGTCTGCCTCTTTTAAGATAAGCCAGGTCTGTGTAGCTCTTAAATCCAAGCTTTTCAGCCATGGCAACACGAACCTCAATCATTCTGTCATACACATCATCGAGCTTATCGGAAACGCCCTCATACAGCTCAGCCCACTTTTCAAAGGCTTCTCGGCGTTCCTCACGGTCGGTGCTCTCCATATGCTTAAGCAGACCGTAGAAATTGCAGGTTTCTCCGCGGAACTCGGCAGAGCAGCTTGCGGCGATCTTGGAATACTCAACCGAAAGCTCGGACTCCTTAACGAGATCCTCAATGATTCTTTCATCCTGAACACGGAGGTGATTCTCTGTCACAGCGATGAAATGCTTGCCGTATTCATTTTCAAAATCAGCGCGGAACGGGCCATTTACCAATGCCTCATTAAGAGCCTTTTCCACCGGGATGAGCTTAGGTGTGTTCTCATTGAGATATGCCATTTCCTTATCATAGAACTCATCCGTTGTGTCCATTGTGTTGCGGACATAGCAAATGGTGGACATTGTATCAAACTCGGATGATATCTCCTCAAGCTTTTCAAAAGCTTCCTTAGCTTCTGCATATGTTGCAGCGGCCTTAAAAGCCTCTACCAAAGATTCAAGCTGCTTCGCTACCGCCGGGATATCGGGGCGCGTATAAGTGATCTCGCTGAATTTCTGCATAATTTGTAACTCCCTTCCTGTACACCTCTTTTGTGTGTACTACACATAAATCATACCATGCTGAGAAGATATTTGCAACACTAAAAGAGCCAAACACCCCGATGCCGCATGATTCGAGCAGCATCGGGGTGTCATTGTATTAAGGAATATTACTGATTTTCAAAGAGTGCGCGGTCTACGCTCCAGTAGAAATTCTTCTCGCCGATCGTTTCGGCAGCGCCGGCACGGTCAAGAACCTTGCGAACCTTGTCGTTGACACCGCAGATCAACAGCTCAACTCCGGCTTCTTTATAGTCCTCTGCGAGCTTTTTGAAGGTAAGCGCAGCATCCGGATCTATAACGGATACTCCGCGGACGGAGAGAATAACACGGTCAGCCTTCGGAAGCTTTGCCATGTAGTCGAGTATGCGCTGAGTGTTTGCGAAGAACACCGCACCCGTGATATATACTACACAGGTCTCGCCGTATTTTGAAAGGTCAACATTGGGCATTCTGGATGCATCAACCTCGGAGTGATCCAAATGTATCTCGAGCACACGGGAAATAAATGCCAGCAGGCTGAATGCAATGCCGATAACTATAGCTACAGTAAGGTCAAACACAACGGTAGCAACAAGTGTAATGAGGTACTGTGCTATCTCACTCTTGAAGCCACGCTTGAATATCTGGCGAATCTCATGCCATTCGTTCATGCGCCATGCTGTCATCATCAAAACGCCTGCAAGCGCTGCCATGGGCAGAGCGGACATGACGTCGCCGAGGATGAACATTGAGAGCAGCAGGAAAACCGCATGGAAAACGCCTGTAAGTCTTGTCTTACAGCCGGACTTTATAGCTACGCTTGTACGTGCAATCGCAGCCGTTGCCGGAACGCCGCCGAAGAACGGTATTATCATATTGCCGATACCCTGACCGACAAGCTCGACATCAGCCTCAAAGCGGCCCTTGGTCATCGCACTGGCTGATGCACCGCAGAGAAGGCTTTCGATCATGCCGAGCATAGCAACGGTAAGCGCGGAGCTGAGGTAGCTGGGCATTGTCTGCCAGTTGACCTCTGCAAGATTGAGTCTCTTCTCAAGGAATATGGTCTTCGGTATCGCACCGACAGTTGCGATATCCGGCACAAGGAATACTGCCACGATAGCAGCAACTATTATTCCGACAAGGGATGACGGAACCTTTGCATTCCACTTTTTCGGCCAAACTATCATGATAGCCATGACAAGGAGACCTATCAGGACGGATGCGATATCGGGTGAAAAGCCAAGCTCACCGTAAGAGAGCAGCTTCTGCACGGCGGACTCACCCTCTGAATGAACGCCGAAGAAATTATCGACCTGTCCGAGTGCTATGATAATAGCAATACCGGATGTAAAACCCGTGATGACCGGCTTCGGAATCAGATTTACAAGCTTACCGAGCTTCAAAAGGCCCGCAATAAGCATCATAGCGCCGGCCATAAGGCTAACGAGGAATACGCCGGACAGTTCGCCGCCGTCCTTTGCGATTATCGTAATAAGTACAGCGGACATAGCGCCTGTCGGGCCGGATATCTGAAAGGCCGCACCGGACAGAGCACTGATAACAAGGCCGGAGATAACAGCGGTTATCAGTCCGGCTGCTGCGTCAGCACCACAGCTCACACCGAAAGCCAATGCCAGTGGCAAAGCCACCGCACATACCGTAAGACCTGCCATCATATCGGACAGCAGGCTCTTAGGCCCATACCCCTTAAATTCCTGTTTAAGGAGCGAAATGTAATTTTTTATCATGTTCATTACCCTTTCCTTTTAGCTTAACACACAACGTCAAGCCATCCCTTTA
Organism: uncultured Ruminococcus sp.; assembly: GCA_964531265.1. Classification (GTDB taxonomy): domain Bacteria; phylum Bacillota; class Clostridia; order Oscillospirales; family Acutalibacteraceae; genus Hominenteromicrobium. The sequence goes on from CAZHDW010000013.1 coordinate 39,115, forward strand.
CCGCAAATTTCCCCCGCCGATAAAGCGAGGGAAGAACAGATAGATTTTACCACGATTAAATTGCATGAACAAGGCAAAAATAGCAAAAAGATTTATGCTTATCCAAAGCTTTTTCTGGTCGATACACCTAAAGCGCCGCTGCACAGCTCAGCTCTGTGCAAAAGCTAAACCGTCCACATGCCCTTTTTCTTTCTCATCATAGCCGGAGTGACACCGAACCTGCCCTTAAATATTTTATTGAAGTGACTCAGGCTCAAATAGCCTATATCCGCAGCTATATCCTCTATTGGCTCATTTGTCAGCACTATGTCATCATATGCCGACTTCAGTCTTATTTCGGACAACATATCATGAAGCGAAGCGCCGTAATACTCATGCACAAGCCTCGCAAGATGGCTTCTGCTGTAGCCTGCCAGCTCTGTCAACCTTTCAATGCCTGCACGCATATTCTCTCTGGTGTGCATTTTTTGAAGCGCATTTTGCAGCACTGCCGGTATCATTCGGGTGTTGCTGTCTGCAAGCAGGGTCATTACAAGGCAAAACAGCAGCCTGCAATGGTGCTCTGCCATATTCGGAAACAGCATATTTGCTACGCAGGATGCGGCACCCTCGGAATTGAAGCTAATTTCTCTCTCCGGAAGCACAATATTGAGACTTTCGAGCATCCTGATGGCCTCCGAATTCTCTACGGAAAGACATATCAGCCGAGCTTTTTCGGACTGACCGATAAAGCAATGGGCATCACCGGGTCTCAGCATCGTTATTGTATTCTCGTTCAAAACGCGTATTTCATTATTAAAGCGCTCAGTAACCGAGCCATACAGAACTATACATATCTCGTAAAAATCATGTGTGTGATACACATCCGAAAGCTTTCTGCAGTCTATGTATTGGTATATATATTTTCCTTTTTTCGCATTGGTAACCGAATAAAAATCATATTGCTCACAATTCACATATATCACCACCGTAAAATATAGCAATCAACGGCTTTTTTGTCAACAAGATGAGCAGATATCACCTGTTTTGATTTGTCACAGCATTGAAAATATACACCTTTCCGCTTACAATTAACTGTAAGCTCAATAATAATCCCTACAGCAGGAAACGGAGTTGTTCGCATGATTGGATTTGAACATAAGCTGCCGGCCATGAATATTCACAGGAATGAAACCGGCGTTTCAAACGGTACATACAATAACCGCGAGTTAGGTTTTCCGTCCATACTCACCACCACGGATCCAAAGCTCGGATTATTCTTACATGACCTTAGAAGCAATATCTATGCGGATCGTTCACTTGTATTTATCGACGGTAAAATACTGATGTGCGATAAAAACTGGATTCGTGACCATGTACATGTTACAAAGGGAATGCGACACTGGGAGTATGACCTCGGCTCCTTTCTCAACTTCATCATAGATACTCAGCGCGAAGACGGACAGTTCTATGAGCTTATAAAGCAATATGATGATACACACTGGAAAATGGTGGACGAGGACTGCCATGTTATGTACCCGGACGACAACCTCACACTTGTCAGGCTTGAGCTTGAAGCCGATATAGAATACCTTGTGGTCGAGGGAGCTGTATATCTGTACCGCACAACTGGCGACAATGAGTGGCTTGGACGTGTTCTGCCGAAGCTTGAAAAAGGCATTGATTATATGACCTCCGACCCAAAGCGTTGGGACGAAGAGCACGGCCTTGTAAAGAGACCCTTTACGATAGACACTTGGGATTTCACCTACGGAAAAAGTCCATCAAACCGTCGCATTGAGGAGGACACTCCTATGTCAATAATGCACGGTGATAACTCCGGAGTTTATCTGGCAATGCTCCAGCTTGCATGGTTCAATCGTCGTCTCGGGAATGAAGAAAAGGCCGCAAGCTGGGAGAAACGTGCCGCCGTGCTTAAGGATAACATGTTCAAGCACCTTTGGAACGGTGATTTCTTTATGCATCAGCTCCATCTGAATCATTCCGGCGCGGATGGGCTTGAAGGCCAAAGGCTCTCCCTTTCAAACACCTATGATATAAACCGCGGTGTAACAAACACCGAGCAGTCAAGGAAAATCATTGAGGAATACATGCGTCGCCGCGAAACCACACAGTATTTTGCCGAGTGGTTCAGTATCGATCCGCCGTACGAAAGCTTTATTCATCACAAGGCCGGAAATTATGTAAATGGTGCCATATCCCCCTTCACTGCCGGAGAGCTTGCCAAGGCAGCCTTTAATAACGGCTATGAGGATTACGGATGGGATATTGTGAAGAGATTTATGAAGCTGGTTGAAAGAGACGGTGCACCGTACTTCCTGTACAATACGGATTCAACGCCTCAGCCCGAGGGTGGCCCGAGCTCATGGGGCGCGGCAGCATTCATCAGCGCTGTGGATGAGGGTCTTGCAGGTATCAACGACATAGGTGTTAATTACGACGAGATTTACTTTGCACCGAAATTCCCTGTAACTTACTACACGGAGCTGCGCTATCTCACCGGCTATGAGATTTCCGGCACTCTGGTCGACGTGCGCTATATTCTGAAAGAAATCGGAATGCGTTATGATATTTATTCCCCTGCAAAAAGCATAACTGCGCACATCATGCTTCCGCATGACAGGGATTGCTCCAAGCTTTCTGTGAACGGAGTCAACCATGACTTTGCCATTTCTACTGTCGGCAAAACTAAGTATGTTGATTTCTCTCTGCCCGATGTAAACAAAGAAAAGGTCAGCATAGAGATCATTTTCTGATCTTTACAAGCTGAAAGAATCAAAAAAAGGAAGCGGCGAACCTGCACGGTTCATCGCTTCCTTTGCCTTTCAGCCGTTATTCTATTGTTTTTCTGTACTTATACAGTGAACAGAGCGCAATGATCGCCGGGCAGAGCACCACGCCTATATTCACCTCTTTTATACCGCCGTAGTACGCAGCCGCGCCTATAACGGCGACAACGGTTGCGACTATCGTTATTATTCTGTATGTCTTCTTGCTCATTTAAGCCTCCAAGGCATCACTTTGCCGCGTCCTCGACAAGTCGATTCTTAGTAAGTGAAGTTCTGTGATAATAAATAAATGTCAGTGTACTGCACAGCAGCCAGCCGGCCGGATAGCTCATTGCTATCGGGATGATGGTGTTGGAGATGAAGTTTGAGACCACGAAGAGATAAATCTGACGGAACACAACAAAGGATGTGAGCATGATTATCATCGGAGCGCGGCTGTTACCTGCACCTCTCAGTGCACCGGAATACACCTGATTGACACAGCACAGCACGTAGAACGGAGATATCCATCTGAGCAGCATGGTGCCGTATTCAACGACCTCTGCCTTGCTGTTAAAGAAGCCAACTGCGTTCGGTGCAAAAATGAGCACGGGGATCATGACAATGACTGTTGAAATAGCGGCCATAATCAGTGAAGTGCTTACGCCCTTCTTTGCTCTTTCGACCTTATTGAAGCCGAGGTTCTGTCCGACAAAGGTAGTGGATGCAAGAGCTATGGACTGCATCGGCAGGAACAGGAGCTGGTCTATCTTGGAATACGCCGTCCAGCCGGACATGCAATCCGCACCGAAGTAGTTTATGTAGGACTGAACAAAGATATTGGAGAAGGCGGTGATCGCCATCTGTATGGCGGCCGGAATGCCCACACTGATGATCTTTTTAAGCATCGCCATATCAAGGCAGAGTGCCCTAACGCTGACCTTGATGCAGGAATCCGTCTTCATCAGGGTGATGAGAACGAGAACAGCGGACACGGCCTGGGCTATAACGGTTGCATATGCAACGCCCTCAACGCCCATTCCGAGCTTAAGCACAAACACAAGGTCAAGCACAGTGTTGAGCACTGCGGAAACCACAAGAAAATAGAACGGTCTCTGAGAATCGCCCACGGCACGAAGAATGCCTGAGCCGATATTATATATCATAAGTCCTATAACGCCTGCAAAATATATACGCAGATACGCTGCGGACTCCGGGAAAACATTCTCGGGGGTCTTCATAAATCTCAGTGCAAACGGCGTCATAGCGATACCTATGATCGTGAACAGTACACCGAGGATCAATGTCATTGTAATAGCGGTATGCACGGTCTTTTTGACCTCATCATAGCGTTTAGCGCCGTAATACTGCGAAATAACAACACCGGCGCCGCTTGAAAGACCGAGGAAAAAACCGATCAGCATATTGATTATCGGGCCGACCGAGCCAACTGCGGAAAACGCTTCATTGCTGACGTAGTTTCCGACGACCCATGTATCGACCATATTGTAGAGCTGCTGAAAAACATTTCCGACCAAAAGCGGAATTGCAAAGGTTATCAAATGACCGATTATGCTTCCCTCGGTCATATCAACGTCACGTTTTTTTCGTCCAAACAGAGCTTTAGCATTCATTAAATATCATTCCTCCACTTATGCCGTTACATATTAACGGCAAGAAAGCAGGGGAAACCAAGGCGTCTCCCCTGCACCGTTTCATTCGTACTTTGATTATTCGCTATACTTCTTGTAGCCCGGATGCTTGCCGGAAATGTGGTAATAGTTCTCGCGCAGATCCATGAGCTTATCAATCTGCTGCATCGGTATTTCCTTTGCACCGCCGAGCAGATGTGCTGTCAGGCTGATCTTTGCGAAAAGCTCCAGAGTCTCCATCCTGTAATAGGCAGTCACTGCATCTGCACCGACTGCCAGAGCACCGTGATTCTGCAAAAGCACGACATCATGCTCTCCGAGATACGGAGCGATTGCATCCGGCACCTCATAGGTGGACGGTGTTCCGTAGGGAGTTACCGGTACGGAGCCGAGTGTGAGCACTGTCTCTATCATGGAATACTCATCGAGCGGCTTGTTTGCCACGGCATAACCGGTAGCTGTGGGCGGATGTGCATGTACCACGGCGCCGACATCCGGACGCTCCTGATAGCAGCGAAGATGCATCTTTATTTCGGAGGACGGCTTATAGCCCGGAGCGCCCTCAAGCACCTCTCCCTTATCATTGATGATGACAAGCTTATCCGGTGTTATAAAGCTCTTGCTTATGCCGGTGGGCGTTGCGAGAAAGGTTCCGTCCTCAAGGCGTACGCTGACATTTCCGTCATTTGCTGCAACCCAGCCGAGCTGCCACATCTTATGGCATATGTCGCACACTTGTTCTTTTATCTGTTCGATATCCATTGAAAAAACTCCTTATTATTTATAGAGCGGGCCGTATGCGGAGCAGGCACGGTAGTCCTGACCCTCCTTATCCATGCCGAAGGCATTCCATGCAGCCGGACGGAAGATCTTATTCTCGGGAACATTGTGCATGCAAACAGGAATGCGCAGCATGGAGCACATCGTGATGAGGTCAGCACCGATGTGACCATAGCTGATCGCACCGTGGTTTGCACCCCAGTTATTCATAACATCGTAAGCAGTCTTGAACGGGCTGCCCTCCTTGCCGTCGCAGCGCGGAGCAAACCATGTGCACGGCCATGTATAATCGGTACGCTTCCACAGTGTATCCGTAACCTCATCCGGAAGCTCAACCGTCCAGCCCTCAGCGATCTGAAGCACCGGGCCGAGTCCCTTAACAAGGTTAAGGCGGATCATGGTAGCTGGCATTTCAGCCTTTGTGACAAATCTGGAGGAATAACCGCCGCCGCGGAAATATCCTAGGTCAGCATAGTTCCATGTGGTGTTCTCCATGATAGCCTTCTGATCGGCCTCTGTTACCTCCCACCACTGCTTCATAACGGAATTGCCGTTTTCATCCTTAGCAGCACCGTTTGCATCAAGGCAGCAGGCACCGGAGTTGATGAGGTGAATCATGCCGCCGTTTTCGAGCACCTTACCGGTTGCATCATAGCCGGATGCGGACTTGATAGCCTCCGGTGACCAGTAAGTTCTGACATCGGCAAACATCTGCGGACGATTTGTCAGAAGCTTCATGAACAGCATACCGAGGCCGTTCAGAACGTCATTCTCTGTTGCGAGTATGTACGGCTCACGTGCGCCGTTCCAGTCAAAGGAGGTATTGAGCATGGCCTCGGAGAAGTCGCCGTTCGGGTAGAAATCAGTCCACTGGCGCTGTCCCTGGAAGCCTGCGGCAATGGCATTATGGCCTACCATTTCCTCCTCACAGCCCTCAGGCAGGTTCTTATTGCCGTTCATAAGGTCCTTGATGATGCACATCATCTTAACGGCGAATTCGAGATCCTTTTCCTTGTGCTCAGCATCACGCTGAAGCTCCTCGGGGTTCTTGTCGAAGCCGATCTTTGCATTTTCCTTTGTCCACTTTAGGGCCTTCTGATACTCATTCTCATCATAGATGCCCTCTGTCATTCTGCGGATGATCTCTACCTCGTCAACGGATTCAACGCGCATTCCGAGATATTCCTCAATAAACGCAGGGTCGATTATGGAGCCGCCGATACCCATGCAGATGGAGCCGATCTGCAAATAGGATTTGCCTCGCATTGTAGCCACGGCAACCGCTGCTCTGCCGAAGCGGAGAAGCTTCTCTTCAACGTCAGCCGGAATGCCGACTGCATCGGCATCCTGAACATCATGGCCGTAGATTCCGAATGCCGGAAGTCCCTTCTGAGCATGAGTAGCCAGAACGGAAGCAAGATAAACCGCACCCGGACGCTCTGTGCCATTGAAGCCCCAAACACCCTTAATGGTCATCGGGTCCATATCCATTGTCTCAGCGCCATAGCACCAGCACGGAGTAACCGTGAGTGTTATATCGACGCCCTCTTTTTTGAATTTAGCGGCACAGGCTGCTGTTTCCGCAACACGGCCGATAGTTGTATCGGCGATAACGACCTTTACGGGCTCGCCGTTTGAATAGCGCAGATTCTCCTCAAAGAGCTTTGCTGCTGCCTTTGCCATGTTCATGGTCTGCTCTTCGAGCGATTCGCGCACCTTGAGCGGACCTCTTCTGCCATCAATAGTAGGACGAATACCTATTACGGGATAATCGCCGATAAGTCTGTTCTCTGCCATGATATTGCCTCCCAGAATATCTTTTCAGTAAGGGCGAAAGCTAAAAGCACAGGCCGCCCTATTTTTTCTATTATAGCGCATTGTGCATAAAAAGTGCAATACCCAAACACATTCTTTTCCATATTTTGAACGCATATAGGCTTTGAAATGAATTTATCCAGACAAATTACTTGTATCTTTGTTTTTGCTGTGTTATTATTGATTTATTATGTAAAAAAGAGGTGTCTTCATATGCGGACCGATGTCCACCGAAGAGATAAAATCAATTACTATCTTGATCTTGCTGAAACGGTATCTCAGCGCTGCACATGCCTTCGACGTCACTACGGTGCTGTTATCGTAAAAAATGATGAGGTTATTTCCACCGGATATGTCGGTGCGCCAAGAGGCAGACAGAACTGCACCGATATCGGGCAGTGTGTCCGTGTGAAGCTGGACATTCCGCGTGGAGAGCGCTATGAGCTGTGCCGCAGTGTGCACGCCGAGGCCAACGCCATAATAAGCGCTCCGCGTGACAAGATGATAGACTCCACCCTCTACCTTGTCGGTGTGGAAATGGACTCCGGAGATTATGTCAAGAACGCTATTTGCTGCTCCATGTGCAAGCGTCTTGTCATCAACGCCGGCATCAAGTGGGTCATCGTGCGCGACGACCACGATAATTACCGTAAAATAGCTGTTCAGGATTGGATCGACAACGACGAATCCATCGAAGGTGTATTCGGCTATTGAGCCGAAACGCAGACCGTGTTCTGCTCGGCTCGGAAAGAATACGGTGAACATGTCTATAATACAGGTATCGAATCTGACCTTCGGCTACGAGGGCAGCTTCGACAATGTCTTTGAAAACGTCTCCTTTGCCATCGATACCGACTGGAAGTGCGGCTTTATCGGAAGAAATGGCAGGGGTAAAACAACCTTTTTGAATCTTCTTCTCGGCAAATACGAGTACAGCGGAGCCATAAATTATTCCGTTGATTTCGAGTATTTTCCGTTTGAGGTGAAAGATCAAAGCATGACGGCATTCGATATTGCAGATACGATAATGCCGAATTTCGAGCAATGGAAGCTTGCAAGAGAGCTTAATCTGCTCGATATCGATCCCTACGATATAATGTACCGCCCGTTTTCAACGCTCAGCTTCGGAGAACGGACAAAGGTGCTGCTCGCCATACTTTTTATTAAGGAAAACAGCTTTCTCCTGATAGATGAGCCCACAAATCATCTTGATATCGAGGCCAGAGAAACTCTCGCGCGATATCTCAAAACAAAGCGCGGCTTCATCCTCGTCAGTCACGACAGAGCCTTCCTTGATGATGTAATAGACCACACACTCTCGATAAACCGTGCAAATATAACGGTTCAAAAGGGTAATTTCTCGTCCTGGCAGCGTGAAAAGGATCGCGAGGATCAATTTGAGCTGAGGCAGAACGAAAAGCTCAGAAAGGATATCAAGCGCCTTGAGGCGGCCTCAAAGCGAGCAGAGGCGTGGGCGGATAAGGCCGAGAGCAAGAAGATCGGCTTTGACCCGAACAGAACCGAGAAAAGCATCGGCAGGCGCTCCTTTGAAGCTGAAAAGAGCCGAAAAACAATGAAACGCGCCAAGAGCATGCAATCGCGAATCGGTGATGCCATTAACGAAAAGAGCTCTCTTCTAAAAAACGTTGAGGAGGGCGACAACAAGCTTAAAATCACCACATTGCGCCATCCTAATGAGCTTCTTCTTGAGGGTAGGAATATAGCTGTCGACTACGGAAGCGGGCCGGTGCTCTCCGTTGAGCGCTTTGAGCTTCGCCGCGGCGAGCGTGTAGCGCTTCAGGGAAAGAACGGCTGTGGAAAGTCCACGCTGCTCAAGCTGATATGCGGTGATGATATCCCCTACACCGGCACACTTGACAGGGGCTCCGGGCTTACAGTGTCCTATATCCCCCAGAGCTCCGCAGGAATATCCGGTATGCTGAGCGATTTTGCCGTCGAAAACGGAATTGACGAGAGCCTTTTTAAGGCCATACTGCGCAAGCTTGAATTCACGCGCACACAATTTGAAAAGCGCATCGAGGATTTTTCGGAAGGACAGAAGAAGAAGACTCTTATAGCAAAAAGCCTTTGCGAAAAGGCTCATCTGCTCATCTGGGACGAACCTCTGAACTTTATCGATGTCATTTCCCGTATGCAGCTTGAGGAGCTGCTAATCGACAGCGCACCAACGATAATTTTTGTTGAGCACGACCGCAAATTTGTGGAAAACACAGCAACAAGGATAATCACTCTATAACCGCAAAAAGCAAAAGTGCCGTTTCTTCCCTTTGAAATGGCACTTATTTTTGTATAACGCAAGGAGAAAATAAATGAAATCATCGCGCATAGAAATACTCGACGGTATTCGTGCATACTCAATGCTGCTCATAATGGGCTTTCATATCTGGCAGCAATCATGGCTGCAAAATCTGATACCGAGTGATATCCTCGCACCAATCGGTATACATAATTTCAGCCTGGCCTTTATCTGCCGCACCGGATATGTCTTTGTCGATGTGCTTCTTCTCCTGTCGGCCATGTGCCTGACCCTCCCCTATGTAGGCCAAAGCTCTGCCTTTAGAGTATTTGACACCGCCGCCTTTTATAAAAAGCGGCTCATACGCATTCTGCCGCCGTACCTGCTGTGCATAGCTATCTACGCTGTATTTATAGTTCGTCCGAACGATTACACATCCGCCCGTCCGTATTTTGAAGACCTGCTCAGTCATTTGACATTTACTCATACCTTTTCGGAAGCTGTCTGCTTCGGCACCAAATATCCCACCTCGCTATGGACGTTGTGTATTGAGATGCAGTTTTATCTCATCTTCCCCATGCTGCTGCATTTTTTCAGACGCTTTCCAGTACGCACATGGCTTATGCTACAGATGATATCCGAGTTGTTTTTCGCTCTCTTTGTGCGTACTGAGGACGGTGGAGCCGACAATATGCTGATAAATCAGCTTCCGGCATTTCTTGGAGTATTTGCAAACGGAATGCTCTGCGCGCGGTTATATCACTCTATTACGGAAACCGTAAACAGGGATAATCGCCGTGCAATATCGCTGCTCGGGACGCTTATAAGTGTTTTTTCGATCATCACAGTGGTATGTATGCTGAGGGACGGGCTTAACCGTGCGGAAAGTGTTCAGCGCTGGCAGATAGATTACAGATTTATTTTCTCCGTTATTATCTGTGTGCTGATACTATCCTTGAGTCAGGCCGGTGGAGCTTTACGGATATTATTCTCTGCAAAGCCGCTTCGCTTTACAGCCGCCATATCGTATAATCTCTACATCTGGCATGTTCCGGTAATGCTCGAGCTGAAAAAGCTGCATATACCGCCGTATCCTACTCCGGAAGCCGCCGTCACCGCCTGGCCGCAGTCAGCAGCGGGTGAGCCGTGGCACCGTGAATGGCAAATCAAATACACACTGCTATTCTGGCTGATATCCTTTATTATCGCCGCTGTATTAACATGGGTATTCGATATCATAACAGAGAAATGCGTCAACCAAATAAAACAAAAAGAACAGACGTGAATGCGGTAAATCCGTCATTCGTCTGTTCTTTTCATATTCTGTAAAAATGTGATTATTCGATGTTCTCACCGAGTGTACCCTGGCTGAGAGCCTTAAGGTATGCCGTGATGAACTCATCGATCTCGCCGTCCATGACAGCGTTTATATTGCCCTTTTCACAGCCGGTACGATGATCCTTTGCAAGTGTGTACGGCATGAAGACATAGGAGCGGATCTGGCTGCCCCATGTGATTTCCTTCTGCTCACCCTTGATATCGGATATCTTCTCAAGATGCTCACGCTCCTTGATCTCCACCAGCTTTGAAACGAGCATACGCATTGCAACGTCCCTGTTCTGGTACTGGCTGCGCTCCACCTGACAGGAAACAACTATGCCCGTCGGTATGTGGATAAGACGAACAGCGGATGAGGTCTTATTGACCTTCTGTCCACCGGCGCCGCTCGCACGGTAAACCTCCATCCTGATATCATCCGGGCTGATCTCAACACTGACATCCTTGTCTATCTCAGGCATTACCTCGAGGGAAGCAAAGGAGGTCTGTCTGCGGCCCGCTGCATCAAAGGGAGACACACGAACCAGACGATGAACACCGGACTCACTCTTAAGGAAGCCGTAAGCGTTCTCGCCCTCCACCAGAATGGATGCGCTCTTAAGGCCGGCCTCATCGCCGTCAAGATAATCCAGTGTGGATACCTTAAAGCCATGGCGCTCGCCCCAACGATTATACATACGGAACAGCATCTCCGCCCAGTCCTGAGCCTCTGTTCCGCCGGAACCTGCGTGGAACGTCAAAATAGCGTTTTTGCTGTCATACTCGCCTGTCAGCAGGGTTGTCAGACGCATGGACTCGATCTCTTCGGCTATTGCATTGATCTCATCCTGTGCCTCCGGAACCAACGAGAGATCCTCTGCCTCATCGCCCATTTCGATCAGCGCCAGGGTATCCTCTGCACGGGAGCGGAGCTTAAGATAGGACTCATCCTTCTGCTTAAGGGAGGCTGTGCGCTGGAGCACCTTCTGGGCACTTTCCATATCATCCCAGAAGCCGGGCTCAGCAGCCTTGTTCTCAAGCATTTCCACCTCTTCACGCAGTCTCTCGAGACCGAGAGCATCCTTAAGCTCATCGAGGGCTGCGTTCTGCTCATCAAGTTGTTTTTTCAGTTCTTCAAATTGCAGCATATATCAATTACCTTTCTGAAAAGTAAAATATCCGTTTTTATCCCATAAATTCCGTTCATATGCGAAATGTGCATATCTCTTGATATTATAGCGAAAAAAACGCATTTTGTAAATAGCGTGAGGAAACGTTTTTAAAGGCATTTTCCACCAAAAACAGCCTTTTTATGCCATCAATTGTGAACGGAGTGAAAATTTCTTCTCTTTTGATTGCGGTTTTCATTATTATGTAGTAAAATGATATAAAATAAGAATTGGTCACGAAGATCATATTACTTGGAGGCAATCGTTTTGGATTATAAAGGCATAAAATGCCCGGTGTGTGATAAGCCATTCACCGAGAGTGACGATATTGTAGTTTGCCCTAAATGCGGCGCACCCTATCACAGAGAGTGCTATGCAGAGCAGGGAGAGTGTATTTTTACGGAGCTACATGAGAGCGGCGCAGCATGGATACCGCCGAGAGCTCCCGGCGCACCGGATATATCGAGTGAGATCAAGGACAAGGAATGTCCGAACTGCGGTGTACTCAATGCGCACAGTGCCATGTTCTGCAACATATGCGGAGCTTCCCTGACCGGTGAACCGCATCAGCACAAAAATTCAGCTTATAATAACAATAATAATGCGCAGCAGAACGGCTTCAACGGCGCCTATCGCCCACATGTCAATGCATCCTTCTCGGGCTTTGGAGGTATGCCGTTCATCGTTGACCCAATGGGTGGTGTGAATCCCACCGAAAAGCTGGAGGACAACGTAAGCTACGGTGAGGTCAGCAAGGTGGTACAGCAGAATACGAGCTACTACATGTCCGTATTCCGTGTTATAAAGAAATTTCGTCGCACTAAGTTCAACTTCTCCGCCTTTCTCTTCTCTGGCGGCTGGCTTCTGTATCGTAAGCAGTATAAGAGCGGTATCATTACAACAGTTCTCATGTTCCTTTTGAACATCGCTCAGACGCTGCTTTCAAACTTCGGTACGCTTTCGGTAATGACAAGCGCATTGGACAAGGCCGGTGTTGTGAATGATGCAGACCTCAACTACGCTCAGATATCAAACATTACCTCGGAATACCTGTTGGATAATCCGGATAAGGCGCTGTTATTCTTCTCGCCGCTCATCTGCACGGCAATCATGTTCGCTATCATGCTCATTGTCGGCTTCTGCGGCAACAAATGGTATATGAAGCACTGTATAAAGACAGTAAAGAGCATCAAGGCGGAAAATGCACCCTCGCAGGAAATGCTCGACAGCGCTTACGCTGCACGGGGCGGCGTCAATGTGGCAGTAATATTCTGTCTCATGGCGTGTTATATGGTATTGCAATGGATACCAATGTTCTTCGCATAACGAAGGGACTACCTTCCTATTATTAAATCAGGATTCGGTGTTATTTATGAAAAAGATACGCAAAGCAGTCATTCCAGCCGCAGGACTCGGCACTCGGGTTCTTCCTGCATCAAAGGCTATGCCCAAGGAGATGCTGCCCATAGTTGACAAGCCGGCTATACAATATGTTGTTGAGGAAGCTGTGAAGTCCGGTATCACGGATATACTCATCATCACAAATCGCGGCAAGGGACTCATTGAGGATCACTTTGACCGCGCTCCGGAGCTTGAGGAGCGCTTGCTCGCATCCGGCAAGACGGAGGCCTATGATGAGGTGGTATCCATAGCGCACATGGCAAACATCTGGTTTGTCAGACAAAAGGAGACCCGTGGCCTCGGACATGCCATCTCCTGTGCTCGTGCCTTCGTCGGCGATGAGCCCTTTGCGGTTCTTTACGGCGACGACGTCATCATCGGTGATGACCCGGCATGCGGCCAGCTTATCCGCGCATATGAGGAGACCGGCAAGGGTATTGTAGGTGTAAACGCCGTCAATGAGGAGGATATCCACAAGTATTGCTCCCTCAAGGTCGAGCCACTCAAGGACAACTGGTTCACCTGCACCGACATGGTTGAAAAGCCGCGCAAGGAGCAGATATTATCGCTCTATTCCATACTCGGCCGATGCATACTGACTTCTGATATTTTCGATATTCTCGACAAAACCGAGCCCGGAGCAAACAACGAGATTCAGCTGACCGATGCAATGGCGGTGCTTGCAAGAAGCACGGGTATGGTAGCAGTGGACTTTACGGGCACGCGATATGACATGGGAAACAAGCTCGGCATTATGCAGGCACAGATTGAGGTTGCGCTCAAGCACCCGGAGATCGGCAAGGAATTCAGGGCATATCTCAAGTCCATAGCCTCTTCCCTTTAATAAAAACTCACAAAAAGCTGTCACAGTCAGAAAAATGTCTTGACTTGACAGCTTTTTGTGTTATAATATATTCGTTGGTTTGTGCTTTTGCAGGTACGAACCCATATCCTTGCTCCGTTTAAAAGTACGGGGCCAAAGTCCAAAAGGAGGTGCAATCATGACAGAGGTAAAGAACAAGTACGAAACCGTGCTCGTCCTCTCCACAAAGCTTGGCGAGGAGGGCAACACAGAACTGGTTGAGAAGTTTAAGGCAACTATTGCGAACTACGGTACTGTCGAAAGCGTTGACGATTGGGGTAAGAGAAGACTCGCATACCCGATCAACAAGGAAACTGAGGGCTACTACACTCTCATCAACTTCGAGAGCACACCGGATTTCACTGCTGAGCTGGACAGACGCTATAAGATCACTGAAGGCGTTCTCCGTTCCATCATCGTCAAGAAGGATCCGCGCTTTGCTAACGCTCCCGTGAAGACCCGCAAGGCTGCTGAGCCGAAGACCATCGATGTTGAGGCAGTTGCTGCTGAAGCTATCGAGGCAAATGAGTCCGCTGCTGAATAATTTTAAACGTTTTTTTGAGACGAAAGAGAGTTGTTACCTATGTTGAATGTTGCTGTTGTTATGGGCAGACTCGTCGCAGATCCCGAGCTTCGCCACACACCCAATGATGTTGCTGTCACAAGCTTTACGCTTGCTGTGGACCGTTCCTACGTTAAGTCCGGAACTGAGCGCCAGACAGATTTCATTGATATCGTTGCATGGCGCGGTACTGCTGATTTTGTATGTAAATATTTCCGCAAGGGACAGATGATGGCCGTTCACGGCTCCATTCAGACACGTACCTACACGGATAAGGATGGCAACAAGCGTAAGGCATTCGAAATAGTTGCTGATGACGTTAACTTTGCCGATTCAAAGCGCAATGAGAACGGCGCAGGCAACAACGCATACGGTGCCCCGTCCTACGGAAATTCTTCCTATGGCGGTTACGGTAACAGCGCAGCCGGAAATGAAATGCAGCGCCCGGCTTACAGCGAGCCCGCTCCCACCTATTCAAGTGGCAACAGCGGGGATTTCGAAGAGATCATCGGCGACGACGATTTGCCGTTCTGATGATTTCCGACACTACGATTATATAAGGAGGCTTTCGCAATGGCAGACAGACCGGAGAGAGATAATCGCCGCGGTGGTCGCAAGAGCCGCAGAAAAGTTTGCAGCTTCTGCGTTGACAAGGCGGAATATATCGATTACAAGGATGTTGCTAAGCTTCGCCGTTTTATTTCTGAAAGAGGAAAGATCCTGCCCAGAAGAGTTACGGGAACTTGTGCACATCATCAGCGTGGCCTGACAGTCGCTATCAAGCGTGCTCGTCACCTCGCTCTCCTGCCGTTCAGCAGCGACTAATTCGCAGCTCAGGCAGAAACAACCGATATCGAGAGGAGATTTTTCATTTGAAAAGTCTCCTCTTTTGCTTTATTTTTATTAAGGAGGTACGGAAGAATGAAGATATTTGACATGCATACTCACTGTTTTCCCGACAGTCTTGCTCCGCGTGCTCTGCCCCACCTCGCCGAGGTAGCTCAGAGCAGCTATAACGGCGACGGAACATACGGCTCGCTGTGCAGTAACGAGCTTGAGGGTGGCTGCTGTGGCGCAATGATGCTGCATATAGCAACAAAACCGTCCCAGATGGATTCGGTCAACAGATTCGCCGTTGAATGTCAAAACGGAAATTTCTACAGCTTCGGAAGTGTGTTTCCGATTGCGGATAATGCGGTAGAAATGCTGCATCACATCAAAAAGCTCGGCTTAAAGGGCGTTAAGCTCCACCCAGAGTACCAGGGCTTCTTTGTCGATGACCCCGCCGTCTTCCCCATTTATCAGGCCGCCGCGGAGCTTAAGCTGCCCATTACCTTTCACGCCGGCTACGATCCGTACTCTCCGAGCATTACCCACTGCACACCGAAGGCGCTTGCTTCAGTGGCCGATCGCTTTCCTGAGCTTACGATCATCGCCGCTCATATGGGCGGAATGAGGATGCCCGATGAAGTTGAGAAGCATATTGTCGGCAAAGCAAATGTCTATTTTGACACCGCATATGCAAGCTTTTTCCTGAATGCATCCGAGCTTAAAAGGCTCATAAGGCTGCACGGAGCCGATAAGATTTTCTTCGCAACGGATTTTCCGTGGAGTACGGTCGAAGCCGAGCTTTCACTGCTGAAATCGTGCGATTTGACCGACAAAGAGCTGAGCATGATATGCTTTGAAAATGCACAGCGCGTTTTCAACTTAGAGCTAAACTGATTTAAGGAGCACCGTTTTATCCGGTGCTCCTTCCTTTTTTACAGACATTCTCTTATTTCCAGGCTCAGGCGTTCCTCCTGATTGATAAGGCGCTTTGCAATATCCTTAACGCATTCCTCCGCCGCTTCATATTCATTCAAATAGCGATTCAGCGACTTCACTCCCATATTGCAACCGTCAGTCATCAGATCAGCTATGGTATTGTCCGAGCTATCCATGATCAGCTTGACATTTGTTTTTATCCATGACATGCCCTGTACAACGGGATTAGGAGCCTTCCCCTCATCGTGATATCTATTCAGCAGCAATTGTATTTCTTTATCCAGTTCGCTGTGCTCATCACGGCATTTTTCAAGGCTCTTGCGAAAGCTTTGATTTTTTACATGGGGCAGCACCTCATCGATAGATGTAATCCCCATCCTAACTCCCGAATCGCACTCTCTAAGCAACCGTATGGTATCATTTTCTATCACGGTTAACACGTCCTTTCCGTGACGATAGTATGCCCAATCCGCTCGATACTATGCGAACGCTTTCAATCAATATCTATGCAGACAAAAAAAGAACGCTGTATACTTGAAGTATACAGCGTTCTGACTTTATTCATATATTATTGTCAACCATCAACCGACGGATCGGGCACCGCTGTGGGCACCGGAGTTGGAATCTCAGTCGGTGCGGGAGTTGTCGGCACAGCGGTCGGCTCCTGGGTTGGCTCAACAGTGGGCGTCGGGCTCGGGGACGGGCTCGGAGAAGGACTCGTATTCTCCTTTGTAAGGTGGTCGGTAGTACCGTCACATCTTGCAGGAATGTTATCCTTCGCATACCAGCCGTATGCTCTGTCCGGACAAAGTCCCTCTTCCTCAGAGCAGCGCAGTCCGCTATCACGGCAGAATTCTATTCTTACAAGGTTGTCGCTTATCGGATAAGATCCGCTATGCAGCAGACCGTTGAAGTTCTCATCAAGCCAATCGATGATACCGATATACATCTTCTTGGCACTGTTTGTATCGGTAACACGGCTCTTTGTTTCATGGCCGTTCCAAATACCGCACACAAGGGACGGTGCGGCACCCATGTACCAGACGTCGCACTCGTCATCGGTGGTACCGGTCTTGCCTATCTGGTCAAGGTCTGAACGATAAACCTGCCATGCCGTTGCATAAGCACCCTCAACACCGATAAGGGGCAGGTGGAGCAGCTTGTTCATGATACTTGCCGTGTCGTAGGATATGACCTGCTCTGCCATGCGATCCTGATAATCGTACAGAACATTGCCCTCGTGATCCTCTATACGGTAGATAGTGTACGGCTCGTAGAACTTACCGCCATTGCCGAATATCTGGTACGCACCGGTCATCTCTCGAACAGTAACGCCGTTTTCAAGACCACCCAGTGAAACACCGCCGAGGTTTGTGGAGTCGGCCTCGGTAAGAGTTGTCAGGTGGAGCTTCTGAGTCAAGAAATCATAGCTCGATATTGCCGACATCTGGTTAAGGAGCTGAACGACCGGAGCGTTGAGGGACTCTGTAAGAGCCCTGTCAACATTGACATAGCCCGTCTTATTATACGTACCGCTGAAGTTTCTCGGGCCCGCCTTACCTGCGCCGCCGTAGTTCGGCAGAGGCTGATCCTTGAGCAGTGAGCCGTAGGTGATGTACTGATTTTCGACACCGAGTGCATATACGCCTATCGGCTTAATGGAAGAACCGGGCTGGTTTTTGGAATTGGATACAAGGCTGAACTCTCGTCTGCCCTGCTTCTCCGCAATATTTCCCTCGTCATCGAGCTTATTGGAGTTTACTGCCAATATTCTTCCGTCATACTCCATGAGACAGGCCGCAGACCAGATATTGCTGTCGGATGAGAACTCCTGCCAGTTTTCCCGAAGCATGGACTCAAAACCCTCCTGCAACGGAACATACTGCGCAGAATAGATTTTCAGACCGCCGTTGTACATCAGATCGATAGCGTTATCATAATCGATGTTGCAATATTCCTGAAGCAGGTTGTATGCGTCCTTGAATACCTCTTCATCATACCAGTTCCACGTATTTGCAGATGTATTATCGTCGGAATCCCCATCATCATCGGCGTCGAAATCAATGCCTCTCAGCTTCAGATTTGCGGACTGCTCCATAGCCTCCTCATATTCGGCTCTGGTTATCATTTCCTGATTATACATCTCGAGAATAACGGTCTCACGGCGAGTACGATTCTTTTCGGGGAAATAGAAAACATTAAGGCCGTACGGATTCTTGGTGGTAGCGGCTATCGTAGCACACTCCGCAATATTGCAATCCCATATATCCTTGCCGAAATATCCCTTGGCGGCAGCCTGTACGCCATAATAGCCGTTGCCGTAGTTGACAAAATTCAAATACGCCTCAAGTATCTCGTCCTTGGTATACTCTTTTTCGAGATTCAGCGCCATGAAGATTTCCTTGATCTTTCTCATGATGCTGACCTGATTTTCACCCGTCAGGTTTTTTATGAGCTGCTGAGTGATAGTGGAGCCGCCGGAGGTGCCGGTTCCTGTAGCAAGCTGAACCACAGCACGACCGGTACCGACCCAGTCAACACCGTCATGCTCATAGAAGCGCTTGTCCTCTATCGCGACCATGGCATCCTTCATTATCTGCGGTATCTCTGTGAAATCCACGCGAGTACGTATCTCCGTGGAGTACAGCTTCTCATGCTCGCGCCACTGAGCGGTATCAACACTATCTATATGAAGCTGATCGGTAACATAGATGGTGCTTGATTCTTTAAGCTTAAAGGTGGACAGGCTAACGGGCATCTTGGTATCGTGATAGCTCCAGATGACCGACAGCACACTGAACAGCACAAGACAACCGGAAATGGCGGCAATGCAGAAAAATGTCTTTAACAGCTTAAAGATCATTGAAACCAGAGTACCGGCCGTTGCACCGGCCGATCTGGCCATTTCGCCATCCGTGCGTCCCATGGGAGCGCCGTTCTGACGGACAGTGTTATACTTATTTATATCCTCTTTATTCAACACAATGGTCACCACGCCCTGCATAAAAGCAAAGGGTATCCTTTCCTGAGAATAAAAATGTTTTCCGGATTCGACACAGCACGAATGCTTTACCATTTTCTGCCGATACTATGTGCGAGATATCAACCGGCAGCAAACCTTGGAAGTGAAAGGAAATCCACTATGAATATGTATAGAAAAGCGTTACAGTATCTTTCCACACACAGGCAGATTCCCCGGGTCCTACTTCTGCTTGCGGCAATTATTTTCGCCGCAGTGCTCTGTGTATACGAGCCCAAAACGGTTCCGGTGGGAACACAGGAAAACAACTCAGTTTATTATAGTCCAAACGAAACTTCAAGTCAAGAAACCACGGCTTCCTCCGGGACAAATTCAAAAAATATTAAGAATTATACCGTGCGGCTCTGCGACAGAACCATAGGCATATTCGAAAGCGGCAACAACTCACCTATATACGCAATAAGCATACGCCCCGAGCACCTGCCGCAGGCCGACCGCAGTCTGCTGGAGATCGGCATTCGCGCAGATTCGCTCGACGAGGCCTACCGTATAATCGAAGACTATGAATAAGCTAAGGGCGTCCGTCACCGGACGCCCCACTCTGTGCTATTACTTCATGCCCTTCTCGTAGGACTCTATCATTTTCTTGACCATCTGGCCGCCGATAGAGCCGGCCTGCTTGGAGGTGAGGTCGCCGTTGTAGCCCTGCTTGAGGTTGACGCCAACTTCGTTTGCGGCCTGCATCTTGAACTGATTCATTGCTTCCTTTGCTTCGGGAACCATTTTGTTACTCATTTTGTTTTTCTCCTTCAATCATTTCTCGCGTTTGCTGTTACTATTGTGATTTCGGAGATGAGCTTTATTCATGACAATTTTTTCAAGATTTCGAAGATTTTTTCATCGTGCGCTTTCTGCACTTCTCTCCCCCATCGTCCTCGCTCTGCTCGCTTTTGCTTTCCGAGAAGGATAATTACAATCGTCAGCTGAGGTTTTCCTATGCTAAGTCGTACTTCCCTAATACTATTGACGTTGAAACATTTTAGTAATATACTATATGTATCATTAAGGAACGGAGGGATTCCTGTGGCATGCAGCACTACTGATACATTTTGCTTAACATTACCGCTTAAGCTGGAAAAATGTCAGGAAGACCGCCTGTCCAAAAGGTTCGAAATAGCTCGTCAAATCTATAACACATTAGTCAGCTATGAATTAAAGAAAAAGCATTAAATAGAGAACTCCAAAGAATTCAGAGCGCTAAAAAAGCAAATGGCTGAACTTGATATCAAGTCAAATGTTCAGAACAGAAAGCAATATAACAAGTTGAAAGCCCAGTGCAGAAACCTTTATAGAGATGGTATCAAAGAAAAAGATAATAGCAGCAACAATGAACAAAACACGAAATACATAAGATAAAGCGAAAAAATATGCTAACTTAAAAACCCGGTGCAGTTCGCACCAAACAAACCGATCGATTGTCCGTCCGAGGCTACCGCTAATGGCAACATAGGTTGCTTTGGTAGCAGAAGAGCTTAGGAACATAGTCAATGCTTGAGAGCATTTTCGCGTCTCTTGAAAAACTATCAACCAACTCACAGCACATTTCACAAAACGGTACATTCATCTTGTGCATTTTCGCCGATGCACTCTGTGCAAAGCGTGCTGATGGAAGTAAATAGTACAGGAGATACCTAAAAGAGGTAAATTATGATAAGAGAGCTGATACATGAACCGATATTCCTTGCAGGAAAGTCAGAGCCTGCTACTCATGAAGATTTGCAGGCGGCACAGGATCTTCTGGACACGCTGACCGCGCACCGCGAAGCCTGTGTCGGAATGGCCGCAAATATGATAGGCATTCGCAAATGCATTATTGCGTTCCTGGATGAAAGTGGCAAGAAGCCCACATACACCGTGATGCTGAACCCGGTCATTCTCAAGAAGGATCAGCCCTATGACACCGAGGAGGGCTGTCTGTCGCTTCTCGGCGGCCCGCGCAAATGCAAGCGATATCGAAGCATAAAGGTTCAGTACCTGACCACCGAAATGCAACAGCGCATTAAAAGCTACAGCGGCTTTACCGCTCAAATAATTCAGCATGAGATCGACCACTGCAACGGCGTTCTTATCTGATGCTTTCCCCCTCTCACATTCCGGTGAAAAACGTCTGTAATTAACACTAAAATGCCGTGCAGCCAAAGCAGCTGCGCGGCATTTATTGTAAACAGAAGCTCATTCAGATATACTTTTAGAAACAAAAAACCGAGTATCCAAAAGGATACTCGGTTTGGTGCGCGAAACGGGACTTGAACCCGTACGTCAGAGACACACGCCCCTCAAACGTGCCTGTCTGCCAATTCCAGCACTCGCGCTCAACACGAGATATTATATCAGCAAACCCGACGTTTGTCAATAGTTTTTTCAATTATTCTACTATGATTGTGTCCTGCTCTGCTATTCTCTCGGAAAGCAGCATTTGCACGGGTGTTTCTTTCGTATATGGATGCCAGATCGGGAGCTCTTCCCCGTTCGGGTCGCCGGACTTTGCGAAATTAGCCCAATAAGCGGACATCGCTTTTTCAAGCTTATAGTCACATTCCTCCCACGGACGCCATGCTCTGTCCAGCGTATGGAATTCGTACCACAGCTCAGAAGAATGGAAAGCACCTGCATCGTCCCCCGGAAGCTTACGGTTGAAATAGTACAGATAGGCCGGTTTTCTCCCGAGCTTTATCTGATTATCTCCCCACATAACGGCGCTTCTCTCAAGCAGGCGTGTCTCAAAACCGATGTCGTTTCCGGTGGAACCGATCATGTAGTCGATATCGTGAGCATTTCCGTTGAGCGCCGCTGCATCGGTATTCTCGGTGAGAAGAACTCCGTCCACTACAGGGCTCCAGCCAAGGCCGCCGTCATCCGATTGTATAGTATACTGCACATCGGCAATCCTTTCCGCAGGTATTTTTCTCATATCCTCAATGGTTTCGGCACCGAGCGCCTCCATGAGCTTTCTTGCCACTGCTTCACGGGATTCTGGTGAACCACCACCACCCAGGGCCTTGATTCCACCGCCACTCTGCAAAATGGCGCGCTTTATCTTGCCCTCTGTGAGCTTAGAGGATATCAGTATCTGCACGCTCATGCAACCTGCTGACTGACCTGCAACCGTGATATTATCCGGGTCACCGCCGAATGCGGAAATATTCTCGCGAACCCAATCAAGTGCGGCTATCTGGTCATAGATGCCGTAATTGCCGGATATCCCCTCTTCGTTCTCAGCCGCCAGTTCGGGGTGAACCATGAAGCCCAGCGCGCCTACACGATAATTTATGGAGACGAAAATCACGCCGTTGCGGGCAAATTGCTCACCGTCAAATTCCTTTTCAGCGCCGCATCCATGCAGGAACGCACCACCGTGTATCCAGAAAAACACCGGCAGCTTGCCGGCTGTTCTGTTAGCAGGCGTCCAGATATTCAGGTACAGGCAATCCTCGTTTCTTGCGATCTTCTCATCCGTATAGAATTCCTTTGCATAGAAGCCCTCGCGTGTAAGATCAGCCTGCGGAGCTTTTGCCGAAAACTCCTTGGCCTCGCGAACACCCTCCCAGGATTTCTTCGGCTGCGGACGCTTCCATCTGAGCTCGCCCACTGGCGCCTCGGCGTACGGAACGCCCTTAAAAACCACCGACTGACGGTCGGCCGAAGCATAGCCCTCCAGCTTTCCCTGATGAACCTCAACTACGGTTTGCATTACAACTCCTCCAAACATATTTATTCAGAGCCGCACGATACAGCTCATGTAAAACAAATCAAAGAGAAAAAAGCTTTGCGAAATTATCGTAGAGCATTTTTCTGTTATCCTCTTCGCCATAACCCATGGAAAAGAATCTTCCAAGCTCATCCTTTGGCGTCCACATTGGAAAATCAGTTCCGAACATGGTTTTTTCCACACCGAAATGCTCTATGCTGCGACGTGCATCCTCAACGCTGCACGCAAAAAGTGAGCTGCTTGTGTCGACATACACATTTGTTCCATGCAACACTGCTCTGGCATCATTCCACTCGCGATAACCGCCGAGATGCGCTGCTATGCACACAAAATCCGGCTGCTTCTCAAGTACATTTGCAAGTCTTCTGGGAGAAGAAAAGTCCATTCTGTCATCCCCCGTGTGGAACAGCACTATCATACCGCGACGAGTGCACTCAGCATAGACTTCAAGCATGTTCTCGTCATCGATATGGAACCGCTGAAAATCCGGGTGCAGCTTAATTCCTCTGAGCCCCAACGACTGAATTCTGTCAAGCTCCCCTGCGATATCGGTAACATCCTGATGCCATGCACCGAGGCCGATGAACTCCGGATATTTTTTGCACTTTTCCGCAATGAAATTATTGATGGATTCCACCTGCTCAACCTTGGTCGCGACGGAGCACACGAGAAATCTTTCAATTCCGGCTGCTGTGCCCTCCTCATGCAGAATATGCGGCAGCCCTACCTCATCCATGGGAATATCGTAGAATTTGCCGACATTGGCCGTGGCCTTTTCCGCTATTTTTCCCGGATATATATGCGCATGTGCATCAGCCACCCTATAAACAACACCGTTATGCGTTACTGCCATTTTTCTTATCCCTTTCCATTTTTGAATAAATGCATCCGCAAAAATCCTGCCGATAAAGCTCATACTCCTTCGACAGCACTATTGAACGCTTGTAGCCATCCTTTTTCTTGAAATCAGACGGCAAATGAGCCGCGCCGTATTTCACACCGACCTCTTCCCCTATCTCATTCAGCTTAGCTGCATTTTTCAGCGGACTGATCGTCAAAGTGGTCGCAAAATAGTCAAAGCCATACTCTTTTGCGTATTTTGCCGCAGCCTCAAGGCGCAGACGATAGCAGACAAAGCACCTTTCGCCGCCCTCCGGAATATCCTCCATGCCCTTTACTGCTTCAAAAAAGAGCGCAGGGTCATACTCCGTCCTTATCAGCTTTACAGTCCTTGCTGACGGCATTTCACGTATTAACCTTTCCAGCTCATCCTCACGCTTTTCAAATTCCGCTTTCGGAGAAATATTCGGATTAAAAAACAACACGGATATGTCAAAGCTCTCCGCAAGTCTTTCCAGCACGGCGCTTGAGCATGGCGCGCAGCAAGCATGCAAAAGCAGCGACGGCCGCAAAGCCTTTGCTTTGAGCTCATTAATTATCTTATCAAGTTCTTTTGAGTAATTTCTTATAGTATTCATGCATTAATTGTATCATAAACAGCAGTCATCCGCAATATCCGTCAGATCAAAAAAATGCAGGACGAAATCAAAAACGTTGCAAAAAATAACCAACCACTGTTTTCAATGGTTGGTTCTAGTCTCTTATTCACTCAGCATTTGCTGCATTGCCGTATATGAGCTATGGATGATTTCACTATAATCCTCGCCGTTGAGATACGATCTATAGCATTTGACCGCCATGCTTTCAAGCTCCGCATTCAGCGCCCCGGAAAAATATGCGACGTTATCTGATCTCTTACAGCGCAAACCTCTTCAAAATTTTCATTATCCAGCTTAAACCATTGATTCATGGCTTCCGTTCCTCTCATTTCATGCTGACTGTTCATGACGTTCTCATGCATCGGCATGCTTGAGCATTCCAAGCCCTTATATATGTAATCGTGAAAAAGTGTGATACATTCGCTTGTCTGTCAGTTGACATGAGCAAATCTATAACCTTAAACGCATCTTTCGGGTGCTCTGCATTTCGATTCACTGCCGCAAAGGACGTTATTACAGCAGTATTCCCTCCGTCATCCGAGTACAGGGGTACAAGGGTCAGTTTATCGTATTCAGTCAAACCGTTTAAAGCTCCACCATACATATTTTGTTCGGTGCGAACCTCTTCCTCGCCTATATCGCCAGTCCAATTAAACCGCGCGCCGAGATAAGTTTTCGTTCTATATTAAGAAATAATAATGGCGAGAAAACCCCGCCATTATCAACATACCTTTAATTACAACTCACATAATTAATATATTCATACGTTGTTCTGCCACAACTTCTACACACATTAGTTGCTTTATATCGACTAATAGTATGTGTATGAGCGGTAGAAATCTTTGAACATCCATCAACCTGCTGTGTAGTACTAACCAACACGTTCGAAATAGTAGTGACATCATTACTCTTACAACTCTGACACGTAGCTCTTGGTGTTACTGCCGAGACAGCCATTGCCATAAACGCAAAGATAAGCGACAAGGCCAATATCAATGCAAATATTCTTTTGGCTTTCATGGTTTCACCCACTCATCATAATTATTCGACAAAAGGCTGCTAAATATTACGTCCACCTGTCTTTAAAATCATGATAGCACCGCTTCATACATTCGTCAATGAATTTTAGATATTTTGACACACTTATGCGCAAAATTAATCTTATAATCAATATTAATTTATTCAATTCTGATAACCCCACCTCTGTTGGGTAAAAATTCAGGATATGTTCAGTT
This sequence comes from uncultured Ruminococcus sp., assembly GCA_964531265.1. Lineage (GTDB taxonomy): Bacteria > Bacillota > Clostridia > Oscillospirales > Acutalibacteraceae > Hominenteromicrobium. The sequence goes on from CAZHDW010000013.1 coordinate 64,948, forward strand.
ATCTATTTACAAAGCAACCAGCAGGGTGTATAATTGCAAAAAAATGAAGGATGTGAGCATATGATAAAGCTACCGAACAATCTGCCGGACATGAGACTCGTTGACAGAGACGAAGCCAAGCGCCTTCTCTGCGCCTGCGAGTACGGAACGCCGATTGAAGTTCCAAAGGATGTTGTATTTGAGGAAGAGCTCGTCAGTGACCGTTTTTGTGCAGGTAAATCAGTTCTGAGACAGATAAAAGCAACCGTAACGCGGGACGGAAAAAGCTTCTCATTTCCGTTTCACTTCGTTTCTCCGACTAACGGGACTAATGTCCCGGCAGTGGTACTTATCAATTTCCGTTCGTTCGTACCGGATGAGTATTTACCGTCTGAGGAGATATCCGATCTCAGTGTAGCAGTCGCTTCCTTTAATTACCAGGATATTTCACCCGATGACAACGACTTTGAGAGCCTTGCCGGTGATTTCCTCGGTATAGACAGAAGCCGACCCGATGCTCCCGGAAAGATAGCTATATGGTCATGGGCTGCAAGCATCGTAATGAATTATGTTGAGACACGCCCCGAGGTGGATGTCAAAAACACCGCCGTTGCCGGACATTCACGTCTCGGAAAGACCTCGCTGTATGCCGGACTTTTCGATGAGCGCTTCAAATTTGTGTGGTCTAACGATTCCGGCTGCTCCGGAGCGGCGCTTTACCGCTGGAAGGTCGGCGAAACTGCTGAGATAATCCACAGAGCGTTCCCGTTCTGGTTCTGTCCGAATTTTGCAAATTATACCACATCCGACGATGCTCTCCCCTTTGATCAGCACTGGCTGCTGTCGCTGATAGCTCCGCGCCACGTCTATGTTTCAAGTGCCATAGAGGATACATGGTCGGATCCGCAGGCCGAGCTTCGCGCATGTGTCGCCGCTTCCGAATATTATGAAGAGCTCGGAATACCCGGTCTGATCGGCAGCCCTGAAAACGCCGGAGTCGGACTTACTCTGCACGACGGCAACATTGGCTATCATTGCCGTTCTGGCGGACATTACCTCAGCCGCGAGGACTGGCAGTTGTTCGTCGAATACATGAATAAGCACCTCGATTGATAAAACAAAAACACACGGTGGCAGTTCGGATTTGAACAGCAACCGTGTGTTTCTTTTTTGATTCATATATTTGATTCGTATACTATTATATATAGTATACGTGCGTCAGTCGAAGCATGAGCTCTCTCCAGGACAAACGGACGCAACAAAAAAGTCTCTCTTGTTCAATGAACAAAAGAGACTTTAGCTGGCGGAGAGGATGCGACTCGAACGCACAATGCCTTGTGAGCACACCACATTTCCAATGTGGCTCCTTACCATTAGAATACCTCTCCATGACGACAAGGGATATTATATACTATAATTAAAAAAAAATCAAGGGG
>CAZHDW010000014.1:0-58535 GCA_964531265.1 uncultured Ruminococcus sp.
ACTCAGCGTTGTGATTGATGTCCTCAATGGTCAGCATTTTTCTCATATCGGTACGGCCGGAGGGGTCGCCGATCATCGTTGTGCCACCGCCGATAAGAGCAATCGGCTTGTTGCCTGCCATCTGCAAGCGCTTCATGAGTGTGAGCGCCATGAAATGGCCTGCTGTAAGGCTGTCGGCAGTGCAGTCAAAGCCGATGTAGAAGGTAGCCTTGCCGTTGTTTATCAGCTCGCGTATTTTGTCTTCGTCAGTTACCTGGGCGATCAGGCCACGTGCCTGAAGCTCTTCATAGATTCCCATTTTTATCTATCCTTTCTGTTTCGGGGGCATAAAAAAAGCCCCCTGCATTATTGCAGAGGGCGGAAATAACCGCGGTACCACCTCAGTTTATCCCGAATTCACATTCGAGACCTCAACGGGTACAAGCATACCCTTGCGCTGTAACGTGCGCACACGATCCGCCTCTACTCGAAAAGGTTTCAAGGGGACAGCTCCGGAATGTATTTCCACACCACGCCTTATCTGCTTACACCAACCGCAGACTCTCTTTGCAGGAAGATAATGTGTACTTCTTTCCATCAAAGCCATTGAAGACATTATATTGAAAAAAACTTACTTTGTCAAGTGCTAAAGGAAAATTCTTATTGAGCTTTTCAAAACGAAAGCATGTACCGAATCGTAGGAAAGCTATGTTGAAGACAGATTTCTAACAGCTGTCAGTAACCTGTCGAGCTTTTCTTCATTGTCGACCCAGCGCAAAAGCATTTTGAGCGTGAGGTTTTCAGGCAAATTCAGCTCCTTAAGCACTGATTTTCTCAGCTCGCTGCTGCCGTCACAGCCGGTGAGACCGAGCTCAAGGCAATCTGATATGCTCAGCAGAGGTGTGCTTCTGCCGATACCGGCGCTTACGGAAACGCCTGCGTCCATCAGAGAATTGCGGATTATCTCAGCGGATATGCCCTCAACGCCGAGCTTACCCTCCTTGGAGGGCACGGCCTTTCGCCGCTCCTTGCCGTAAATATCGGGGATATACGCATGGTGAAGCTGTTCGGCGGGTATGAACGAGGCGATATAATTCCTTATCTGTCTTCCGGCGTTGTCGCTGTCCGTCAGAACTATCAGGCCGCGCTCAGCAGCAAGCATACGGATATATTCGCGCTTTTCGGAATCGTTATAGACTGAAAAGCCGTTGGTTTCCACTATCAGCGCATCCACTATGGAGCTCAATTTTATCTTGTCATATTTGCCCTCGACCAGTATAGCTTCGTTTATATGCAAGAGGGTATTTTCCATTACAGACCCCTTCCTCTGTTGGCGGCAAGCAGAAGCTTTGAAAACAGCTTTTCAAGCGCAATACGGTTCATGCTGTCTCCGGCGGACATTTTAAGCGTCAGGTCACAGTCGAGCAGCAGATCAAGGCTGTCGCGAAGAACCTCAAGGGACAGGTCACGCATGTCGCGCTCGGCATATTTCAAACGGAAATCCCTGCCCTTATAGTCGCCGTATTCGGCCGGAGCCATGGAGGTCTTGCCGGAATCGATTGCGGCGCGTACACGGTACATATCGATGTATGCGCTGCTGAGCACCGCAAGAATGGCAATGGGCTCCTCACCCTGGCTGATAAGCATGTCGAGCAGGGAATATGCCTTGGAATAATCACCCCGGACAAGCGCATTGCTCAACAGGAACACGGTGGTTTCCATGTTCTTTGTTACGATATCCTCAACCTGCTGACTTGTAATCTCTTCACCGGCGCTATAGGCGCAGAGCTTGTTTATTTCGTTTGCAAGCGTGTTCAAATCGTTTCCGGCATAGCTGATTATCTTCTCGGCGAGAGCTCTTGAGAGGCTGCAGCCCTGCTTTTCGGCTTCGCGGCACAGGTACTTAACGAGGTCTCCGTCACTGCGCCGAGCATAGCATACGCTGTCACCGTAGGTTTCGACCTTTTTAAGAAAATTGCGCCACTTGGCACTTCTTTTTGTGTCGATATCGAGTGTCGGCAATGCAAATATCAGAACGGTAGTGTCGGGAACATTTTCAACCAGCTCTGTCAGCTTGCTGTTTTCGGTGGGGGACAGGGCGTCCACATTGAGGTCGGACACAGTGACGCATTTCTGCTCGGCCATAAACGGCAGAGCCATTACCGCATCGGCAATGTCATCGACGGAGGCTGTGTGCGGAAACGCATTGAAATTGAACTGCGGAAAATCGCTTGTGTCGAGCTTTTTTGTCAATCTCAAAAGATCACGGCGTACCAGCATTTTTTCTTCACCATAGAGAAAATACACGCGGCTCATGCTGTTGCGCTGTATATGCTCTCTAAGCTTACTTTCGTTGATCTCAGGCATGTTTTCTCCTTTAATTCTTCTGCGGCAAATAGCCGCCGTCGGCTTCCATGACCACACAGGCTGTTTCGTGTTCACTCATGAACAGATATTGCCCGTTCTTAAGGCGGGGCGCAGCGGAGATCATGGACATATCGGTATTCAAAATCGTGAAGCGGCCGTCAATTCTACTTTCGACGGAATCTGTCACGAGTATATCGCAGATTTGATGATTATAGGCGGCGTTATTCTTTTCAAAAATGATCTCAGTGTTTCCGAGAGTCATTTTTGCGTAATCGCCGTACGAGGATAATTCTACCACAAAATCATCCGCGTTTAAAGTGGTACCGTAATGGTAAATATGCGTGACACTGTCGGTCGGGAAATAGACCGAATCCGGCAGGATAAGCTCCTCCACAGAAAAGCCTTCGCATAGTGTCTGCGCACACCTTATTTCAGATTCACTGTTTCCTACGGAAAGCAGGTCTATTTGCTTGATATCGTGTGAATTCAGAAAGCTTGCGGCATTTGCTCCGTTTCCGTCACAACTCAGTACCGTGGCATGGCCGTTGTGAACCACTGCTGTACAGCTTGAATAGTCATTGTTTAGCACCACAAGCCGGTAAGTGTCGTATGTCAGAACAGCTTCCGCACATACGGCGAAAATAAGTATTGCGCCGCTCATGGCAAACACCGGGAGCTTTAAGCCGCCCTTGGAAAGAGCTTTTGCGATGAGCAGGAACAGGACTACGGTGAGGACTGTTCCTTTCATATATTCACCGGAAAGCCTGATCGATGACGGCAGGGTGTCGGCTACGAAGGCTGTGATGAGGTTTTGCAGCTTCAAAAGTATTCCGGTCAGCAGCGTGAATGGCAGGGCGAAGCGGCTGAGAATCGGAGTTCCGAGCAGTATGACTGTCGGCAAGCCGAGCTGTATTATCCACGTGGATATCTGCATTATCAGCAGTGAGGTGATGACGGAGGTAAGGTTTATTGTTCCGAAAAAGTATAGCTGCACGGGAAGTGAGCCCAATATAGCCGCTATCGAGCAGGTTATCGGGCTTAGCAGACGCGTTGCAATAGCCCGGCGCTTCTTATCCGTGATGCGCATAACAAATGTATTTAGTAAGCGCTGATTCAGGGTTATGATCCCGAGTGAGGATGTAAAGGAAAGCAGGAAGGATACGTCGCCTATCCAGAACGGCCTGAATATGAGCAGTATAGCGGCGGCAATTGCGAGGGAATTCAAAGAATCCGGATTGCGACCTATGAAAATACCGAGAAGGACAAGCATCTGCATGATGCCGCTTCTGAGCGCCGAGGACGAAAAGCCGGATATAGCTACAAACGCGAAAATAACTATCATCGACAATGCGGCGGCAAATTTTCTGCGAATGCCAAGCCTTTGGAATACAGCCAGTGCAAACTGCGCCACTATCGTCATATGCATACCGGAAATGACCAGTATATGCGTAGCACCGGCACCCTTATAGTCGCTTTCCACCTTGTCGGTGGTGGAATCCCTCAGGCCGAGAAGCATTGCCGAAAGTACAGAGGCCTCGTCCTTGGGAAACACCGAAGCTATCCTCTCATTAAGATATGTACGGACTGCGGCTATATAGTACGCTATGCTTTTAGCCTCACACTTTTCCGTAAAGACACTCTCATAGTCGGAAACATATGCGCCGAGTACAACACCGTCCGCCAAACGCGAATTCTTGGCAGATAACCCGTATGTGTCCCTGTATTCGAAGAATTTCACCGTGCAGCGAACGGTATCTCCGATATCCGCATTCAGCGATGAGCTGTGTGACAGACGCACGGTAAAGTCTGTGGCCTCGTCCGTCTCTTCAAATTCCGATACTCTTACCCTGTAGAAGAATTTACCGTTGCTTTTCTCGGGCAGGGAGAGTATCTCTCCGTGTATCGTCAGCTCCTCGCCGGCATATTTCTCATAGGGTGCCACAGTATTAAAGCAGCACAGGGCATAATACAGCAGAAAGGCAGCGGCGGTGAACGCCATGATGAGGTATTCGGGCGCCTTTCTGTGATATTTGCACAGCAGTAGTATTATGCCGAAAACGGCGCATATGGCGGCAAGTACCGCGGAGATTGTCGCTCCCGCGAAGGCAGCAACGAGCAGTGCTCCGAATGCGGTAAAACCAAACCAAACTGTCGGTCTGGATAAATCAGCTCTGCTCATTTCATTTTTTCGGAATAAGAATGCTTAATAAATCTTCGTAATTATCGACTTCATATGTGAATGGAATGCTCTTTGGGTTTTCTGCATGCTTCGGATTATACCATATGGAGTCGATGGAGGAATTGTACGCGCCGAGTATGTCCGATGACAGTGAATCGCCGATAACGATACAGTTGTTCGGCTCGGCACCGGGAATATGGCTCAATACATAGTCAAAATAGCGCTTATCGGGCTTCGCGGTTCCGACGGATTCCGATACATAATAGGCTTCGGCATAATTATTGAGTCCGGAGCGCGCTATACGCCTTTCCTGAACATATGCGTTTCCGTTTGTGACAAGATATATCGGGAAGCACTCACTGAGCTTTTTAAGAAGCTCGGCGGCGCCGGGGAGCAGTGAGCCTGTTTCGCCGAGACTCTTGGAATATTCCTCATGCATAAGGTCGGGATCAAATTCGGTGATGCCGACCTCGCGGCAGAAATCGATGAAGCGGTTGCGATACAGCTCGGGCTTAGTGCATTCACCGCGCTCAAATCTGCGCCACCAGCCCTCATTGCAGGCGTTATATTTTGCTATAAGGTCGCTGTCCACCGTCAAATGCCTGTCAAGGCCGGTTTTCTTCAGCATATTCGTAAAGGCAATGACCATGTCGTTGTCAAAGTCGACGAGCGTTCTGTCTATGTCAAACAGTAAGTATTTGTACATATGCTAATCCCCTCATATAAAAACTATCAGGAAAACAATAACGGCAATGTGCAGCACAATGAAAAGCGGCAGAAGTATCATGAATTTCATGTGCTTCGTCTTATGCCGTATCAGCCGCATGGTGATGAATTCTCCTAGAGCGCCGCCGAATAGACCGAGCAGCAGGAGAGTTCTTTCGGGCACGCGCCATTGACACCTTACGGCCCTTCGTTTGTCAATTATAGCGGCGATAGCTGCGGCGGTGTTAATTATCAACAAATACAAAAGAACGATTCTGATTAAGAAAAATACAAAGCTGTCACTCATAATCCACCGAATTCCTCATAAGCTATAATAATATCGCTTTGTACTATCTTACCGCAAAAACTATCTGCGGTCAAGCATTCGGGTGTTGAGGAAAGAAAGGAATAATATGATAGTAATCAGGAAGAGTCATTATGTAATCATGCTTGCGGTACTTATACTGGTCGTGGCTGTAGCCGCAATGGGCAACAGGGCTGAAAGAAAGCCTGCTGTCGGGGGCGAAGAGCCGAAGTCGGCAGAGAGTTCTGTATCGCGTGAAAGTGAGCTGTCACAGCTTGAGAGCGCCATAGATGAGACGGCCGACGGCGACATGGTGGGGGTGTGGATACCGTACATGTCTCTGACCTCTGATGGGACGGAGGACGGCTTTAAGGAGAATTTCACAAGCAAGCTTGATGTAGCACGCAGAATTGGTGCTACATCGGTTTTCGTGCATGTAAGGCCCTTTGCGGACAGCATGTATCCATCGGAATATGAGCCATGGTCCCATGTGCTGACGGGCGTTCAGGGGGAGGCCCCGGGATATGACCCTCTTGAATTCATGGTAAATGCCGTGCACGAGGCAGGAATGGAGTTCCATGCGTGGGTGAATCCGCTGAGAATAGCGTCCTCATCCACTCCGACGGAGCTGTCGGAGAACAGTTTCTATGTTCAAAACAGGGAAGCGTACCCATACTATTTCATGGAGTATGACGGCATGATCTATTATAATCCCGCATGCACAGTGATTCGCGAGAGAATAGCGGACAGTGTTGCTGAGATAGCAGAGAAATACGATGTTGACGGCATACACTTTGACGACTACTTCTATCCTGCTGAGGATGAGAGCTTTGACAGTACCATGTATACGGCATATGTGAATAATTCAAGCGAACCTCTTGCATTACACGAGTGGCGGACGGCAAATATCAATGCGCTGATAGCTTCGGTATACAGAAAGATAAAGCAGGTGAGTAGTGACGTGGTGTTTGGAATATCACCGCAGGGGAATCTTTCAAACAACGAGAAGATAAACGCGGATATATACACATGGTGCACTCAAAAGGGTTACATAGATTATATATGTCCGCAGTTGTACTACAGCTTTGAAAATCCGGCACTTCCGTTTGAAACGGCCCTTAACAGCTGGCTGAGTATACCGCGCAGGGATGATATCGACATGTATATAGGTCTTGCCGTGTACAAGGCCGGTACGGATGCCGATAACGGTACATGGCAGAGCACCTCAGATACCATAGCGCGGCAGATAAAGCTGAGCATTGAAAGCGGCAGTCGAGGCGTGCTTTTGTATGCGGTGGATCATCTTGAAACCGATACCGCCGCTGCTGAAATGGCAAACGCGCAGCTCGAAATAAACGTTTTTTTAAAGAATTGAAAAACAGCGGTTTTGAAGCTTTGATACTTATAACTTGCATATTTGCCGATGAGGTGTTATAATCAAATACATATACATATCAAAAAGGAGGAAGCATCCATGCAGAATGAGTTTAATGAGATATCCGCAAGACTGAGAGAGCTAAGAGAAGTCAGTGATTATACAATTGAGCAGCTTGCCGGGGAATTGAACATTGACCCCGAGGTATACAGCAAATATGAGGAAAACGGTAAGGATATACCGATAAGTGTTATATATGAGGTGGCAAATAAATTCGGCGTTGATTTCACAGAGATCGTAACGGGTGTTCCTGCAAAGCTCGACAGCTACCATATAGTTCGTCGCGGTAAGGGCAGAGTGGTGAACAGAAATCCGGATTACTATTTCGAGGATCTTGCATTTCGCTATTCCGGAAAGGTCATGCAGCCGCTGCTTGTTACACTTGAGCCGACGGATGAGCCGGCCGGTCTTATCACTCATAGCGGTCAGGAATTCAACATGGTGCTTGAGGGCGTGGTTATAGTTAATTACGATGGGGAAGAGTTTACTCTGACGGCCGGGGATTCGATTTATTTCAATCCCACACGTCCGCACGGTCAGCGCTGCGGCGGAGAGACAAAGGCGCGATTCCTCACGGTTATCGCAGAATAACGTATTCCCTTAGAATGAAAAGGATGGAAAATTATGTTGCTTGATCGTTTTTTGCCGCGAATAGAGTTTGATTCCTATGAGGATTTTAAGGCAAATTATAAAGTAAATGTTCCGGAGGATTTCAACTTCGGCTTTGATATCGTAGATGCATGGGCAGAGAGCGAGCCTGAAAAGAGAGCACTTGTGTGGTGCGATGACCATGGCGGCGAGAAGGAATTTACCTTCACGGATATAAAGAGACTTTCCAACCGCGCCGCTAATTTCTTTAAGAGCATCGGCATCAAAAAGGGCTCGGTCGTCATGCTCATTCTTCGTAGACGCTGGGAGTATTGGGTTTGCGCGACTGCATTACATAAGATCGGTGCGATTCTCATACCGGGCTCCTTACAGCTTACGAAAAAGGATATCGTTTTCCGCGGCAATTCGGCCGGAGTGCATACCATAATCTGTGTGAATGATGATTTTGTCATTCGTCAGGTAGAGGAGGCAGAGAGCGCTGTTCCGTCGCTGCAAAACAAAATAATGGTCGTCGACCACAGGGACGGCTGGCTGAATCTCAATGATGAGCTTGAGCACTTCTCTGACAGCTTTCCGCGTCCGACGGGCGAAGAGGCAGTTCGATGGAATGACACCATGCTGGTGTATTTTACCTCCGGCACAACGGGTATGCCCAAAATGGTACAGCACAATTTCTCCTATCCGCTCGGCCATATAGTGACAGCTAAATACTGGCAGCGTGTTGAAGAAAACAAGCTGCACATGAGCGTTTCCGATTCCGGCTGGGCAAAATTCGGCTGGGGTAAAATATACGGACAGTGGATATGCGGAGCAGTGGTGTTTGCGTATGATATGGACAAATTTGTGCCACTGCATCTGCTTGAAAAGATAACAAAGTACAGGGTAACGACCTTCTGCGCACCGCCTACAATGTTCCGCTTTATGCTTCAGGAGGATGTGACGAAGTTCGATCTCTCGTGCATACATCACTGCTGCATTGCAGGAGAGCCGCTGAATCCCGAGGTATTCAAGAAGTGGAAGAACCTCACCGGACTTGAGCTGTGCGAGGGCTTCGGACAGTCCGAAGGCTCGGTGCTTGTTGCCAATTTCCAGTGGTTCAAGCCGATTCCCGGCTCAATGGGTAAGCCGTCTCCGCTCTATGATATCCGTCTTATAGATAAGGATGGTAATCCCTGCGAGGACGGTGATGAGGGAACGATCGCGATATTCAATGTTAAAAGTAATCCGCCCACGGGTCTCTTTACCGGATATTATAATTCGCCGGAGTTGACTGAAGAAAAGCTGGGCAGCGGCGTATACGATACGAGTGATGTCGCATGGCGTGACAGCAAGGGCTACTATTGGTTTGTCGGAAGAAATGATGATGTTATCAAGTGCTCGGGCTACAGAATAGGGCCGTTCGAGGTGGAATCAGCCATGTTGGAGCATCCTGCGGTAGTTGAATGTGCGATTACGGGCGCTCCCGACCCGATACGCGGACAGGTCGTCAAGGCCACCGTTGTTCTGGCAGAGGGCTATTCCGGTACTCCGGAGCTTACAAAGGAGCTGCAAGATTACGTTAAAAAGGTGACTGCTCCCTATAAGTATCCGCGTGTTATCGAATATGTCAAAGAGCTGCCGAAAACACTGGGTGGAAAGATAAAGCGTGCTGAGATAAGAAAGAGCGACGAATAAGTATAAACTAAAGGGCACTGTATTCAGCGAAAGCTGCGTACAATGCCCTTTTATCTTGCGATTATTCAATTGTTCCGATGCAGTGGGATGCATTCATGTCGTTTATGGTGACATTCAGTATCTTTCCTGCGATGTCCTTTTCGCTTATTGCAATGACGGGTGTGTAATTCGCGGAGTAGCCCTCGTACACATTTGGTTCTATCTCCTTTTCAAACAGAACCGATTCGCGTCGGCCGAGCTGATCCTTGAAGAATTCAAGCTGCGTCTCGGTTGTGAGACGTATCATTTCGCGGCTGCGCGCCTCCTTAACTGCGTTTGAAAGCTGGTCGCCCATGGAATAGGCTCTTGTGCCGGGACGACGTGAGTACGCGAAGACATGAACACGTGCAAATGCGATTTCCTTGGCAAATGCAAGGGATTCGTTGAATTCCTCATCGGTCTCGCCGGCAAAGCCGACCATTATGTCCGTGGTGATGGCGGCGTTATCAAATGCAGCACGAAGATTCTTAACTATCGTGCGGTATTCATCGGCGGTATAATGCCTGTTCATACGCTTCAAGGTCGCGTCGCATCCACTTTGCAGGGACAGGTGGAACTGTGGGCAGAGCTTTGGCTGCTTAGCCATTCTTCGGATAACTTCCTCGGAGAGTTGCTCCGGCTCGAGGGAGCCGAGCCTTACTCTGTCGATGCCGTCCGTTTCGCAGGCGGCTTCGATAGCGTCGCAGAGATGCAGACCGAATTCCTGTCCGTATGCAGAGAGATTAATGCCGGTCAGAACCACTTCATTGTATCCGTGCTCGGCAAGATCACGCAGCTCGGATTTAAGAGCGTCGAGGGGCTTTGAACGCACACGTCCGCGTGCATAGGGGATTATACAGTATGAGCAGAATCTGTTGCAGCCATCCTCAATTTTTACAAAGGCACGGGTGCGGCCCTTGAAGCTGTGAATGCTCAGCTGTTCGAATTTCTCATCGTTTGTATGCGGCTCGATATCAATTATTCTCTGGCGTGTTGAGAGAAAGGTCATGAGGTGGGGAAGAAGCTGCTTGCGGTTCGATGTGCCAAGAATTATATCGGCCTCCTCCAGACGCTGAGCATCATCGGGAAATGCCTGAGCCATGCAGCCGGAAAGCACCATGACCGCATCGGGGTTCTCCTTTTTTGCTTTTCTGAATAGCTGCCTGACCTTTCTGTCACTTTCCGCTGTTACAGTGCAAGAATTAAGTATGACAACATCGGCAATATCGTCATTTGCTGCGGCGGAAAAGCCATTGTCGAGCAGATCGGAGAGCATGGCCTCCGATTCGTATTGATTTACCTTGCATCCAAGGGTAATTACTTTAACCTTCATTATCACTGTTCTCCTCAAGCCAAAGCGTAAGCTCTGTCCATTCGTTCATCAATGTATCGGAGCGTTCTTTACAGGCGGCGATTTTGTCCGTTATCTCAAGTGCCTGCTCATAATTGCTCGACACCTCCGGCGTGGACAGCTTTTCGTTGAGCTCCTCTATTTCGGCGTCCACGGCATCTATATCCTGTTCACAGCGGCGAAGCGCTGCTCTTTTTTTGCGTATTTCGGAAGCTCGTTCCTTTTTCTGGCGATAAGCCGTGTTTTTCTGCGGCATTACTGTCGCTGCGGCTTCGATCTCCGTTTCCTTTTGACGACTTTCAAGATATGCGTCATAATTGCCGAGGTACAGCTTTGTTCCGTTCTTATCAAGATAGTAGATCTTATCGGCAAGCTTGTTGATAAGATATCTGTCGTGCGATACCACGAAAAGTGTACCGTCATAGCCCTGCAGGGCATCCTCAAGGGCTTCACATGAGCCAATATCAAGGTGGTTTGTAGGCTCGTCGAGGATCAGCAGATTGGCCTTTGACAGCATCAGCTTCAAGAGCAGCACTCTGGCGCGCTCGCCGCCGCTGAGGCCGCTTATGGGCTTATAAACATCCTCGCCCTTGAACAGAAAGACCGCAAGTGCGCTTCTTACCTGTGTCTGGGTCATATAGGGGTGTATATCCCAAATCTCGTCGATAACGGTCTTTGAATCGTCGAGGTTTCCCTGAGCCTGATCGTAATAGCCGATGTCTATATTCGCGCCGAAGCGATGCTCGCCGAGAGTTTCGTGGTAAACATCAAGCAGTATTTTCAGCAGAGTGGTTTTACCGCATCCGTTCGGGCCTATGAGGAATACCTTTTCTCCGCGCTTTATGTCGAGATTGACATGGCTGAAAAGCTTGTTGCTGCCGAATGACATGGAGACATCGTCGGCCATGAGGACATCGTTTCCGCCGCGCTGGCTGGCCTTGAACTGGAAGCGTATCGTGTCGGGATCATCCTCGGGCTTTTCGAGTGTAGCTGCAAGGCGGTCTATGGATTTCTGCTTGCTGGCTATGGTAACATAGTTGCGCTCCTGATTAAAGCGCTTTTGCTGCTCTATTATACCCTCAATACGCTTGATTTCTCTCTGGGTGTTCTCATAAACGCGCTGCATGGCAAGTCTGTTTTCTTCCTTTTGATGCAGAAAGCGCGTGTAGTTGCCCTTGTATTCGGTGAGGCGTGTGTTCTCAATCTCAAAGGTGCGGTTTGTAACGGCATCGAGAAAATAGCGGTCATGCGAAATGACTATGTAGGAGCCGGAATAATTCTTCAAAAAGTCCTCGAGCCATTCGACCGATGTAATATCAAGGTGGTTGGTGGGCTCGTCCAGCAGCAGAAGGTTGGATTCGCCAAGCAGCATTTTTGCAAGCTGTATTTTAGCCTTCTGGCCGCCGCTCAGTACGCCGATAGGGTCGTATATCTGCTCGGGCTTAAAGCCGAGGCCGATGAGCGTGCTTCTGGCACGGTTGCGGCAGGTAAGTCCGCCGTCCGCTATGAATCGATCATTGAGCTCGGTCTGCTTCAATATGAGCTCATCTATATTCTCGGGCACCATTGCTATTTTGGCATGAAGCTCCTCAAGTTCGGCCTCTATTTTCAGGAGTGGCTCAAAAACCGTCATGACCTCCTCAAAGGCCGGCTTATCCATATCGCGACATACATGCTGCTCCATATAGCCGATAGTGGTATCCCTTGCCGGAGTGAAGCTGCCCTCGTCCGAAATATATTCACCGTTCAATATTTTAAAAAGCGTGGTTTTACCGGAACCATTGATTCCGACAAGACCGATGCGGTCACCCTTTTGAACCTCAAAGGATATATCCTGTATAATAACATCGGTACCAAACATTTTTTTAATGTCTCTTACCGTAAGAATCGCCATAAAACAATCTCCCTAAGTACATAATCCATATTATTATAACCCACAAAAGAAGCTAAATCAAGAAAAGTCGGAAATAACTTAAAAAAACGCTGTAAAAGCTTGATTTCTTGCAGTAATATAGTGTATAATTGCCATACTATTACAACTGTGTATGAGAGCTTGGAGGGTTATCCATGAAATGTCCGTATTGTGGTCACGGTGAAAGTAAAGTTATTGATTCAAGACCTACAGATGAGGGTGAGCGCATCCGCAGGCGCAGGGAATGCCTGGGTTGTGCAAAACGCTTCACTACATATGAGGTTATAGAAACTGTTCCGATCATTGTCGTAAAGAAGGATAAATCCAGAGAAGCATTTGACCGCAACAAGCTGCTCAACGGTCTTCTGCGTGCATGTGAAAAGCGCCCCGTGTCCGTGGAGACCCTGGAGAATATCGTCGATGAAATAGAGACGCTCCTCCAGAATTCTCTTGACCGAGAGGTGCCGTCTCACATGATAGGTACCTACGCAATGGAGAAGCTGAAATCCGTGGATGAGGTCGCATATGTTCGCTTTGCATCCGTTTATAGACAGTTCAAGGATATCGATACTTTCATGGACGAGCTCAATAAGATAATAAAGAGCAGAAAATAATCAAAGTCAACTAAAAGGCCATGGGCACACATCGGTGCTTGTGGCCTTTTTGCATGTCAGAAGATATTTTCAAGCGCGGGTCGTTCGGTTTTCAGTATGTGCTCGGTTTCCGTATATACAAGCTTGCATTCGGCGCTTGCCGGGACAATATCTCCGCATTCGATATAATAGGGAAGAAGTGCGAAGATGTTTTCGAGCGGATCAAGATGCTCGTGCTGAAGGAACAGACACAGCCTTGAGTGATAGTCCTCCCAAGAATTCAAAAGCTCATAGCAGTTGCTCAGCGCCGATTCGATATCGTTGCTTGCAAGCGCGTCATCTATGCTCAATATCTTTTCCTGAATAGCGCCAATCGTTTCTGTCACGGTGATTTGGCCGTACAGCGCCGTGAGGATCATCAAAAGCAGCACGATAGCTGCCGCAATTGCACGCTTCATTTCATGGACTCCCTTCGTATCAGCTTGTATTTTCCGTGGGGATTCGAGGTCATTATGAAAACATCCTCCAATAAAACTCGCTCGTTATTCAGTATCCCGTAGAGCCAATGTTCACTTTTTCGGCACAGTTCAAGTGAGGAATAAGAAATTTGTCCATCACTTATAAGGACGAAATCCGGCTCCGGAGAACGCGGCACCACGCCCATATCCGTGGGACGTATATAGTCGGCCTTGGCATATTTAAACACGCTCAGTGTGCCGTTTGTCTCCACAATGGCGTATTCGACGTCGGACAAATTGAATATTTCCTTCTGTCTGAGCTGTTCGATTAGCTCATCAATGCTCATTCGAAGAGCTCTCATGTTTTTCTGGTCTATTCGTCCTTTTTCTATCACTATGACCGGATTTCCGCAGACAAGATGCCGGAAGCGCGCGTTTTTCAGCATGATGACCGAGAGAAAAACCTCGAGCACTGCCAGCACGAGCATGGGGATTATTCCGCTGAAAAGCGGCTGTCCGCTGTCCTGCATCGGGATAACGGCGAGATCGGATATCAGCATTGTCACAACAAGCTCGCTGGTTTGAAGCTGGCTTATCTGTCTTTTTCCCATGAGCCGAACGGCGAATATTACCAAGGAGTACAGTATAACGGTTCTCAGCATTGAAATTATCAATATGTTTGCCCCCTGAAAGAAGATCACTGCTATTGTGTCCGGTAAACGGTATAAAATACGATAAACGGCAGAGTATATGCTTTGAGCTGATATACAGGGGGGAAGATTATGGACAAAATATCGGAAAGGCTTTCGGAAAGCTGCGACCGTCTGCGTTCACTGTTCGGGGACGACATGGATTTCATACTCAGAGAATTTAAAATCGGCTGCTATGATGCGGCTCTTGCTGCGATAGATGGACTGAACAGCAAACAGGATATTGCGCTTCACATCCTTGGCCCGATAATGAGCACAAGAATATTACAGCCGACCGGCAGGGCTGCAATGCACTATGTTGAATACAATGTGTTAAGCTCGGCGGAGCAGCTTCGGATATATTCCATGGATGAGCTGACAACAAAGCTTTTGAACGGCTTTTCGGTTCTGCTCATAGATGGGTGTGAATACGCTCTGTGCTTTGGAACGCAGGGAGGAAAGCGGCGAGGAATAGCCGAGCCGGAAAAAGAGGTTATGCAGAGGGGCTCGCGGGAGGGCTTTGTTGAAGCCTATCAGGTGAATGCCGCGCTGATACGAAGCAGGATGAGGACTGCAGATCTAAAAATAGAGCGTATGTTCATCGGCTCCGAAAGTCATACGCCGGTTTTATTGTGCTATCTGAAAAACGAGGTCGACCGCGATATTCTGTCCGAGGTAAAGGGTAGGCTGAGGGACTGCACACTGAAAAATGTGCTTGCCGCCGGATATCTTGCCGAATATCTGGAGCATTTTGAGATATTCGAAAGCATCGGCATGACGGAGCGCCCGGACACTCTCTGCGGAAAGCTTCAGGAGGGACGCATCGGAGTAATAGTTGACGGAACGCCTACAGCGATCATCGTGCCGTATCTCTTTATTGAGAATTTTCAGGCCATGGATGACTATGCGGCACGACCGTTTTTTGCGGCGTTCTCAAGATTTCTGCGCTACACGGCCTTTTTGATATCGGTTTTTTTGCCGGGCATATATGTCGGCATCGCAGCACACGATCCGGAGCTTCTTCCGGATATTCTGCTTTTGAAAATAGCTGCGGCGGTTGGGCAAACACCGTTTCCGATAATGTTTGAGGTGATACTGCTCTATTTCATGTATGAGATGCTCAGAGAGGCCGGGATGCGCGTTCCGAAGCCGCTCAGCAGTTCGGTCAGTATTGTGGGTGGCCTGGTAATAGGTGAAACAGCGGTAACGGCCGGCCTTGTCAGTGCACCGTCTCTTGTAGTCATCGCATTGACGGTCATCACCGGCTTTGTGATACCGAAGCTCTACGAGACGGTGTCGGTTCTCAGACTCGTTTTCATTGTAGTGGGCGGCATTTGGGGAGTGTGGGGAGTTATGCTCTGCATGACTCTCGTGCTATTCAATCTTTGCGGCACGCAGAGCCTCGGGGTGCCGTTCATGAGCCCAATAGCGCCCTTTGATGCAAGGTCTATGCGGGATGTATTTGTGCGTCTCGGCTGGAAGAAGCTGTCGCGCCGCACGGCAAATATCCGAACCATGCCGGGCGTTGAAAGGAAGCGTGAAAAATGAGAAGTACCACAAGGATAAGCGCGTTGCAGCTATATATAATGCTCTTTCTGTCAAGGGTCGTTATAAGCCTTACCGTGAATGCCCAAACAGTCGGAAATGATAACTTTTTGGACAATATACTCTCCTCTGCGATACTGTTCTCCGTGCTTTCAATAGCTACACTGCCGATACTCTCGCTGTCAAAAAAGCACGGGAGCACGCGTTATTTTGAGCTTGTACGCTCCGATCTCGGAGCTGCGTGGTATATCTTTGCCGCACTATACACGGTTTATTTTGTAATCATGAATATATACAGCACGGCCCTGTTTTTGATACTCATAACAAACACTCTTTCTCCTGAGGCTGCGAGGTGGTCCATAGTGCTCATCATTTCGGTGATCGCAGTGTACGGTGCTATAAAGGGGATAGAGACGATATCAAGGACATCAATATGCGTGCTCATCCTGCTTCTTCTGGGATTTATCATTCTCTATACAGCCCTCATTCCAATGGCTGAGCCGGAGTATTTAAAGCCCATGCTGAGTGACGGGGCTCAGCAGATGCTTAACGGAACGCTTGTCTTCATATCAAGATGTACGTCGTTAGCGGAAATGGCAGTGCTGCTGCCGTTTGTCAGGGGTAAAAGGACACTTGGCTTCTTCATATGGAATGGCGGTACGGCTCTGTTTGCAGTGCTGCTGCTGACCATGCTGTCATTATGCCTTGGAGAATACGCCTTTACGCAGCTTTTACCGGCATATACGCTGGCCACTGCCGCAGAGATAGTCGGCATACAGCGACTGGGGGTGTTAATGATGGGGCTTTGCATAATGGCACTGACGATAAAGCTTTCAAGCGGCTATTTCATCATATCCGAGTGCTGGAGCTTAAAAACAGGCAATGATAAACGCAGGGTGGTCATAATAGCGGCGGCAATAATATGCTCAGCGGCAGCTCTTTGGATAACCGCCGATACAAAGCGAAGCGGCATGATATTTGAATATCTGTGGCTGCTCCCGATGACCGTAATAACCGGGTATTTGCTGCCGACAATTCTGTGGTTTGCGGACAAATTTACGAGGAGAGGAACAAAATGAAGCGGATAGTGATATGCCTGTTGCTTATGATATCGTTGCTGACCGCATGCTCGACGGAGCTTCATGAAAGGCTGTTGGTGCGCGCCATAGGTATTGATAAAAGCGGGGACGAGTGGAGAGTAACGGCGTTGATCTCATGTCCCGAGGAGGACGGACGGGAAATCAGCGTTACCGAAACCGGCAGCACTGTCGCCGCAGCACTCGAAGGGATATCCCGGAATACCGGAAAGAAGCCGCTGTATTCCCATAATTCTCTGCTGATCTTCGGCAGGGAGTGCGCCGCATACGGTTTTTCTGATTGCATGGATTTCTTTATCAGGGATAGGGAATCGAGGCCGACGGTGAAAATTGCTGTGTCGGACAAAACTGCAGAGAAGCTGCTTTCCGACGGAGAAATCTCAAAAAGAGCGGAAAGCATCGATCTGCTACTGACTGAGAATAAGTACAACGGTGTGACGCTTGATACGAGTATTATAGACCTGTATAATGGCTGCACCGGCCCAAATAAATGTGCCGCTCTGCCAGTGCTGAACGCGAGCGGAGAGATATATGTTAAGGGAGCAGCGCTCATCACAAATATGAAGCTTTCGGATGAGCTCGACATCGAATCGCTCAAAGGATATCTGGCACTTAGGGGAGAGCTCAGCTCCTGTGAAAGTGAGATACTCAGTGCTTATTGCGGAAAAACCGTCATAGAAACGGAAAAAACAGATTGTGTCGTGCGGTTTGTCAAAGCAGATCCGAAGTCGATATTCACGATAAAAATACGCGCATACGGCGAACTAAATTCAATATCACTGCGCGGTAAAATCATAGAAAGCGTGGCATACGATGAAATGGAGGAGCTGTACGCAGAGGCGTTAATGGGGGATGTTATGAGCTATCTCGGCTCCTCGGTCTGTTCCTCCGGAGCTGATGCCACAGGGTTTGGCAGAGCCATAGCCGAAGCGGATGAATGTATGTGGAGGGATGAGTTCATGCCGCGTGATTATTTCTTGAAAAGCTGCGAATACAGGGTCGAGATAGATGCGGTGATAGATCGTACGGAAGCCGAGGACAGGCCATATCTCTGATTTGTAGTATGTGAAGTTTATAGGCTTTACGAATGTATATGACAAGCTAATGCACTTTACACGATAAATGAAATCTTTCACATGAAAGTAACACGAATTCTTAAATGTGTTAAGTTATAACACTTTACAGTGTATATTCACTCAAAGTGAAAAAATCTGCGTGTTCGATTGCGTTTTTCATCAAGTTATTGTAAAATGGCATGGACGAATGAAATTGAAAGGCAGAATGATCTTATGGATAAAACGGATATCCTTGCTTTGAGAAGAGCTGTACTGGAAAAAGAGTTTTCCAGAATGAATAACAGGCAGAGAGAGGCGGTTTTCTCCGTTAACGGCCCGCAGTTGATACTTGCCGGTGCCGGCAGCGGAAAGACCACTGTGCTCATAAACAGAATAGCAAATATTCTTCGCTACGGTGATGCTTATCACAGCAGCTTTGTTCAGGCGGAGCTGACACAGGAGGATCTGGATAATTGCCAGAAGTACCTTGTTTCGGACGTTCCTCTTCCGGAAAGCACCCGCGAGCATCTCAGTGTTTCGGCTTGCAAGCCGTGGCGCATAATGGCGATTACTTTTACAAATAAGGCCGCAGGGGAGCTAAAGGAAAGGCTTTGCAATATGCTCGGTGAGGACGGAAATGACGTGTGGGCTGCTACCTTCCATTCGGCCTGTGCGCGTATTCTCCGTAGGGATGCGGAGCGCATCGGGTATTCCGGCCACTTTACCATATACGATACCGATGACAGCCGCAGGCTGATGAAAAATATCCTCAAGGAAATGGATGTGTCTGAAAAGAGCATGGCTCCCAAGGCAGTCCTCAATGAGATATCAAGGGCGAAGGATTCCCTTATTCAGCCGGAGGATTATGCAAAAACGGTTGGTGATGATTATAGACTTAAGATCGTTTCAAGAGCGTATTCTACCTATCAAAAGCGCCTTATAGATGCCGATGCAATGGATTTTGATGACCTTATCGGCAAGACGGTGGAGCTTTTTCAGAAGTGTCCGGATGTGCTCGAATATTACCAGAATCGCCTTAAATATCTCATGGTGGATGAGTATCAGGATACGAACCACGCACAGTATGTCTTTGTAAGGCTTCTTGCGGGCAAGCACCACAATCTCTGCGTTGTCGGTGATGATGACCAGAGCATCTATAAATTCCGCGGCGCAACTATCGAGAATATTCTGAGCTTTGAGAACAGCTTTGAGGATGCACATGTTATTCGCCTTGAGCAGAATTACCGCTCCACGCAGACAATACTGGACGCCGCAAATGCGGTTATTGAGAACAATACCGAGCGAAAGGGCAAGAAGCTGTGGACGGATAACGGTGACGGCAAAAAGATAGGCATTCATACGGCCGAGAATGAGACAGATGAGGCCGACAGAATTGCAAGAGTAATACTGGACGGTGTGGCTGCAGGCCGACGCTTCTCGGATTATGCAGTGCTCTATCGCATGAATTCACAGTCACTGACCTTCGAACGTAACTTTGCAAAATCCGGAATACCGCACAGGATAATCGGTGGCACGCGCTTCTATGAGAGACGTGAAATAAAGGAAATGATCGCATACCTCAGCGTAATAAGCAATCCGAACGATGAAATGCGTCTGAGAAGAATCATAAATGTTCCGAAGCGTGGTATAGGTGACAGATCGGTCGAAATCGCAGCCGAAATAGCTCAGCAGACGGGCGAGAGTCTGTTTTCCGTCGTCCGTCACGCAAAGGAATATCCGGCTCTGTCGCGTGCTGCGGCAAAGATGCAGCTGTTTGGCTCTCAGCTTCAGGGGCTTATAGACCTTAATGAGGATGAGGAGGTCACACTTTCCGAGCTTTATACCGAACTGATAGACAGAATGGAATATATAGAATTCCTGAAAAGCGATGACCCCGAATCCGCTGAGGACAGGGAGGCGAATGTCAAGGAGCTTGCGTCCAACCTGAGCCGCTTTGAGGAGGAGAACCCCGAGGCGACCCTGATGGATTTTCTCGAAGAGGTATCGCTCATAACCGATATCGATAATTACGACAACGGTGCGGATTCCGTAGTGCTCATGACGATACACTCCGCAAAGGGCCTCGAATTCCCGGTCGTATTTTTGCCCGGCATGGAGGAGAATATCTTCCCAGGCATGAACAGCATTTATGTTCCGTCCGAGGTTGAGGAGGAGCGACGCCTGGCCTATGTTGCGATAACAAGAGCCAAGGAGGAGTTGTATATCTACAATGCCGAGTCACGTATGGTCTTCGGAATGATGAGCAGAAACAGGCTGTCACGCTTTGCCGAGGAAATACCGGAGGCGCTTGTTGAGCACACACGTTCGCGTGAATACAATGTGCGCCCGACGAGTATGCCGAGCTTCTCCGGTGCAAAGCCGTTTGGTGCGACAAAAACACCTGCTCAGGCCGGGGGCTTTACGGCAAAGCCCCGTGTTGCGCCAGCACCGGCGGGAACATACCGCGTTGGCGATACGGTCGCACACAAGGCTTTCGGAACGGGAATCATAGTTTCCGCAACGCAAATGGCGAACGATACGCTGCTAGAGGTGGCTTTTGAAAAGGTCGGAACGAAGAAGCTTTTTGCCAACTTCGCACGACTCACAAAAATGTAAACGAAAACGGGGGTAAACCAGCTTTGACTGATTTACCCCTGTGCTGTTATTTGCCGCAGCCGCATCCCGGCTCGCCGGCCTTTGGCGGGAAAAATTCGTCGGTGGGGAAGTCTATCTTTCTGAACAGCTCGCAGGGGCTGTCGCTTGAGGCGACACACTCCTTATCCGGAATGCAGAAGTCGAATGCCGGAATGAGCATCTGAACATTGCGGATTATCTGTACTATCGTGAAAAGCCCTATCGTAACGAAAACCGTGTTCTTCTGCGGCGAAAGCTCGAACGGGCCTCCGTACAGTGCGGATATGGCATCCGGTATCACACAGCAGGGCTCATAGCCGCAGTGCCCACAGCTTTCGCATAGCTTTACGGAGAGCGCCACGGGCTTTGCGGCCTGAACTGTAGCCTTTGGCAGTATGCAGTTATTTTGGCCTATGCTTTCCTCGCTGCTGTCGCTCGAGAACATTTTGGCATTGCCCTCGCTACCGTAGAGAATAGCCTTTTTATTGAATACGGAAATGCCGTTCACACGCTCCGTGCCTATGGCGCTTCCGCCGAAAAGCTCAAGTGCCACATCGAAGAAAAAGGTCATGTCTATGGAATAATAGCCGCGGTTGAACGGTATCGGCTGCATGTCGATATAAACCGTCAGCACATTGATGTCACGCACGCGTACATTGGCTGCGCTGTCTATCAGCGGCTGAGTATCCGCCGGAAAAAGCACTCTGATATCTTCAATGCAGTCCTTTGCGCTGCAACTGTCGTATATGCGCATGGCATCCACGCACACCGCTTCCTTGAAAACATCATTGCTCTCGGTGTTCGGAGAAAAATCGTTTTCTGCCATATGAAAACCTCCTTTGTGGTTTCTCAATGACATTTTACGGGAATCACACGTAATTGTGCCTGTCCTTTCTTTCGTAATTCTTAATTGAGATTTTATATGGTAATTTGTGGTTGTATATTTTGTTTTATTTTGGTATAATACATAGGATATTTAGCTTGTTGGATAGGAAAGGCGATATATTATGGCTTTGGTGGTAATAGAAGGATTGGACGGCAGCGGCAAGGGCACACAGACCGAAAAGCTTGAGCAGTACGCTGCGAAGCATAACGGCGCAAGAAAGGTCACCTTCCCGGACTACGCATCCCCGTCGTCCGCACTCGTGAAAATGTATCTTGCCGGAGAATTCGGTACAGATGCAGGCTCGGTAAATGCATACGCTGCAAGCACCTTCTACGCGGTGGATAGATTTGCGAGCTATCAGAAGCAGTGGAAGGATGATTATCTTTCCGGCAAGCTCATAATTGCCGACAGATATGTTACCGCGAACATGGTGTACCAGCTCAGCAAGCTGCCGCAGTCTCAGTGGGACAGCTTTTTGGACTGGATTGAGGACCTTGAGTATGTTAAGCTCGGTCTGCCAAGGCCGGATATGGTGCTGTATCTGGATGTTCCGCCGGCGGTTTCCCAGAAACTTTTGCAAAAGAGATACGACGGCGACAGCTCCAAAAAGGATATACATGAGAAGGATCTTGCCTTCCTGCTGCATTGCAGGGAGTGCGCTGTCTATGCTGCCGAAAGGCTTAACTGGACTGTCATCAACTGCGCTGCGGGGGATGACCTGCGCACGATAGAGGATATTCATAATGAGATTTTGAGAAAATTGGAGGGACTGATATGATATATGTTTTTCTTGCCGATGGCTTTGAAGAGGTAGAGGCCATTGCGCCGCTTGATCTGTTGCGCAGAGCCGAGCTTGATGTAAAGCTTGTGGGTGTTGGCGGAAGAACGATCACCGGTTCACACGGAATTACGGTAACAGCCGATATCGAAGAAAAGGACGTTACGACGGATGATATGGAAATGATGGTTCTGCCGGGCGGTATGCCGGGAACTTTGAACCTTGAGAAATCTCCGATAGTTGCGGCTTGTGCCGAATACTGCGCACGAAATGGCATATATCTTGCTGCGATCTGTGCAGCTCCGAGTATTTTGGGACACAGAGGACTGCTCAAGGATAAGGAGGCCACATGCTTCCCGGGCTTTGAGGGTCAGCTCAACTGCAAAAAGCTCTCGGAGGAGCCCGTTTGCGTTGACGGAAACATCATAACGTCAAAGGGAATGGGAACAGCTACGCTGTTCGGACTCAAGCTTGTTGAGCTTATTGCGGGCAAGGTGAAGTCGAATAAAATACGCGCATCCATTCAGTACGTATGATTTCGGAAGAAAAGAAGCGGCTGAGAACGATAATGCGTGAGCGCAGAGCGTCCGCCGTCAATAAGGATGCTCTGGACAAGGAAATTTCAGTACGGCTTTTGCAGTCCGAGCTGTACAGCTCGGCGGAATGCCTACTGCTCTACTACAGCGTCGGCTCAGAGGCCGATACCCTCGGGATACTCAGCAGAGCGTTAGCGGACGGCAAGGCGGTTTTTATGCCGAAATGCGGTGCCGGAAAGCGAGAAATGAGCTTTTACAGAGTGTTTTCCGCAAACGAGCTGAAGACGGACAGGTTCGGGATTCCTGCGCCTTCCGAAAGCATTGAAGGACTGTGGAAAAAAGGAAAAAGAGATTTATGCATTGTCCCCGGCCTTGCCTTTACGAAAAAGGGCGAGAGGCTCGGCTATGGAGGGGGCTACTATGATGCGTTTATGGCTGACGCCGGGATATGCACTGTCGGTCTGTGCTATGGCTTTCAGGTGACGGAGCATTTGCCGGTGGAGTCCTGCGATATGCGTGTGCGATACATTTGCACGGAGCGAGGGGTATGCTTGTGTGGTGCTGAAAATACGCAGAAAGGATATGTGTGATATGAACGACAACGAAAACAAGAGTATGCCTGGAAATGCACCTGTGCGTGACACGGGAAAGCATTTCAAGGTAAATATTTCAGATGAAAAGCTGAATGCTACGGAAGAATTCGAGGATATACAGAATTATGCGGACATGAGCTCGACCTATGAGCCACGTTCCGAGCGCTATGACGATGACCGTGCGCGCCGCAAGGAGGCACGTGCACACAGAAAGCGCAACAGGGTAAAGGCGAGGAAGAATAAGAGAATATTCACGTTCACCTGGCTCGTCATGATAGTTCTGGCCTCACTTACGATATCCTCCTATCTCATAGGCGGCTCCAATGACTTCCTCGGTATCAACCGCATGGAGTCCGAGGTCGAGGTCACGATACCGGAGAATGTCACTCAGGAGGAGCTTACGGACATACTCTATTCGAGCCATGCAATTGATAAGCCGGAATTTTTCTCGTTATTCTGTAAGCTGACAGCGGATATTGACGATTTTCAGCCGGGAGAGTATAATATCAAGACCAATTTGGACTATAAGGCTCTTGTGAATGAGCTTCAGGCCGGCCCGACACTTGGCGATGTTGTGAAGATCATGTTCCCGGAGGGCTTGACTGTCGTGGAGCTTGCCGAGCTTCTCGAGGAGAACGGCCTCAGCTCCAAGGATGAAATACTTGAGGTCTGCAATTCGGATTATTTCGATGAGACTCATGAATCCATTGGAAAAATAGACAATGCGGAAAACAAGTATTATAAGCTCGAGGGCTACCTTTTCCCGGATACCTATGAGTTCTACGAAAAGGAATCCGCACAGTCCATCATCAAGCGTTTCCTCAATAACTTTGAGAACCGTATAGATGAAGAGATGCGCGCCGATATAAAGGCGAGTGGATATACAATGGATGAGATCATCGTAATGGCATCCATTATTCAGGGTGAGGCTGCGAACACGGATGACATGTATATGGTATCCGCTGTTCTGCATAACAGACTCAGGGATGGCAGCAGCCATGCGATATATTCCCTTGACTGCGACTCCACACTTTATTATCCGTACAACAGCCGTGCAGAGGCGCCGGAGGGCTACTTCAGCGATTACTCCACCTATGCTTCTCTGGGCGGTGTCAACGGTCTGCCGGCAGGTGCAATATGCAGTCCCGGACTTGAAGCGATAAAGGCCGCTATATATCCGGCCGCCGAGGGCAGCGAGTACTACTACTTCTGCCATGACAGCAACCGTACTCCTTACTATGCAGCGACTATGGAGGAGCATCAGGCAAATCTCGTGGCTGCCGGTTTGGCATAAAACAAATAAGAATCCCTGTGCCTTTTCGGAGAACCGAAAGGGCACAGTTTCGGTGAGGCGATAATTATGATAATAAATTACACAAATAAGCCGGAGCTTCTTGCACCGGTCGGTGACATGGAAAGATTGACCTCCGCACTCGATTTCGGCGCGGATGCGGTTTATCTTGCTGGTAAATCCTTTGGCATGCGCTCGGCTCCGTCAAACTTTTCGAATGAAGAGCTCATGGAGGCTGTAAAAAAGGCACATGAAAACGGCGTTAAGGTCTACGTTACCTGCAATATACTTCCGCATAATCATGAGCTGGCTGAATTGCCGGATTTTCTCATGTACTGCCAGGAGGTAGGCGTGGACGCGTTTATCATGACGGATCTCGGAGTCATGGCCATGGCGAAGAAGTATGCTCCTAAGGTGCCGGTGCATATCTCAACTCAGGCCGGAGTCGTAAACTACGAGACGGCAAATGCCTTTTATAACCTCGGCGCGGAGAGAGTTGTCCTTGCAAGAGAGCTTTCCTTTACCGAAATAGCCGAGATAAGGGCTAAAACTCCGAAAGAGCTTGAAATAGAGGCTTTTGTTCACGGCGCAATGTGCGTTTCCTTCTCCGGAAGATGCCTGCTTTCAAACTATTTGACCGGCAGGGACGCAAATCACGGTGACTGTGCACAGCCGTGCCGCTGGGATTATTATCTCATAGAGCGTACAAGACCGGATCAGCCCTTTGTGATACAGCAGGATGAGAAGTCCTCATACATTTTGAATTCACGCGACATGTGCCTCATAGAGCATATACCGCAGCTCATCGATTGCGGAATATCCAGCTTTAAGATAGAGGGCAGAGCAAAATCTGCATACTACGTTGCGTGCATAACCAATGCCTACAGAAACGCGATCGATGCCGTTACAGCCGGAAAAGCGCTTCCGGACTGGGTTGTTGAGGAGACGGAGCGCATCAGCCACAGAGCATACAGCACAGGCTTCTACAGCGGTAATGAGCCCGGCCAGACAACTGAGAGCGCGGGATATATTCGCAAGTGGGATGTTGGCGCTGTCTGTGTGGGCATGGAAAACGATATGGTCAAGCTTTCACAGCGCAATCGCTTTTTCAGGGGAGAGACAGTCAGCGTGCTTGAACCGGGCTGTGAGCCGTACGACATAGTGCTTAATGAAATATTCAACGAGGATATGGAGCCGATAGAAGCAGCTCCGCATGCCACCATGACGGTTTATCTTAAGGCCGACAGAGAGATTAAGAAGGGTGCATATCTCAGAGTGCGCCGCGGCAATTGACGGCCTTGAGATGTCGAGTGCAATCTTGCATTTCATATACTGATATGATATAATATTATAAATCGTCATGCGAAAAAGTGTCTTTTTAACTTGAGCTTTGTGCATGTTTTGGAGGTCTAAACATGAATAGAAAGAGTTATGACCAAGCAAAAGCGTTAACTCTGCCTAAGATATTATTGATCGTTTTTCTCGATGTTCTGTCAATATCCGTTTCGTTTTTTGCCGCTCTCTGGCTGCGCTTTGAGCTCAGCTTCAGCGCTATCCCGGAGCAGTATCTCAATTGCTATCTTTCCACAATACTGATCTGGTGTGCGATAAGTGTGGTTGTTTTCGCGCTGTTTAATCTGTACAACAGCATATGGGTCTTTGTAAGTACCGGTGAGCTTTTGCGAATAGTTGCGGCGTATGTCGTGCTGTTCTTCGTTGCACTTCTCTGCATTGTTGCGGGCGGACTCAGTATGCCGCGCTCATATTATGTGATAGGCTGGATATTCAGCTTTTTCTGCACCATTGCAATAAGATTCTCATACAGAGTTCTGCGCAGCATTCGACTGATGTTCGCCGGAAATTCCGGTAAAACCAAGACGAATGTTATGATAATCGGTGCAGGCGAGGCCGGAAGGGCACTTATTACGGAGTTCAACAACAGCTCCTATATTCATGACCATGTTGCATGCCTCATTGATGATAACCCAATCAAAAATGGTAAGCGTCTCTGCGGTGTTCAGATAGTCGGCGGCCGTAATGATATCCCCGAGGCTGTAAAGCAGTATGACATCAAGAAGATCATCTATGCGATACCCTCTGCTCCTGCGGTTACACGTAAGGAAATACTCGATATATGCGCAACTACAAATTGCCAGGTGCAGACCGTACCCGGAATGTATCAGCTCGTCAATGAGGAGGTAAATGTCAGCAAGCTCCGTCAGGTGGATGCTCAGGATCTTCTCGGCCGAGACCCGATAAAGGTGAATATCGATGAGATATTAGAGTATATTTCTGGCAAGGTAGTCATGGTTACGGGCGGCGGCGGCTCCATCGGCAGCGAGCTCTGCCGACAGATCGCAAGTGCACGCCCGAAGCTGCTTCTAATTTTCGAAATATATGAGAACAATGCATATGACATTCAGATGGAACTCAAGAGAACACACCCCGAGCTCAACCTTGAGGTTCTGATCGGCTCCGTAAGAAATACGGCACGCCTTGACTATGTTCTCGGCAAGTATAAGCCGGAGCTGGTTTTCCACGCAGCGGCTCATAAGCATGTTCCTCTCATGGAGGATAGTCCGAATGAGGCTATCAAGAACAACGTTTTCGGTACCTATAAAATGGCTCAGGCCGCAGCAAAATACGGCGTAAAGAGATTCGTCCTGATATCTACCGATAAGGCGGTTAACCCCACAAATATCATGGGTGCCTCCAAGCGTCTCTGCGAAATGGTAGTGCAGATGATGAATCGTCAGTCCGCTACGGAATTCGTTGCGGTCAGATTCGGTAATGTTCTCGGCAGTAACGGCAGTGTTATACCGCTGTTCAAAAAGCAGATAGAGGCGGGCGGCCCGGTAACGGTCACACATCCGGATATCATAAGGTATTTCATGACTATACCGGAGGCGGTCAGTCTTGTTCTTCAGGCCGGCTACTATGCAAAGGGCGGCGAGATATTCGTACTGGATATGGGCGAGCCGGTCAAGATCGACACAATGGCGAGAAATCTTATCCGCCTTTCCGGATATGAGCCGGATGTTGATATCGAGGTCAAGTATACAGGTCTTCGCCCGGGTGAGAAGCTCTATGAGGAGTTGCTCATGAAGGAGGAAGGTCTGCAGGATACCGATAACAAGCTCATACATATCGGAAAGCCGATAGAAATGGATGACGAGCTCTTTAAGCAGCAGCTTGTCAGACTTGAAAAAGCGTATAAGGAAGAGGTCACCAATATGAAGGAGATCGTTTCCGAGATCGTCCCGACATATACGATCACGCCGAACGCAAATAAATGATACTATCAGACCACTCAATGCAGCATTGAGTGGTCTTTTTTTGCAAATCCTGTCCTTTCTGTAAGGTTTACAGGGAGTATGAATATTTTTTGTGACAAATAATCCAAAATTGCACCGTGGACTGTAAATACATCTTTTTAGATTGCAATTAGCGAATAAATGGTATATAATATATCCTGTATAAGTAGATATGATTTGAGGAAGTATCGGATGAATAAAGGTTTATTGATACTCGGTGCCGGCGGATACGGAAGAGTTGTTCGTGAAACAGCCGAAAGCATGGGTGTTTTTGATAAAATTGATTTTCTGGATGATAATTCAGATGCGGCGATCGGAAAGCTAAGTGACTATGAATTATACAAAGAAATGTATAATTGTGCATTTGTAGCCATGGGCAGGCCGGAGCTGAGAGAGAAATGGCTGAATGCGCTGAGGGATGCCGGATTTGAGCTTCCCTGCATAGTCAGCCCTGTGGCTTATATTTCGCCGTCCGCTATTTTGGAGGAGGGCTGCATCGTGGAGGCCATGGCAATCGTGAATACGGGAGCCAAGGTGCACAGGGGCTCACTTGTGTGCGCAGGAAGCGTGATAAATCATGATGCTGTTGTCATGGATATATGCCAGATAGATTGCGGCGCGGTGGTGTCGGCAGGTGCGGTCGTGCCAAAGGGAACAAAGGTCTTAAGCTGTACAGTGTTCAGCAAATAATATTCAAAATTATCAAATTGAGGTAGTGCATAATTATGTATAAGAATTATATTAAAAGATTTATAGATATCGTTCTGTCCGGATGCGGAATAATCGTTCTTTCACCGATCCTTCTCGTCCTTGTTATCGCAATAAAGCTCGATTCGCCGGGCCCGATACTTTTTAAACAGAAAAGAGTGGGTAAGAACAAAACACACTTCAACATATGGAAATTCCGTACAATGCGTATAGATACACCCAAGGATATGCCGACACATATGCTTCAGAATCCGGAGCAGTGGATAACGAAGGTCGGCGGCTTCCTGAGAAAGACCAGCCTGGATGAATTGCCGCAGCTATTCAATATTTTTACCGGCAAAATGTCCGTCATCGGCCCCAGACCGGCGCTGTGGAACCAGTACGATCTCATTGAAGAACGCGACAAATACGGTGCCAACGATATTCGTCCGGGTCTTACAGGTTGGGCGCAGATAAACGGCAGGGACGAGCTGCCGATAGATGTAAAGGCAAGGCTTGACGGCGAATATGTGCAGAAGATGAGCTTCCCGTTCGATGTAAAATGCTTCTTCGGCACGATTACCTCCGTATTAAAGCATGAGGGAGTTGTCGAGGGTGGCACAGGCGCTATTGAAAAGGAGAAAACCAGCCGATGAAGAAGATACTTATCACCGGTGCCAACAGCTATATCGGCACATCATTTGAGAATTACCTTAAGCAGTGGCCCTGCGACTATACGGTCGATACCGTTGATATGCTCGCCGGCTCGTGGAGGGAAAAGAGTTTTTCCGGATATGACGCCGTATTCCATGTTGCCGGAATAGCACATTCCGATAACGGAAAGATCAGCCCCGAGCGTGCCAAGCTGTACTATGCGGTCAACACGGATCTGACTGTGGAAACGGCAAAAAAGGCAAAGGCCGACGGAGTGGGCCAGTTTGTGTTCATGAGCTCAGCAATAGTCTACGGGGACAGTGCGCCCATCGGACAGAGCAAGGTGATAACAAGGGATACACCCGTATCCCCGAAAAACAGCTATGGCGACAGTAAGCTTCAGGCGGAAAACGGCATCTTAGAGCTTTGTGATGACGGCTTTAAGGTGGTCATTATTCGCGCCCCGATGATCTACGGCAGGGGAAGTAAGGGAAATTATCCCATTCTTTCAAAGCTTGCAAAGAAGTTGCCGATATTCCCTGTGACGGAAAACAGAAGATCGGCGCTGTATATTGAAAATCTTGCTGAGTTTATCAGACTCATGATACAGAATGAAGAGAACGGTATTTTTTGGCCGCAGAATAACGAATATATCAATACTACGGAGCTTGTGCGAATGATAGCTGCGCTGAACGGGAAGAAAACAGCGTTTATTCCCGGATTTACCTGGCTTTTAAAGCTTCTCAGCCACGCAACGGGATTAGTAAACAAAGCTTTTGGCAATCTCACCTATGACATGAGCATCAGTGAGTACAAGTGCGATTACAGAGTGTGCGGTTTGGAAGAGTCCATAAGAAGGACTGAGGTAGATGCGTAATGAGTAAAACCGACGTAGTTATAATCAATTGCTTTGAAACATATGAGCAGCGAGTAAGGCTGCTGGAGCGCTTTTTCGTTGAAGCCGGTAAGTCCGTCAGAGTTATCACCTCCGACTGGGAGCATTTCAAAAAGACCGTGCGCAAGGAGTGCCCCGAGAATTATGAGCTGCTGCATGTGAGACCGTATATGAAGAATCTGTCGGCTGACAGACTGCGCTCGCATTATGATTTTGCGAAGAAGGCACTCGAACGTGCAAGGGAGCTTCAGCCGGAGCTTCTCTGGATACTTGTTCCGCCAAATGCGCTGGTCAAGTTTGCCGCTGCATATAAGCATGAATTTCCAGGAGTAAAGCTGATTTTCGACCTTATCGATATGTGGCCGGAAACCATGCCGATAGCAAAGGTAAAGGCGTTGCCGCCGTTTTCCTTCTGGAGAAATCTGCGAGACCGCAACCTGAAGGCTGCGGATGCGGTTGTGACCGAATGCGGTCTTTATCAGACGATACTCGGCAAGGTGTGTGAAGCCGACAAGATGTACACGCTATATCTGGCAAGAGAGAGGACTCTGCCGGAATCGAGACCGAATCCGCCCAAGGATCGCACCTCGCTGTGCTATTTGGGTTCGATAAACAATATTATCGACATTCCGCGTATAGGGCAGATAATACGCGACATAGGGGGCGCTGTCGAGCTTCATATCGTTGGTGACGGAGAAAAGCGACAGGAGCTTATAGATACGGCAAAGTCCGCCGGTGCGCAGATCATCTACCACGGAAAGGTCTACGATGCCGCCAAAAAGCAGGAGATATTCGATAGTTGCCATTACGGATTGAATGTTATGAAGGAGACTGTTTTTGTGGGGCTGACCATGAAGAGCATGGACTACTTCGAAGCCGGCCTGCCCATCATCAATACAATCAAGGGTGATACATGGGAAATGGTCACAAAATACGGACTGGGAATTAACTTTGATAACAGCGTAGAAATTGATAGGGAAATATCGAATAAAGAATCACAGAGAAATAGAATCCGTGACTTTTTTGAACAGAATTTGACTTATGACAGATTTGCTGAAAATGTCGAGAATATTTTGCGTTCTTGTAATGCTATCGAAAAATCACACTTTACGGAGGAAATGAAATGAAGAAGCTACTTAGCCTGTTTGATAACTATACGCTCTATAAAACTGCATGTGTCTGCGTATTCATGCTGATCCCATCATTCTTCCTTTGCTTTTTTCCGCAAATTATCAGTATAGTAATGCTTGCTTGGGGCGCTGTGATGCTGCTGCGTGACTTGGTACATAATCGTAATTTCGCCCGACAGGCAGGAAGCATTCTGCTTACATTGTTCTGCGTGAGTTATGCAGTGACCCTGGTTCTTTATGCTGAGAACGATCTTGTTTCCACATTGCATGTTTTCTGTTGGATGATCCTCGAATTCTTTTTGCTGTTTGCGTTGGAGCATGGCAAAATCAGAACAACTGAGGATGCTTTAAGCGAATTGTACGTCATCAACAGAGGTATATCCGTAGTGGCTCTTGTGTCCGGCATTATCAGCTTAGTGATATTCTTCATGAAGGTTTGCGTTATCATGCCCGACCCCGAGGGCTTGAATGCGTTCTGGTCAATGGGTGTTGTCAATGGCAGAAATACAGGTGTATTCAATAATGCTATTCCTTGTGCGAATGCAATGTTCGTAGGAATAGCGGCATCGCTCTTTAATATCTGTCATCCGAAGAGCCACGGCTGTAGAAAGGCTTATTATGCCGTAGTTGCGTTCGTCGCGGTTTTGTGCATGCTGACCACTGTAACAAGAACATATACCTACGGAGCATATCTTCTTTTCTTTGTTGCAAGCTTTGTGGGCGGATATCAGTTCGTTCTCCGTAAATACGGTGCTTCGTTTTTGAAAATTGCAGCAGTATTTTTGTTTTCGATTTGTGTATGCGCAGCATTTATTCTGACCACCAATGTCGCCAAGAGCGTTGCGGTAAACTCCATCAGCGGCATAGAGATGAAGCCCGTAATTCTGAATGAAGAGGGCTTCGAAAATCACAATAATTCCGATTCCGAAGACGATGCTGAAACAATCCTTGAAGACAAAGAGGCTCTCAGCGAGGAAATAGCTGCTCAGTTCGGATTGAGCGGAGAGATAACCTTGGATCGTGAGGAGCTGGACAGGCTCCCGAGCTTCCTTTTCCCGAGAGATGAGCTGTGGAAGGTTGCTCTCGAGGTAATACCCAATTCACCTGTTTTCGGCTTTACTTCCGGCAATCGAAGCTCAACATCCCTTGAGTACGGAACATCGGAATACTTTATCGAAAACTGGACAACGGGAATTCCGACTTATCACAATGCTTATTTTGATATTGCTGTTTCGGCAGGATTGCTGGGATTGATACTCATGCTGCTCTTTATTGCAGTGCATGTAGTTAGAGTTCTTAAGCTTATTTTCACTAAAGCGATCACTGTGGAGAAGGTCTCCTCGCTTTTCTGCATAGGCGTGTTAATGGCATATTTGGCTTGTCATGTGTTTGTTACGAGCATGTTCTTTGGAGTACTGTGCTTCTCGAATGTTTCTGTTTGTCTGTATTTCTGGGTGTTGCTCGGCGTCGCTTCAAAAATATACGATATAGAAACCGAAAAGCGCGGCACATTGTCCTTGCAGAAGGTTATTGATAAGCTGATGAGGAATAAAGTTGCTAAAAAGGAGAGATAATGATGCCTGATATCACAGTGATAGTACCTGTGTACAACGGCAAACGGTATATTGAAAAAGTAGTTTCGACTCTGTCGGCACAGACAATGAGCGGCTTTGAGGTTCTGTTCGTTGATGACGGCTCCACGGATGGCTCTGCTGAAATGTTCGACGAGCTTTTGTTGAAGGATATGCCCTTTTCATGCAGAGTGATTCATCAAAAAAACGGTGGAGTAAGCTCGGCGAGAAACACCGGACTGCGAAATGCAGCAGGGAAATATGTGTGCTTTGTTGATGTCGATGACCAGATAGCGGCGGATTATTTGGAGACACTGCTGTCTGCGATAACTTCCACCGGTCAGCGTGTTGCTGTGGCCCACATTACCAGAGACGCCAGTGATCTTTTGAATTCCGGTGCAGCCGATACTATCGTATGGAAATCATCAGATTTTTTACGTGAATTCCTTTATCGCGGAATCAAATACTCAATTTGTGCATGCATGTTCGAAAAAGACTGCTTTATCGGAAATGAGCTGTTCTTTCCGGAGGGATATCGGTACAGCGAGGACGTATATGTTCTTTGGCAGCTTTTTGCCAGGGAGCAGCAGATTGCCGAAATCCACAGAAAGCTGTATTTGTATTATGATAATCCGTATTCTGCTATGAATCAGAAGATAGATATTCGCCGCATGGATGCTATTAAGCTGATGAAAAAGCTTGAATCCATTCTCGGTGATCTGTCTCCGGAGTTTGCACCGGAATTTAAGCAGTATGCGGTTGCAAGGCATCATTGGTCTATTTTGTGGCAGGCCGCAATGATGATCGGTAATTATCGTGAATTTACCGAGTATTGCAGAGAGTTTGCCATGAAAGAGGAATTGAAAAAATTATTGACGTACCCGGAAGCAAGGATCTCTTTGTCTTCCCGAATATATCTTGTTTCTCCGTGGATGTACTATCGTTTGCTGAGAATTTACATGAAACTGACGAATAAATATGGAGGGTGACAAAATGAAGACAATAGCTTTTTATCTTCCACAGTTCCACGCTATTCCCGAAAATGATGCGTGGTGGGGAAAGGGCTTTACCGAATGGGTAAATGTTAAGAAGGCAACACCGCTGTTTGACGGACATTATCAGCCGCGTGTTCCGAAGAATGAGAATTATTATTGCCTGCTTGATAAAGATGTGCTTAAGTGGCAGACGGATATAGCTAAGGAGTATGGCGTTTACGGCTTCTGCTTCTATCATTATTGGTTTGACGGACATCTTCTTCTTGAAAAGCCAATGGAAATGCTTTTGAAGGAGAAGGATATCGATTTCCCGTTCTGCGTCTGTTGGGCAAATGAGCACTGGACAAACGCATGGGTATCCAAGAAGGACAATATTCTGATTGCTCAGCGCTACGGCGGCCGAAAAGAGTGGGAGGAGCATTTCAACTACCTGCTGCCGTTTTTGAAGGATCCGAGATATATCAAAAACAACGGAAAGCCGCTGGTTATTCTGTATCGTCCCGAGATCGTCGATTGCCTGAACGATATGCTCGATTGCTGGCAGGAGCTGGCTGTGAAAAACGGTCTGCCCGGCCTTGAGTTCGGATATCAACAGATATTGTTTGACTTGGCGAAGGATAAGGATGACAGCAGATTTACCTACAATATTGAATATCAGCCCGCATACGCGGTTTACGATATGACCAAGGAAAACTTCAAGTTCCTGCGCTCGGTCAAGAGAAAGCTGACAGGCGTTCTCCAGAAAATCGGCATCAATATCGAGCAGGTAAGGCCGCAGGGTCTTATTAAGCGCGATTATGACCGGGTATGGAATGCTGTTTTGGACAGAAAGCCGACGTCGGAAAAGAGTGTTCCCGGAGCGTTTGTTGATTGGGACAATACTCCGAGAAAACAGGAAAGAGGCAGTGTTTTTGTAGGTGCAAGTCCTGAAAAATTCGAGCACTATATGACGGAACAGATTCGCAGAACAAAAGAAGTATACCATCAGGACATGCTGTTCCTGTTCGCATGGAACGAATGGGCAGAGGGTGGATATATGGAGCCTGACGAGCGTTATGGTTTTGCGTATTTGGAAGCATTGCGTAATGCACTTAGAGCAAACGGTGAAGAAATTTGAATTAATTGAGAAGGAATGAATTATGAAAGGTATTGTTCTGGCCGGAGGCTCCGGCACAAGATTGTATCCGCTTACGAAGGTGACGTCAAAGCAGCTTTTGCCGATCTATGACAAACCGATGATATACTATCCGCTGTCCGTTCTTATGAACGCCGGTATCCGCGAGATACTCATCATATCCACGCCGCAGGATACTCCGCGCTTTAAGGAGCTGCTCGGTGACGGTCATCAGTTCGGTGTGGAGCTCAGCTATGCTGTTCAGCCCAGTCCGGACGGCCTGGCTCAGGCATTTATCATCGGTGCCGATTTCATCGGTGATGACACGGTGGCCATGGTTCTCGGAGATAACGTCTTTGCAGGTAACGGCTTAAAGACACGCCTGAGAGCGGCTGTCGATAACGCGGATTCGGGCAGGGGCGCTACCGTGTTCGGCTACTATGTTGACGACCCCGAGCGCTTCGGCATCGTAGAGTTCGATAAGGAGGGCCGCGCTATCTCCATTGAGGAGAAGCCGAAGGTGCCGAAGAGCAACTACTGCGTTACAGGTCTCTATTTCTACGATAACCGTGTTGTGGAATATGCAAAGAATCTCAAGCCGTCCGCTCGCGGAGAGCTTGAGATAACCGACCTTAACAGAATATACCTCGAGCAGGGCGAGCTGAATGTTGAGCTGTTGGGGCAGGGCTTTACCTGGCTCGACACCGGAACACACGAGAGCCTTGTTGAGGCTACGAATTTTGTTAAAACAGTCGAAACACATCAGCACAGAAAGATCGCCTGCCTCGAAGAGATTGCATATCTCAACGGTTGGATAAGCCGCGAGGAGGTTCTTGAGGTGTATGAGGTGCTCAAAAAGAACCAGTACGGTCAGTACCTCAAGGATGTTCTTGACGGAAAATATATAGACAGATAAGGAGAAGCATTATGACTATTATAGTAACAGGCGGCGCCGGCTTTATCGGCTCAAACTTCATTTTCCATATGCTGGGTAAGTACCCGGACTACAGGATCGTCTGCGTTGATAAGCTGACCTATGCAGGTAATATGTCCACACTGGCTCCGGTAATGGATAACCCGAATTTCCGCTTTGTAAAGCTTGATATATGCGACCGAGCAGGTATTTACGGTCTGTTCGAGGAGGAGCATCCCGACATCGTGGTTAACTTTGCTGCGGAGAGCCATGTTGACCGCTCCATTGAAAACCCGGAGGTATTCCTCCAGACAAATATTCTCGGCACTCAGGTGCTCATGGATGCTTGCCGCAAGTATGGCATCGTCCGTTATCATCAGGTTTCCACCGATGAGGTTTACGGTGATCTTCCGCTTGACCGTCCCGACCTGTTCTTCACAGAGGAGACTCCCATCCACACAAGCTCTCCGTATTCCTCTTCCAAGGCCGGAGCAGACCTTCTTGTTATGGCTTACCACCGTACATACGGCCTGCCCGTGACCATTTCCCGCTGCTCCAATAACTACGGCCCCTATCATTTCCCGGAGAAGCTAATCCCGTTGATGATCGCCAATGCGCTTGCTGATAAGCCCCTGCCGGTATATGGTGAGGGTCTGAATGTCAGAGATTGGCTCTATGTCGAAGATCACTGCAAGGCAATAGACCTCATTATCCACAAGGGCAGAGTGGGTGAGGTATATAATGTCGGCGGACATAACGAGAAGCAGAATATTGAGATTGTCAAGATCATCTGCAAGGAGCTCGGAAAGCCCGAAAGCCTCATAGCACATGTCGGCGACAGAAAGGGTCACGATATGCGCTATGCAATCGACCCCACCAAGATTCATAACGAGCTTGGCTGGCTGCCGGAAACAAAGTTTGAAGACGGCATAAAGAAGACTATCAAATGGTATCTTGATAACAAAGAATGGTGGCAGGAGATCATTTCCGGCGAGTATCAGAATTACTACGAAAAAATGTACGGTGACCGCTGAGAAATGGAGAAGCAGAAAACCGGGCATGGGACAAGCTCGGTATCTTCCGTCCGTTTGGATTTTGCAGATGCCCCACCAAGGGCTTGGGCATTCTGGCGGTGATCTGGGGTCATATGGACTACTTGTGGAGCACAAGCTCTGTGTGGTTCTCGTCCTTCAAGCTGGCGGTGTTCTATGTGGTGGGTCTGCTTAAGGCACAGCACTATGAGAAGCACAGACAGCTTGATCGCTGCGGAATGGTTTTTAAAAAACGCATTTATTCTCTGATTATTCCGTATGGAGTATATTCGGTATTGGCCATTTTCGTGAATATGCTTTTGCAGTGCGCGAGCATGGGGATGTCGTGTGGAGGCTTAAGGACGATATTTTTTTGACATTAACACTGAGGGGTGTTTCCACACTTTGGTTTCTTCTCACCTTGCTGTTTGCCGAACTCCTGTTTTCGCTTATAGAACCGGAGCGTCGTTCGAGGCTTGAAAAGCTCTTTTTATGCGTGTTGGTGCCTCTTTTTCTGTGTGCGGTTACTACGCATATCGGCGGATAGATCTTAACCGCAGGAGCAGACCTGTAATTTTAGCTGTACTGCTGATGGTGAATTTTGGGTTATCATTACTGAGCCCCGGGTCTTGATTTTAATTATTTTTTGTTGGAACGATTCCGCCCGTTGTTCTATATTAACGGTTTTCTTGGGTCTGTTGCGGTTTTAGAGTTGTTACGATATTTGGAAGGACGGGCAGTGCTGCGTCCTCTCATTTGGTGCGGAAAAAACTCTATGTTTCTGATGACCACCCCACATGACTTGGCATATTGCGCCGAGCCTGATAGACAAAGGAAAGAGCTTCTATACGGCTGTTGAAGCCGACGGGAAGTATTTCATGATAATGCTTGTGGAGTTTGCCGCGCTAATGGCTATTGAAGCTGCTATGATTTGTTGTAAGGACAGGATTAAAAATGTCGTTCTCGGTGGGAGGGAAAAGAAAATCCTCAGCCGAGTAATCAAATATTTGTAAGGAGACTGTGTGCATGAAGGTGTTTGTTACAGGTGTGGCCGGACAGCTCGGCCATGATGTCATAAATGAGCTGGCAAAGCGTGGCCACGAATATGTCGGCAGCGATATTGCAGAGGCTTACAGCGGTATAGCAGATAATTCTGCGGCCGCTAACGCAAAATATGTTTCCCTTGATATTACCGACCCGGAGGCTGTCAGAAGCGTTCTGATGAATGAAAAGCCGGATGCGGTCGTTCACTGCGCGGCATGGACGGCAGTTGACCTTGCTGAGGATGAGGATAAGCGTGATACCGTAGAGGCTATCAACGCCGGCGGTACGCGCTCCATTGCTCAGGTATGCAGGGAGCTTGACTGCAAGATGGTGTATATTTCTACCGACTATGTGTTTGACGGTCAGGGGGAGACCCCGTGGAAGCCGGACTGCAAGGATTATAAGCCGTTGAGCGTTTACGGCAGGACAAAGCTTGAGGGTGAGCTTGCTGTGTCCGAGCTTCTGGAGAAGTATTTTATAGTCCGTATTGCATGGGTGTTCGGCTTGAACGGTAAGAATTTCATCAAGACGATGCTGAATCTCAGCCATAAGTATGACACTCTCCGCGTTGTTTGCGACCAGATAGGTACGCCGACCTATACGCTTGATCTTTCCAGGCTGCTTATCGACATGATAGAGACCGAGAAATACGGCTATTATCATGCCACAAACGAGGGTGGCTATATAAGCTGGGCGGATTTTTCCAAGGAAATATTCCGTCAGGCAGGATGCAATGTAAATGTTGTTCCGGTGACCACCGAGGAGTATGGCCTGTCCAAGGCTGCGCGCCCCTTTAACAGCAGACTTGATAAATCCAAGCTGATCGAGGCAGGCTTTGAGCCGCTGCCGACATGGCAGGATGCGCTGAGCAGATATTTGAAAGAAATCGATAGAGAGGGATAAGATTATGGGACAGATAACAGTTGAAAAGAACGTTGGCGGCATAGAGGGCCTTTGCGTTATCACTCCGACAGTCCACGGCGACAACAGGGGATATTTCGTGGAGACCTACAGCCAGAGAGATATGGAAGAGGCAGGAATCAACATTCAGTTTGTTCAGGACAACCAGTCCATGTCCACAAAGGGCGTGCTCAGAGGTCTGCATTTTCAGAAGCAGTATCCTCAGACCAAGCTTGTCAGAGCAATAAAGGGCAGTGTGTTCGATGTTGCGGTCGACCTGCGTGCAAATTCCGAGACCTACGGCAAGTGGTACGGCGTTGTTCTGTCAGAAGAGAATAAGAAGCAGTTCCTCATTCCCAAGGGCTTTGCACACGGCTTCCTTGTTCTGTCGGATATGGCCGAGTTCTGCTATAAGTGCGACGATTTCTATCATCCGAACGATGAGGGTGGACTGGCATGGAACGACCCGGAGATCGGCGTTCAGTGGCCGGGAATTGTCGGCGAATACAACGGTACGGCCTCCGCAGAGGGATATACACTTGAGGATGGCACACCCTTGAAGCTCAGCGATAAGGATCAGAAGTGGCTGGGTATCAAGGATACCTTCTCTTTCTAATTTTACTTTACAAATAAGTGAGCGTTAATTTGGTTTATGTCAGAAAAAAATAATGGAAAAAAGGCCCTGAGAGCCGGTCTCGGTTACACGATAGGCAATGTTTTCTGTAAAGGGCTTTCGTTCATTTCCGCTTTCATCTTTGCAAGGCTCATGTCCCTGCAGGATTACGGAATTTACAACACTTTCGCTTCATACGTTGCGATTTTGGCGATAGTTATCGGCTTTGCACTTCATGTTACCATCCGAAATGCAAAGATCGACTATGCGGACAGGCTCGATGAGTACTGCTCATCCGTGTCATTGCTTACAGTGATAAATTCACTGATTCTGTTCATCGTGGCGTTCGTGTTCAGAGAGCAGCTCGGTGCGCTCTTGTCACTTCCGTCGCAGCTTGTGGCTATCATCGTTATAGAGAGCTTTGCAAATGCGGTAATGTCCTTTTATAACGATTACCTTGCGGTGCATTTTCAGAGCAAGAAATATCTTGTGATATCCCTTATATACGCGGTAGGCGGAACCCTGCTTTCGGTTCTGCTTATCTGCACGGTATGCTCCGATATGAGGTATTTCGGCAGGGCATTGGGTACGGCGATACCGCTTTTGATAATTGCGATATATATTCTCTGTACCTTCTACAGAACAAGTCTTCCGCGCGTCAGAAAGGAATATTGGAAATACGGCCTCAGGATCAGCCTTCCGATCATTCCTCATGGCCTTTCACAGATAATCCTTGCGCAGTTCGACAGGATCATGATAAAGATGTCCGTCGGCGACGCCATGGCGGGCATGTACAGCTTTGCCAACAATATAGGCATGATATTCCAGATAATCACCAACTCGATGGATACAGCCTGGACGCCGTGGTTCTTTGAGCGCATGGAGGCCAAGGATTACAAGGCGATACGCAAGGCTTCAAGCCTGTATCTGGCATTTGTGTCCATATTGGCGGTGGGAATGCTGCTGATTTCGCCGGAGCTCATCGTCATAATGGGCGGAGAGACATACAGGGACAGCCGCTATGTCGTTCTTCCGCTCCTGCTTTCGGTGTTCTTTGCATTTATGTATACGCTTCCGTCGAATATCGAGTATTACTATAAGAAGACACAGATCATTGCCTTTGGCACCATGGGTGCTGCTGTGCTCAATATAATACTCAATTCGATCTTTGTGCCGATGTACGGTTATGTTGCAGCGGCATATACCACAGTGTTCTGTTATGTATGCTACTTTGTCGTGCACATGATAATCAGCACGCGCATCCAGGGCAGCATGATTTTTGACCTCAGAGTCATCATTGGCTGTGCTGTAGCGGTTACAGCGGCTATGTTCATCTGCCTCTGGCTGATAAACGAGGTAGCTGTGCGAATGACGGTCGTTGCGATTGGAATTCTCGCCATGCTGGTCGTTGTATATCTTAAAAGAGATATGGTGCTTCCGCTTGTGCGCAATTTGAAAAAATAACAGCTTCACTCATATTATGGAGGAATCATACGATGAGAAAAATATCAGAACGAGAGGTTCAGCTTGGCGAGCTTGAGGTTTTGAAGCGCATCGCTGAGATATGCGAGGAGCAGAAGCT
The DNA here is from genome assembly GCA_964531265.1 of uncultured Ruminococcus sp. Classification (GTDB taxonomy): domain Bacteria; phylum Bacillota; class Clostridia; order Oscillospirales; family Acutalibacteraceae; genus Hominenteromicrobium. The sequence goes on from CAZHDW010000014.1 coordinate 41,132, forward strand.
CAGATATTGCCTCGTGTTCGGTACGCTGATAGGCGCTGTGCGTCATCACGGCTTCATTCCGTGGGATGACGATATCGACATCGCCATGCCGCGACCGGACTACGAAAAGCTGGTGACCTATTGCACGGAGCACGAAAAAGAGCTTTATCCGCTTAAGCTTATGAATTACCGCACAAATAAGGATTACATTTATCCCATTTCAAGATTGTGCGATACGCGCTATTATATTGATTATAAGGGTGCGGTGCAGTATGGCCTCGGCCTGTTTGTGGATATCTACCCGATGGATGGCTGTGGCAATACCAAGGAGGAGCAGGATGCCCTTGTCAAAAAGAACAATTTCCTTGTAAGCGTCGTTTACCAGTCCGGCCAGAAAAAGTTCGAGGCAAGCAAAACATCCATTCTCAGAACTCCCATAAAGCTTGCGCTTTACTGCTACAGCAAGCTTATGGGCCCCAGATACTTCATTAAGAAGCTGGAGAAGAACTCATTGCAGCATTCCTTCGAAAGCAATGAGCTTGTCAACTGCACGATTTGGGATGGATTGGGCTACGGCTACAAGAAGTCCTATTTTGAGGATACCATATTGATGCCGTTTGAGGATGCGGAGTTCCGCGTTCCCAGAGAGTATGATGAAATGCTCCGGCAGTATTATGGGGATTATATGCAGCTTCCGCCCGAGGAAGAACGCGTCGGCCACCACTATTACGAAGCGTTCCTCAAGGACGAGAGCGAAATGTGATTCGGGTATTATTTTCATCCGAAAAGGATGGGTAATATATATTAAACGCAGTGCGGTTTCGCCACAAACCGCTAATGCGAAATAAAATTTACAGGAGGGTTAAAATCATGGCAAAAAAACAACATGGTCTCTTGGCTCTGTTGGCAGTCGTCATCTGCTTGTGTATGCTTGCAATTCCCGCAAGTGCTGAAGAAGTAGCACCGGCGAATGTTCAGCCGGAAGCAACTTTGTCTGCATCCGAATCGGATGTGCAGCCTATGGCAGAGTTGAACGGTTGGGTTACGAACACAAATGGCACAAAGAGCTATTATGTCGACGGCCAAATGATCAAATCGCAAGTCTATGAGATCGACGGCAATTACTACGGCTTTAACAGCAGTGGCAGAATGTATACTGACGCCGGGTTTTCTATTGGAAACAAGTATTATCGTGCAAAGTCCGATGGTGTACTCTACAGAAACGAATGGTATAAAAATGGTTCTCTTTACTATTATTATACTTCTGACTGTTCTGAGGTTAGAGACCGTGTCGAGACTATTTTAAAGGACGATGAGGTGCATAACTTCGCTTTTTCGAGTTACGGCTATTTGCTGACCGATACATACGATAGGCCTACTAAGGTTGGTGGCAAGTACTATCATATCGACAGTGAAGGTAGAGCATATTCCTTGGATGATGGTTGGAACTATTGTGGCGAAGATTACTACTATCTGAAGGATGGCGAGCTGTACAAAGGTACTGTTAAGTACATCGAAAAGGATATGTACCTTGGCAAGGGCGGTTACTACGGCTTTAACTATAGTGGCCAGATGTATAAAGATACACGCTTCGGCCTGAGTATGGGCGAAAACAACTACTACTATTACGCCCATGAAAACGGCAAACTTGCCGAAAACGAGCTGATAGAGCACAGTTATTATTCCACCTACTACTATGGTGCAGAGGGAAAGGCTGTTACAGAAAGCTTCTATGAGGTCAACGGCAAGCAGTACTATTTCGATAAATATGGTTGCATGCTGAAGAACGGCACAAAAGTTGTCAACGGAGTTCAGTATTACTTTGATGAGGACGGCACGCCGTATCCTTGCACTGAGGGCTGGAACCTGATCAACTACAATTACTACTACTACACAGACGGCGCTTTCTTGTCAAATATAGTACGCGAAATAAATGGCACATACTATGCTTTTGGCTATGACAGCGTAATGCTCGATGATACTGACAGCTATGTAAACGGCGGTTATCGTCGCGCAAGATCCGGCGGTGCACTCTATGTCAACGAGTGGTATTATGACGGTACGGACTATTACTACTATGGCGAAGAGGGTAAGGCATATCAAGGCCTTAAGGAAGTAGACGGCGTTCAGTATTTATTCAATTCCGATGGTGAGATGCTTACAAATCTGGCCACTACATATGACGAAAAGATTATAATCGTAGACGCCGACGGTGTCGCTACTGAGGCTGTTGAAGGTTGGAACCTGGTTGGCGGCTGTTACTACTATATCTCCGGTGACGAGTTTTACAATAATGTAGTGGCTCTTATAGACGGCAATTACTACGGCTTTGACTACGTTGGCAAAATGTATACAGATGCATTTTTTACCGCCAGAATTAAGGACTCCGAATCCGGCGAGTACCACTATTTCAGAGCTAAGTCAGACGGTACTCTCTATACAAACGCCTGGTATCTCGATAAGTCTGGCGATTACTACTACTATGGTGCTGATGCAGTATCTGCGACGGGTCTTCAGGAAATCAACGGTACACTGTATTACTTTTCAAACAACGGCGGCTATATGTATGTAAACCGTATGATAGAGGTCAAGGACAGTGGCGTTACTACATACTATTATGCCGATGAAAACGGTTATCTGACAAAGATCAATGCCAATGGCTGGACTCTGGCCAAAGGCAAGTGCTTCTATGCTGATCCCGAAAACGGCATCTATATGGACGCTATAGCGGAGATCGACGGTGCGTGGTATGCATTTGACTTTTATGGTAGAATGTATGATAACATTAATTTCTATGATACCCTCAAGGTTATCGGCGGAAACGGTAAAACCCTGTCAGGCAACTTTGTTGCTAAGCGTGGCGGTGCACTGTACCGGAACGAGTGGTATTTGGGCCAGTACTACTTTGGCGATAACTGCATGAGAGTGGAGAACGGCCTTCAGAATATCAACGGCACTTATTACTATTTCCGTAACACGTTTTATGTGCGCAACGAACTCCTCGATATTGACGGCGGCGCTTATCTGTTCGATAAAACAGGTGCGGGAAGACGTATAACAGGCTCTGAGTGGATAGACTTTGATGGAGTCTGGGCTTATGTTGATAACGGCCGTATTCCGAGCAACGAAATAGTGAACATCAACGGTGTCAACTACCTGTTCGGAAGTGGCGGTTTCATGAGGAGGAACGGATATGTTAATGTCGACGGTGATGGTTACATATCCACTGCTGCCGGTACCCTCATCACTACTCCGGGCTGGCATATTGTCAACGGAGATTACTACTATGTACAGGCTGACGGCACAACGGTTGAAGGCTGGATGCAGGAAGGCTCCACATGGTACTACTTTAGCCCGTATATGTATCACCACACTATCTTCCACGATAGAGAGAATGGTGTAGCATATATTGCAAGCAACAGCGGTGCAACTCAGCAGATCACCGGTGACGGCCTGTATGCCTTCAAGTCCTTTGCAGCAGGCTCCCCGAGTATCTACTATATCAAGAACGGCCAGTTCTACACGGACGGTTGGGCTCTTTACAACGGCGAGTACTATTATTTCAATAATGATGGCTGTGCATATACCGGCGGCGTCTACTATATGGACGGCGATGGCTATCTGTTTGATAAGAGCGGTGTTCTGCAGACAAACGGCTGGAAGGTGCTGGACAACAACTACTATTATGTGGATGCTAACGGCATTATCAAGACAGGTAAGCAGAATATCAACGGAAATACCTATTTCTTCTCAGACACAAATACACTGCGTACAAATACCTATGTATATGAAGGAAATCGTATCTTTGTTCTGGATGTTTCCGGTGCAGTGGTAGATACTCTCAACACAAATAAATCAGGTCTCGTAGTTACAGACGTCGGCACATACTACGTCAGTAACAATGGACTTCTGACGAATATCAGTTTTTATTGTGATAACAAGTGCTACTTCTTTGGTGCGAACGGTATGGCGAAGACAAATACGCTGTACAATGGAAGATATTTTGGTGCGGATGGTGCTGCTGTAGTCAATCAGTGGGTAAACGTCAACGGTACATGGTACTATGCAGACGATTATGGCTACTTCGTTAACGGTGTTTTCAATGTGGATGGCGTTGATTATCTCTTTGATGGATCTGGTGTTCTGTACAGCGGCGTTCTCGTGATGGGCAATCAGATGTATGTTTCCGATGCAAACGGCGTTCTGCTCAGCAGTTCCGCAATGCCGAATGAGTTCGTTTATTTCCAAGGCGGTGTATATTACTATGTCGACGGCGAGCCGTATAACGGCTGGTATGGCGACTATTACTTCATCTCCGGCAGAATGCGGGTAAATGAAGTTGTCAATGTAAACGGTACGTATTATTACTTCCAGACAAACGGCAAGTGCGCATATAACGGCTTCTACGTTGTATATCAGTCCGGAAATTACAAAGACTATGCCTACGCGAATGCAAATGGTGCTCTTGCACGTAACGAATGGAAGTATATCGGCGGCTACTGGTACTACTTCACCGATGGTTGCATTATGTATTCCGCGACGATAGTCCGGATAGATGGCCAGTGGTGTGAGTTTGATTCGGACGGTCACTTCACGGGCTATGTAACCATAGACGAGAACGCAAGAGACACATACACCGGTTGGGTAGAGTTTGCTGATGGCACTTGGGGCTATAGCTACCTCGGTTATGATGCATTGGATCAGACTCTCCTCATCGACGGTACCTGGTATGCCTTCGATTACTATTTCAACATGGTAACAGACGGAGCATGGCTGGATAACAGAACCAACGAGGTCTTCTACTATGGCGCAAGTGGCGCAAGATTGGAAGCTACCGGTTGGCAGTATATCAACGGCAATTATTACTACTTTGCTGCTGATCATTCTCTGCCCGTAGGCTGGTTCAACGATGGCAGCGCTGATTACTATCAGGATCCGTACACAGGCATTCTGACTGATTCCTACCTGAACGCTTACGGAATACTGTACCACTTCAACGCTTCCGGTGCTTGCACAGGAGCTGTTACCGGTACGGGCTGGATCTACGCTTCCAGTGTCCTCGTTCAGGATAATTACGTTGACGAAGACTGTTGGCTCTATGTTGTTAACGGCCAGCTCGCATCCGGAAAAACAGTTATTGACGGAGTAGAGTATTACTTCTATGATGGCATCATGGAGTGTGATAGTATCTGGAACAGCAAGTACTACGGTGCTGATGGTGTTTGTGTTACCACATGCGGCTGGTACAAGTTCCACGACAAATACTGGATATATATTGATGAGAACGGCTACTGCGCAGCAGCAGGTATCTATATCATCGATGGCACAGAGTACTATTTCAGAGGCTATTATCTTTACTGATAATATATTCTGTGTAAGACGAATTTAAATCATTTTGATTTGCGGTGCGGCAGGTGCTTTACAGTGCTTGCCGCACTGTTTTTCAGTGAAAAATGCAAACTGATTCTAAAAACAGACACAAAAGACCGCCACCGTTTCGCACATTGCGACCGGTGACGGTCTTTTTTCGTTCGATAAATCCCGATTGAATTACTCGTTTGTGCTTCTGTAGATTGTAATTCCAAGGACTTTTACTTCAAATCCGTTAACGTATGGCTTTACGGCATCCTCATCCGGTGTAAGCTGATGAATCTTTGTAACCTCATAAACCAAGGATTTATACTTAACACTACCGCCATCCTTTAAGTTCATGCGGACAGGGGTTAACAGGATTATCAAAGCAGCTATAATCACAATCGCCGTGATGATTTTCTTTTTCACAGGATAGCCTCCTATTCAATTTGCTTCATGCTTCTCTAAATAAATTTTACCAGAAAAGAGTGAAGAAGTCTACGGTTGCATAATAACTGCACAAATGTTTTTGCTCGTGCCCTGAAAACATTCGGTTTCGCGATTTCTTTGGATAAAAAATCACCGATCCGGCATACAGCCGAATCGGTGATCCTGAAAATTCAATTATCAAGCATTGAAGAGATACTTGTCCAGACGCTCGAATGCTTCCTTGACGCGAGCAAAGGGAAGAGCCAGGTTGATACGGATGTGGTTCTTGCCGTGGAATGCGCGGCCGTCCTGCCATACAACACCGACATCCCAGCCGGAATGGAGAACGTAGTCCATATCCTTGTTGTGTTCCTGGCACCACTTCTCACAGTCGATGAACAGCATGTAGGTGCCCTGCGGTCTGCTGACCTCAACACCCTTAAAGTGCTCTGCGATATAGTCGCAAGCCCACTGCACATTGCCATTGATGACCTGACAGAGCTCATCGACCCACTCATAGCCCTCGTCCTGATAAGCGCCCATAAGTGCATACATGGACATAACGTTGAGTGAATTGTAGTGGCAGAGGGAAGCCTCTTTGTCCATACGATCCTTGAGAGCCTTATTATAGATAATGTGGTAGCTGCCGATGAGACCTGCAAGGTTGAAGGTCTTGGACGGAGCATAGAAGGCAACTGTGCGGTTTCTTGCGTCCTCACTTACGGACTGAGTCGGAACATGCTTGTAGCCGGGGAGAATGAGGTCGCTCCAGATCTCATCGGAGATGACCATAACGTCATGTTTCTTGAAGAGCTCCATAGCCTTCTCAACTTCCCAACGCTCCCATACACGGCCTGTCGGGTTATGCGGAGAGCAGAAAACGGTTGCGTGGATATGGTTTTCGACAATCTTCTTCTCCATATCCTCGAAGTCCATACGCCATACGCCGTTTTCGTCCTTAACAAGCTCGGAATGAACGATATCATAGCCATTGCCCTTGAGAACACCGGTAAAGCCTATATATGTCGGGCTGTGAAGCAGAACCTTATCACCGTTGGAGCAGAAAACTCTCATAGCTGTTGCGACGCCGCCCAGAACACCGTTCTCATAGCCGATGTTCTCCTTTGTGAGGTTCTCAACGCCGTTACGTGTTGTCTGCCAGCGGATGATAGAATCATAGTACTCATCGCGTGTGCTGAAATAGCCGAAGGTCGGGTGCTTGATACGCTCGATCATAGCCTCCTGGATTGTGGGGAGAGCAGGGAAATTCATGTCCGCAACCCACATCGGGATAGCATCAAAGCCTTCCTTCGGAGCGGTAATGTTGCTGTTGGGATTTCCGACAGCGTCAACAGCGATTGCATCCTTGCCGTGACGGTCAAGGATCGTAGTAAAATCATACTTCATGGTGATTCGTTCCTTTCTTTTGCAAAAAATTTCATAAAAATTTCAGAGCAAATTTAGATCAAAAAATCATACAAGTTAACTATACATCAAAATGATAGAAAAAACAAGTTATTATACGGAATTTTGTTGAGAACACTTAAATCTGCACGAATGCTGTCAAAGCGATACGAAAGCACACCATATATGGGATACGATATTTTGATGAACACAGTTCTTTTCTCTTGCATTTGAGAAAAAAGTGTGCTATATTTTATCTGTTGTTTTGCTGATGATCGAGTCCAGCCCGATTATCCGTTATAAGCAAATCTCATAGTAAAGGATTTGACAAAGATGGAAAACAAAGAAAGAAGAGTCGGAACGGTTTCTCGCGGTATAAGATGCCCCATCATTCGTGAGGGCGATGATCTTGCTGCTATAGTTGCTGAGAGTGTTCTTAAGGCTGCTGAGAGCGATGGCTTTGAAGTTCGTGACCGTGATGTTATTTCCGTCACCGAATCGATCGTTGCAAGAGCGCAGGGAAATTATGCCAGTGTGGATGATATTGCCGAGGATGTACGCACAAAGCTCGGCGGCGAGACCATCGGAGTTATTTTCCCGATACTTTCCCGTAACCGCTTTGCTATCTGCCTGCGCGGTATAGCTAAGGGTGCAAAGAAAATAGTCCTCATGCTCAGCTATCCGTCCGATGAGGTCGGTAATGGGCTTGTAAGCCTCGATAAGCTTGACGAGGCCGGTGTAAATCCGTATACGGACGTTCTTTCTCTTGAGCGTTACAGGGAGCTTTTCGGCGCAAATGTTCATGAGTTTACTGGTGTTGACTATGTTCAGTACTACGGAGATCTTATCCGTGAGTGCGGTGCAGAGGTCGAGATCATTTTCGCTAACCAGCCGAAGGCTATCCTCCAGTACACAGATTGTGTTCTGACCTGTGATATCCACACTCGTGCTCGTACAAAGCGTATATTGAAGGCTGCCGGTGCCAAGGTGGTTTGCGGATTGGATGATATCCTCAACGCTCCCGTCTCCGGTGGTTATAATGAAAGATACGGCCTGCTCGGTTCCAATAAGTCTACAGAGGACAAGGTGAAGCTCTTCCCGCGTGATTGCCGCCCACTCGTTCTTGATATTCAGGATCGTATCCTTAAGGCAACAGGCAAGCATGTAGAGGTTATGGTCTACGGTGACGGTGCCTTCAAGGATCCTCAGGGTAAAATCTGGGAGCTTGCAGATCCGGTAGTTTCCCCGGCATTCACAGACGGCCTTATCGGTACTCCCAATGAGCTCAAGCTCAAGTACCTTGCCGACAACGACTTTAAGGATCTTTCTGGTGAGGCACTTAAGGAGGCTATCTCCGCAAGCATCCGTGCAAAGCAGGATAACCTTGTTGGCAACATGGCTTCTCAGGGTACAACACCGCGTCAGCTGACAGACCTCATCGGTTCTCTCAGTGACCTTACAAGCGGCTCCGGCGACAAGGGTACACCGGTCGTTTACATCCAGGGCTACTTCGATAATTACACAAACTGATTTTTCAGAGATAAGCAAAGGGTTCTCAGTGGGCGATGTCTGCTGAGAACCCTTTTTTAATATGCTGCGTATCAATCTACAAAAATAGCGGTGTTCGGTGAGAGCGTTCCGAACAGGAGAGCGGTTTTCACCGACAAAGGAAGCTTTTTGGAGTTATCAAAGCGTGAAGCGGCAATGAACTGCTCCAGAGAATACACTACCTCGCCGTCGGCGGTTTGCAGAGTCATCATGTCAAGGTCGGCGTCCATGCCGGTGACGATGGCATACTGCGGTGCGTTGTCGTTTGAAATAAGAACGATAACAGGGTAGCCCTCGCTCAGATTATCAAATATCCTCTGAAAATACTCAAGGTTTCCCATATTGCTCTCAAGCTTTGAGCCCATATTCGAGCTCTGCTCCACAAGGTCGTGAACCTCCTGCGGAAAGATAATATCCGAAGTGTCCTCCGGAAGCTCCGCTATCGGTGCACCGAAAAAGCTGCACATGCTCTTTGCGGCGGCATAGCCGCTTGGAAGAGTGGGGTCGAGAGGCTCTGCATAGCCGGATGAGATCGGCTTTGAGTAGGTAACGCTCTTTGTCAGTGCGGAATAATCACCGTTCGTCATTTTTTCCGAAACGAAGCTCTTACCCCACAGGATAACAAAGAAAGCGGCTGCTATCACGGCGAGCGTCAAAAGCTCACGCGAAATATTATGTATTGCCTCATACAGAAGCTCTCCGCTGCATAAACGGGAGTTCTTATCGACAGTTCTGCGCGGGCGCCCGGCAGGAGCTTCGCGGCGCACGGGCGCTGAAATCACCTTTTTCGGCGCTCTTGCTGTTTCTGCGGCAGGTACACTCTGTTCAACAAAGGAATCCCTGCGGTTTTTCCTTTCCGCATAGTCATTGTCGAGAACAGTCCTTTTATCAAGCTCAAGCTCGACGGCGCCGAGGTCTATCCCGGCCGATCCGTCCATATTGTCATGTGAGTCCTCTTTGGATAGGAAGACCTGCTTTTTGTCCAGCTCATTTTCCTGCTCTGCGGGCTTTTTACTTTCGATTTCCGTCACTGCTCATAGCCTCCCTCTGTAAATATGCTTCAATACCAAGCTGAATCGTCATCTTTTCACCAGTATAGCAGTTTCTGCAATTTTTTTCAATCTGAAAACTTAAATTCACTTGAAATATGCGGTGTATTACTGTATAATCGTTTAAGATTCCGAGAATGATAATGAAAAGGATTGACTAAAATGGCACTTTTTAAAACTTGGGAAAAGCACGCAGAGGAGAGATCCGCTGCTCCCGATGCACAGCAGTATTGGAATGATTATTTCCTGCGCGAGAGAGATTTCTACGCTGAGATCCTAGACTGTGAGCCGATCACAGGCACAGTAAAGGCTCTGGCTGAGCGCTTTAATGTCGATGTTGTTGAGATGACAGGCTTCCTCGACGGTATCAACGACAGCTTGAAGCAGGCTAACGATCTGGAGAATCTTGAGGAGGATTCCGAGGTTTCTCTTGATTATGATGAGGAGAAGCTCTATTACAACATGGTAGCAGCTAAGGCTGAGTGGCTCTATACTCTTCCGCAGTGGGATAAGCACCTCACAGAGGAGAGACGCCGCGAGCTCTACAAGGAGCAGAAGTCCTCTACAACTGTCGTCAAGGGCCCGAAGGTTGGCCGTAACGATCCGTGTCCGTGCGGAAGCGGCAAAAAGTACAAGAAATGCTGCGGCAGATAAAGTCAGAGAAAATGCGTGGGGTATCCTGCGCTTTTTTTCTTAGTCGGATATTCTGGGAGGGATTATTGTGAGCTGCAGGAAGCTGTATCTCGAAAACAGTGATGCTCTGTGTGCAAGGGCGCTCGTGGTGAGCTGCTCTCAGAGGAAGGACGGAGCATATGATATAGTAACGGACAGCACACCGCTGTTTCCCGAGGGCGGTGGACAATTGAGCGATACCGGAGAGATGAACGGCCACAGGATACTCCATTGCAGGGAAGAGAACGGTGAGGTGGTTCATAGGGTGGAAGCTCCGTTTGCGGTGGGGGACGAGGTCGAAATCAAGGTTGATGGTAGGACTCGCCGCATACATACACAGCAGCATACCGGCGAGCATATTCTTTCGTTCGCATATGCAAAGCTGTTCGGTGCGGAAAATGTGGGCTTTCATATGAACGACGAGGTCGTGACCATCGATCTTGACCGTATGCTGACAGATGAGGAGATATCCCTCGGTGAGAAGTATGCTAACGACATGGTGTGGAATGATAATGAGGTTAAAATCTACACTGTCACTGCGGATGAAGCCGCAGTACTGCCGCTGAGAAAGAGAAATGAGAAGCTGTCCGGAGATGACATAAGAATCGTCGAAATAGGCGGCGGAGAGATGTGTACCTGCTGCGGAACTCATTTTTCAAGTACAGCTCAGGTCGGCATGATAAAGGTTATAGATCATGTGCGCTATAAGCAGGGGTGCAGAATTTCCTTTGCGTGCGGAGAGCTTGCTTTTAAGTGGTTTGACAGTGAAAACAGAGAGCTTAAAAAGGCAGCCGCGCACCTCTCGGTAAAAACCGATGGCGTATATGATGCTGTTTGCCGCAAGGATGAACAGATAGGTCAGCTTAATGCCGAGCTTAAACTGGCCGAGGATGTGATAGCTGCGGCTAATGCCGATAATCTGCTCAATGGGGCTGTTCAGGCGAATGACATCAAGTGCGTATTCGGCTTTGTGAACACAGGTTTTCAGGCCATGAAGCGCACGGCGGAAATCATATGTGACGATGCCAAGAGCATGACGGTGCTGTTTTGCAAGGATAATGACAGGTACAGATATATATGCATGTCCGGCAGTGACTGTGATATCAACTGTAAGAATGTTGCCATGAAAATAAACGAAAGCATGAATGCCAAGGGCGGCGGAAACCCGAAAACGGCGCAGGGAAGCTTTTTCGGGTGCAGTGAAGAGGATATAGCGGCATTTATTGAAAAGCTGCCCGAGCTTTGCGGAGGTATGATATGAATTTTGAAGCGGTTATAGATTACGTGGAAAGCTTTCTCAGAAACGAGAGAAAAGTTCCGGGATGCGATCTCAAGATAATGCGAAACCATGAAACACTGCTGAGATATTCCAGTGGCTTTGCGGATTATGACGGACAAAAGCCGGTCTCGGACAAGGATATGTATTATATGTATTCCTGCTCGAAGCCGATAACCTGTACGGCTGCACTTCAGCTTGTGGAGCAGGGAGTATTTGATCTTGATGACCCGGTAAGCCGCTTTTTGCCTGAGTACGCGAAGGTATTCCTCATGAAGGACGGAGAAAGAGTCGCACCGAAAAGGGAGATGATGATCCGAAATCTTTTCACCATGAGTGCGGGCCTTGATTACAACCTGAAAAAGGATAGCGTGCTCGAGTTGCTGGACGAAAACCCACATGCAAGCACTATAGATGTCGTAAATGCTTTTGCGAGGTCACCGCTCTGCTTTGAGCCCGGCGAAAAATTCTATTACAGCCTCTGTCATGATGTGTTGGCCGCCGTGGTGGAGGCCGCATCGGGCATGAAGTATTCTGAGTATCTGAAAAAGAATATATTCGAGCCCCTCGGTATGGAGCGCACAGGCTTTAAGCTCAGCAGTGAGCTTCTCTCAAATATGGCGGCACAGTATGAGTGCGTCGGTGATGGCTGCGTGCGCCCGTTTACCTCGAATAACGAATATATAATAACTGATAATTACGAAAGCGGCGGTGCCGGGCTAATCTCCTGTGTGGACGATTACAGTAAATTTGCCGATGCAATGGCGAACGGCGGAGTCGGCGCGAACGGAGCACGCATCTTAAAAGCCGGGACAATAGAGCTGATGAGGACGGAGCAGCTATCCTCGTGCGTGGAGAACACCGAGTTTGCGTGTGCGGCCGGGCCGGGCTACGGCTATGGCCTCGGTGTCCGTACACTCACAAGTCAGGCGCAGGGGCAGAGAAGCCCTATCGGAGAGTTTGGCTGGGACGGTGCTGCCGGCTCATACATTATGATGGATCCGGAGAACGGAGTTTCCATCACCTTTGCGATGCATGTTCGCAATTGGCCCGGCCTTATCGGCTGCGGTCACGCGCCTATAAGGGATCGCACCTATGAGGCTTTGGGGCTGTAAAAGCTCACAGAACGGATTTTATCTTTTTCATGGCACCCTTTTCAAGTCTTGAAACCTGTGCCTGCGATATGCCGATCTCTCCGGCCACCTCGGTCTGAGTTTTTCCGTCAAGGAATCTCATTGAGAGTATTCTTTTCTCACGCGAATTCAGGTCGTGTATCGCCTGCTTTATCGACAGCTCCTCCAGCCAGTCGCTGTCCGTGCTTCCGCCGTTTACCTGATCCATGATGTATATCGTATCGCCGCCATCGGAGAATACCGGCTCGTAAAGGGATATCGGCTCCACTATGGCCTCCAGTGCGATAACCACCGTCTCGGGCGGCTGCTCAAGCACGGCGGCGATCTCTGAAACAGTTGGCTCGCGGCCCTTTTCGTTGGTTATCTGCTCCTTTACCTGCATTGCACGGTAAGCAATATCTCTCATGGAGCGGCTGACCCTCACCGTGTTGTTATCCCTGAGAAAGCGCTTGACTTCTCCGGATATCATGGGTACTCCATAGGTGGAAAACATTACCTCGTGGCTCGGGTCGAAATTGTCTATTGCCTTTATAAGTCCGATGCATCCGACCTGAAAGAGATCGTCGGGGTTTTCGCCGCGCCCCGTAAAGCGTTGTATCACGCTGAGCACGAGCCTCAGATTGCCCTGTATCAGTCGCTCTCTGGCGTCCTTGTCACCGTTTCGGCACTTGAGCAGAAGCTCGCGCATCTCATCGTTTCGGAGCGTTTGCAATTTGGCGGTATTCACGCCGCAGATTTCAACCTTGCTTTGAGCATAAGCATACATATCGATGACCACCTTGCATAAATTAAGTTCAATGATAGTATTGCCGGATATTTTCCGACATATCCATGAATAGGAATATCCGTTTGCAAGGGGGGGAGAGTGCGTGATATCGCGAATAGGGGAAATCAGAAACAGGGATGTCATAAGTGTGGTGGACGGTGTGCGCATAGGGCTTGTAGGTGATATAGAGATCGATACGCAGACGGCGGCACTTATGTCCATAGTCGTTTACGGGCGGCCGCGCTTCTTCGGACTGCTCGGCCACGAGGAGGACTGTGTTATTCCGTGGAACAGCATTCGTACGATAGGCGAAGATGCCGTGCTGGTGGATTTCACACCGGTCAAGAGAGCCGTTAAGCGCGGATTTCTTGCAAATTTATGGGAAAATACGTAAAAAAGCTCTTGATTTGCATGGCACTATATGCTATAATATTTCAGCGATTTGCAGACTCTGCAAGCAAGTACGCACGCTGAGCTTCTCCATGGTGCTGATAATCAGTTATCTGTGAAAAAATTCATGGCTCAGCGGAGGAAAAACCAAGGAGGTATTTTCAAATGGCAGTAGTATCTATGAAGCAGCTTCTTGAGGCTGGCGTACATTTCGGTCACCAGACAAGAAGATGGAACCCGAAGATGGCTCAGTACATCTTCACAGAAAGAAACGGTATCTACATTATCGACCTGCAGAAGACCGTTAAGAAGCTCGAAGAGGCTTACAACTTTGTTCGTGAGATCTCTATGGAGGGTAAGAGTGTTCTGTTCGTCGGCACAAAGAAGCAGGCTCAGGAGTCCGTTAAGGAAGAAGCTCTCCGTGCAGGCGCTTACTATGTAAACGCTCGTTGGCTCGGCGGTATGCTGACAAACTTCACAACTATCCGTCGCAGAATCCAGAGACTCGCTCAGCTTCGCAAGATGCAGGAGGACGGCACATTTGAGCTGCTCCCGAAGAAGGAAGTTTCTCAGCTTGAGCTCGAGATCGAGAAGCTCGAGAAGTTCCTCGGCGGCATTAAGGATATGAAGGAGTTCCCGGGTGCACTGTTCATCGTTGATCCGAGAAAGGAAAGAATTGCAGTTTCCGAGGCACACAAGCTCGGTATTCCGATCGTTGCAATTGTTGATACAAACTGCGATCCGGACGAGATCGACTATGTTATCCCGGGCAACGACGACGCTATCCGCGCTGTTAAGCTGATTGCAGGTGCTATGGCTAACGCTATCATCGAGGGCCGCGAGGGCCAGATGGGCGCAGCTGCTCAGGAAACAGAAGAGACAGAGATCGCTGAGTAATTAAATTCTTTTCCGGTCATAACGATTGAAAGGGGAAACTTAAAATGAGTTTTACAGCTAAAGACGTTGCAGCTCTCAGAGCAAAGACAGGCTGCGGCATGATGGATTGCAAGAAGGCTCTTACAGAGGCTAACGGCGATATGGAGAAGGCAAGTGAGATCCTCCGTGAGAAGGGTCTGGCTGCTTCCGTAAAGAAGGCAAGCAGAATTGCTGCCGAGGGTATCGCTTTCGCTGAGGTCAGCGAGTGCGGTAAGGTTGGCGTTGTCATCGAGGTTAACGCTGAGACAGACTTCGTTGCTAAGAATGCAAGCTTCACAGAGTTCGTTAAGACTTGCGCTGATACAGTTATCTATGAGAATCCGGCTGATGTTGAGGCTCTCCTTGCTTGCAAGGCACATGGCTCCGACATGACAGTTGATGAGATCCTTAAGGATAAGATCCTCACCATCGGTGAGAACATGAAGATCCGTCGTTTTGTCCGTTACGAGGGCGATTGCGTTGCTTACGTACACGGCGGCGGCAGAATCGGTGTTCTGGTTCGCGTTGATGCAGAGAACGTTCCGGCTGAGGTTATCACTGAGGTTGGTAAGGATGTTGCTATGCAGATCGCAGCTCTGAACCCGTCCTATCTCGATGAGTCCACTGTTCCGGCAGAGGCTCTTGAGAAGGAGAAGGAAATCCTCATGGCTCAGATCCAGAACGATCCGAAGAACGCTAAGAAGCCGCAGAACATCATCGAGAAGATGGTTACCGGCAGAATTGGCAAGTTCTATGAGAACAACTGCCTCATGCAGCAGGCATTTGTTAAGGACGGCAACCTCACAGTTGCTCAGTATGTTGCTGAGGAAGCTAAGAAGGCTGGCGGCACAATGAAGATTGCTGATTTCGTTCGTTTCGAGAAGGGCGAAGGCCTCGAGAAGAGAAATGACGACTTCGCAAGCGAAGTTGCTGCTATGGTTCAGTAATTACTGATTATCCGCATATTTTCGCCCGGGCTTCGGCTCGGGCGATTTTGCTTTTTTCGGTAAATTCCTGTTGCAATTTTCGTCTGTATTTGGTATACTCTTTCAGAAATGAATATTTACTGCTACCGAGTAGTAGAATGCATGGCATTCGTTTGCACATCGTTAGGTCTTAGAAGATGTGCATAACGGGTGCTTATTTTTTCGGAGGCCGAACCGATGAAACAACTCAAAAAACTGATCGCTTATTTTTCAACAGGGGAGCTCATACTCTGGAGCTCGTCTATTGTGCTGATACTGTTGTCGTTTTATATCTTTGACGGCAGTGACCACATGACCCTGGCAGCATCCGTAATAGGAGTTACATCCCTGATATTCAATGCCAAGGGAAACCCCTTTGGGCAGCTTCTCATGGTGATATTCAGCCTGTTTTACGGGTTGATTTCCTTTTCGTTCTCATATTACGGCGAGATGATAACATATCTCGGCATGACAATGCCGATGGCCATTTTCTCACTGATTTCATGGCTGAGAAATCCGCATAATGGCAACAGGGCGGAGGTCAGCGTTAACAGGATAAGCGCTGCCGAAAGCGTATTCATGTGGATTATGACAGCGCTTGTGACGCTGTTGTTTTACTTCATACTGGCGCATTTTGATACGGCCAATATCGTCCCGAGCACCATATCCGTCACAACAAGCTTTCTCGCGGTCTATCTGACATTCAGAAGAAACCCGTTTTTTGCAGTGGCCTATGCCGCAAATGATGTTGTCCTGATCGTTCTCTGGGTGCTTGCAAGCCTCAATGACGAAAGGTACATCTCTGTCGTGGTTTGCTTTGCTGCTTTCCTTGTGAATGATATATACGGTTTTATCAATTGGAAGCGCATGGAAAAGAGACAAAGAGGATAAAGAAAAGCCACATCTGTCGGAAAGACAAATGTGGCTTTTTGATTGGCGCGCCTGACTGGATTCGAACCAGCGGCCTACAGAGTCGGAGTCTGTTGCTCTATCCAACTGGGCTACAAGCGCAGGAAATATAACGGTCTAACAAAGATTATACCACGACTGCGCATGAAAAACAAGACTTAGTTTACTGAGAGCGTCTTTGGAGGCTTCGCCTGACCTCCTGAAAATAAACCAGAAGCCGCTTACGCTCCGAAACAGGGGAGGAGCGATAGTAGGCAAGCAATTGGCGCTCGTCCCCCGAAAGATCCTGCACCACTTCGCTCAGATATCGCTCTTTGGCCTTGAGGCGCGGCACTGCCTTAACCGGCTGGCGCGGATCGCCTAAGGATAGTGGGTCTGAGCTGTCGGCGTGAAAGCCGAGCAGGTCATCGAGGGTGGTTCCGTAGAGATCTGCAAGACGCATGAGATCAAAAACGACGGGAGTGGTTTTACCCATCTCATAGTAGGTATAGGTGGAACGCTTAACTCCGAGAATATTGGCAATGTGACTTTGTGAATAACCGTTTTCTCTTCGAAATGCTCTGAGACGTTCGCCGAGGGTTCGTTTTTGATCCATTGTGTCATCCTATTCCTTATAT
>CAZHDW010000015.1:0-52128 GCA_964531265.1 uncultured Ruminococcus sp.
TGTTTTGAGGTTACACCGCATTTTCTAAAATACTTCCTTATTCACCCGGAGCAATATTGAGCAAGCTTTTTTCTCGTAATACATTGTCTTTTGATGGTTGAATGCTATAATGTAGTTATCGGAAGATGCCCGATTCCGACGACCCGCAAAGCGTCTGCGTCAGTGCTCTTTTAGAAACAGGAGGTAACAGGATGATGAGCTTTGGAATGCCGACCTTGATAGAGAATAGTACCCTGGAGGGAAATATATCCCTCTGCAAAAGGCTTGGCCTGTCCTTTATAGAGTTGAATATGAATTTTCCGGAGTACCAGATAGATAAGCTGGAGCACGCGGAGGAATTCTGTAAAAAGGCCGATGTCGCCGGTATTTACTACACCATACATCTTGATGAAACGCTGAATCCGGCTGATTTTAACCCACTGGTCAGAGATGCATACCTTGAAACAGTGAGGCGCAGCATAGAGACCGCCAAGCGATTTGTCAGCCTCAAAAATAAATATGGGGACAGCGAACAGCCGGTAACGATAAATATGCATATGAATCATGGCATCGTTGTGACCCTGCCGGACAGAAAGGTACAGATGTATGACAGGGATATGACTCCGTATATGGAGGCATTTCGCGTCTTCAGAGAGGCCTGTGAGGGCTGGATAGGCGATTCGGATGTCAGAATAACGATAGAGAATACCGACGGGTTCAGAGATTACGAAAAGAGAGCGATAGAGCTTCTGCTTGAAAGTCAGTGCTTTTCACTGACATGGGATATAGGGCATTCCAAGGCTACCAGGGAAATCGACATGCCGTTTATTCTGTCGCATAAAAATAAGCTCTGCCATTTTCATGTTCATGACGGCAGGGAGCAGCCTCCGAAAAATCACCTTGCGCTCGGTGACGGTGACATAGACCTTGTCGCTCGTTTGGATTTAGCAAGGAAGTGCAATGCGCGCTGTGTTTTGGAAACAAAGACGATTGCGGCCTTGGAGAAATCGGTGAAGTGGTTATCGGAAAAGCATATTGTCGGATAAATTTGCGATATAATAGTTCAGGCAGGACACCCGCCCGGGATGCCCTGCCTGTTTTCTGTTATTGAACCTCTTCTCCGAGAAGTCTCTTTATCTGCGGCAGTCTGAAAAGTATCAATGCAGCCGCCATTGTTATTATCATTTCGGGCAGCATATATGCGCCGTTGTAGCATATTGAATAGAGCCATGGCCTGCCGACCCATTCGGAGCCGAACGCGACGAAGTTTTCGAAATTTGCAAAAATCACCGCACCGGAGATAAGGTGGCATACAAATCTGAGAGCAACCGCTATTCCTGTGCCGAGGCATATGCCGACATAACCGTGCTTTCTCATCATACCGGAGAGTCCGATGACGGTAAAGGCCAGAATATAGTCCAGCATTATCACACCGATAAGGCATGCAGGGGTAAGTCCCCAAGCAAACAGGCCATCCATGATGCCAAAGGCAAGCTGAATGACGGATTCCACAAAAGCCGCAGCAAGTCCCCACTTGAGACCGAATGCGATCGATACCATGGCGCATGGAAGCATGGAGAGCAGCGTGACAGATCCGCCAAAAGGCATTTTAAAGATCTTGATCAGGCTCAGCACAGTCCCCAGGGCAATCATTACTGCGCATACAGCAAGCTTGTACGTGTTGTTCTTCTTCATTTTTACCATTCCTTTCCCGGGGCAATAAAAAATGCGCCCCGATGATCCGGTGCGCAAAATACGGTAAGGTTAAAGTATTTCCCTACGTCGGCATTATCCGAATCAGGTTATAGGTCCAGGCGACTACGCCAATCTCAGCCGACTCAATTGTCAGCACCCTTATTACTACAATGGGAGTATAGCACATACTATTACCGATTGCAATAGGCAAAATGAATTTTTTTCAGCTTGCAAGTTACGTGAATATCGTCATTTATCAGGAAATGTTCCCGGAAAACGAGTTGGTTCTTGCGGACGGCACAGCAATATCAGTAAAATCAGAACAAAAACCGCTTGACCTCAGTGCCTACAGACGGGTCAAGCGGTTTCTTTCAATTAGTGTTAACGCATATGTGATCGATTAAACGCCCAGATTAAAGTCAAGCCAGTAGTAATCTGCATCAACCAAAGAATATTTCTTTGCTATCATGCACAACTCTCTGTTTTCATCAAGATATGGGTAAGCCTCTTCGATGTTTTCGTCCGAGGTTGTTTTCATTTGACGAAGCTGTATCGGGATATTCAATACTCGGTACAGTTGAGTCGGAGACGCTTGAAGTGATATCGTCGATATCACTTAGTACTGTGACAGATGGGGCTGCTGTTCCGGCGTTTATATCGCTTCCGTTAAAAATCAGTGCTGCCATCAGTAGCAGTATTGCAATGATTGGCTTAAAGACAAATCCTAATCCGTTTCCCAGGGTAAATCATCCTTTAGAATTATATCTGTATGCAATCCTACAGGCACGCTTATAGACCTCTGTGAAGTACTGCTCTATGCTCATTTGGCCATAGATATCATTCTCAAGTCGGTTTGGCTTTGAGTTTATAACGAGCTCAAAATTCAAGATATCAAGCTTGTTGGACTTTTTAAGACGGTCGATATTGTAATCCCAATCGGCGATTCCGTCATAGGGGAGAAGGTGGAGATCATCCGTCCAGTAGGTTTTGCCGTCATAGCGGCTGATGCCAAGATTGTCATTCAAATGGGTCATTATAAGCCTGTAACCGAAGCTTGCGAGCAGATCGGCCGAGTGATTGTAGCACAGCTCATGGCCGGAATCCCAGCAGAAGCCGACAGTATCGCAGCCGCTGAAATGCTCCATCAATGCGAACAGATACTCATCACCCTCGGTATTTTCAAAGGCTATTTTTACACCTGCTTTTCCTGCTTCCTCCACAAGCTTTTCGAAATTATCAAAGTACAGGGAGTTTTTGTCAAATTCATATTCAAAGCCGATCCATGTGTGTACGACAGCTATCGGCACGGAATGCCTTTTGCAGTCCTTTATCGTGTCTAAGAGCTCATCCAGTGCCGGCTCGGAAACCGCACTATCACGGCTCCAGAGATCCGCAGCCTTCAGGTACGGAGCGTGCAGGGACTGTATCTCAAGCCCGCAGCTCTTTGCACTTGTGATGATCTTATCGATGTCGACATTGCGCTCCCACTCCGGAGAAACAGCGTCAAAGCCTATCCTTTTCAGAATTTTTACAAGCTCAGTCGTGGGAATACTGTAATTGTTGCCGACAGAAATACCGATTTTTTGCTTCCACATACAAACTACCTCACATATCCGACTTAATATCGTTCCGGTTCAGCGCCGTATATTCGCAATGAGTACAGCGCTGCTATCAACCTCAGTATAGCGCAACGGCTTGAGATTTTCAACGAAAAAAGACAGAGCTTTTTCTGAATATTTACATTTCGGCAAACGGGCTTTATTTGCGCTTTACCATACTTGTATTCGACAAATTTCAAAACGGTTACATGGAATAATTGCAAAAAATCGCGATTTATATTTATTGCATAAAAATCCCGCGGCATTTTTATTGAAAAATACAGAAAATGGTCGTTGAAAGAAAAAGTAAATGCGGTTTCGCAAAGAAAAAGATTGCAAAAATGTAACTTTTGGTTTATAATACTCACATTACAGGAAAACTCTATCTTTACGGCTTGGCCGTAGCAGGCGGCTTCTCGCGATTGCCGCCGAATATAAGGACTGGTGAATTTATGAATGCTGTATTGAAAAGAAATACAAAGCGTTTTGCAGCGCTGCTTATTGTGCTCATGATAGTGCTGACGGCTCTTCCGTTCTCAGCGTCGGCTGAGTCGGTGACGGCTGTTACAACTGCGGCTGTCAGACTGAGATCGGGAGCCGGAACCAACACAAGCTCTTTGAGGGTGCTTTCAAGCGGAACACAGGTAACTGTGACGGATATGAGTAACGCCGAGTGGTATGCTGTTTCGCTTTCCGACGGAACCGAGGGCTATGTTTATTCCGAATATCTCGCCATATCTGCGGAGATACCTGCCACCACGAACGAGTATGTCAATCTCAGAAGCGGCGCGGGAACCAATTACAAATCGAAACAGGTCGTTGCACAGGGCACATCCCTGACAGTTACAAGCACCCAGAACAGCAAGTGGTATGCTGTTCGACTTAGAAACGGAGTGGAGGGCTACATATATTCGATCTATCTCGATCTTGAGAATGTTGGGGATTTCGAGCCGTCAACACCGTCTCAGCCGACTCAGACTCCCGAGCCGAGCGCCGGTATCGATACAGCAATAACAACGGCTGCTGTCAATTTGAGAAGCGGCCCGGGCACTTCATATAAATCCGCAGGTGTGGTAGCGGCAGGCGTCACTGTTACTGTTACAAAATACGCTTCTCCGGAGTGGTATGAGGTCACTTTGTCCGATGGCAGAAGCGGATATATCTGCTCACGCTATTTGCTCGAACAGAGCTCCGGTGAAAGCGATGTTTCCGAAAGTGCCGTCACTACAACATATGTCAATCTGCGCAGCGGTGCAGGAACGAGCTATTATTCAATGGGAACAGTCAGGGCCGGTGCTTCGATCACGGTTACCGACAGAAGCAACAGAGAATGGTATGCGGTCACTCTGTCCGACGGCAGAAAGGGCTACATGTATTCTATCTACATTAAGATAATCGACAAGGTTCAGATATATCCCACACCCACACCGGTACCTACGGCTACTCCTGAACCCACACCGGAGCCGACTCCGGAGCCGACTCCCACGCCCGATACAGGCTCGGTTATTATGAGAACAACCACCGCTGTCAATCTCAGAAGTGGCCCGGGCGTTAGCTATTCGAGAATTCAGGTCGTGTCCTCCGGCATCGACGTTACTGTGCTTGCGATAGCACAGGACGGATGGTACAGGGTAAAGCTGACGGACGGCACCGAGGGCTACTTTATTTCGGATTACCTCACTCTCGTTTCCGGTGATCTGAGCTCGCTCAGCGGCGAAAGCTCCGGAGAGACGGGCGGTTCGGATAATAATGTTCCGGAAACCCCCTCGGATATCGAATACGTACGTACGAATGTGAGCGGCCTGAATCTCAGAAGCGGCCCGGGAACAGGATATTCACGCGTAAAGCTGCTGGATATCGGTACGGTCATGCAGGTGCTTGCAAAGGCAGATAACGGCTGGCTGAAGGTGAAGCTGACGGACGGCACTGAGGGCTATGTTTCGTCCGAATATGTCTCGGCATACGACCCGTCCGATGCTGGCGCCGAGCTGCCCGAGGGTACTGAAATAATAGAGCAGTATAAGACTCTGTACATAGAGGCAAATACCAGCGGTACCGTGTACTGGTCAAGCTCCGATACCTCGGTGGTCACCGTCGAGTCCGGCAGTGGAAGCCAGGTGTTTGTATATGCTGTAGCTCCCGGTACGGCAAATATTGTCGGCAAGAATGCGTCCGGAGCGGTGCTCACCACCAAGACGATCAATGTCACGGAGCCGGAGGCCATACGCTTTGCATATACAACGCCGAATATTATTTCCGTCGGCGAAAGCTTTGATTTTGCGGCAGTTACGGATCAGGCAAAGACTAAGGTCTGGTTCGAAATAGTCGGCGGAGGATATTACGAAACCTCGAATTATACAGAGGAGACCAACGGCAACAATACAGTACGTGTGTTCACCGCGGAGGCGGTTATCAATACGCCGGGCACCTACACCGTAAGGGCATATTCCTACGCGAACGGAATATATTCCACCACCTACAGAGAGTTCACGATACTTGTTGTTTCTACGACCGACAGAACTACCACAAGCAGCGAATCCAGACGTATAAGCGATGAAATGCTCAATGCCGTAGCTCTGTTTGAGGGCTATTTCCCGGAGGTCTATCCCGATACGCTTGCAGGCAACATCCCGACGGTTGGCTATGGATATGTGGTTAGCAAGAACACTACCTTCTATAACAGCCTTACAAAGACCGAGGCCATGGCTATGCTTGCCGATACACTGAACAGACGCGGCTATACTACTCAGCTCAATACCTTTATCACTCAGAACAGCGTAAAGATGAATCAGCATCAGTTCGATGCCTTGGTAAGCTTTTCCTACAATGTCGGCTCCGGCTATTGGAATTCGAGCACACCGTGCTATCTGAGAACGATAATGAAGGAAAACACCTATGCTGTGCCGGATAACCTTTCGGTTTCGAATCCGTTGTACGGTAAGGTTTCCGCCACCAAACTCAGCGTGTATAACGGCCACAGCTCAAATGCGACGGTTCTGAAATCGCTTTCGTCCGGTGCATCGGTCACAGTGACGGATTATTACAGAAATTCCGATACTGCCGAGGCGTGGTACAGGATATCCGCGAGTGATGTGACCGGCTGGGTGCGCTCCGGAGACATAACGCTGACAAGCACTACCGGCTTGGTACGAGACCTTGCTTATATCGATGCATATACCTTCTGCAACAATATGCTCGATTGGCACAAGGCCGGAGGACAGTGCGTAAAGGGTCTTCTGAACCGCAGAGTCGCCGAAGCAAAGGTGTTCTCACACGGCAATTATGCCGAAGCCACAAAGGGTAATGCGAATTTCTACAAAAATACTTACAATTATATAATACCGGATTGTAATTACAGGTAAGAAAAAGTCTGCGGATATGATATCCGCAGACTTTTAATATGTGTTTCCGTTTTTAGCTGCGCTTTGACCAGTATTTTCTGTCGAGCGTTCTGTAGCGCACGGCTTCGGCGGCATGGCGTGCTTCTATGTCCTGCGAGCCGTCAAGATCGGCAATGGTTCGCGATACCTTGAGTACTCGATCATATGCTCTGGCTGAAAGACCGAATTTCTCAAAGGCATTTTTCAGCAGCGCGTCGGCCGCAGGAGCGGTACGGCACACCTCGTGCAGCATTTCGGGAGTTATCTGCGCATTGCAGGTCACCTTTGTACCCATGAATCTGTCAGTCTGTATTTCTCTGGCTGCGTCCACACGAGCCTTTATTTCCGCGGATGCCTCCTCCTTTTTGTCACTTACAAGATTGTCGAAATTGACCGGAGGTACCTCGATGTGCAGGTCGATTCTGTCGAGCAACGGCCCGGATACGCGGCTGAGATATCTCGATACGGCGGCATCGGAGCAGGTGCACGGCCGTGTGGGATGACCGTAAAAGCCGCACGGACAGGGGTTCATGGCCGCTACGAGCATTACATTACAGGGGAATGTCACTGTTCCGTTAACTCTCGATACGGTCACTACGCCGTCCTCGAGCGGCTGACGCAGTGTTTCCATCGAGCTTCTTGAAAATTCCGGCAGCTCGTCCAGAAAGAGCACACCGTTATGTGCAAGTGATATTTCTCCGGGGCGCGGTATTGTGCCGCCGCCTGAAAGTCCGGGGCCGGATATTGTATGATGCGGTGAGCGGAAGGGGCGGTTTTCGATAAGCGCGGTATTTCCCGGGAGCATTCCTGCTACGGAATGTATCTCGGTCGTCTCTATCATTTCGTCAAAGCTCATGTTCGGCAAAATTGACGGCAGTCTTTTTGCAAGCATACTTTTGCCGGAGCCCGGAGAACCGATCAGCAGCACATTGTGCCCGCCGCTTGCGGCTATCTCAAGTGCACGCTTGGCCTGAGCCTGTCCCTTTACATCGGCAAAATCGGATAACAGCCTGTCCGCGACAGGGTTCGGTCGATAGGGCTCAGCAGTCTCTATGAGCTTGTGTCCGCGCAGATGCTCGAGAAGTGTGAAAATATCCGGCAGTGGATAGACGGATATACCCTCGACCACAGCGGCCTCAAAGGCGTTTTCCGCCGGTACGAACATGTGCTTAAAGCCGAGCCTTGTGGCCTCTATCGCCATTGATAGCACACCGCGTATCGGTCGTACTGTTCCGGAGAGCGAAAGCTCACCGATGAAAATGCAGTCATCCGTGTTGGCATTCAGTTGCCCGGTGGCCTTCAAAAGAGCAACCAAAAGGGGAAGGTCGTATATTGGACCCTCCTTGCGCTTATCGGCGGGGGCAAGGTTCATTGTGATGTGACTTACGGGAAAATCAAACCCACAGTTTTTCAAAGCCGAACGCACCCTGTTTCGCGATTCCTTTACGGCAGCGTCGGGCAGACCGACAAGGTCGAACGCCGGAAGTCCCTGAGACAGGTCAGCCTCAACCTCAACCAGAAAAGCGTGCATACCGTAAAGACCCATGCTGAATGCTTTTGAAACCATATAATCGCCGCCCATGTAGTTATTATAACCTTATTATATATTTTATACCCCGAACATGCAATAAGAATCGTGATTCGCAGCCGCTTTTTTCGGAAAAATGCGTCGAATATCAAAAAAAGTCAGCTTTTGTCGATTTATACAAATTGAAAAATACATGTAATTAAATTGTGTAAATTTTAGATTCTTTTCCTTGACTTTCCTTTTCGAAGAGAGTATTATTACAGTACAGTAGTCATTTGGAGTGTTGTCATGCAGAAAGCGGCGGAAACAGAATACGAAGCGCTGTCCGATGAGGACATAATAGGCCGATTTCAGGCGGGCAACAAAGAGATTTTCTCTGAGCTGGTGGCAAGGTGCATGCATCTTGTGCGTATCAAGGCGTGCAGCTTCCGTGAGATATTTTCGCTTGAGCGCGAGGATCTGTATCAGGAGGGCTTGCTTGGCCTTTATGATGCGGCTTGCTCGTATTCCGTCGGGGATGGACGGGCGTCCTTCGAAACCTACGCCGGAAAATGCATAAACAACAGGATAGTAAGTGCGGTGAGAAGAAGCGCAAGCCGAAAAAACGCTCCGCTCAACTATGCTGTTTCCATAGATGAGATATCTGAACCGGATGAGCAGCCGGGTTCCGACCCACAGAGGCTTCTTGAAAGTCGGGAAGAGCTGGACGGTATGCTTGAAACGGTATATACCTCTCTGTCGTCGCTTGAAAGAAGTGCTCTTTCACTGTACCTTGGTGGCCACAAACGCTCAGAGATACATGCTGAGCTGGGTATTTCCGTTAAAACGTTCGATAACGCTATGGCGCGTGTTCGCAGAAAGCTAAGACAAAAATGACCACGGTAGATATGCCCTGCCAATGGCATTGTTTTTTCAATAAAGCGGTGAAAATCCGCATTAGGGCAAATTGTATAATTTATACTCTATAAATACCAAAGTGAGGTAAATCAAATGTACGAAGACAAGACTCTCATCTGCAAAGAATGCGGCAAGGAATTCGTTTTTACTGCCGGAGAACAGGAATTTTACGCATCCAAGGGCTTTGAAAATGAGCCGCAGAGATGCAAGACCTGCCGTCAGAACCGCAAGAACGCTGTAAAGCCCGAGCGTGAAATGTACACAGCAGTTTGCGCTGCATGCGGTAAGGAAGCAACAGTTCCCTTTAAGCCGCGCGAAGATCGCCCGGTTTATTGCAGTGAGTGCTTTGCAAATATGAAGGAAGCAAGATGATTCTTGACGTCCGGCTGAAAAGTCGGACGTTTTCTTTTTTGCGTCGTTCTCTTGCCAAGAGTTGCGGCTGATTGTATAATAGTTCTTGTTCGGTTTGTTTTTACTGATAATTACTTTGCTTTGGGAGCTTTGAAGGATAGTATGGATAGATACAGGGAGATACATTTGGATGTGCGCCTTGCAAAATGTGCTGAGCTTGTGCGCAACGGTGTCAGGGTGGCGGATATCGGTACGGATCACGGATATTTACCGATAGCGCTGTTAAAAAGTGGAAAAGCAGTGTCCGCAATTGCGGCTGATATCAATGAAGCGCCGCTTAAAAGTGCTGTGGATAATGCTGAAAAATACGGTGAAACGGAGAGAATGAGCTTCGTTCTGTCCGACGGATTGAATAAAATCGCAGGGGACAGTGCGGACGATATAATCATTGCCGGAATGGGTGGAGAACTCATCCTGCGTATAATCGAGGATGCAGATTGGCTCTGTGACAGCAGCAAGCATCTTGTGTTGCAACCGATGACGACTGCCGCACAGCTTCGCTGCGGCCTTGCAAAACTCGGCTTTGCGATTGACCGTGAGGATGCCGTTTATGACGGCAGAAAGATATACTCGGTGCTCTCGGTTAGCTATACCGGCAACAGACGTGAGGAGCTTCCTGCACTTTATGTAAACATGGGAAGGATAGAGCCCGGCAGCGAGCATAGCCGTCGTTATGCTCAGAGCGTGCTGCATAACCTCGAGAACAAGCTTCGTGGGCTTGAACACAGGGGAGAAAATGCGGAGGAGCTGCGCTCGGTTATCAGTGAGATACGCCGTGTGTATTTGGAGGAAGCATGAAAATCAGATATATATATGATGTGATAGACGGCTTTGCGCCGTTTTCGGAGTCCATGTCCTTTGACAATACGGGGATACTTGTAGGAGACCCGAATGCCGATGTGAAAACAGCGCTGATATGCCTTGATGTCACCGATGAGGTCATTAATGAGGCTGTATCCGTCGGCGCTGAGCTTATAATCAGTCACCATCCGATTATTTTTCATCCGCTGAAAAGCGTGCTTACGAATGACCGTGTATACAGGCTGATAAAAAACGGCTTATCGGTGATATCGGCGCATACAAATCTCGATAAAGCCTACCCCGGCGGTGTCAACGATGCTCTGACAAGAGCCTTGGGGCTTAGAAACGTTGAAGGAGTTATACCGGACGGAAACGGATATATCGGCTACATGGGTGAGCTTAGTGAGGAAATGACCGCGGAGGAATTCGGCCTTCATGTAAAGGCGGCACTCGGCTTGTCGGTGCTGAAATATACGCCTTCTGACAGAAAAATTAAGCGCGTGTGCGTGGTTGGTGGCTCCGGCGGAGAGTATGCGTATGAGGCTGCAAAATGCGGTGCGGATGCATTTGTTACGGGAGAAGCGGCGCATCATGAAGCGATAGACGCTGCACTGTACGGATATATAATATATGAAGCAGGGCACTATCATACGGAGATAGTGTATCGAGAGCAGCTCAAGGAGATGCTTGATGCTCGCTGCCCCGGCGTGAAATTTCTGGTTTCAAAACAGGAAAGGCCGCCGATGAATGTAATTTGATAGGAAAGGTTAATGATATTAAATGGCACTTGACGGTGTTTTTCTCAGACATTTGAAAAATGAGATAGGTGAAGCGCTGATAAACGCGAGGGTGGATAAGGTGTTCCAGCCCAACCGTGATGAGCTCATCATAGCTTTTCGTGGCTTTGATGCGGCACATAAGCTGCTGATCTCGGCGCGTGCCAACAGCGCACGAATAAATCTGACAAAGATCCCGGTGGAAAATCCGATGCAGCCGCCCATGCTTTGTATGCTTCTCAGAAAGAAGCTTCAGGGCGCAAAGCTCGTGGATATAATTCAGCCGGAGCTTGAAAGAGCACTGCTGTTCAAATTTGACAGTGTGAACGAGCTTGGTGACCATGTTGAGCTTACGCTTGCAGCGGAGATCATGGGGCGCTACAGCAATATCATTCTGGTGGACGAAAACGGAAAGATAATAGATGCCCTGAAACGCGTGGATGCCGAAATGTCATCCGAGCGTCTCGTTTTGCCGGGACTGCTCTACCGTCTGCCGCCGCCGCAGGATAAGCTCTCCATGCTTGAAAGTGATGTCGGAGAGGTTATGCGGAGAATTGATGAGCTTCCGAGGGATATGGAGCTTTCAAAAGCCCTGATGTCTGTTTTGCAGGGAATATCTCCGATAGCGGCCCGGGAGGTCGAGCACAATGCCGGACGTGGCAATACCGTATATGTAAAGCAGATGGATGAGAAGCTTCGTGAGCGTACGGAATTCTTTATTGACAGGCTCATTGGCATGGTAAGGCTCACGAGCGGAAATCCGTACATGGTGGTGGATCAGCAGAAGAAGCCCAAGGATTTTTCTTTCATGGATATCCATCAGTACAGCTGGACGATGACCGTGTACAAAAAAGACAACTTCTCCGGTATGCTTGATGACTTTTACGCTGAGCGTGACCAGATAGAGCGCATGAGGGTAAAGAGCGCCGATCTGCTTCGCTTGCTCACCAATCACATGGACAGGCTCGGCAGAAAGATAGCCAATCAGACTGCGGAGCTACAGACATGTGCTCAGCGAGAGACCTACAGGATAAAGGGTGACCTTCTCAGTGCAAATATGTACGCTATTGAGAAGGGGTTGAAATCCGTTAAGCTGCAAAACTTCTATGATGAAGCCCTTGCAGAGCTTGAGATAGAACTGGATCCGGCACTTTCTCCGCAGCAGAATGCTCAGAGGTACTACAAAAATTACCGCAAGGCGAAGACAGCCGAGGAGAAGCTTACCGAGCAGATAGAAATTGCAAAAAGTGAGCTTGAGTATCTTGAGAGTGTTTTCGAATCGTTGGCGATAGCGGAAAACGAGAGAGACCTTAATGAGATACGCGCAGAGCTCATGGATCAGGGCTATGTCCGCCGTCAGCGCGGCAAAAAGCCCCAGCGTCAGCAGGCGCTTTCCGCACCGATGAAGTTTACGACAAGTGACGGCTTTACGGTGCTTGTCGGCAGAAACAACAGACAGAATGACAAACTGACGATGAAGGATGCAAACAATAACGATATCTGGTTCCACACCAAGAATATCCCGGGCTCGCACACCGTGCTTGTAACTGACGGAAAGCAGCCGACGGAAACGGCCATGGAGGAGGCGGCTGTTCTCGCAGCACGTTACAGCAGGGCGAAGGAGTCCTCGCAGGTACCTGTGGATTACACTCAGATACGCCATGTATCAAAGCCGCAGGGCGCAAAGCCGGGCATGGTCATATATGTAAATTACAAAACTGTTTTTGTTGATCCCACCAAGGATCAGTGATAAAGAGGGATTCGGGTCATATCGGCTGACACGAGTCCTTTTCTTTATGCAAAAAGCATCATCTTCACAATAATTTCACCTGTGTCGGTCTTTCAAAATGAGTTTTTATGTGATATAATACAATAAGGTTAGAATATTTATACAGATGTACTCACGGAAGACGACTTGAAAGGGCGGTTTTCTTTAGATGTCGGATCATATAAATATCATTGACAGAGACGGCTTGCAGGCCTTTTGGCAGAGCACGCCTTATTTTAAAACAGCAAGAATATCGATGCGCTTTGCACTGCCGCTGACTTCTTCGCGCGATGCCGCAGGCTGCGCAATGGTGTCGAACCTTCTCACACGTGTTACCCGCAGCTGCCCGGACTACACTGTGTTCGGCAGACGTCTGCAGGAGCTGTACGGCGCGTCAGTCAGCTCTGGACTGAGGAGGAGCGGCGATAACCAGATTCTTACCTTTGCGACCGGCAGTATAGCAAACAGGTATACCTTTAACGGAGAGGATATCCAAAGGGCAATGGCGGATATGCTTGAGGAGATAGTTTTCGAGCCGTTGCTTGCGGAGGACGGACTGTTCCCGGAGGATGGCTTTGAGCAGGAAAGACGTCAGCTTTTGGAGACGATAGATGCGGAATTTAACGAGAAGCGCTCCTACGCATTGAAAAGATGCAGAGGAATAATGCTCGAGGGAGATCCCAGCGGAATACCGCTGTACGGCAGCCGAGAGGATGTTGTGAATGTCACTCGGGAGGATGCCAAAAAAGCATGGGAAAATGCCATAAAGCACGGACAGGCCTTTCAGTTCACCATAGGCGATGGTGCTGACGGACGCTTTGCGGAAAGCTTTGCCGAAAGACTCGGCAGGCGCGACGTGTACGAATTCAGCACAAAGCCTCATGTGACCAGCGGCGAAGTGAAGCGTATAATGGAGGAAATGCCACTTGCGCAGTCAAAGCTTGTTCTGGGCTTCAGCGTTTCGGCCGGCAAGGAGGATTTTCTTGCAACGAAGTTGATGTCCGTTATACTTGGCGGAACACCAAGCTCAAAGCTCTTTTTGAATGTCAGAGAGAAGCAGAGCCTTTGCTATTATTGTATGGCGCGGCTTGAGGCGCAGAAAGGAATAATGCTTATCGACTGCGGAGTCGAGACCTCGAATCTCGAAAGGGCGGAGGAGGCAATACTTGCGGAGCTTTCCGCAATGCAGCGCGGTGAGATAACCGATGAAGAGATAGATAACACAAGGCTTGCAATGTTCAGCGCGTATATATCGGTCACGGATTCGGCATCCGGTATAGAAAACTGGTATCTGAGCGGTATGATCGATAATGAGATAGTTACTCCCGAAGAAAGAATAGAGCAGCTGAGACGAATTACAAGGGATGATATCGTTGCGGCTGCGAAAAAGGTAAGGCTTGATACAGTGTACAGGCTAAAGGGGGTGAGCGCCGGTGAGCAGTAAGATATTTGAGAGTAAATTGCTAGGCGAGAAATACCACAGGATAGAGCATTCATCCGGCTTGACGGTCTTCGTTTATCCGAAAGAGAATATTCGCAGTACATATGCGGTGTTTGGTACGAAATACGGTGCGATAGACAGGTGCTTTAAGAGAACGGATGAGGGTGAGGTACAGGAAACTCCGGCAGGTATAGCTCATTTCCTGGAGCACAAGCTGTTTGACGGTGCCGACGGGGACGCTTCTGCTGAATTTGCAAAGATCGGTGCTTTTGCGAATGCGAGCACGTCCTTTGAAACGACAAAATATCTGTTTTCGTGCACTGAAAACTACACGGAGGCGCTCGAAATACTCTTGAATTTCGTACAGTCGCCGTATTTTACGGAGGAGACGATACAAAAGGAGATAGGCATTATTTCTCAGGAGATAAAGATGTACGAGGATAATCCGCATTGGCGCCTGATGAGAAACACATTCGGTGCGCTGTTCCAAAACCATCCTGTAAAGGAGAGCATTGCCGGTACGGTGGAGAGCATTTTGAAAATCACTCCACAGCATCTGTATCATTGCTATGAGACCTTTTACGATCTGAGCAATATGATACTCTGCATTGCGGGAAGCTGTACCGTCGACGAGGTACTGAGCGTTTGCGATAAGACCTTAAAGTGCAGTAACGGCATTACGGCGAAGCGGGTTTTCGAGAATGAGCCGGATGAGGTGGCGAGCAAAAGGGTGGAGGAAGCCTTGCAAGTGTCCATACCGATGTTCCAGCTCGGCTTTAAGGAGCGCATAAGAAGCGATTACCGTACCGAAAAAGAGTTTGCCGCTGCTGAGATCCTGCTTGAGATACTGGCATCCGACAGTTCGCCGCTTTACAGGCGTCTTCTTGATGCGAATCTCATAAACGAAGCTTCATTCAGCAATACGTATTTTGAGTGCAACGGCTGTGCAACGGTGATATTCGGCGGAGAATCCAATGATCCGGATGCTGTGTGCGAGGAAATACGAAAGGAAATACGTAAAATAAAGCGTGAGGGCGTCAGCAACGAGGATGTACGCAGGGCAGCAAGATCGCTCTACGGCGCCAACATCTATGGACTGAATAATCCGGAGATGCTGGCAAATGCGGTAATGTCCATGGAATTCTCGGGACGCGAGATGTTCAGGTATATCGAGAGCTTCCGTGATATTACGGCGGATGACGCGAACGCGCGCATCGATGATATATTCGATGAGGACAGAATGTCCGTTTCGATAGCTTGGCCTACAAATAAAAACAACTGATCTTTTTGACAGAAAGGAATTAAGTCATGACACATGAAGTTCAATTTCCGGAGCTCGGAATAAACATACAGGTAGATCCTGTTGCGATAAGCATTGGCAGCTTTGATATATACTGGTACGGTATCCTGATAGGTGTCGGCTTCCTGCTGGCTGTTATATACGGCTTTTCATCCTGTAAGAAGATGAATATCAATAAAGATCACCTGACGGACGCAATCATCGCCGGTCTGGTGGGCGGCGTTATCGGTGCACGTCTTTATTATGTGGCTTTCTATCCGGGAAGCAAGTACATTGATAATCCTCTTGAAATATTTGCGATACATGAGGGCGGACTTGGCATTTATGGCGGAATTATCGGCGGTATGCTCTGCGGTGCTCTTGTGGCAAAATGGCGCAAGATGAATGTTTTTGCGGTAATGGACGTGGCTTCGCTTGGCTTCCTCATCGGTCAGTGCATCGGACGCTGGGGCAACTTCGTCAATCAGGAGGCTTTTGGTTCGGCAACAACACTTCCGTGGGGTATGTATAGCGATGCAACTGCAGCGGAGGTTGTCGGTAATGTTCATCCCTGCTTCCTCTATGAGTCCCTGCTGTGCCTACTTGGATTTGTGGTGCTGCATCTTTTCACACGCTACATGCGTCGCTTTGACGGACAGACCTTCCTGCTCTATATTGTTTGGTACGGAACCTCCCGCTTCTTCATTGAGGGTCTTCGTACGGACAGCCTGCTTCTCCCGGGCATCGATCTCCGTGTTTCACAGGTTTTGGCGGTAGCTTCCGTAATAGCAGCGGTGATCCTGCTTGTTCTCGGCGCTGTGTTTGAGAAGAAGCTCAAGCTCACCGGTTGCGGTGCACGCAAGGCAATGGAAAGAAACAATGTTTCTATTGTTGACGAGAATGCCATAAAGGTGGAGGACGGTGCGGAGAGCACACTGTTCAGCGGAATGAGCACAAATGAGGTTGAGCAGCAGGTGGCGGTACGCACACGCAAGATAAAGCTTAACATTGAATCCGAGAATGATGAGGCGGATGAAAAAATTGCCTCTGAGGAGAACGAGGAAGGGGCAGAGGAAGAAAATGGCGATAATAATTGACGGTAAGGCCGTTTCGGCAAAGATAAGAAAGCAGACAACCGAGGAAATAGAGGCACTCAAGGCACAGGGGATAAACCCCGGCCTTGCAGTTGTCATGGCCGGCGAGGATTCGGCATCCAAGGTCTATGTACGGAATAAGCAGAAGGCCTGTGCCGATATGGGTATATACTCAAAGGAATATCTTCTGCCGGAGAATACGAGCCAGCAGGAGCTTTTAGAGCTTATAGAAAATTTGAATAATGATGACAGCATACACGGTATTCTGGTGCAGTCTCCACTGCCGGAGCAGCTTGATGAAAAGACGATAGTCAGCCATATCGACCCGAACAAGGATGTCGATGCTTTTCATGCGTACAATGTCGGCAAAATAATGATCGGCGATTATAATTTTCTGCCCTGCACACCGGCCGGCGTAATTGAGCTGATAAAGTCCACCGGGGTACAGATAGCCGGCAAGAACTGCGTTGTGATAGGTCGCAGTGATATAGTCGGAAAGCCGATGGCTATGCTACTACTGCACAATAACGGCACTGTAACGATATGCCACAGCAAGACACAGAATCTTGCTGATATATGCCGAAATGCCGATATACTCGTTGCGGCTGTTGGCAAGGCGGGCTTTGTGACGGCTGATATGGTAAAACTGGGCGCGGTGGTCATTGATGTCGGCATGAACCGCAATGAAAACGGCAAGCTCTGCGGCGATGTTGATTTTGCCGCCGTTGAGCCCATCGCTTCATATATCACACCCGTGCCGGGCGGAGTTGGCCCGATGACTATTACAATGCTTATGCGAAATGTTGTGATCGCGGCAAAGCTTAAGAATGGTTTGGCACTGAATTGAGGGATAAAATGTGCAGTTTGCTTCGGGATATCAGAGAACCGAATGACATAAAAAAGCTGAACGAAGCACAGCTTCCGACACTTTGTGAGGAGATAAGAGAGCAGATAATCAGCACGGTATCGAGCAATGGCGGACATCTTGCATCCAATTTGGGTGTTGTGGAGCTGACGGTAGCGCTGCACCGTGTCTTCACACTTCCGCAGGACAGCATTGTGTGGGATGTCGGTCATCAGTCATATGCGCATAAGCTTTTGACGGGTCGTGCAGACCGCTTTTCAACACTTCGTACGGAGGGTGGACTTTCCGGCTTTCCGTCAAGGGAGGAGAGCGACTGCGATCCGTTTACTACTGGACACAGCAGTGCATCCATATCCTCGGCGCTTGGCATATCTGCGGCCAATAAGCTTTCGGGCAGGGATGGCCATGTAGTAGCCGTGATAGGTGATGGTGCCCTGACGGGCGGCCTTGCCTTTGAGGGACTCAATAACGCAGGACGTCTGCGCAGAAATATGATAGTTATCCTGAACGATAACACGATGTCTATATCAAAGAATGTCGGATCGATAGCGAGATATCTCGCTCAGGTGCGTACAAAGCCGGGATATCTCAATGCGAAGGACAGCATTGAGAAAACACTGTGCCGAATTCCGCTTGTGGGCGAGATTCTGGCCTCCGCTGTGCGCAGAGCGAAGAATACGATAAAAAAGCAAATATTCAATACAACTATATTTCAGGATCTCGGCTTCAGCTATTACGGCCCGTTTGACGGACATGATCTTAAAACCCTGACTTCGGTGCTTACAATGGCAAAGACCATAGAAAAACCGGTGCTCATCCATATACGCACGTATAAGGGCAGGGGCTATAAATATGCTGAGAATGCTCCGAGCATCTACCATGGAATATCCGCTTTTGACAGGGAAAAGGGCGCGGATGTGGCAGCCTGTAACGGCTTTTCGGGTGCTTTTGGACAGGCACTGTGCGCAGCCGCCGAAAAGGATGAGCGTATATGCGCCATAACAGCCGCTATGGAGACCGGAACGGGACTTTCCGAGTTCAAGGAAAGATTTCGCAGCAGGTTTTTCGATGTCGGCATTGCGGAGGAGCATGCTGTGACCTTTGCGGCAGGTCTTGCCCGAGGCGGAATGATACCGGTGTTTGCGGTTTACTCCACATTCCTTCAGAGAGCCTATGACCAGCTCATACACGATGCGGCAATGCAGAAATTGAAGCTGATACTCGCCATAGACAGGGCCGGTATCGTGGGTGATGACGGACAGACCCATCAGGGCGTGTTCGATGCATCGTTTCTGCGCTCCATACCCGGCATCTGTGTCTATTCACCATCATATTATGATGAGGTGGATGCTGCGATGGAGGCGTGCATCAACGGAGATGACAGGGTATATGCGGTTCGTTATCCGAGGGGTAAGGAGCTCTATAAGCCCACCGGGATGACTGCCGGCAGGGGCAGCTATGATGTATTCGGTGACGCGGATGCTAAGGTTGCGATAGTGACCTATGGTAGGCTGTTCTCGTTTGCCGCACATGCCGCAGAGACCTTAAAGGCTGAAAATCTGAAATGTAAGGTAATTAAGCTTAACAGGATAATCCCGCTTGATAGAAACAGCGTGAATGATGTAAAGGACTGCGAAGCGGTGTTCTTCTTTGAAGAGGGAATTCGCGAGGGCGGCATTTCCGAGGCGTTCGGAAACGCTCTGCTCGATATCGGTTATACGGGCGAATATACCGCGAAAACGCTTAAGAGTGGTTTTATAAAGCATGCACCGATGTTCAAAATACTTGAAGAGCAGGGACTTGATGAGGCGGCAATGCTTGCGGCGGTGCATGAATATTTCGGACTTGCAGGAGGGTCTGATGAAAAAGAGAATTGATGTTTTACTTTATGAAAAGGGACTTGCCCCGAGCCGTGAAAAGGCCAAGGTCATGATAATGGCCGGCAATGTCTACGTAAATAACCAGAAATACGATAAGCCCGGCGACACCGTTAACGAGGATGCCGAGATCGAGGTAAGGGGCAGTACGCTGAAATATGTCAGCCGTGGCGGCTTGAAGCTTGAAAAGGCCATGCAGATGTTCCCGATAACATTGGACGGCTCGGTGTGTATGGATATCGGTGCATCCACGGGCGGCTTTACGGATTGTATGCTGCAAAACGGTGCATCCAAGGTTTACAGCGTCGATGTCGGCTATGGTCAGCTTGCAT
The DNA here is from genome assembly GCA_964531265.1 of uncultured Ruminococcus sp. Taxonomy (GTDB): domain Bacteria; phylum Bacillota; class Clostridia; order Oscillospirales; family Acutalibacteraceae; genus Hominenteromicrobium. The sequence continues at coordinate 19,722 of CAZHDW010000015.1, forward strand.
GGCAGCTCCGACAGGATCCGCGTGTCGTCAATCTTGAGCGCACAAACGCAAGATATCTCACAAGGGAGCAGATACCGGAGGAAATAGACTTCTTTTCCGTTGATGTATCGTTCATTTCGCTCAAGATAATCCTTCCGGCAGTGCGTCCGCTTTTGAGGGACGGCGGCCGTGCCGTATGCCTTATAAAGCCGCAGTTTGAGGCCGGCAGGGAGAAGGTTGGCAAAAAGGGAGTTGTGCGCGACAAGTCCGTGCATGAGGAGGTCGTGCAGATGATCTGCGACTTTTTGCTCGAAAACGGTTACTCCGTGCTCGGCTTGACATTCTCTCCGGTCAAGGGTCCGGAAGGAAATATAGAGTACCTGGTCTACATCGAAAAGAGCGATGAGACCGTCAATACAGCCGATGTCACGCCGCATATGGTGGTGGAGGCATCACATGAAAAGCTTGATGTAAAGGAATAAGCTTATGAGGGTTGCTGTCATACCTAATCTGGATAAAAAAGATGCGGTGCCGTATACGGAGCAGATAATTGCTGTTTTGAGGAGTCATGGCGCATCGGTGTTGATGAACCGTGAGCTGGCGGATACATTCAGCGGAGTGAGCTTCTACGAGGATAACGATGAGCTGGTTTCACAGTGTGACTGTATCATTGCCGTGGGCGGTGACGGAACGATAATCCACACGGCAAAGTATGCATCCGTCGGCCGAAAGCCGGTTCTGGGGGTGAATCTCGGAAGACTCGGCTTTTTGGCGGATATAGAAAAAGATCAGCTCTATTGGCTCGAAAAACTCTTCACCGGCGAATATACGGTCAAAAAGCACATGATGCTTGAGGTTACGGTGCACAGTGCCAATGGAAAAAGAGCTTTCCGTGCGCTGAACGATGCGGTCATATCCGGAGCACAGTCGAAGATATTTGATTTCGGGCTTTCACTGTGCGGCTCGGAAATGCATAAATTTCGGGCGGACGGACTTATTCTGGCTACACCGACGGGCTCGACAGCATATTCACTGTCAGCCGGCGGCCCGGTTATTGACCCGGATATGGAGTGCTTAATCTTTACGCCCATATGTCCACATTCGCTCTTTAACAGAAGTACGGTTTTCAGTGCGGATAAGGTGCTGAAAATAGCGACGGATTCGGATTATACCGGAGAGGTGTATTTGACGGTTGACGGTGAACCTCCGATAAGGATATGCAGCGAGGATACTGTTTCGGTGTGTCGCTCCGAATATTATACGGAGCTTATACGCATCGAGGACAGGAGCTTTTACAGTATAGTTGACAGGAAATTTATACACAACAGGGGTTAACGATAAGAAAAGAGGGAGAAAGCAATGAAAACAAGAAGACATGCTAAAATATTGGAGCTCATCAAGGCACAGGATATCGACACGCAGGAGGAGCTGCTGCGTAATCTGAGAGCCTGCGGCTTTGATGTAACTCAGGCCACGGTATCGAGGGATATCAAGGAGCTTAGGCTTGTAAAGACCCTGTCCGGCAACGGCAAGTATAAGTATTCGACGGGCAGAGAGAACACAAGGGATATCTCCTCGAAGTTCTATTCACTTTTCGGCGATTCCGTTATGCATGTTGAAGCAGCCGGAAATCTGATAGTAGTGAAATGTGCCGTAGGTATGGCACAGGCGGTTTGCGCATCAATGGACACACTCAGTTTTCCGGATTTCATAGGAACTCTGGCTGGCGAGGATACAATACTTATTATCTGCAAGACTCCCGAGATCGCAGAGGAGAAGCAGAACGAGCTTAGAAAGCTGATCGGTGGTATCTGATGCTTGTACAGCTGTACATCAGCAATATTGCGGTTATAGAAAAGGCCTCGATTGATTTTTCAAAGGGCTTTACAGTGCTTACCGGTGAGACCGGAGCAGGTAAATCCATAATCATTGACGCCATATATGCAGTGCTCGGAGAGAGGACTTCAAAGGAGCTTATCCGCACGGGTGCGGAGCAGGCAAGCGTTGCTGCGCTCTTTTCAGGCATATCAAAGCGCACGGAGCTTGTTTTGAATGAGCTTGACATCCCGGTGGAGGATGACGGTAGCCTGCTTATAAGGCGAGATATCCGCCCCCAGGGAAAGTCCGTGTGCAAGATAAACGGCGTTCCGGTTACGGTATCGATGCTCAAAACCGTGGGTGCAACTCTGATAGATATTCTCGGCCAGCACGAGAGCTATAAGCTACTGTCTCCAGAGCTGCACGGTACCTATATAGACAGCTTTGCGGGTACAAATGAGCTGCTTGAGGAATACAGAAGCGCCTACGATGCTCTCAGAAGAATACACAGGGAGATAGAAGCCATGGAGGTGGACGAGACACAGAAGTCCCGACGCATGGATATCCTGAAATACCAGATAGAGGAGCTTGAGGCTGCGAATGTGCGCCTTGGTGAGCAGGCGGAGCTGATTGAAAAGCGTGATGAGATACGTAACAGCGAGCGAATCGTTCGCAGTGTCGGAGAGGCAAGAACGCTGCTCAGCGGCGACGAGGATATAGACGGTGCGGTATCTTCAGTATCCATGGCGGCCGAATCGCTTGAGCAGGCCGCAAGATTTGCACCCTCGCTGAATCCCGTTGCGGAGAAGCTCAGAGACGCCGAATATGCACTGTCGGATGCAGCGGCGGAGGTCACGGACTACCTTGACAGAGCCTCCTTCGATCCCAATGAGCTGGATGCGATAGAGACGCGCCTTGAAGAGCTGTACAGACTGAGCCTCAAATATGGCGAGACCGAGCAGGAGATGCTTGATTTTCTGGATCAGGCAAGGGCGGAGCTTTCGGAGATAGAGTTTTCCGATGAAAAGCGCGAGCTGCTGCTTGAGAGCTATGAGGAAAAGAAAAGAGCAGCGGTTTCTGCTGCAAAGCTGCTTTCGGCAAAGCGCCGTGCGGCATGTGACAGCTTTGCAAAGCGTGTTAAGGCGGAGCTTTCCGAGCTGAATATGCCGGGTGTTACCTTTGTTGTAGAGCAGGTGCGAACACCGCTTACGAGCTTCGGTTGCGACAGAATACAGTTCCTCGTATCGGCCAATGCCGGTGAAGAGCCGAAGCCGATGTCGAAGATAGCATCGGGCGGTGAGCTTTCAAGAATAATGCTTGCGATAAATACAGTACTTTCAGATACAGAGACCACAGAGACCAAGATATTTGATGAGATAGATACCGGTATCAGTGGTGAAGCGGCGAACAAGGTGGGCATAAAGCTGCACACCGTCTCTCAGAATTCGCAGGTCATCTGTGTTACACATCTGGCACAGATAGCGGCGATGGCGGATAATCATCTTTACATAGTGAAGAATGAGGAAAACGGAAAGACCTTCACGGCCGTGCATTCACTTGAGGGTGAAGCAAGAGTGCGAGAGATTGCGAGAATCATCGGCGGTGATGATATCACTCCGCTGAAGCTTAAAATGGCTGAAGAAATGCTTGGCAAATGAACGGTTTGTCAAAAAGGAGCGCCTGCGCATGTTGGGCGCTCTTTTTTTTCGCAAAAACTGTGAAGTGGCGTTATTTGCAATCTAAATGACTCGAATTGATAAAATTTTCTCAAAAAGATTATTCCAATTCTGTAATCATTATGTTATACTATTAATATCGATAAATTTGTAGGCTTTAAGTAACGTTATACGAATAGAGCAATAAAGAACGCTGCTTTTCAACCGGAAGGGCTGTTGTTCAATCGGAAAGGATCATCCGCATCTGCGGAAACGGTATAATTTGAATGGAGAATCGTAATATTTCAAAGCAGACCCTGCTGAGACTGCCGCTTTATCTGAATTATATGAAGCAGTTTGGGGACGATATGCCGCAGCATATCTCCGCTACCACGATAGCTGAGGCTCTTCGCCTGAATCATGTGGTGGTTCGCAAGGATCTTGCGGCAATAAGCTCTGCCGGAAAACCCAAGGTTGGCTATGTTACCAAAGACCTTATCAACGAACTTAAGGAATTTCTGGGATATACCAGAATGGATGACGCCATCATTGTCGGTGCGGGTAAACTCGGAAGAGCTCTGCTCACCTATAACGGCTTTGAGGAATGCGGCATGAATATACTGGCCGCTTTTGATACCGATCCGTCGCTGATATCTGAGAGCTACGGAAATAAGTGCATAATGCCGATGGAAAAGCTTGAGGATTTTTGCCGCAGACTCAATGTCAGAATCGGCATAATAGCAGTTCCCGCTGAAAGTGCTCAGCCGGTATGTAATCTTCTTTTGAAGAGCGGTATATATGCAATATGGAATTTTGCCCCCGTGCATTTGGAGGTGCCGGAGGATATCATAGTACATAACGAGAATCTTGCGGCTTCACTGGCACTGCTTTCAAAGCAGGTAAGGGAGCGCAGAGAAATATAATCACACTTTCTTGAGGATGGGAGTTGGCACTTTATGAAGATCGTTATTTGCATTGGCAGTTCATGTCATCTTAAGGGCTCAAGACAGATCGTAGAGCGCTTGCAGTCGCTTGTGGATGAGCATGGTCTGGCTCAGCAGGTGACTCTCGGCGGTACGTTCTGTGTAGGAGACTGCGCGAACGGAGTAAATGTTACAGTGGACGGTGTCAAGCACTCCGTTTTGCCGGAAACTGTGGATGAGTTCTTTGAAAAGGAAGTTCTTTCGAAGCTCTGATTAATTTAAGGTGGTATTATTATGCTTAATGTTGGTATTAAAGGTATAGCAGAAACAGTTGTAAGCGAAAAAAATTCCGCAAGGACCATGGGCAGCGGTACTCTTGATGTGTTTGCAACCCCTGCAATGGTGGCTCTTATGGAAGAAGCTGCATGGAAATGCGTTGCCGAGCAGCTTGACCCGGGCATGGGAACGGTTGGTACACTTATGAATGTGAAGCATGTTTCCGCGACACCTCTCGGCATGAAGGTAACTGCCGAGTGCGAGCTGACAGAAGTTGACGGTCGCAGACTGGTGTTCAATGTTCAGGCATCCGATGAAGCCGGTGTTATCGGTACGGGCACTCATGAGCGCTTTATAATTGCTGAGGAAAAATTCATGGCAAAGACACAGGGCAAGAAGGCCTGAGTGTTATTAACATTTTGGAGGAGTTAATCATGAAAGCTACTTATTTTCTCGGAAACGAGACCTTTGAGGTAAGAGAGGTTCCGATCCCGAAGGCAACAGCCGGAACGGTAGTTGTAAAGAACTATGCATGCGGCGTTTGCGGCACGGACGTACATATCTATCATGGTGAGCCGGGCAGTGCCGATGTTAATCCGCCTGTCGTGCTCGGACATGAGTATTCCGGTGTGATTACGGAGGTCGGCGAGGGCGTTACAGGGCTTAAGGTCGGAGATCATGTTACTATCGACCCTAATATCTACTGTGGCGAATGCGAGTATTGCAGAAACGGCAAGAAGCAGATGTGCCTTACAATGGAGGCTGTCGGTGTTACAATGGACGGCGGCTTTGCTGAGTACAGCATTGTTCCGGCTAAGCAGGCACTGAAGCTCGATCCCGGTGTTCCGCTGGAATACGGTGCAATGAGTGAGCCGCTTGCATGCTGCATACATGGTATCGACCTTGCAAATATCAAGGTCGGTGATACCGTATGCATCGTTGGTGGCGGTGCTATCGGTCTGCTGCTTCTTCAGCTTGCAAGGATGTCCGGCGCTGCGAAGATAGTTGTCAGTGAGCCGAACGCCATCCGTCGTGCAAAGGCCATGGAGCTCGGAGCCGATCTTTGCATAGATCCGCTTGAAGAGGGTCATTACGAGAAGTACACCGAGTTTGTCGGTGACGGAGCAGAGGTTGTCATCGAATGTGCCGGCAACAGAGCTGCCGTTAACAGTGCTTTTAAGTTTGTAAAGCGCGGCGCCATGATCCTGCTGTTCAGCGTTCCGTCCGTAGGCGCTACCTATGATCTTCCGTTGACGGATGTGTTTAAGAAGGAGCTTACAATACGCGGCACCTTTGTCAATCCGGATACTCATCTGCGCGCTGTAAACCTTATAAACAGCGGCAGAATCAAGATAGAGCCGATCATCACACATACCTTCGGTCTCGATCAGCTTCCGGAAGCTATCGATATGCAGGTTAGCGCTGAGTCCATTAAGGTAATTGTTAAGGCATAATACCTTTTGGATGAAAAGCTGTCGATAATTTATCTGTTTTTGAGGAAACTGTAGATTTTTCGGCTTGAGATTGTGCTTTGACGACAAATAAGGTATAATATATAAAATCAACTATTTCGAGGGATGGATATGTCTGTAAGTCTCAGCGATGACCGTTTGAATTTAACAATGCTCACAGATTTCTATGAGATCACCATGGCCAACGGATATTATTCCAATGGCTACAGGGACACGATTGCATATTTTGATATGTTTTTCAGAAAAGTCCCGGATGGCGGCGGATTTGCTATAATGGCCGGCGTTGAGCAGCTTGTGGATTATCTGAAGAATCTCAGTTTTACGCGCGAGGATATTCAGTATCTGCGTTCCAAGAATCTTTTTCGCGAGGAATTCCTTGAATATCTCCAGAATTTTAAGTTCAACTGCGATGTATGGGCAGTTCCGGAAGGAACACCGATATTCCCGGGTGAGCCGATAGTTACTGTCAGAGGCTCGGTTATACAGGCTCAGTTCGTGGAGACCATGGTGCTTCTGTGCATAAACCACCAGAGCCTTATCGCTACAAAGACCAACAGAATAGTTCGTGCTGCAAATGGCCGTGCTGTAATGGAGTTTGGTTCTCGACGTGCTCAGGGCTTTGACGGTGCAGTATACGGTGCGAGAGCCGCGTATATAGGCGGCTGCGTGGGCACTGCCTGCACTATAAGCGACCGTCGCTTCGGCGTTCCGGCGCTCGGCACAATGGCTCATAGTTGGGTACAGCTTTTCGATAGCGAATATGAGGCTTTCAAGGCATATGCTGAGGAATACCCAAGCAACTGTACATTGCTTGTAGATACATATAATGTTCTGAAATCCGGTGTGCCGAATGCTATAAAGGTGTTCAATGAGGTTCTTGTTCCGCGTGGATACAGACCTGCCGGAATCAGAATAGACAGCGGTGATATCACTTATCTTTCCAGAAAGGCGAGAGCTATGCTCGATGAAGCCGGATTTGAGGATTGCAAGATATGCGCTTCTAACTCCCTTGATGAATATATCATACGCGATATGCTCATTCAGGGCGCCAAGGTCGATTCTTTCGGCGTTGGCGAGCGCCTTATCACATCTTCGAGCGAGCCGGTTTTCGGTGGTGTTTATAAGCTTGCGGCTGTTGAGAAAAACGGTGAGATCGTACCGAAGATAAAGATAAGCGAGAATGTTGCTAAAATCACGACTCCGGGCTTCAAAGAGGTCTGGCGTATATTTGACCGTGAAACGGACAAGGCTATCGCCGATGTTATCACAATGAACGATGAGGTCATCGACGAGAAGCAGCCGTACACGATATTTGATCCGAACCATACATGGAAGAGGAAGACTGTTGAGAATTTCAGAGCCGTTCGTCTGCGCACGCAGATATTCAAGAATGGCGAATGTGTTTACCAGCCGCGTGCTCTCAGCGCTGTGCGTGCTTATTGCCTTGCACAGGTCGAGACGCTTTGGGAGGAAGTAACACGTTTTGAAAATCCGCACAGCTATTATGTGGACCTCTCTCAGAAGCTCTGGGATGAGAAGAACAGATTGCTCTCCGAGAATCAATTTTAATTTGTCTATTTGCGAGTAAGCCGGACAGCTGCGAGTGTACGCCGAAAGGCCGCACTTGAGGAAAGTCCGAGCTCCACAGGGCGAGAATAACGGCTAACGGCCGCCGGGGGCGACCCCAGGGATAGTGCAACAGAGATATACCGCCTGCTTTTGCAGGTAAGGGTGGAAAGGTGCGGTAAGAGCGTACCGGCGTGTGGGAGACCACACGGCCATGTAAACCCTATTCGGAGCAACACCGTGGAGAAACATATGCGTTTGCCCGACGCGTTTCGTGGAGGTGGCTTGAGCTGTATGGTAACATGCAGTCGAGAAAGATGGTTGTCCAAGACAGAACTCGGCTTATAGGTTTAGTCGCATAGAAAAAAGGCGCTGATCGAAAGATCGGCGCCTTTTTGTATATCGATATTAATTCAAAACGAAGAACTGCTCGTACCAGAGAATAAAGGTATAGAAGGACCAGATCTTCTGCATGTTGAGGGCCTTGCCGCTCTTATGGTCATCCAGAAGCTTCATAAGTTCGTCCGTAACAAAGAATTTCTCGGCAATATCACTCGTGAATGCATCCTTGACCATGCCGTAATACTTGTCCTCACGAAGCCAGTCATTGAGCGGCACGGGGAAGCCAAGCTTCTTCTTGTTTGCGGTACGTTCGGGAAGCTGCTTTATAGCTGCACTGCGCAGAGCGATCTTGGTCGTCTCATTGGCAGCACGATAACGGGACGGTATGCGAAGTGAAAGCTCAAGCAGCTTTTTATCGAGGAACGGGACACGGAGCTCAAGGGAGTTTGCCATGCTCATACGGTCAGCCTTGAGCAGGATATCATAGATCATCCAGGTGTGGATATCGGCATACTGAAGCTGAGTTGGCTCATCGAGACCGGGAACCTCATCAAAATAGCGCTTGCTGTATTCCTCGGGAAGCTTTGTGGCAATGGGACGCTTTAGATATTTCTGGCGTTCAGCACTCTGGAAGACGTAATTGGCACGCATAAAGCGCTGATACGGCTCCATTGAACCGCGGATAATGAAGTTCTTGCCCTTGAAATTCGGGCAATGGCGTGCAACAGCGCCGAGTGCCTTGCGCAGGGGACGGGGCACCTTGTGGGAATAACGATCAAAATGACCACCGGCAAGATACATCGGATATCCGCCAAAGAGTTCATCCGCACCTTCTCCGGAGAGAACCACCTTGACATACTTTCGTGCATTCTTTGCCAGGAAGTACAGCGGAATCTCAGAGGGGTTCGGGAGAGGCTCGTCCATAAAGTACTGTATCTCACCGACTGCTCCGAAGAACTCGTCGGCAGAAACCTTGTTGGAAATATTCGGTACGCCCACTACACTTGAGAAGTCCTGAGCATAGGGGAGCTCGCTGTATTTCTCTTCCTCATAGCCGACGGAGAAGGTCTTAACCTTCTTTGTGCCCTTGGATATCTCCTTTACGACATAGCTGGAATCAACGCCGGAGGAGAGGAAGCAGCCGACCTCAACATCGGCTATCTGATGCATTGCTACGGATTCACTGAATTCGCGTGTGATGGCATCCTCCCAGTAGGAGAGCTCCTTGTCATCCTCTATTCTGTATTCGATCTTGTAATAGCGCTCAACGTCCAGCTTGCCGTCCTTATAGGTAAAGCAGTGTGCACCGGGGAGCTTGAATACATTCTTGAAGATGGTTCTTTCGTCCGGAATATATTCATAGGAGAGGTAGAGGGGAATCATATCCTCGTCGAGCTCCTTTTCGAATTTCGGATGCGAAAGGAAGCTCTTTATCTCGCTGCCGAACATGAACTCACCGTTCTTGTGATAATAATAGAACGGCTTGATGCCGAATATATCTCGTGCACCGAAGAGCTCCTTTGTGTTCTTGTTCCAAATAATAAATGCAAACATGCCGCGAAGGTGATCGAGAACCTTTTTGCCGTATTCCTCAAAGCCGTGCAGTATGACCTCGCTGTCGGACTTTGTGGTGAAAACATGTCCAGCCTTTATCAGCTCATCGCGTATACTCTGATAGTTATATATCTCTCCGTTGAACATGAGTACCAGAGAGCCGTCCTCGTTGAGTATCGGCTGTCTGCCGCCCTCAAGGTCTATTATGGAAAGTCGACGGAAGCCGAGGGAGATATCGTCGTCAACGTAGTAATGTGCATCGTCGGGGCCGCGGTGGATTATACGGTCAGCCATGGCACGAATGACAGCCTCTCTGTCAAAAGTACCGTAATTGTTTATATAGCCGGCAAAGCCGCACATATAGAAACCTCCTTTAAGGTGTTATTTTATCAGGGAATCGTATTCCTGCTTGAGCTTTTTGCCGCAGGCGATAACTGCGGCACGCGCAAGCACCTCAAGCGCATCGAGATAGCCGCTGCCAATGTCGTTATCACGCTTGATAATCGAAAGCTCGGTACAGCCGAGAATAATTGCATCGCAGCCATCATTCCTCAGAGAATCGGATATTTTACGGAATTTCTCCATATCCGCAGGAAGTCCGGCCTTGATATTGTCGTAGATCAGCGACATGACATTTTGCTGCATGGCTTCACTTGGCAATGAGTATTCGATGCCAACCTCGGAAAGCGCGTTTTGAAACAGCTCCATATGCACTGTGCCGGAGGTTGCCATGATGCCGGCTCTTTTGCAGCCGACGCTCCTGAGATATTCGGCAGTCTCTCGTACCATATGGACGAATGGCACCTTTACGCTGCTTTGAAGCTCATTGTGAAAGCTGTGAGCGGTTACGCAGGGCGTACCGATAGCGCATACGCCGAGAACTTCAAGCTTTTGAGCCATATCCACCATCGCCGGCACAGGGGAGGGCTTTGTGTGGTCAAGGATATACGCAGTCCTGTCCGGTACGGTGGGGCGATTGAAAATAATCGCGTCAACGTGCTCCTGATCCGTCTTTGCGTCAGTCATGTCGACTATGAGCTGCATCAGATATGCGGTGGCCATTGGGCCGAGACCACCAATAATACCAAAACTTTTCATTAATCGTGCAGTCCTTTATTATTGAAGTAACGCTTATATTTTCCGAAATAGTGGTACTGATTACGCACGAACATCAGCCAGCGCTTGAAGCTGCGATCCTTTTCGTAATAATAGGAGTTTACCACCTTGCGCTCGCGGATAAGCTGCTTTGCCTCTGCCTTTACAGCCTCATCGGGGCAATAGTCGAAGATTATCTTGGTCGGAATAATGGTGTAAAGCACCTTTTTATCGGCTACAGTCAGCTCCATGGGTTTATTGTAAATAACGTCATCGGCAAGCCATTTTGCAATGTTGTAGCCGGCAGCGGTGACGAAGAAGCTGCTGCGTCCCTGACGCAGATTCATCTCAAAGAGCTTATACTTGCCGTCACGCTCGTCATATTTCATATCGAAGTTTGCAAAGCCGATATATCCTATGCCCTCAAGGAAATTCTTCATCATTTCATTTAGCTTTTCATCATAGCCGTTGATGATTGCGGCGTAGCTGCCAATGCCCTCCGGAGAATGCTCCTCCAAAACGGCATTGCCGAGTGCAATGAGCTTTACCTTGCCGTCCTTGCCACAGTAGCAGTTCATAACACGCATCTTGGAGTCGTCACCCGGGATGTACTCCTGCAGAATGAGATGATCCTTATATGAGGAGCCGTAGATTGCGTCAAGAATAGCCGTGAATTCGTCCTTGTTCTGAGCGACGAAAACCTTCTTCTTGTGGGGAAACTTGCAGTTCCAATAGGCTACACTGTTTGAAGGCTTGATAATAACCGGGAAGTCAAACGGAAGCTCGACATTCTTATAATTTTCGAAGGAGCATGTGGTTGTCTTCGGGAAGGAGAAGCCGTGCTCCTCACATACCTGATAGAAACTCTCCTTTATAGAGAGGCGCATGAGAAGCTCCTCGGATATGCATTCGAATTCATAGATTCCGCGCAGCTTGTTCTGGTTACGAACGAGCATCTTGATGTAGTTGTCACCGCAGGGAACAAGCAGCTTGCGGACGCCCTCATAGCGTCTTGCAAATTCCTTAAGCGTTGCAACAAAGACCTCGTCATCCTCCAGCTCCGGCTCGACCTTCTGTACTTCAACGATATTACTATTCATTGTAGCCGGAAGTGTACCCTTACCGACGGCTACACTCTTATAGCCATATGCCTCATGGAAGGAACGTGCCATGCCGTAGACATTTATGTCACTGCCGAGAAGCACCGGCAGGAAGTCCTGAGACATCAATTCGTTTTTGTTCATTATAATCACCTGATTTTCTTTATGCTTTATTTTGAGAGTTCCTGTAACTGTTTAAAACATCGTCGTTGAAAAACTGCTCATACCAAACAAGAAATGTATAAACAGTCCATATGCGGCGGCTGTTGTCAGCCTTGCCGTTTTTGTGGTCATCAAGAAGCTTTATAAGCTGTTCGGTATGGAAATACCTGCGTGCAGTCTCACCGCAAAAGCGTTCCTTGACTATATTATAGTACTTATCCTCTTTGAGCCATACGCGTGTGGGGACGGGGAAGCCGAGTTTCCTTTTGTCCGCCCATTTTTCGGGCATACGGCGCAGAGCCGCCTTGCGCATGGCAAGCTTGGTGTTCTCGCGATTTACGCGGTATTTCATCGGGATTCGCTCAGCCACATGCATGACCTCCATATCAAGGAACGGTACACGTACCTCAAGGGAGTTTGCCATGCTCATTTTGTCAGCCTTAAGCAGGATATCTCCCACCATCCATGCGTTGATATCGACAAACTGCATTTTTGTTACAGGGTCCTTGTCACTAACGTGGTCATAGAAGGGCTTTACTACTGCTTCCGGAGACGGCGCGTCGGTGCTGATTTTTAACAGTTCCTTGCGCTCACTCTCTGTGAACATATATGCATTGCCGATAAAACGCTCTTCAAGCCTTTTGCCGCGGCGAATCAGGAAGTTTACACCGAAGCGCTTCGGAAGATGTGCCGCAAGCCTGCCGATGAGACGTCGGATTGGAAAGGGAATTGCGTCGTACATCGGCACGGAGAGAGGCTCTTTGTATATATTGTAGCCGCCGAAGAGTTCATCAGCGCCCTCGCCTGACATTGCGACCTTGAGGTGCTTTGCGGCGGTATTGCATACGAAATAGAGCGCTGCCGCAGAGGGGTCTGCAAGGGGTTCATCCATATGATACTGTATCTTGGCGAAATTTCCCCAGAATTCCTCGGGAGAAATAGTTTTGCTGAAATTTTTGACCGGTATGCGCTCGGAAAGCTCCTTGGCATAGCCTGTCTCATTATATTTTGTTCCGTTATCGAAGCCGACCGTAAAGGTCTTATCGACATTTGCTGAGCAGGCTACATAGCTGGAATCAACGCCGGAGGAGAGAAAGGAGCCAACCTCGACATCGGCGATCTTATGCGCCTGTATGGAATCGTCAAAGGCCTTTTCAATCTCATCTACCCAGTAATCGAGGGGCTTATCCTCTTCTGCGCTGAAATTCGGTATCCAGTAGCGACTGATGTCCATTTTGCCGTCATGATAGAAGAAATAATGCGCAGGAGGAAGCTTCCAGACGTTTTTAAAGAAGGTCTCATTTCCGGGAGAATACTGGAAGGAGAGATAGCTTTCGAGCGCTCTTTCGTTGAGCTCCTTTTTGAAATGCGGGTGCTCCACAAAGCTCTTTATCTCACTGCCGAACATCAGAGTATTGTTCATGCGCGCATAATAAAACGGCTTTATGCCGAAGAAATCACGGGCACCGAAGAGAGTCTTCGTGTTTTTATCCCAGATGATAAATGCGAACATTCCGCGTAGCTTTTTCAAAAGCTCCGTGCCGTATTCTTCGAAGCCGTGCAGTAAAACCTCACTGTCGGTTTTAGTTGTAAATACGTGACCCGCCCTTATGAGCTCGTCACGGAGAAGCTTGTAATTATATATCTCACCGTTGAACATGAGCACCTTGCTCCTGTCCTCGTTGAGTATCGGCTGTCTGCCGCCGTCAATATCGATTATGGACAGCCTGCGAAAGCCGAGTGCGATATCATCGTCCATGTAGTAGTCCGCATCGTCCGGCCCTCTGTGTCGGATGCGGTCCGCCATTGCGTGCAGCACGGGCGTCATAAGCTGCGTTTCACCGCCGTCGGTATATCCTACAAAACCACACATAAATCTACCTTATCCCAAGAAGGGAGTCCTTTCTGAGCTGAGCACCAATTGTGCGGCTCAAATAGTTTTGTGTTCGCTTTCCACAGCCTCAATCAAAGCAAAAAGCGACGGAGCAAGCTCGGGATAATCCTCCGGGAGCTTATCCGTAAGCTCAGCGCCATCTTCGTTCTCTGTTTCCGGCGAATCGAGCAATGATCTGATTCGGGCCAGCGACAACCTCATGCGGCACTCGGTAAGCACTTCGCTAAGCTCACCTTCTGTTTTGAACAGAGCGGGCTTGACGTGTGTAGCCTTTACAATGGCACGAAATGCATTGTAAACCGCACAATCGAGATAGACAGTAATTTGATGCGCAAGAGATTTGCTATTGATTTTTTTCAGGATTGCAAATACAATATGTATAGAGTTCAATATATTTTCGGCATCGGGTTCGGTCGTGACCGTTGGCGAGGCTGTGTCGCGTATCTGCGTTTTACCGAGCAGATAATCACAGGATACCCCATAATAATCGGCGGTACGCACGATAAAATCAAGGCTGCACTCGCGTATTCCCTTTTCATAATGGGACAGAAGTGCCTGCGATACACCGAGGTCGGCTGCGGCCTGCTTCTGGCTGATATGGCGCTCCTTGCGGAGAAGGGTCAGGATGCGTGGGAAATCGTTGTTCATGGGAGCTTTCACCACCTGAATGCAAAAAATACATTGAGTAAATTATACTCGAATTTATCTTAGAAGTAAACAGAAAACCCCAATTTTTTCTGTTTGTTTGTTTTGAACGAAAGGAAGAGCTATGAAGTCTTATACTATTCATCTTATACGTCACGGTATATGTGAGGGAAATCTTGAAGGAAGGTATGTGGGGCGCACACAGTCCCCTTTGGCGCAGGAGGGTATTCAGTCCCTGCTGGAGCTTAAGGCCAAGGGAGTATACCCGGAGGCTGTAAAGTATTATGCAAGCCCCTGCGTCCGCTGCGTTGATACGCTTAAGGTCATCTATCCGTGGGCTGACCCGGAGGTAATACTCGAAATGGCCGAGTGTGATTTCGGCGATTGGGAGAACAAGAAGGCAGAGGAGCTCATGAACGATCCGCATTTTCTTGAGTGGATGAACGGCGGCAGACATGAGGCTCCGCCGAACGGCGAGAGCAGCATCGTGTTTATGCAGAGGGTTTGTGCCGGCTTTGAAATGCTTGTAAAGAATATGATGATGACCGGTGACGAAAGCGCTGTGCTTGTCACGCATGGCGGTATTATCATGACGCTTCTTGCCGCATACGGCTTGCCGCGTGCACAGATGACTGACTGGATGTGCGAGAATGGCCATGGCTATTCGCTGAGAATAGACCCGATGCTGTGGAGCCGTGGTATGGCTGCGGAGGTCTACCAGCAGCTTCCGATAATCGAAGGAGAGAAGAGGGAGTACTCAGTGCTGGACATTGCACGTGAGGCTGCCGACCGCGCATACGGAAAGAAAGACGAGGAGTAAAGCGGCGGATCAACGATTGTTGACCCTAAGTTGAAATATTCTTGAAATGCCCGTTGTAAAATTCACCTATGATATTTAAATGGGAAAGGTGTTTTTTATGGGCAAAAAGAGGAACAGAACAGCCGGGGTCATGACACCGAAGCTCGATATAGAACGCGAATGTGACAGGATGATACAGAGCGTTGAGGACACAAAGGCGGACATGATGAGCTTCTATCCGGAAATGCTGGATGAGGGCTTTGATGAACAGGAAATGCGGTGGAGAGCCGAATCCTTAAAGCGCTCAGCGGCCGATCTCGGCAGGGCTGCTGCGGAAATGTACACGATAAGCGATGAATTCAGCACACGCTGGAGCGACATAAAAAAGCA
This sequence comes from uncultured Ruminococcus sp., assembly GCA_964531265.1. Lineage (GTDB taxonomy): Bacteria > Bacillota > Clostridia > Oscillospirales > Acutalibacteraceae > Hominenteromicrobium. Next base: position 35,392 of record CAZHDW010000015.1, read on the forward strand.
GCGAAGAAAGCGCCGAGTGCTTAAGGCCGCCCCTGCAAATGCCGCCATCGACGCTTCGGAGCAGAGAGTCGGGCATTTCGCTTCCGGACTCAATCTGTACAAGCTTTTGCTTCTGCTCTTTATCGGCAGCTTTTTCGGTGTCATTATCGAAATGATATGGTGCTATGTCACAAGGGGGGTTATTGAGAGCCGTGCAGGTTTGGTTTACGGCCCGTTCAACCTGCTGTATGGGTTTGGAGCCGTTGTGCTTACGGTGTGCCTGTACGGTTTGAGAAATCGCAGTGCGTGGCTGTCTTTTTTCGGTGGAATGATCGTCGGAAGCGCGGTGGAATATGTTTGCTCGTGGGCGCAGGAACTGGTTTTCGGCTCGCGCTCATGGGATTATTCGCATATGCCGTTGAATCTTAACGGAAGAATATGCCTTTTGTATTCCATCTTTTGGGGAGTTCTTGGAGTGCTGTGGATAAAGAATCTTTATCCGCGAATGGCGGCACTCATTTTAAAGCTGCCAAATGAGCTCGGAAAGCTACTGACATGGGTGTTGACCGTGTTTCTGGCAATAAACGCGGTGATAACTGTTACAGCGGTGGCAAGGTGGTCGCAGAGGATAGAGGGTACAGCTGAAAGCAGTGCGTTTTTCGACGTGATTGATGACCGTTTTGATGATGAGCGAATGGAGCACATTTTTGCGAATATGGAATTTAGCGATTTTGGATATAATGGTGGTGAAAACGAATGATGAAGATATTGATAGCCGAGGATGACCGCGAGCTGCGTCAGCTTTTCTCGCATGTTCTCCTGAAAAACGGCTATGCCGTCAAGGGTGTTACAAATGGCAGAGAGGCTCTGGATGCCATTGAGAAGGACTATTATGACATGATAATATCCGATATCATGATGCCTGTGATGGACGGCTATGAGCTTGTGCGTCAGCTGAGGGATTCGGGCAGTACAACTCCTGTTTTGATGATAACCGCAAAGGACGCATTCGACGATATGAGGCTCGGCTTTGTCTCCGGTACGGATGACTACATGGTTAAGCCGATAAATGTCAACGAAATGGTTCTGCGCGTCGGCGCTCTTCTCAGACGTGCACAGATGATAAACGACCGCAGACAGGTGATAGGCGGAACCGTCATGGAGTGTGATTCATTGACGGTCATTTCCGACGGCGAGAGCATGGTGCTGCCGCAGAAGGAATTTATGTTGCTCTATAAAATGGCATCCTTCCCGGGCAGGATATTCACACGCCAGCAGCTCATGGATGAGATATGGGGCTATGAATCCGACAGTGATACACACACGGTGGATGTGCATATCGGCAGACTGCGTGAGCGCTTCCGCGATAATGCCGACTTTAAGATAGTCACAATGAGGGGCGTCGGTTATAAGGTGGTAAAGCTTTAAGAAAGAAGTATAACTGTATGAGAAAAATCGATTTTCCGAAGTTCAGCCTGCGAGTCCGCCTGACCTTTCTCGTTTCTGTCGAGCTTGTTGTGAGCGTTCTGCTTGCGCTGGGGTCATATATATTGCTGAATAATCTTGTAAAAATCGAGAGCTACTGGATGCTGCTTCTGGCTCTGGTGGTTTTCAGTCTGCTTGTAGGCTCCTTTATAACAAGCTTTCTTGCGAAATGGTTCTTTTATCCGATAAGAAAGATGATAGATGCCATGGGCAGGGTAGCAGAGGGTGACTTCAATGTGCAGCTTGAGACCAACTCCACATCACAGGAGATGCGAAAGATGTTTTCGGGCTTCAATCTGATGACTAAGGAGCTGCGTGCCACGGAGATATTGCAAACGGATTTTGTCTCCAATGTCTCCCACGAATTGAAAACTCCTATAAGTGCCATAGAGGGCTATGCCATGCTTCTGCAAAATTACGATGGGCTCAATGCCGACCAGCGTAATTATGTGGACAAGATACTTTTCAACACAAAGCGTCTTTCGAGCCTTGCCGGAAATGTCCTGCTGCTTTCGAGGGTGGACAGTCAGGCAATAAAGGACAAGCAGACCAAATTCCGCTTAGATGAGCAGATACGCCAGTCCATAGTTCTTTTGGAGCCGGAATGGTCAAAGAAGGATATTGAATTTGATGTTGATATGGAGGACGTGGAGTATGTCGGCTCGGAGAACCTGATGTATCACGTGTGGGATAATCTCATAGGCAACGCAATTAAATTCAATCCGCAGGGCGGCATGATACGTGTGCAGCTGCTGCGCACTCCGGAATCTATCAGATTCATCGTTGAGGACAGCGGCCCGGGTATTGCAAGCGGCGAGGAAAAGCATATTTTCGATAAGTTCTATCAGGGTGACAGCTCTCACAGAGAAGAGGGAAACGGCCTTGGCCTGGCACTTGCAAAGCAGATAGTTACAATGTGCGGAGGCAGCATTTCGGCGGAGAATATACCCGGCGGAAGCAGGTTTACGGTGGTGCTGAAAGTAACATAAAATAAGTTAGTTGGTGGGGTAGCAGAATGAAAAATTTGAAGCATTTTATATGGGATTTTGACGGTACTGTAATGAACACGTATCCGAATACCACGCACTGTATGCAAATGGCGCTTAAGGATTTCGGACATGATGTGGAGCAGGTCGAGATACTTGAAAAGATGATGGTGAATATTCCGTCCTCGATAGAGTTTTATTCTAATCTTTTCGGAATACCGGAGCTTGGCGAACGCTTCTGGGAATATCATAATGCCAAGGAGGAGCCGGTGGAGCTGTTCCCTCTTGTAAAAGAGGTGCTTAAAAGAGTAAATGATATGGGTGCGGCAAACTATATCTTTACTAATCGTGACGGTAAAATACATGAGTTGCTGCTGCGTGCCGGCATAGCGGAGGAGTTTAAGGAGGTAGTGGCCTCGGGTGATCCTGAGTTTGTGGTGAAGCCCGCACCGGACTCCATATTCTATCTGATGAAAAAGTATGGCGGAACACCGGAGGACACGGTAATGATAGGTGACAGACGCTGCGATCTTGAATCGGGCTATAATGCCGGGTGCAAGACTATACACCTGCTGACCCCCGCTGTACCGCAGTACCCGGAGTGCGATTGGCGTATAGAGAGCTTCGCTGAAATGCTTGAGCAACTGAAATAAGGCGCAAAATTCAATTATTGTTGAAGTTGAATTGACTTTTAGTTGTACTTGAAAATATATAATTTTAACAATGAGCGGAAAGCAGCGAATCGTTGCTGACCGTGAGCCTTGTTTTCAGAGTACAACTTAAAGCCTATATAAAACGGAGATCGGATGGCATTTGCCACTCGATCTCCGTTTTTATACGAATGATTTTACAAATGTAGTAATAAGTATTAAAATTACCAGAATATCGAAACATGTCGAAGAGAGTCATAAAGTTGCGATAAAGTAATGATACTAATTATAAGCTGAGCTTCAAAGCGGTGATTTCGTGAATTTCAGCAATTTTTATTTGATTTAGGTATTGATTTTTCATTTATCATGTGTTATACTCAAGCCGTGTTACAGAGGCAGTATTGGGCTGCCGTATTGGGATGACATTTGAATAAGGTAATAAAAGTGTGTTACTTATTTTTTCAAAGCGGACAGGGATGAACCGTTTTGAAGCATGGGCATCGGTATGCTCCGCATTCGCGCGCTTCGGTTTTTATGCCGGCAAGCGTGCCTTACGGTCGTACCGTTATGATAGCAGAGCTACGTCATTGGATGTGTTCTGCTTTTATTGAACCATGAAATAAGTGGCCACTTATTTTTTTAAGGGAGTGGCAAAAAAATGGAAATCCAAGAAATGAGACAGGTGTTTATCGAGAGTGCAGTGCATGTTGTGGCTCGGGAAGGTCTGGAGAAAACGACCACTAAGGCCATAGCTGCACAGGCGAAGCTGAATGAAGCATATATTTATAAATGCTTCTCGGGAAAGGATGAGCTTTTGAATGAGGCTTTGCATATGGAAGACGACAATTTTGCGGTTTTGCTGCACGAAACGCTTCCGGTCATGAAGGATAAGCGCTTTACGTGGAAGGAAAGGGCGTATAAGCTCTGGAAAACATCATGGGATTTTATTCTTGAAGAGCGCGATGACTGCATATTCTATATCAGATTTTACTTTGCATCCATCGGCGTAAATTCCGTGTATTCAAAGCATCTTGACAGCTACAGGCCGTTGGGTGACAGAATAAAGAATACATTCAAGCCCGGAACGAATATGGATATGCTGATCCACCAAATATTCTGCACGATGCTGTTCTTCGCATCACGCGTAATGGATGGTGACCTCGAGAACAATGAGGAGACGACAAAATGGGTGTTCGAGCAGATGTACAGCTTCATCGCTCCAAATGTTCGCCCTGAGAAGCTTAACGAACCGGTACAAACAGAGGAGTCCTGAAAGCATGGTCAAAAAAGCATGGAACATTATAACAACTGTTATAGTAGCGATAGTCGTAATTGCCGCAGTGCTTCTGGTCGGCGTGAGATTGATTGGACTACAGGTGTTTTCCGTGCTTTCAGGCTCCATGGAGCCCACATACCATGTGGGCTCGGTGATATATGTTAAAAAGGTTGATCCATTCAAGATAGAGGAAGGACAGGTCATTACCTTTATGATGAACGATGAGGTGGTGGCCACTCACCGTGTGGTCGGAATAGTTCCGGATGACGATGATCCGTCAACGATACGCTTTCGAACAAAGGGTGACGCTAACACCGCCGAGGACAGTAATCTTGTTCATTATAAAAACGTGATAGGTGTGCCCGTGTTCACTGTTCCGTGCCTTGGATATGTGGCAAATTATATACAGAATCCGCCGGGAACATATATCGCTGTATCAGCGGTAGCAGTCCTGCTTATGCTGATGTTCATACCCGATATTTTAGCTAAAGACAGCAAGAAAAATTCAGAAAAGGCTGAAAACGTTAAGTAATAACGGCCTTGATTTAAGAAATTAACCCGATGAGTGCCCCCGTCAGAAAAAGCCGAAAGGCTTCTGATATATCAAATTTGTTAAGGAGGAAATCCAAATGAAAAAGTCAAAAGTACTGCTTTCATTGGCCTGTGCGGCTATGCTTGTTACAGCATCGGTCGCCGGCACAATGGCGTACCTGACCTCCACTGACAGCGTGAAAAACACATTTGCAGTGGGTCAGGTGGAGATCACTCTGGATGAGGCACTTGTTGATGGCGACGGTAAGGCGCTCACCGGGGAAAAGGCTGATCGAGTTCAGGCTAACAGCTATAAGCTCATGCCCGGTCATGAATACGACAAGGACCCGACAGTCACAGTGAAATCAGGCTCGGAGGCTTCCTATATCAAAATGGAAGTTACAGTCTCCAAGATAGCTGAGCTTGATGAGATCCTTGAAAACCATGAAATCGAGGATCTTACGGATATCGTCGAAGGATATAATTCCGCCGACTGGATATCCAATGGAAGCGTCGATGATACTTCCGAAAATACCCGTACCTACACCTTTTACTATAAGAGTACTGTTGCTGCACCCGATGCAGATGTTGCTTTGAGTGCATTGTTTACTTCGATATCCGTTCCCGGAGAGATCGAAAACGATGAAATTGCAACGATAGACGACATGACGATCACCGTTAAGGCTCATGCAATACAGGCCCTGGGCTTTACCGATGCCGAAGACGCGTGGTCAGAATACAAGGCGAGCTGATTCTGTTATATCCGGATTAAATCCGAATATATAATCTGTTTATAAAAAATATGAAAGGAGACAGAAGAATGAAAAAGAAAGGCTTGGCTCTGGCATTGGCACTCGTACTGGTTGTTACCGTCGCAATAGGAGGTACACTGGCCTGGCTGACAGACCGCACTCCTGAGGTAAAGAATGTATTCACAACAGCCGGTATTGATATCGAGCTCACCGAGACGATGAATACCGACTCGAACAATGACGGCACAGCCGACTGCTGGCAGGCGCAGCTTGTTCCCGGCTATGAGTACGCAAAGGATCCGGAGGTCTCGGTTTCCGCCGACAGTGTCGACTGCTACCTGTTCGTGAAGTTTGCGGAGAACAATACTCCGAAGTCCTATCTGAGCTACACCTCTGAGCTGACAGCGACAAACGGCTGGACACAGGGCGACGGTGCAAGTATCCCGGCAAACGTATGGTATCGTAAGGTTATGGCTTCCGATACCACAAGATCATGGGAGCTGCTGAAGGACAACAAGATCGCTGTAAGCAACACTCTGACAGCTATGCCCGCTGCCGACAAGATGCCCGAGCTTGTATACACCGCATACGCAACTCAGCTTTACAGCAAGGCTGGTACTGAATTCTCAGCGGCTGCTGCATGGACGAATGCTTCCAAGTAATCTTGAGGTTTAAGGGGTAACAGTAATGAAAAAGAAGATTTTGGCTCTGTGCCTTGTTGTGGCTCTGGCGTTTACGGCAGTTGGCGGCACAACACTGGCATACTTTACGGACACTGACAGTGCGAATAATGCATTTGCCGTTGGCGGTGTCAGCATTGATCTGCATGAGGACAACAAGGCCGGAAAGGTTGACGAGGACTATCAAAAGTGGCTCAGAGATCAGGTTTTGATGCCCGGCGACAAGGACACAAACACAGTTGCAAAGGTAGTTACCGTTGAAAACACGGGCAAGAGCGACGCCTATGTGCGCGTTCACATCGCGATTCCGTCCGTTCTGGATGACGGCGCAGATACCTTTGATGCATCATCAAATCTGCTGCATTTCAACGCATATGACGATACCCATGTTTCCAGAAAGTGGAACTGGGGCAAGAAGCTTGTTGAGGGTCGAACAGACTTTGTCGGTGCCGGCGATACATGGAATTTCTACACGACCACCATTGACGACATCAGCTACAATGTCTATGTTGTGACCTATGAGACCGCTCTGGCTTCTGCGGACACAACGGTATCCGCTATGCATCAGGTATATCTCTATAAGGATGTCACGAATGAGGATATCGAAAAGGCTAACGAGGCTTTGAACGGCAACTGGAATATACTGGTATTCGCAGAGGGCTGTCAGACCGAGGGCTTTGACGATGCATTTGAAGCACTGAATACCTCCTTTGGAGCTCCGAATTCTACAAAGAATCCATGGACTGAGTGATACGGTTTACTTAATTCTTCGACGGCGTGTGTCGTTGCGGCGCACGCCAACGGAGAATGTATGTGAATTTACACCACGTTACAGGCTTATATGAGCACCTGGATCGTTCGGATGCTCCTATATGACCTGAACGGTCATGAATCTTTGTTGTTCATATCCCGTGATGGGATATGATATCAGTTCGAAAGGAGAGAGAAATATGAAACGAAAACTCCTGATTCTGTCCATTTTGGCGATTTGCATCTCGATGCTTGCCGTTGGAAGCCTTGCCTACTTCAATTCGGAGGATGCGGCACACAATGTTATAACAACGGGCAGCGTTAAGATCGAGGTTCAGGAATGGGCGGATGCGGAAAAGAAAACACCGTTTGAGGACATGGAGGGCATTATGCCGGATATGTCAGTAACGAAGATCGCAGAGGTCAAGAATATCGGTGCATCCGACGCATGGATACGCGTCAAGGTTTCAAAGGCCATAGAGCTTGCCGAGGACGGGACGCCTGATAACTCCCTGGTGGTGCTTGATCTTAACACGGAGTCGTGGGTCGAAAGGGACGGCTATCTGTATTACAACAAGTCGGTAAAGCCGGATGAGGTAACAGAGCCCGTATTTACCACAGTCCGATTTGATAAGTCCATGGGGAATGAATACAGGAATGCGAGCATCAGAGTTAATGTTGAAGCCGAGGCTGTTCAGACTGCCAATAACGGCGACAGTGCGCTGACAGCACAGGGCTGGCCGACCGGTGGGTCGAAGTAAGGGGGCTGTGTGATGAAGCGAAAAATAATGACGATGCTTATGTGTCCGGTTCTTATAGCGGCAATAATGCTGCCGTGCACGCTTGCCGTTTCGAATGATATTGATTCCGCAGAAGCGCTCTTCACTATGGACGGTGATACTGCCTCTGCTCTTGAGGAGATCACCACGGAGAATATTCAACCGGAGGTCTCGGACACAATTGAGGAGACAGCGTCATCCGAAGCTATGGAAAGCAGCGCTGTGCAGACTGAGCCTCTTTCCACAGAGGGAGAAACGGAGAGCTCGGAGACCTGCACGTGCGGCACCGAGACACATACTGCTGAATGTGCGCTTTATGTTGCCGATGCACTGACCACAGAGTCGGAAATTCCCGAAGCTAATGAGGGTGCTATTGAAAAGCTCCTTCTGACCACGACCGAGGAAGAGTTTTTCACGTTGTTTGATGCCTTGACACCGGAACAGCTTGCGGCACTGACCGATGAGCAGTCGATGAGAATAACTGCGCACCTCAACTCGATAGAACCAGAAGCGGAGCCGGAGGTCATATTTGAAGAATGCGAACCGGCGGTGGAAAGCGAGCTTTACACACCCACTAAAAACTACACCTACGTCGCTCCGTTGGGCGACCCGGTAACAGGTAAATAAGGAGGAGCGAATATGAAAAAGGCATTATCACTCCTGCTGTGCCTGCTGCTTCTTGTCGGCGCAGTTGTTCCGCGCAATATGACCCTCAAGGTAAACGCAGATGAAGTAGTCGAGGATGACGGTGTTTTTGTTGACAAAACTGCCAAATACGATGAGGATAACGACAGGTACATCATAACGCTTGAAGCGTATGCGACCGGTGAAAAGGTGATATCCAGCGTGAATATGGATGTTCCGACGGATATCGTCCTGGTGATCGACCAGTCCGGCTCGATGTCGGAGAATATCTCCGGTATAGGCTATAACGCTTGTGTGGGAGACGCTACAAAGAACGAAACACTCTACAGCTATCGCCATAACGGCGGCAATAATAACCTTTGGTACAAGGTAGATGAAACCTATTATTCCGTTTCTGTGACCTTTGTGGATGAGGCGGTCTACAGTGAACGCTCCGACTCAGAATCAAACAGCAAGAACTATAGAAACAGAAATAATCTGTATGCCTATGTCAACGGAGAATATAAGAAGGTTTCGATAAGTCGCGAGCTATCCGGAAAAGAATATGTGTACACCTATACTCTGCCGGATGGTACCTGGATAGCACAGAGTACAGGAAGAGGCTCTGTTCCAACTTTTACAGGTGTTGAGGGCGGATGCCTGTATTCCCTGGAAACGCAGAGAACCTACACGTACTCATATACAGATGCGGCGGGTGATATTCAAATAATTGGCACTTCTGTAGGAATAAGTACCGAATACAGCGATGTGACCTTATACAAGAGATCACAGGGAAAATCCCAACCCAGATTGGATGCCCTTGTCACAGCTGCGAAATCCTTTGTGGATAAGGTTAATCTGAACGCTAAGGGTGTTGACGGCATATACGGAACATCTGATGATGTTAACCACAGGATAGCTGTTGTTGGCTTTGCGTCCGACAGCTATAACAACACAGAGCTTCTGACAGGTGTGGAGATACGTCCAACCTCAAAGCCGATAGACTATGTCAACGATTATTATTATCCGCATGAATATGCGTATAATGGTGTTCAGTACGGCAGTATAACCTCGGAGCATTATAAAAAAGCATTGCAGAGCATGGATACCGAAGCAGGCTATGAGAATGTATCCTCTGCGATAGCTGCACTGACGGCACACGGTGCAACACGTACCGATCATGGCATCGATATGGCAAACTCAATATTCGCTAATAACGAGATACCGACGGGGGAGATCCGTCAGAGGGTCATGGTTGTGTTCACCGACGGTATTCCAACAACGGGCAGTGCCTATGAATCCGGTGTCGCATCGAACGCCATAAATAATGCCGGATTGACAAAGAGTACAGAAAGCGGCTACGGAGCTACTGTTTATACGATCGGTATTTTTGACGGCGCAGATGCAACGAAGAGCGGCTCTACAGACGAGGGCTCATCTAATTCCGAAAAGGGAAATTACGTCTGCCAGCAGATATCCTCCAATAACGGAGTGCCGCGCTCTCCGAGCTATTATCTTTCGGCAGGTGACAGCACATCTCTTAATAATATTTTCCGGCAGATCGCCGACCAGATCACAGAAAATAACTCTTCTACTACGTTGGACGAAAACGCTGTGATAAGGGATATTATCGCTCCTCAGTTCGAGCTCATAGGGGACGCAAGTGATGTCACACTTGAAGCCTATGCCTGCACCGGCAAGGTGAACGGCAGCTATACCTGGGAGAAAAACGATGACGCGATGACTGCGAATGTCACGCTCACCGATGGCGATAAGATAGACGTTACTGGCTTTGATTTCAAGGAAAACTATGTCGGTGAGATCAAGCAGGATGACGTTGTCAGCGGATATCGCGGTAATAAGCTGGTCGTTCAGTTCGCTGTAAAGGCAAAGGATGCCTTCCTCGGCGGCAATGATGTATATACAAACACAAGTGCAGCCATATATGAGAATTCCACCTCCGAGACTCCGGTGAAGATATTCCCGAGGCCGCAGGTGAATGTTCCTATAAAGGATATCGGCTTTACACTTAGCGACAAGAATGTCTATCTCTATGATGTTCCGACTGCTGATGAGCTTTACAGTGATCTTACTGTAAAGTGCGGCAATGTTGATATAACGGATCCGTCAGCTCTGGCTGATTGGCAGAAGGAGTATGTGAATATCAGCGACATAACAATTGGCGGAATATCCGAGGGCTTTGACGGCTCTGCGGATGGGACTTATTCCGCATCCGTTACTGTGTCACCGAAAACGGTCACACCCTCTCAAAATGAGGGCCCGACAGCGATAACAAAGACTAAGAGTGATACCGGCAGCATAAAAGTGTTTAAACCCGAAGTGACCTTTAAAGACAGCACGGTCTACTACGGCGGAGATGAGCCCGATTACGCAGGCTGTATCAGCGGCACTGCGTGGAAGCATGGCGAAACGCTCAGCACTTCGGTCACAATGCTCGGCGATGAGCCCATACTGGACATGAGTTATACTCCGGAAAGCGGTAATGTGGACGGCGGCAAGATCGTTGCAAAGAACGACTTCAATGTTGATGCAGCCGTAAGCATCGGAAAAACCGATATCACAGATATGACGACCTTTGTGCATACAAAGTGCAATGCCGATGAGCTTCTGCCGATCGGCAAGAAATTCATCGTTCATGTGCTGACAGGCAGTCTTACTGTCAGCAAGACCGGCGGCGCTGCGAATGAATCCTATGTTTTCGATGTGTACAGAGACGGCAATAAGTATACAGAGGTAACTGTATGGGGTAATGACAGCGTGACCGTTTATGAACTTCCGCTCGGCACTTATTCGATAGAAGAAAAGACCGATTGGAGCTGGCGCTACAGTGCGGAGTACACCGATGATGTTGAGCTTACAGAGGCTGACCCGGACGGTGCTATAGTATGCACCAACACAAAGAAGACGGATAAATGGCTCAATGGCTTCAGTGAGATAGTTAAGAATGCTTACACAGGAGCAATCGCATACTGAGAAAGGAGAAAATTATAAATGTTTCACAGCAAATCAAAGCAAAAGTCATCCGCTGAAAAGCGTGTGGCAAACAACAAGCTGCGTCCGGCTGTATTGATTTTCTCCGTAGTCCTGCTGATCGTCGTAGCTGTCAGCGGAACACTGGCGTATCTCTCGGATAGTGAGGAGCCAATAATCAATGCCTTTACACCGGCTGACATAACCTGTACGGTCACAGAGAATTTTGAAAACAATGTTAAGAGCAATGTTAATGCTCAGAATACCGGTTCGGCGGATGCATATGTGCGCATCAAGCTTGTGACCTACCGGGAGAATGAAAACGGTCAGCATATAGGCGGCATAGCGGCGATACCCGAATTCACTCCGGGCGAAAACTGGGTGGAGCATAACGGATACTATTATTACACCCTGACAGTTGCACCGGGAGACAGCCCCGAAGTACCGCTGATAGGCGATGACGGTATAGCGCTCGAGGGCAATTACATCGATGCGGACGGCGGTAAGCAGGTAATTGAGGTAATGGCGGAGGCAATCCAGGCGGATACGAATCAGGCTGTTACAAGGACAGTTATCGGTGAAGCATGGGGAGTTGTTATTGCTGAGAACAGCGTTACCGACTATGTCGCTTAAGGAGAAATGAATTATGAAGAAGACTATGAGAAGGATTTCCTCCTTTGCGTTGGCACTGCTTATGATGATAGGCTTGGCCGCTACAGCGTTTGCGGCCACTCCCACCATAACTTTCAACGGCTTTGCGGACGGATTTGAGTTTGCACCGGGCAGTGATTACACAAGAACAGACCTCTTTGGCAGCTTCAAGGGTGTTATGCCCGGCGATGTGCTGACGGAGACGATAACCTTCAGGAATAACAGTGAGGATAGCGATTTCGTTCAGCTCTATATGAGAGCCGAAGCCCACGACAAGGAGAAGAATCCGCTTAGCGAAGGCGTAGCGGAAGCAGAGACGGTGGACTCAATGACGGAGCTTCTCTCAAGGCTGTCTATGAGGGTTTGGAACGGCACTGAGCTGATTTATGAGGCTTCGCCGGACACAACGAATACGCTTACCGAGAACAGGTATCTCGGAACCTTCCGCAGGGGGGAGACCGGTAACTTGAAGGTGGAGCTTACGGTTCCGCCCGAGCTCTCAAATGATTTTGCCGACAGGGTCGGTGAGGTGGATTGGATATTCCACGTTGAGGCTTTCAATGAGAGTCAGCTTTCGGTTCGCAAGGTATGGTCGGACGGAAATGCAAATCATACCGAGGACAGTGTGAAAATCAATCTGTTAAAGGACGGGGAGATTGCTCAGACGGTTGAGCTGAATGCCGAAAACGGCTGGGCACACACCTTTGATCGTCTGGTCGAAAGCTATAAATGGTCGGTAGAGGAGGCAGAGGTACCGAAGGGCTACACGGTCAGCTACGAAACCGTCGGAACCGCCGTTACAATCACCAATACAGCGGATACTCCCATTACACCGCCGGCTGAGCCATTGAATATCATTGCCAAGAAGCTTTGGAGCAATGATAATGCAAAGAATCGACCGTCCTATGTAACCATTACACTGTATAACGGCAATGAAGACTATGAAACTGTTAAGCTGAGCGATGAAAATAACTGGACATATCACTGGGAAGATCTTTCCGCTGAGGGAAACTGGCAGGTAGTTGAAACGAATATCCCGAGCGGCTATATACCTTCCTACAGTGTTTCCGGCAATGTTGTGACAATAAACAACACTCATAAGCTGATACAGACCGGTCAGTTAAATTGGCCGATAATGGTCTTAGGCGGAGCAGGTATCGCCCTGGTTGCTCTCGGTGGGGCAATGCTAATCTCAAGGAAGAAGAAAAACAATAATGCCTAAACGGGCAGGAGTAATGATCGTGGTTTTGGGGGCGGTGCTGATAGCTTCAGCGCTGCTCCTTTTCTTCTATAACGGATATCAATCAGAACTTGCCGGGGAGGAAGCCGAGAGCCTGCTTAGCAGCATAGAAGCTGTAATAGAAGAGAAAAAACATGCACCGGTACAGGATGAAGATGGTGACGAAGAAGCGGCGTATGAAGAGCTTTCTGCGGAGCTGCCGATCACGGTTATAGATGGAAACGAATGTGTAGGCTATATCGAAATACCGCTGCTCGAGCTGAGGCTTCCGGTAATGGCGGAGGCGAGCTACAGCAAGCTGAAAATATCACCGTGCAGGCAGACCGGCTCATCACGTACGGATGATCTGGTTATAGCGGCGCATAATTACAGTACTCATTTTGGGAAGTTAAACAGACTGATCACGGGGGATACGGTTACATTCACCGATATGGACGGCATAGAGAATACCTATGAGGTTGCAGCAATAGAAAAGGTCGATCCATATAGTGTGGAGTATGTCATCAATAGCGGCTGTGACCTTGTTCTCTATACCTGTACGGAAAGCGGCGCAGAGCGCGTAGTTGTGTTCTGCAACAGAGCTTAACCGAGAGCGGTAGTGTTCCGTTTGAAATTCAGTCGAGCACTTGCTAAAGCAGTCCTTGACTTTGCGACAGTGCAGCTATAGAATTAAGCTATAATACGCAAAGGATGTGGCAAAATGAAAAAAATTACACTGGGCACACCTGAAAAGCTCGTACCTTCGTACTTTTGTGAGAACTTCAATTATATTGAAACAGATGTAAAGTATTCGATTTCCAATTTTCAATTTAAAAAGCTTTCCTCCGGCTGTGTAGTGGAGTTTCCCATAGAGGATGATTGTCATATTTTCGGTTTCGGACTTCAGTTAAAGCAGTTTGACCATAGGGGCAGAAAGCTGCGTCTCGATGTAAACGCAGACCCTGTTTCAGGCGACGGTGAAACTCACGCGCCCGTGCCGTTTTTCGTAACAAACAAGGGCTACGGCATGTATTTTGATACTGCTCGCTATGCTGATTTTTACTGCGGCAAGCAGAAAAACAGCGTCGGCAGGACAGCGGTTTCCACTGGCGGTGCTGCCGGGAGTGAAGCGGAATTGTATGCGGTTCGCACGGATACCGATTTAGTCATGAGCGTACGAATACCTGCGGCAGAGGGTATAGATATTTATGTTATCGAGGGAGATACCGTAACGGATATCGTCAGTCAGTATAATATGCTGTCCGGTGGTGGCCCTGTTATTCCCGAATGGTCGCTTGGCCTGCTCTATCGTTGCTACTATCAGTGGGATTCCGAACAGGTAAAGAAGACTGCCGATTATTTCAGGAGCAGCGATATTCCATGTGATATTATCGGCCTTGAGCCCGGTTGGCATACCCACGCATATTCCTGTACATATAAGTGGAGCGATAAGTATCCGGATCCGGATGAATTCATCTCATATCTTAAGGACAGGGACTTCCATATAAATCTCTGGGAACACGCCTTTGTTCATCCGGATGCTCAGTTCCATGACGAGCTTGCACCTCACTCGGGCGACTGGCTTGTTTGGGGCGGACTGGTTCCTGATTTTGCAACTGAGCAGGGACGCAGAATTTTCGCAGATTATCACCGCAAACAGTTTATCGAGCACGGGATAGACGGCTTTAAGCTTGATGAGTGCGATTCAAGTGATTTTACGGGTGGCTGGAGCTTCCCACTTTCTAGCCAATTTCCGTCCGGACTTGAAGGGGATCAGTATCACTCGCTGTTCGGCACTCTCTATGCTCAAACCTTAATGGATGCTCTGGGAGAGAATCAGACCCTTTCCGAGATACGTCAGCTTGGAGCACTTGCGGCTCCGTATCCATTTGTCCTATACAGCGATTTGTATGACCACAAGGACTTTATCCGCGGCGTTGTTAATTCCGGTTTCTCCGGGCTTCTCTGGACGCCTGAATTCCGCCAGGCAGACACAAAGGAAGAATGCATTCGACGTATGCAGTGCATAGTTTTTTCGGTTCAGTGTCTGGTTAACGCATGGTATTACGACGGAATCCCGTGGGTCATTTTCGATTGTGAGGACGAGATACGGGAGCTTATCAAGCTGCGCTACCGTCTGATACCAATGCTCAAAGAGGCGTTTGACAGGTATCACTCCACGGGAAAGCCGCCGATTCGCGCATTGGTAATGGACTTTACCGAAGATACAATAACGTACAGCATTGATGATGAGTATATGTTCTGCGAGGATATCCTGGTGGCTCCCATCGCCGCAGGTACGGGTAATGAACGTGATGTTTACCTGCCGCGCAGTGCTAAATGGGCGGATTTCTTCACCGGTGAGGAGGTCAAACCGGACGAGAACGGCATGCTTCACGTGAATACCGAAGGCATTCCGGTATATAGAAAGATTTCATAATAGATCAGTAAAGACAATAAATCCCACTCCTGTAATGGTTGGAGATCGTCAGAAAGTAATATCGTAATTAAAAAGGAACGGTATGGCTTCGGTTATGTCGTTCATTTTTATTTAGTGTAATATGACCGTCCACCGAAATACGGTGGACGGTCTATGTGCTGTATTCGATTTCAGACTTGTCGTTTGGATTGTAATGGCTTTATTTAAATCGTTTCCAATCGTCAGGTGTGCAGAGAATGGCGAAGCCGCAAGGGGTTCAGATGCTGATCCTCATGTTCTGCAAAAAGCCTTCGATGCTTGTTACAGTTGCTTCGGATGCATCCGTTAGAAGACCGTCATCCGTCAGAATTGGGGTGTCCAATACAGACTTCATAGATACAGCAATGCTTGCACATGAAGCAATAACTTTCGTGAGTCAGCGCTATATTGCTTATAGTCATCGCCCTCTGCTTGGAAAATATTCTCCATTTTATAGATCATGGGAAGAAAGTAGGTGACGAGCCTTGCAAGCAGATTATAGAACATAAAAGTTCGTCTGAGTGTGTCGATATTTATGCTGATGACATAAAGTGTAAACTTGAAAAAATGTTGTATATCAATAATGTAAATGCATCACGCCAAATCCGGCTATAAATCAAAACTACAAGTATATGTAATCACTCAAGAACTATCTAATCTTTTTGGGTGATTATTTGTATATCGCAGGTCTTGTACGATTTCGGCTGAATAGCTCCTAAAACCGATATCTGCTTAATAAAAATGAGCAAGGCACAAACCTTGCTCGGTACATAACGAATGAGTCGAATGAAAGACGAAAACAAAATGAAGATAAAAAAATCGAGTATTCATAAAGTCAAATCCCTTATGAATACCCGAAATGGTGCCGCTAACCGGGGTCGAACCGGTACGGTATCGCTACCGAGGGATTTTAAGTCCCTTGTGTC
>CAZHDW010000016.1:0-42075 GCA_964531265.1 uncultured Ruminococcus sp.
CCGCTGACCTCTTGAATGCCATTCAAGCGCTCTCCCAGCTGAGCTATACCCCCGGATAATACCACATTTGCGGTACGTTTTAAGTATATCATAGTCATACGCACAAAGTCAAGAGCTTTATGAAAATTTTATCAATTTTCGATAATATTATAAAGGTCAGTGCTCTTATGGCTTGCTTGACACTCAGCATCACAAGCTTTTGCGTGTAGCTGCTAATCCGATTTTACGATTCATTTAATATCAAAAAGCCGCACAAATGTGTTCTCACAGCATTCATGCGACTTTCAGGTGGTGGAGATGGCGAGAGTCGAACTCGCGTCCGAAGACCGGTTACCGGGGCTTTCTACGAGTGTAGCCGTTCTTTTGAAATTCCCTCCGCACAGCGCCGAAAGGCAGGCTATGTGCTTTGGTAGCCTTTAGGTCATGGCCGGGTTAAAGGCGTGGCTCGGCTCACGTTCACCGCTAATCGACGCTCTTATCCCACCCGCGGTACTGTGGGTAAGAACGGCTGCTTAATTAAGCAGCAACAGCAACTGTATTGTTGTCGTTTAAATTTAAGTTTGCAGGTATTATAGCGGCCCTGCACCGCTACTCGCTTACCAGGGCTCCCAACCCCCGTCGAAACCTTTACATCCCCATAAAGGCGGCTGAGCCGCCGAGTATGTTATTTGTTTCTTTCCTTGATTGCTCTGTCCATGTCACGCTTTGCATCGCGAGCAGCCATATCAGCGCGCTTATCATAGAGCTTTTTGCCCTTGCAAAGTCCAACCTGAACCTTAACTCTCGATCCCTTAAAGTACATGGATAAAGGTATCAAAGAGTAGCCCTCAAGCTTTGTATAGCCGTAAAGACGCATTATCTCACGCTTATGCATCAGGAGTCTGCGCACACGCATAGGGTCACGGTTAAAAATATTTCCCTGCTCGTATGGACTGATGTGACAACCATTCAGTATCATTTCGCCATTAACGACCGAGCACCATGCATCCTTTAGGTTGCATCTTCCCTGTCTCAGCGACTTGACCTCAGTGCCAAACAGCTCTATTCCGGCCTCAAAGGTTTCCTCGACAAAATAATCATGGAAAGCCTTCTTATTCTGCGCGATATTCCTGTTTTCAGTTTTCGGCATTAAGAACGCCTCCAATCCTATTCTTCAGGTAATAAATATACTATCAAAAAGTTAATTTGTCAATCGAAAGATGTCGTCAAAGCTCCTGTCTTCCCTCAATGGCTCTTGAAAGTGTGACCTCATCGGCATATTCAAGGTCTCCGCCGACGGGAATACCGTAGGCCAAGCGTGTAACACGTATACCAAGCGGCTTCAGAAGGCGTGAGATATACATAGCTGTTGCTTCACCCTCGACAGTCGGATTCGTTGCCATGATAACCTCCTGAACAACGGAATCTCTGACACGCGTGAGAAGCTCCTTGATTTTGAGCTGATCCGGGCCGATTCCTCCAAGCGGAGATATCGCACCGTGCAAAACATGGTATGTCGCATTGAACTCATTGGTACGTTCAAGTGCAAACACATCGCGCGGATCCTCAACAACACATATTATTGACTTGTCACGGTTATCATTACTGCATATCGGGCACAAATCGCCATCGGTGATATTGCAGCAGACCGAGCAATAATGGATGTTTTCCTGTGCATCGGTTATTGCTCTTGCAAAGTCAGCGGCCTCGCCCTTGCTCATATTCAGAACATGGTATGCTATGCGCTGTGCAGATTTATGGCCGATACCCGGAAGACTCTCAAATTTATCCACCAGTCGTTCAAGCGGTGGAACATGATATCCGGCCATATCAGAACATACCCGGTATGCTCATTCCGCCGGAGATAGCACCCATCTTCTCTTCTCTTTCGGCAGCTGCTGCACGAAGTGCCTCGTTAACTGCTGCTGTAACAAGATCACCGAGCATCTCTGCATCATCGGGATCGATAACATCCGGCTGAATCTCAACGGACTTGACCTCCATTTTGCCGGTAACAGTTGCCTTAACTGCTCCGCCGCCGGAAGCTGCCGAATACTCCTTAACATCGAGCTCAGCAGTGATCTGTTCCATCTTTTCCTGCATTTTCTGTGCCTGACGAGCCAGCTGCTGGAGATTTCCCACTCCGCCTCCGCCAACGCCCTGAGGTAAACGTGCTTTCATATCTATCTACTCCTTATATCATTTTTCTTCAATTTCAACACCGGAATCCCGCATATCCTGCAGGAAGCTTTCCAGTGGATCTTTTTGTTCATTTTCTTTTGCCGGAGCTCTGTACGGTCCGAGCTTATAGGGCCTTCCGGCTACCTGCTGCACAAGCTCCCTGATTTTATCTCTCTGGCTTGCCTTTCGCAAAAGATCAAAGGCATATTCGGACGCATCTATCAGCATATAATCGCCGCTGACATATGCATTCGAGCCTCTGAAGGCCGTTGCTATGACTGTGGAATAATTCTTCATCAATGCGATTATCTCCGGCCAGGAATTGAATGGTTCAGCGGTTTTCGCAAGCTCTTCAACCGAAACCGACGGCCCGGTTTTTTTCACAGTCGGCTGACCTTGCTTAACAGCCTGAATGCTGTCCGGTACATCCTTCGGCACTTCGACCTGCGGTTCGACACTCTGCGGTTGAACATTCACCCTGATGCCTCCGCGCTCAAGAGCTTCTATTCTGCGTATCAATGCATCTGTTGATGAATCCAACTCCGGAGAACACAGCCTTATGAAGGTCATTTCCATTTCAGTGCGCTTATTCGTAGTTCTCATTCTTGAGAGAGCGGTCTGGAACGCATCAAGGCAATGCAATATCGTTGAAAGATTCATGGACAGCGCCATTTGCGTCATTCTCTGCAATTCTTCTCCAACTGCATTGACAAGGCCGGAAGCATCCTTCATAGTCTTTATCAACATCAGATTTCTGAAGAAGCCGGAAAGCTCCTCACAGAGACGCCCCATATCCTTTGAGGATTTATACAGCGCATTGATCTTTTCAAGTGCAGCGGATCTATCCCCAGAGCGGATGCATTCTGCCAGCTCAATAAGGTGTGCACGTCCGGCAAGTCCGGCTGTTTCCGCCACAAGCGGATATGTCACTGCTCCATCGGCACGGCTGATACACTGATCCAGGATGGAGAGAGCATCGCGCATTCCACCGTCGGCAGTAACTGCAATGAGCATAGCTGCATCATGATCTATTTCTACATGCTCCTGAGCACATACATCCTCAAGCCTTGCTGCGATATCCTCCGGAGCGATCCTGCGGAAATCAAAGCGCTGACATCTCGAGAGAATTGTCGGCAAAAGCTTGTGAACTTCAGTTGTAGCAAGAATGAACACAACGTGCGGTGGCGGCTCTTCAAGTGTTTTCAGCAAAGCATTAAAGGCCTGCGTTGAGAGCATATGAACCTCGTCTATGATGTAGACCCTGTATTTTGCGGTGGCAGGCGTAAAGCTGGCCTCCTCTATCAGGGCACGAACACTGTCAACGCCGTTATTGCTGGCAGCATCCATTTCAACAACATCAAGAATCGAGCCCTCATCCAAACCCTTGCATACGACGCAGCGTCCACAAGGATCTCCGTCCTGAGGATCAAGGCAATTCACAGCCTTAGCTAAAATCTTCGCACATGTTGTTTTACCGGTACCTCTGGAGCCCGTAAACAGATATGCATGTGAAATTCGACCGGCCATAAGCTCATTTTTGAGTGTTACCGTAACCTGTGGCTGACCGACCACATCCGAAAAATATTTCGGTCTATACTTCCTGTACAAAGCCTTATACACTCTGCTCACCCTCTCCCATGATATCCTGCAAAGAAAAAGCAAGACGATCGAACGTAGAATATGTGAACGGACAGGCGACCTGCATCGCACCAGACGATCCGCTTAATGCTGCTCGGTTCCCCGCCTGACATGGTTCACAGTGCCTAGCCGCACAGACCTGTCCGCTCGCATATTCCACGGTTTTTCAACCGCCTTGCCGTTTTAAATGCACGAAAGTATATGTAACGCATCGTGCTAAACTATTATACACGGTTTCTCTTGAAAAGGCAAGTAAAAAATCGTATAATTCTTTGTGAATGCGAAATTTGTCATATTTTCGAATATAAAATGTGTTTTTGAACGGAGAGGAAGCTATATGTACATTAGAAATGCCATGCAAAATGAGGCTGAGCGTATTATGGAAATCATTGATTCGGCAAAGAGCTCTTTGCGCGCACTCGGAATTGACCAGTGGCAGGACGGTTACCCGAATCTTGAATCGACCAAGGAGGACATCAAAAGCGGCATAAGCCGTGTAGTTGTGAATGAAGACGAGAAGATCATAGCTACCGCTGCCGTATATGTCGGAGACGAACCGACCTATCATGACATATACGACGGTAAATGGCTTACAGATAACCGGACATACGGAATAATTCACCGTATTGCTGTTGACCCGAACAGCAAAAACGGCGGCACTGCCTCCTATATAATGTCATATTGTGAGGAACTTTCACAGCAGGCAGGAGCTACATCAATGCGCTGTGATACCCACTTCGATAATAAAATAATGCAGCATACGCTTGAAAAGAACGGATATATTCGCTGCGGAACAATTTACCTCTCCGACGGGGACAAGCGTGTTGCCTACGAAAAGCAAATATTTACAAATACACACTAATCTGGTATAATTCTACGATATATGTGTTAAACAGGTTCAATTATATGAGAGGAGAATTATATGATTTCAAAACTTCGCAAAAAGGATTCCGCTGCATTGATAAGCGTGATCATCGCCCTTGCATGGCCGACGATTGTTGAGCAGGTAATGCAGACCGCTGTTCAGTATATTGACACCGCGATGGTCGGTTCGCTCGGTACACAGGCAACGGCTGCCGTAGGCGCCACGAGTACTGTTGGATGGCTGCTGTTCAGTTCGATCTCAGCGTGCAGCATAGGATTTCTTTCATTTATAGCGCAGGCCTGCGGCGCAAACGATCATCCGGCTGCACAGAAGGCATCTGCCCAGGCTGTTTTGGTAACTCTAGTGCTCGGTGTTGTGTTTACCGTCATACCGCTTGCACTCAGTGGCTTTGTACCAGTGTGGATGCAGGTTGATGAAAGTATACAGGAGCTGGCCTCTACATATTTCTTCATCCTATACCTCCCCATGCTGCCGAGAACCGCAAGTACGATTTTCGGAACTGTCCTTCGAGCTGCCGGTGACACGAAAACACCTATGAAATCAGGTGTAATCGTAAACCTGATCAATATCGTTCTCAACTATTTACTTATATATCCGACACGCGAGATATCCGTTGGCCCTCTCAGTATGGTCATGCCCGGCGCGGGCTGGGGTGTTATAGGTGCTGCCATAGCCAGTGCTATCGCATATACGGTCGGTGGTATACAGATCACAGTTGTGCTGTGGAAGCATCCCATGGTCTCTCCGCGCGGCGGCTCACTGAAGCCCGATGCTGCGATCTTGAAGCCCTGCCTTAAGGTTGCATTACCTAATATGTTCCAGCGCTTCGGCACATCTTTCGGCTTTGTCGCCTTTGCAGCAATGATAAACTCTCTCGGAGAGGTTGCAACTGCCGCTCATACCATTGCAAACACGGTTGAATCCGCTTTCTACATCCCCGGCTATGGAATGCAGACCGCTGCTGCAACACTCGCCGGCAACGCATATGGAGCTCGTGACAATGACCGTCTCAAGAAGATTTCCGCAATGTTCATTCCGATAGAGATCGGCCTCATGATAATATCCGGACTGACTCTTTTCCTTTCCGCACCGGCGCTTATGGGTCTGTTCTCAAAGAGTGATGAGGTCATCGCTCTCGGCTCTATCGTTCTGAGAATGGTAGCACTTTCGGAGCCCTTCTATGGCTTCTCCATAATCATCGAAGGCCTCATGATGGGTCTTGGAGAAACAAAAAAGCCGTTCATTTTCAACATCATAGGAATGTGGTGTATCCGCATTGTCGGTACATTCATCTGCACACAGCTTCTCGGCTTTGGCCTTGTATCTGCATGGGCATGCATGGTATCTCATAATTTGCTGCTCTGCCTCCTCTATTTCATCACCTATATCAGAGGTACATGGAATCCTATGCATGTGAGAAGCCCGAAAAAAGCTTAAATCAAATACAAACGATAAAAGACCTGCGCAGTCGGATACCGCGCAGGTCTTTTTTTTCAGCCATCGTTTTGATGGCTGAAATATTATTTGATTATCTGCCGAGCTTTGCCTTGACAACCTCGATGATGTGCTCTGCGGAAAGACCGAACTCCTTGAGGAGATCAACCGCCGGGCCGGAATGACCGAAGGTGTCGTTAACGCCGATGCGTGTGACAAGTGTCGGGTACTTCTCGGAAAGAACTGTGGAAACAGCCTCGCCAAGACCGCCGATGATGTTGTGCTCTTCAACAGTGATAACATTGCCTGTCTTCTTAGCTGTGGAAACGATGATATCCTCATCAATCGGCTTAATTGTATGGATATTGATGACCTCAGCGCTGATTCCCTCAGCAGCCAGTGCATCAGCAGCCTTAACAGCCTCCTGAACCATAAGACCTGTTGCGATGATTGAAATATCCGTACCCTCACGCAGCTTGATGCCCTTGCCGAGTTCGAACTTATAATCATCATTGTGGTTGACAGTGTCAACAGCCAGACGGCCGAGACGCACATAGCACGGGCCATTGTACTCTGCCATGGCACGAACAGCAGCTTTCATCTCATAGTGGTCGGACGGATTGAGAACTACCATACCCGGGATAGTACGCATAAGAGCGATATCCTCGCAGCACTGATGTGTTGCACCGTCTTCGCCGACGGAAATGCCTGCGTGAGAACCGGCGATCTTAACATTCAGGTGCGGATAACCAACTGAGTTTCTGACCTGCTCATATGCACGGCCGGCAGCAAACATAGCAAAGGATGCTGCAAACGGGATCTTACCGCAGGAAGCAAGACCTGCAGCGATACCGACCATGTTAGCCTCTGCGATACCGCAGTCAAAGAAGCGGTCCGGATATGCCTTCTTAAAAATACCTGTCTTTGTTGCAGCAGCCAAGTCTGCGTCAAGAACAACTATATCGGGATTTTCAGCAGCAAGCTCGGTAACAGCTTCGCCAAAACTATCTCTCGTTGCCTTTTTCAACTGTTCAGCCATATCAGCAGCCCTCCAATTCTTTCAGTGTAGCGGTGAGTTCCTGCATAGCAACATCGTACTGCTCCTTGTTCGGTGCAGTTCCGTGCCAGCCAACCTGGTTCTCCATAAAGGAAACACCCTTACCCTTAACGGTTTTAGCAATAATTACGCTCGGCTTGCCCTTAACTGTCTTAGCATGCTCAAAAGCAGCCTCAAGCTCATCAAAGCAATGGCCGTTTATGACCTGAACATCAAAGCCGAAAGCTTCGAACTTCTTGTCGATCGGCTCGGGACCTGCAACATCTTCAACAGCGCCGTCTATCTGGAGACCGTTAAAGTCAACGATAGCGCAGAGGTTGTCAAGCTTTTTGTGAGCTGCAAACATAGCAGCTTCCCAAACCTGACCCTCTTCTATCTCTCCGTCGCCAAGCAGAGTATAAACACGATAATCCTTATTATCGATCTTGCCTGCGAGAGCCATACCGACTGCTGCGGAAATACCCTGTCCGAGAGAGCCGGAGCTCATATCAACGCCGGGAGTACCCTTCATATCGGGATGTCCCTGGAGCATTGCACCGATATGTCTCAGTTTCTTGAGCTCATCAACGGAGAAATATCCGCGCTCTGCAAGAGCTGCGTAGAGACCGGGTGCACAATGGCCCTTACTGAGGACAAAGCGATCTCTATCCGGGCACTTAGGTGCATTGGGATCAACATTCATTTCCTTGAAATAGAGATAGGTGAAGATCTCTGCTGCGGAAAGGGATCCGCCCGGATGACCGGATTTAGCATTGAAAACACCTTCTATGATTCCAAGTCTGACTTTTGCAGCTGTGATCTTCAGCTGCTGCTTATCACAAGAATTCATGGAAGACCTCCTGTATATTCTGCGTCTTATCACCAAGGCGCAATTCATTCCACTTGATTATACACTATCCGAACGGGCTTTGCAATGTGCAAAAAGACAAAACTATATAAAATTCAGCATATTTATCGGGCTATTATTCAGTATCTCAGTGTTCCGTACACTGCACAACAATCTTTTTTGAAGAACACATGAGGGTTTCTCGTTATTTATAGCTTTATAAGCTGCATATTTCGCAGCGACCGGGGAGAAAATAGCTTCAGAACCGAATTTAGAAAGGATTGGCTAAAATGAGTAAAAGAATCGGCAATATGCCTGCAAGTATCAATATTATGAACCCCGTACCGAATAAGGACGCAAAAAGTATTGAGAGGCTAATACGCAGTAACGGCAAGATAACCGGATATCAGCTTTCGGACGGCGCAATTCTTTCAAAGGCTGAGGGTGTTGCTCTGGCGAAGAGCGGTGGTATCAAAGGCGTAGCAATTGCAAGCCGTAACGGCAGCGAATATCTGAGAAGTCTGCCGGATGGCGACGGTTCAAATAATTTAGGTGACCTGCCGAGCACCAGCATGACAAATATGTAATGAAAAGCCGCCGAATGCGGAGGCTAAGAGCCTGTGTTCCGGCGGTTTACATATCATTTATTCTTTATTCTGTCCCAATAGGCTTTGAATGCCTGTTCATTCTTGTTCTCGCCGTACTCATAGTACTTTGCATTCTTAATGGCGTCGGGAAGATACTGCTGCTCGACCCAGTGATTCTCGAAAGCGTGCGGATATTGATAAAACTGTCCTTTTTTGACGACCTCGGCACTGTCATAATGGACATTTTGGAGTGTGCGCGGTATGCTTCCGGTCTTACCGCTCTTGACATCGGCCATGGCAGCGTCTATAGCACTCTCGCCGCTGTTGGATTTCGGCGATAATGCAACAAGCAGCACAGCATCGGCAAGCGGTATTCTGGCTTCGGGCAGACCCACCATCATTGCCGCATCCACTGCGGACTTTACTATGGGAATTATTTGCGGCCAGGCAAGGCCCACATCCTCACAGGCACAGACCATAAGTCTGCGGCAGGCGGAAGTGAGATCACCTGCCTCAAGCAGTCTGGCAAGGTAATGCATTGCGGCGTCGGGGTCTGATCCGCGCATCGACTTTTGGAATGCGGATAAAATGTCATAGTGCTCGTCCCCACCCCTATCATATCTCATGGCACTTCTCTGTGTCAGCTCACGGGCAAGCTCCATGGTAACAGTAGCATCCTCGTTCCCCTGTGCAGCTACTGTGCACAGCTCCGCAGCATTCATGGCTTTTCGGACATCACCACCACAGGCCATGGCAATATATTCCGGAATCCCCTCATCTATCGATATGGGGTATTCAGCATCCTCTTGAAGCAGTCGGAAGGCACGCTCCACAGCACGCTGCACATCCTTCTGCTCAACAGGCTTAAATTCAAACACGGTTGAACGGCTGAGTATTGCATTATACACGTAGAAATACGGATTCTCAGTGGTTGAAGCTATCAGCGTTATGCTTCCGTTTTCGATAAATTCAAGCAGAGTCTGCTGCTGCTTTTTATTAAAGTACTGTATCTCGTCAAGATACAGCAAAACTCCGTTCACGGCGCTGAGTGTATTGACCTGAGCAACAACATCCCGTATATCCGCTGTTGAGGCGGTAGTTCCGTTTAATTTGCACAGATGCATATTGGTGTTTTTGGCAATTATGGATGCCACCGTGGTCTTACCGACTCCGGACGGGCCATAGAAAACCATGTTTGGGATTTTTCCTGATTCTATTATCGTTCTGAGGGCCTTTCCCCTACCCAAAAGATGAGTCTGACCGACAACATCATCGAGGGTTCGTGGGCGAATTCGCTCAGCAAGTGGTATATTCATTTACAGCACCTCCGATCATTAGTCATATAAGCGGCAAATAATTATTTACAAGGTATCTGACGGCAAAAAGCAACAAAAGATGTGCCGGGTACGCTATGTAGAAGAAGTATTTCAGCGACAGTGCTCCTTTTTTACCGTTATAAAGAAGTATCGGAATGCTGGCAGCTATTGCATAGAGCTGAATGTAATTTGAGTCATTCATGTACTTGGCATAGGTCAGCCCCGAGAATGCTATTGCATCTATTCCACGATATTTTCTGAACAGGAAGAAGCACAGCACCACCGCAACTCCGTACACTCCATAATCGAAATGCAAAAGGTACGGCAGCGCCGCTGCACATATCGCACCGATGAACATAAAGATATTCCGGCTCTTCGCCGATGCATCGAGCAGCTTCATGGTGATAAGCGCAGACAGCAGTGTGAACATAATATTCTGATTTGAAAACTCAAGCCAAGTTCCGCGGAAAAGCAGGTCATACGGAACTTCCGATATGACCGCAAACAGTGCTAAGCGCAAGGCATAGCGTGTAAAGCTTTTGGTATGCTGATAGCCTTGAACAAGCAGAAAGGCATATATCGGCATTGAGAGCCTGCCTATATATCTCAGCCATATAAATTGAGGAAAGAACACAGCTCCGACATGATCTATTATCATAGTGACAAGTGCAATCACCTTAAGTGTAAACGCAGACATTGATTAACCTCCTTTTCGATAAACTCAACTTTACCAGAGATTTGGGGTATTGTCAACCGAAGTCAAAAGGTGTAAAATAAATTTACATGAATTGAAAGGATATAAGCCTATGACTAACCAGGAACTTGCGCTTCTTGCTGTCGAAGCCCTGAAGCGCGAATACCCCGAAGCTGTATGCTCCCTGCAATACTCGGATCCTTTGCAGTTATTGATAGCTACACGTCTTGCGGCGCAATGCACGGATGCGCGGGTTAATCTCGTTACTCCGGCACTCTTTGCCCGTTTCCCGGACATTGATGCTTTTTGCAATGGCACTGTTGAGGAAATCGAAGAACTTATTTACTCCTGTGGCTTTCACAAAACCAAGGCCAACGACATTTACAATATGTGTCACATGCTTCGCGATCAATACGGCGGAGTGATACCCGATACCGTTGAAGAGCTTATAAAGCTGCCGGGCATCGGAAGAAAAACGGCAAATCTTGTTGTCGGCGACATATACGGTAAGCCGGCGGTTGTTACCGATACTCATTGCATCCGTATAGCCGGAAGACTGGGCCTTACCGAAAGCGCGATTCCGTTGAGGGTCGAGAGAGACCTTCGTGCGGTGCTGCCTCCGGAAGAAAGCAACGATTTCTGCCACCGAACCGTCCTGCATGGGCGCGCAGTATGCTCTTCACGTAAGCCGAAATGTGAAATATGCTGTATGCACAGCTTTTGCCGCAATCCGGCAAAATAAACATAAGAAAGGATGATCCCCTTGTTTAAATTCTGTAAGCATCAGCTTTGGGAGTGCTCCAGAACACTTTCAGATGTTGCAATGGGCAGAACTCCTGCCGAAACCGTTATTAAAAACGCACGCCTTATAAACGTGTGCACACATGAAATAATCGACAATATCGACGTTGCGATTTCCTGCGGAAGAATCGCATTGGTCGGTGACGCATCCCACTGCATCGGCGATGATACAGAGGTTATCGATGCCGACGGACAGCTTATTGCCCCAGGCTTCCTTGACGGACACATACATATTGAGTCCTCCATGATGACTCCGGTCGAATATGCAAGAGCTGTTCTTCCCCATGGCACAACGGGAATATATCACGATCCACACGAGATATGCAATGTGCTTGGCCTCAAGGGTGTTGACCTCATGGCGGCGGACTCTGCAAAAACACCGCTCAAGGCAATGCTCACAACTCCGTCCTGTGTTCCGGCAGTCCCCGGCTTCGAGGATTCCGGTGCTGAGATCGGCCCCGAGGATATTGCATCCGAAATGCGCCATGACTACACCGTCGGTCTTGGCGAAATGATGAATTATCCCGGAATCAACAGCTCCGCAGAGGCAACACACGGCATCACTGGCGAGACTCTTAAGGCCGGAAAGATCATCACCGGTCATTATTCCATACCGGATACGGGTCGTGGACTCAGCGCATATATCGCAAGTGGTGTTCGCTGCTGCCATGAATCCACCCGTGCCGAGGATGCGCTGGCAAAGATGCGTCTTGGCATGTATGCTATGATGCGCGAGGGCTCCGCATGGCACGACTTACATGTCGTTTGCAAGGCGATAACCGAGCACGAGGTTGATTCGAGATTTGCTGTTATGGTATCCGATGACACACATCCCCACACCCTGCTTTCCGACGGTCATCTTGACCATATCGTGCGTCGTGCAGTGTCCTTCGGTGTTGATTTCATAACCGCAATTCAGATGGTGACCATTAACTGCGCACAGTGCTTTAAAATGGACGATGAGCTTGGCTCAATCACTCCCGGAAAGTGCGCCGACATCGTATTTATCGATAACGAAAAGGATATTAATGTAACACGTGTGCTGGTTGACGGCGATGTTGTTGCTGAAAACGGCAAGCTGACTATCGAGCTATCGAAGTCCGAATTCCCGGATTGGGCTATGGATACGATGCATATCGGCGAAGAGATAACACCTGACACCTTTAAGATATTTACCGATAAGAAGGACACCGCAACCGTTCGCGCTATGGAAATAATTCCCGTGAGAGTCGGTGACTATGAACGCCATGTTCAGCTCAAGGTCGAAAACGGTGAGCTCAAGAGTGATATTGAGCAGGATGTCCTTAAGGCATTTGTTTTCGAGCGTCATAACGCTACCGGTAAGCATGGCATCGGCTTCGTAAAGGGCTTCCATGTAAAGAACGGCGCAATGGCCTCCACTGTTGCGCATGACGCACATAACCTGCTCGTCATAGGCACAAATGATGAGGATATGGCTCTTGCCGCAAACACTCTTATTGCCTGCGGCGGCGGTGAGGTTATCGTTCAGAACGGTAAGGTGCTTGGCTGTGTGCCGCTTCCCTTTGCCGGACTTATGAACACAAAGACCACTGAGGAAATGGATGCACTGGTACAGGAGCTTGGAAAAGCATGGGAGACAATCGGCTGTGATATACAGTCCCCGTTTATGACCATGGCGTTGATTCCGCTCGCCTGCCTGCCGGAGCTTCGTCTGACAGATCGCGGACTTGTAGATTGCACAAAGTTCTGCTTTGTTCCCCTTGAGGTTGAATAATTGCCGCAATAATTTAGGCGGAGGTACATTTCGTAAGTGTGCCTCCGCCTGTTTTTATATTATTTACTTTATGCCGAGTGCAGCCTTTGCAAGGCTGTCGGCCAGATCGTTATACTTATCGCCGGAATGGCCTTTGACCTTGACAAAACGGAATTTCAGCTTTTTAGAGGCGTTCTCACAGAAGCTCCTGTATGCCTTTGTTCCCTCTTTGTTGGCCTTCCATTCACCCGTAGCCCATTTTGCAACGCCCTCATAGTCATGATAAATAGTAACCTGTGGTATATTGTGCTCTATACAATATGTCATTATGGTTTCTGAGCCCTTTATCTCACCGGCAACATTTCTCATTTCTGCAAGATAAGGATCGTTGTACCTGTTTGAGAAGTGAAGCTCTTCTCCGTTTAAAAAGAGCACCGCGCCACACGAAAACTCCTTTGTTGACACATTATAGCTACCGTCGACATATGCGACTGCACCGTCGATAAATTCCTCCGCTTCCGCAGCGGCAAGGCTGCTTTCACCATTCATATATGCCAAGGCTTCATTCATTGTAGGAAAGCTTTTGAAGGAAGCACCCTTATATCCCGTTGTCTGTGCCTGACACTCAGCCCATGTTTCAAATATTCCTGTTTTTCTTCCGGCTTTTACCGCATAAAACTTCTTTACCATTGCTTTCTCTCCTTGTTGATATACAGTTTAGTATAGCAGTCAAAACATCGGCGCGCAAGTAATTTTTAGCGTTTGAGAAAGAATCTTTATTGACTGAGCAAACATTTTGCAGTAAACTATTTTTATGTCTTTTTATGTCGAAGAAAGAAGTATTACCGTATGAAAACAATAAAAACGCTATACAAAAAACTGATTTCCTTTGCCCTGTGCGCCATTATTATACTTCAATGCTGCGCACCTGTCAGCGCTAAGGCAACTTCTACTTATAAGTTGTATGCCGGCCCGTCCGAGAAATCGGCGGTAATCTGTGAATTTAACGACGGGGACAGCGTGACACTGCTTGAGACCATCAGTGCGGACTGGTCTAAAGTTAAGCTCAAAAACGGAAGCACGGGCTTTTGCGATTCATCCGTTGTAAATGCCGTGCGTCGCGATGAGGAAGCGAAGACCATGTTTGTCACAGCTATACCCGTAGTACTGTACTCCTCCCCCGATACGGACTCCGCAATTATCGGCACATTACCCGCCAAGACCTTGCTTGATGTCACGGCTCAGCTTGATGACGGCTTCGTCATGATACAGCTTCACGGCGGAGGATTTGCTTATGTTAAAGCCAAAAGCCTCGAAGCATTCACTCAGCGTACAGCAAACATTGCTGCAATACCGAAGCTGTCCGCCCTGACCGACGTTGCAACCGAAGAGGAAGCTGCACAGAGACTCGAGGAACTGTCCGATTTCTTTGTCGACGGTGCATACTGGAATGATTATGATTTCACCGCCGACAGCTCTGATAAATTGCGTGCGGCCTGTTCCATTTCCGATACACCCTGTGCGCACTCAAACCGCGGGTACGGGCACTGTAATGTCTATACCGGAGCTATCAGTAAAAAGGCAGGCTACGGCTATGGCACTCAATGCTTGGGCTATGCGGCTCTTTTGAGCGATTTGGTATTCGGTACGGATGCTCCGGTTTATGTTCACGGAGATTTTGACAGCATACGTGTAGGCGACCACGTGCGTTTGGTTCTGTGGGATCATTCAATGCTGGTAACGGATGTCTGCAAGGACGAAAACGGAAAAACCTACATATATGTTACAGACGTAAATGCAGATTACGAAACCTGCCAAATCGAATGGCACAGAAAATTTACACAGGCTGACCTTAGAAGGCTTGGCGACTACGTCCGTGTCTATACTCGCTATCCGGAGGATTCGGACGAATAAATATCAATGAAGCTTTGGCTAAAAAATACAAAAACACCGGTCAGAAGCCTGTATCATGGCTTTTCTGACCGGTGTCGGTTTTTTAGCGCTTTATAAAGTACTCTTCATACCAGACGATAAAGGTATAGATCGTCCAGACCTTTCTCCAATTGTCCGAATTACCGCCTATATAATCCTCGAATATGCGGTTGACCTCTTCAAGATTGAAGAACTTTGCAGCTATGCTGCCGCTGAGCTTCTCTATGACATCCTGATTATATCGGGAATCCGCCATCCACATACGTATCGGCACCACAAAGCCGAGCTTCTTTCTGAATGCTATTTCCTCCGGAAGAACCTTTGCCGCCGCTGTACGCAAAGCAACCTTGTTCTGTTCGTCATTCACCTTGTAGCACGACGGCATACGGGATGCTATGTTGAAAACTCTTGTGTCGGTAAGCGGCATACGAACTTCCAGGCCGGCTGCCTCACTCATCTTATCAACATTGAGGTATATATCTCCCTCGAGCCATATCTGAATATCAACATCGGACATTTTGGAAAGCGGATCCAAGTCCTCATTCTCCTCATAAATGTCTTTAACAAGGTCAATCGGCAAAAGCCCATCATAATAATGCTTGAGTATCAGCTTCCTCTCATCCTCCTTCATGATATTGGTATTTCCAACATAGAAGGTTTTAAGTGCATCTCCGTAGCGCTGAGCATTTCGGTACATATTATATCCGCCAAAGAACTCATCTGCTCCCTCTCCGGAGTAGCATATTTTCGTGTTCTGAGCCGTTGCTCTACAACCTAGGGCAAAAGCCACCGCCGAGGCGTCGCCCAAGGGCTGCTCCATATTATACATAACATACGGCACAGCATCGAAATACATCTCCGGAGTGATAAGGCAGCGACGATTGCCCTTATTCAGGAGCGCCGCTGTTTCTGCGGCAAGACCGGATTCATCAAGGCGCTTGTCCTCGTAGCCGCAGGAATTACTCATTCTTGCGTCGGACACGGCAAAAACATAGGATGAATCCACGCCGCCCGAGAGGAAGGTTTCAACATATTCATTATCATCATGAAGCTCAGGCAGGATCTCAAGAACTGTAGAATGTATTTCATTTGCCCAATCCTCGAGGCTTTTTGACTCATCCGGATGAAACTCCGGCTTCCAGTAACGATGTATCTGCAAAACGCCGTTCTGCCAGATCATGTATCTGCCCGGCAGAAGCTTTTTAAGCCCCTTGAAAAAGGTCTCCTCTCCCGGAACATACGTGAGGGTCAGATATATTTGCAGAAGCTTTTCATTCAGCTCTTTAACAAAGCCAGGCTGCTCCATTATCCCTCTGATCGTCGTGCCGCAGAGCAGGTTGCCGTCGTCCGTAATATAGTAATAGAAGGGCTTAGTGCCAAATTGGTCTCTGAGACAGAACAGCTTCTGCTCCTCCTCGTCCCAAAGCGCAAATGAAAACATGCCGTGCATGTGCATAGCCATATCACAGCCCCATTTGTCATACGCCTTTATCAGAATGGCTCTTTCCCTTGCTTCTCTGGACATTGTGGGGATTATATCCAGTTCCTTGCAAAGAGCTTTCCAGTTTCTTATATGTCCGCGATATTCTTTTACTGTCATCATAATGCTTACCTCATTTCTCTCCGCTCTTGCAGATATTCATCTGCTTGCAAAAGCTGAAATAAAACTGACATGATATATTTTATCACACTATTTTTTTATCTTCAACAGACTTAAAGATTTTTTAAGAAGTATTGGCGCTGCTGATGCACGAAAGAAATTTTCGTATTTCTGCATAAAGCTGTGGACTGTGTGCTCCGTCTATGCTAAAATATTTCTTAATAAACCACTAAATCAAGGTGAACAGCCATGAATCATTTACTCAGATCGCACGCCAATAAAATCGTAAACGCCTCAATACAGGAGGTCAACCCCGACAAAGCCGTTATACGCGCCCTCTCCGGAGAGAGCTTTTCGGGACGCGTTATACTGGTTGCCGCAGGAAAGGCTGCCTGGCAGATGGCAAACGCCGCACATGAATGCCTTGGTGATAAGATAGAAAAAGGTATCGTTATAACAAAATACGGTCATGTAAAAGCGCCCATCGCTGATTTTGAATGCTATGAAGCCGGGCATCCCGTACCGGATGAAAACTCCTTCAAGGCCACGGCCGCTGCCGTAAAAACAGTAAGCGACCTCACCGAGGAGGATACCGTGCTCTTTCTGCTATCCGGCGGCGGAAGCGCTTTATTTGAATTGCCGCTCATTCCGGGACAGGCATTACAGGACATAACCGAGCAGCTACTTTCATGCGGCGCGGATATCGTTGAGATGAACACCATACGCAAGCGTCTTTCCGCCGTTAAGGGTGGAAAATTCGCACAGTTATGTGCTCCTGCCGCTATATTCTCCATAGTTCTGTCCGATATTCTCGGCGACCCTCTTGACATGATAGCCTCCGGCCCTGCATATCCGGACAGCAGCACCTGTGATCAGGCTGTGGAGATTGCTCGTAAATACAAATTGAAGCTCACAAAGCAGGCCGAGGAGCTTCTGACACAGGAAACACCCAAAGAGCTTGATCGCGTAACAACTCACATCACCGGATCCGTGCGTGAGCTATGCAGTGCTGCCGCAGATGCCTGTCGCGAGCTTGGATATGAGCCGATAGTGCTTACTGACAGATTGTGCTGCGAAGCCCGAGAAGCCGGAAGCTTCCTGTCCTCAATCTTACTGACGCATGTATCCGATAACAAGTCTCTGGCATTTATTGCCGGCGGTGAAACGGTTGTACATCTTACCGGAAGCGGCATGGGCGGCCGAAATCAGGAGATCGCTCTTGCTGCGGCACAGCTCATAAGCGGCCATAGCGACATGGCGGTTTTCAGCGTCGGCAGTGACGGTACCGACGGCCCGACCGATGCAGCGGGCGGTTATGTCGACGGGGATACGCTCAAAGAACTGGAAAAGTCCGGCCTGGATGTTTTCTCTGTCCTTGCAAACAATGATGCGTATAACGCATTAAAGGCCACGGATGGCTTGATAATTACCGGCCCCACCGGAACAAATGTGAATGATGTTTCCGTGGCTCTTCTTAAAAAATGACACATACAGACAGCTCCCGACCACATTGCTGATCGGGAGCTGTAAATTACATCACATTGCCGCTGTTCAAACCGGCAGCCGCATCCTCAAGGGGCAGCCACTCGAGAATCTTTTTGATATATGTATCCCAGAAGACCCAGTCATGTCTGCCGGGGCCTTCTTCATACATTACCGGAACATTATTCTCATTCAGGAAATCACGGAATTCTCTGTTCTGGACTACCAAGTTATCCTCAGTACCACAGCAAAGATAGATATTCGGAATATCTTTCTTCTCCTCAATAAGCTTTTTAACCAGTGCCTTGGGGTCCTTGTCACTGCCGACAACACTGTTGTAATCACCGAAAACAGCCTCGTAATACTTTCTGCGGAATGTGAATACCGGAGAAGAATTATCCGCATCCTTCCATGTGTCATGGACAAGAGCGGCCGAAAGACCGGCAATACATCCGAAGTTCTCGGCATACTTCAATCCATTGCGAATAGCACCGTAGCCGCCCATTGAAAGTCCTGCGATAAAGGTATCCTCACGCTTGTCGGACAGCGGAAACAGCTTTCTTGTAAACTCAACAAGCTCCTTGCCGACAAATTCTCCGTAGAGCTCGCCGCTGTTTTCATCGTCAAGGTAGAATCTGTTCTCGCCCGACGGCATGATAACCGCAAGATCATTTGCCTCCGCCCATGCCTGAATTCTTGTGCCGTTTACCCAGTCGGTGTAATTGCCGAATATTCCATGCAACAGATAGAGCGTTTTGAATTTCTTCTTCTCCCCACCCATTGCTGCCGGGCCGAATTTGTCCGCAGGAATGATCGCGTTAAATGTCACTGTACGCATTAAGCATTGTGAAATAAAGTTTACCTCAATAATTGCCATTATTACAACTCCTATCATTTTGTCATGCAGTGCCGATGCCGAGAGCATTGACACAAACTACATTATATATTATAGTGATAGCAAGGATATTTGTAAAGCATTTGTTTTTTTCGAGGTGAACGCAATGAGTGAGTTTTCCGATAATGTATATTCAGCGGTTCAGCGCATACCAAAGGGAAAGGTTACAAGCTACGGATATGTCGCTTTTCTGGCAGGAAAGCCACGTGCGGCGCGTGCAGTGGGCTTTGTGCTTCACCGCAATCCGAATCCTGATATAACGCCATGCCACAGAGTTGTATTCAAGGATGGTTCACTCTGCTCTGGATATGCCTTCGGTGGATCTGAGGTGCAAAGAGAAAAGCTTTTGAATGAGGGCGTTATCTTTTTGCCGGATGGACGCGTTGACATGGAAGCCTGTGCATGGATGGAATAAATATTTTACATCAAAAAACACCGTTCGCTGCTCTGCATGAGCATGAACGGTGTTTTGTTTCCATTATTTGTAATTTTTGAAGCTGATATTGATATCCACCGGGGTGCTTATACCCTGCACCTGAGCGTTATCAGAGTACTGCCACATCTGGAAATCATAATAGAACGCCGGAATATTTCTGTATTCTGCAAGCCAGAAATCATAATCCTTGATTTTCTCCAGATTATAATAATCATACGCGAGATTGCGATTGAAGTACACAGCAGCGGTATGACCTGCTTTACTTATCTTTTTGCAAAATGCCTGAGCAAAGCTTGTTACCTCAGCACCCGTAACCGCCTTTGTTCTTGAAACGTCAACGCCGTTTTCAACCACCTCGGTGACCTCCCAGTCAAATACAACGGGATAGTCAAGCTCCTTATTTTGCAGGAGCTGCAGAACATATCCGGCCTCCTCCTCGGCCTCAGCCTCTGTGACAGCCTGTGAGAAGAAATATACACCTACCTTCAAGCCGGCAGCCTTGGCTCCTTCATAGTTTGCCTGGAAGCATGTATCCTCGCGAAGAGCACCTCTTGTTGCACCTCTGTAGCCGGCACGGATCATTGCAAACTCGATTCCGCTCTCCTTTACCTTCTGCCAATCGATCGTTTCCTGATAAGAGGAAACATCTATACCGAGCGACGCGTTCTCATCATCATAGGTGACAAGACCGTTATTGTTCTTGAATTTTGTTATATCGTACTCATTGAGCTCGACATTGTATTTAGGTATCGTGATCTCACCTGCATACATATCGTTGATGATCAATCTGCCGTCATCGGTAGCCTTGATCGTAGAGGCTCCGCCCTGATTTCCGCCGTCCGCATGGTCAATGGAATTGTAAACGGACAATAGGATCACCGCGATAAGCAGCACGACTACTACTGCCAAAAAAGCCAGGCGCTTGACCTCATAGCTTATGTTAAAATTCTTCATAAATAATCAGCAAACCTTTCTCTGCGTCATTATGCAGTATATTATACATTTTTTCACCCTAAGATGCAAGTACCGGAGGTGAAAAGTCTGCCCTGCCATGTGTTTCTCCGCGCCATCTCCTTATCAATCGTACCGAGAACACGTATTTTATCGCGGCTCCACAGCGGTGCGAGAAGCTTTATCTTATCGCCGTCACCCGTGATCCTCTCAATTACGGTTTCGGGCGGAAGCAGCTCAAGCTGTCCTATCACTGCATCAATATACTCATCAAGCTCCATAGGTGTATATTCCCCATTTCCCCACATGTCGGCAAGCCGTGTCCCCTTGATAACATGGAGCAGGTGTATCTTCATGGCGTCCGGCCTGAGAGCGGCAAGCGTCTCGGCTGTTGAAAGCATATCGGCAATGCTTTCCCCAGGCAGACCGTCGATAATATGTACACAGGTACGAATACCCGCATTTTTCAATTTCAAAAAGCTTTCTTCAAATGCACTGAACGGATAGCCTCTGTTAATTGTCACCGCTGTTCTGTCCGACGTGCTTTGAAGCCCAAGCTCTACGGTC
Source organism: uncultured Ruminococcus sp. (assembly GCA_964531265.1). GTDB lineage: Bacteria > Bacillota > Clostridia > Oscillospirales > Acutalibacteraceae > Hominenteromicrobium. The sequence goes on from CAZHDW010000016.1 coordinate 20,998, forward strand.
AAGGGCTTTATCGAGTTAATTTCCGACAGAAGAGCGATGATATCATCATCAATACAATCGGGTCGTGTTGCGATGGAGATTCCTGCAACATCGGTGTTCAGCGCCTGATAGTACAGCTCGCGCAATACATTCAGCGGAGCATATGTGTTGGTATGCACCTGAAAGTATGCTATAATGCTTGCATCCGGGTGCTTTGCCCGAATTCTTCGGGATTCTGACGCTATTTGCTCCGATATCGGTAATATGCTGTCCGGCGCAAAATATCCGCTGCCGCCGTCACAAAAGATACAGCCACCCATTCCGCACTTGCCGTCTATATTCGGGCAGGAAAGCCCTGCATCGACGATGGCCTTATATGTCTTGCAATTATGCTGTCTGTTGTGATAAGATAGTGTATGATATCTTTTATTATCGCTGCTGTAAGGAAACGGATTCACATTACCCCTCCTTCATCTTTTTTCGAAATGGATCAAATAACTTTGTTTGACTTTTTTGCCGTGTAATAATATAATCTAAGTAATACAACAAAGAACTTATCTGTGAGGTGAAAGGCATGTCCGATATCAAAAATAGCGATAGCATTCTGGGCGAATTTCCACGTCAGCTCAGCAGAAGCGTTACCTTTCTTAACAGACAGAGAAAAAAATTCATGAGCGATCGTCTTCGTCAATACGGCTTTGTCGGCTCTATGTATATGATACTCCTTCATATAGGACGACATCCGGGCACCACTCAGGATGCAATAGTATCACACATGAACATTGATAAATGCAATGTTGCAAGGCACACCAAAAAGCTCGAAGAGCTTGGCTATATACGCCGTGAAACCGGCAAGATCGACAGACGTGAAAACAATCTGTATCTTACACAGGCCGGCGAAGAGCTTGCTCCGGTTATACGCGGTTATCTCGGTGACTGGGCAACGCTCATCACACGCGACCTCAGCGATGAGGAACGAATTACTCTGCTTGCTCTTTTAGACAGACTGATCCATACCGGTATCGAATGAGCCGCCGAACAGCTCCGGAAAAGCCCGCTTTTGTTCTTTTGGAAAATCAGTCTCTATGAACAGCTCAGCTCCGAGCACCGGACAAGCTATCCTGACACTTTTGCAGCACAGCATTTGCTGTGCTGTTCTGTTTATATGGCCGCCATACATATCATCACCGGCTATCGGATGTCCGATATGAGCCATATGTGCACGGATTTGATGCGTCCTGCCTGTCAGAAGATTAAACTCGACAAGGCTGTAGTCCAAGCACTCACGCATCAGGGTATATTCCGTTATTGCCCTCTGCCCAACTCCCACACAGCGCTGTATCGAGTGTCCGGGCAAAAGCCCTATCGGTTCATCAATTATGCCGCTTGACGGAACGGCTCCCTCACATACAGCCATATATATTTTTTGAAGCTCGGCACAGGCGGCAAATTTATTCTTTCCAATGACCAGAGCACCGGTGGTATCCTTATCGAGCCGATATAGAGGACGGAAGGTGAAATCATCGTGCTCCCTGAAATACCATGCGACACAGTTTAGCACGCTGTCATTATCATGGCCCGGAGACGGATGCACCGGCATTCCGGCAGGCTTGTCTATGACAAGGAAATCCTCATTCTCAAATAAAACGCGGATATCGGACGGTACAGCTTCATAGCAGCCGCCCTCATCATAAAGCCGCAGGGTAAGCACGTCAGCAGCGTTCAGTTTTTCATTACTGAACGCTGCTTTTCTGTTTTTAAGAATTTCTCCGTCGTATTTCAGCGACGTCAGAACACGCGCCGAAAGCTTCAGCTCCTGCCTGACAAAGGTGCGTATATCCATTCCGGAGTGTTCTTCATTTATTTCAAATGAAAGCGTGCGTATCATTTCATGCGACCTGCAAGCTGTAACGCAAAATCGCGCAGGAAAGCGGCATCACCGTCAAAAGCTGTAAGTGCCTCAATTGCAGACGCAGTATAGGAATCCACCAGCTCTTGCGCTTTGTCTACGCCAAGTATCGCGGCATAGGTGCACTTTTCATTTTCCGCATCCATACCGGTATTCTTGCCGAGCTCATCGGCAGAGCCGATAACATCCAGAATATCATCGCGTATCTGAAAGGCAAGCCCTATATAGAGTGCATATTTCTCGGCAGCACTTATCAGGCTGTCGTCAGCACCTGCCGCTATACAGCCCATCATGCATGCAGCCATGATAAGATTGGCAGTCTTGCCCGTATCCTTTTCACGGAGAACCTCAAGTGACACGGACTTGCCCTCGGTTTCAAGATCTATGCACTGTCCGCCCACCATGCCCTGCTCGCCGGCACATTTTGCCAGCACAGCGGCTGCTTTCGCACAATTCTCAGCTCCGACCCTGCCTATAGCCTCCGCGCTGAGAGCTGTTTCAAATGCCTTTGTCAAAAGTCCGTCACCGGCCAGCAGAGCAAAGCTCTCGCCGAAAACCTTATGGTTTGACGGCTTTCCGCGACGCATATCGTCATTATCCATACAGGGCAGGTCATCATGTATGAGCGAATAAGCATGTACCATTTCGACTGCACATGCAAACGGCATGGCATCCTCTTCCCTGCCGCCGCACAGCAAACAGAATTCAACAGCAAGCCTTGCACGTATGCGCTTGCCGCCATTTAGCAACGAATATCTCATGGAATCCGTTACAGTCTTATACAGCTTGTCTGTTTCGGGCACAAATCTGTTAAGTGCGTCTTCTATACGCTCTACGCGGCTCATATTACGGCTCCTTTGCTTCGGAGATATTTGAAAGCTCCGTTATTTTCAATTCGGCCTTTTGCAGAGCTTCATAGCAAAAAGCCGAAAGTTCAGTTCCCTCGGCAAAAAGCTTCAGGGATTCCTCAAGCGTTGCATTGCCACGCTCCAAAAGCTCGGTTATCTCACGAAGACGAGTCAGGGCGTCTTCAAATTTTAAAGTTTTCTTTGCCAATCGGATCGATCTCCTTTCAAGCGTCCTCTGCTCCATGCAGATTACATTCCAATACGGATAAATTCATACTGCCATCCGAAAGCTCAGCATGAAGAACATCGCCAACCTTAACTGAGCCGACGGTCGCAATGGGCTCGCCGGTATCTTTGCGGAGCATGGCATATCCTCTCGAAAGCACCTTTAGCGGACTCATGGCTTCAAGCTTTCCGGAAAGCTGTGCCAAGCATTCCTTTTCGCCAAGCAAGCGCTCCTGACCTGCACTTTTCAGCCTTTGCACGGTTGAATCGAGCATGGCACGTCTGTCGTATACCATGGAGGTCGGTTGTTTGAGCGTCTTGGATGCAAGAACTGAATCAAGCATCTGGCAGCAATCATTTATCAGTGCCTTTTCAGCCTGCTGCATACGCCTGGACATAGTATCCAGATTCATCCTAACCTCGAGTATGTCCGGCACTGCAAGCTCTGCCGCAGCACTCGGAGTGGGTGCTCTGAGATCAGCGACAAAATCGCAAATCGTAAAGTCGGTCTCATGGCCGACAGCGGATATTACCGGTATTTCAGATGCGAAAACAGCCCTTGCGAGTGCTTCATCATTGAAGGCCGCAAGATCCTCGGCGGAGCCGCCACCTCTACCGATGAGTATCACATCCGCACATTTTTTGCGGTTCATCTCAGTAAGTGCCTCTATCAGCTGCTTTGGTGCATCCTCCCCCTGAACGAGGGTCGGCTTAAACACAATTGTGGCTACCGGCCATCTTCTGGAAATAATATTGAGCATATCCTGTACGGCTGCACCTGTGGGAGACGTGATGACGCCTATTCTGAACGGAAACTGCGGCATCTCCTTTTTATGCTCATCCGAAAACAGCCCCTCCTTCGAGAGTTTTTCCTTTAGCTGCTCAAAAGCTATGCTGAGTGCGCCGACACCGTCCGGCTGCATTTCCTCAACATAGAATTGATACTGACCACTCGGCTCATATACCGACACTCTGCCGCGAACTATGACACGCATTCCGTCCTTGGGACGAAAGCGCAATCTGCGTGCGGCATTCGAGAACATGACCGACTTAATAATAGATTTTTCATCCTTAAGCGAAAAATACAGATGTCCCGATCTGTAATGATCCGTATAGTTTGATATTTCCGCAGAGACATAAATATCATTCAGTCTGCCATCGCCCTCGATAAGGGACTTGAGGAAGAAGTTTACCTGTGAAACAGATAAAACGCGCAATCAGAATCCCTCCTCGCGAAGTGAAGCCAACACAGCGGTACCGGCAGCATTATCAGCAGAAAACCTCGGCTCTGCAAAAAAAGCTCCGTACTTATCCGTCATTCTCTTACGAAGCATTGAATTCGAAGATACTCCACCCGAAAACAGCAACGGAAGCTCTCCGTATTCCTTTAACAGTTCTATTGTCATCTGCTCTATGGAGCTGATGACATATTCTATACAGGTCGCCGCTATTTCCTCCGGTGAAGCACCCTTTTCAAGCAAAGTACGGCACTTATTCTCGACACCGGAAAGAGAGCAGCACGCGCCCTTCATCGACGCACGGGCTTTGATTTTTCCGTTATACTGCACAGCAAGCGGATCGAGATGCTTTCCGGCCGGGAAGCTCAGTCCAAGCATAACGCCTATCCTGTCTATCACCTGCCCAGCCTTAAGATCGAGAGAATTTGCAACAAGTCTTGTTGAGAGTATGTTATCTGCGGACGGCTCGACCAATACGGCCTCGGTAGTACCGCCGGAAAGATGAAACGCAATAAAGCGCTCCTTAAGCAGTTCAAGACGTCCTGCACTGTAGAGTGCGGCGGCAATATGGCCCTGCTGATGCGAGAAGCTGTAAAGCGGAATGCCTAATGCCTGGGACAAAATGCTTGCCGTACCGCATCCGACAAGAAAGCACGGCATGTATGAATCCTCGGCCTCTCTCGGACGGCTCGAAACGCCGACAGCTCTGACCGAGCCTATACTTGAGCCTAAACGCCCCATAACCTCCGGTAGCTGCCTTGTATGGTGAAACACAGCATCGCTCTGGCGAAGGCCTATCTCTCCTGCCTTAACCGGCAGCAGCTTGCCCTCGCTGTGCATTTCCCCGTTTATAAGCACCGCAGCGCTCGTCGTATAATTGCTGGTATCTATACCGAGAGCATTGATATCAAGCATTTTTTGCCTCGTTCACGCTCTTGGCAACGGAGGAAAGAACTCCGTTTACATAGGATGCATCCTTTTCGTTTCCGTATATCTTTGCAAGCTCAACAGCCTCATTGATAGAAACACTGACGGGAACATCATCGGAATTCAAGAACTCGATTTCACATACCGCAAGGCGAAGTATCGCAAGTGTTACCTTGGAGAGTCTGCGAAGATTCCAGCCCCTTATGTGCTTTGTGATGGTTTCATCTATCTCGGGCAGATGCTGCTCTGCGAGCATTGTCAGCTTTTCACAATAGTCATCCATTTCCACACATCTTGCTTCTACAGCCGCTTCAATGATATCGGCCATGGAGTTGTCACTGACTGATTTTTCGAACAGGAGGATAAATGCCAATTCTCTTGATTCGTGTCTTTTTTTCATAGTTATACTTCCTTTCATAGCAAAAAAGAAACCCGCTGTTTCAAACGAACAGCGGGCAGCAAGAGCCAAATAAGCGCACATATGGCGCAATTCCAGTCTAAAGTTTTCAAGCTTCTCGCAACACGTTGTTGTTCGAGAAGTATTATATCATATTCCCCGAGGAAATGCAACAAATATCAGCTTGGATACATGAGGTATCGGCGTTACTCCGATATGATTTTAATCTTATCCGCCGCAAGGCCTGTTTCGGACACCACAATATCCTTTACTATGAGTGCATTCTGCTCATTATCCATGTCACCCTTGACTACAACAGTGCAGGCATCGCCGTTTATGTAGGCTACGCACTCGGAAAAGCCCTTGGCCTGTACAAGGGACTCTATGTTGGTCTCTTTAAGTATATTCTGGGCAATAGCGGCGGCCTCGCTGACCGCGGCCTCCTTTACAGCCGTGTCGGCCTGAGCATCCTCCAGAACATCCTCCAAAAGTTCCACAGCCTCATCCCTTGCAGTCTGTCGGGACATCCGTGCATCCGAAAAAGCATCTGCTTTGGCTACCGTCTCTTCTGCACTCTGCGCCATATCCGCCGACACCTCCACGCCGTCCGATACAGTCTCAATATAGTTGCTGTTGACAAGCTGTGCCGCACCCAATGCACTTGAGCTGTCATCCTCAGCTCCATCCTCAAGCTTCACATTTGTTCCGGAAAACTGCCAGTTCAGATATACCGCCGCACCGAGTGCCAGAACAAGTGAAGCCAATATGAGTTGTCTTTTTCCGTATTTCATGATTAAACCTCCGATCATCGTTTGTTCATGTATATTCAGCACACCCTGTCACACATACCTGTGTTGAGGACAAATCAAACGCAGTTTTTACAGCCTGCGTAATTCTTTCTCTTATCGCCGCTTCACCGCCTCTCTTTGAAACCACAACAACGCCGAGCACCTCCGGCTGTGTCTGCATGACTATTAACGGCTTCTGTGAACCGTCGGAGGCCTTGACTATGATATAGGTTTTCTCAGTATCGCCGTCAGTCTGCGTTTTATTGATATCCTCTCCGCTGAATTCCTGGGAATTTCGTTCGCTCCTCTTGTCCTCGGTAGCATAGACAGTCTCGCCCGACGAACGCAGTGTGACCGTCACATGCGGTGCAGCCTCACCGGTTATGGCCGAAACCATATCCGCTATCTGCTTCGAGATTTTTTCCGATGCATCGGGCACAGCTTCTGTTTGGATTGTTTCTTTAACAGTCGCTTTCTCGCTCTTTTCAGGCAACATCAGAACAAGCAGTGCTGCAATTATCGCTACACCTATCATGATATATGTACCCTTGCCGCTTTTAATGAGCGCTTTCAATCTCTCGCGTACATTGTCCTCCATTATATATAAACCTCCACCGGTATTTGATTCTGTAGGCTTGCGCTTATCAGAGCGTAAGCTCGCTCCCTGTCCGCAGCATACAGCACTTGCACACACACCCTGTCAATTGTGACCTCTCCGCTGTCATTCTGCCGGTATCTGACTTCAAGCTGCTCCACGTCGACATCGGCAGCCACCAAAAGCTCGATGAGTCCGCTTTGCAGTTCAGCAATGCCCTTCTCGCAGATCATCTGCTCGAGTGACATATTTTTATCCACCAATGCATCCTGTGCTTCAATATTGATATCGATGCGCATTACTCCGGATATCAGAACCGCAAGTATTATAACAATTGATGTTCCCCTGACAAAATCACCGATCTTTTCCGGAAAAAGTCGCGATATCACCGCTACCGCCACAAGCACAGTGCATACTTCAAAGGTCAATTTATACGCTTCACTCATAGCTGCCCCTCACACACAAGAGCAGGGCCGCGGAGATGATCGCCACACAGCCGCTGCTGAACAAAAGCGCCAGCAGAATCTTTAAGGCCGATTCACAGCCGGAAGCGAAGACCCCCATGCTTCGGGCAGCGAACAGATCTGCCATCACAGAGATAGCACGACTGACCGCTATCCACACGAGCATTTCAAGCCACAGCGGAAGCTGAATTGCAATTGCAGTAAGTATCCCGAATGCACCGACACCCGCCTTCACCGTGCTTACTCCGGACGTTATGACGGATATCGCGTCGCCAAAGGCACTGCCGACTATGGGAATCGTGCTTGAAGCTATCATTTTGAGCGCCTTGCTTTTGGCTAAGTCGGTCTGAGAGGACAGTACCGTCTGCATGGATAGAATTCCGGTGAAAACAGTAACACAAGCCGTAAGTGCCCATTTTACCGCCTTACTGATATCCTCCGTAAAGCGCGTCAGCCTTGTGTCCACGAGGGACGATACACTTGTGACTGCCAAAAAAACCCGTGTCAAGGGCATTATAACCTGCTGAGATATAGCTGTAAGCAGATTGGCCGCAGTTATAGTAAGTGCACCATAGACGCTCCCTGCCATTGAATTTCCGGACAGCACCAATATTCCGGTATATATGGGTATTGCCGCGAGCATAAATGTATTGACGGCTGTAATGATCGTTGATGTTCTTTCAAGCAGCACTATCATACGGGGAAGAAAAACCATTGCGGCCGCTGCTGCCTCAAGTAATTCAAAGAGGCTTTGAAGTTTATCCGTGCAGATTTCTTTGGCGGCTGCTATGATAAGAACAGAGACCAAAAGCACAAGGATTGATCTCACCGGTACATTGATATTGCTTTTCAAATCATTAAGAGCAGAATTGAGCATTTTCTCAATACTGTCGGGCTGAAAACCATCGGTGGTTATCTGTGCGCTATCGAGCAACTCACGCGTCTCACCGGGAACCATGCTCTCCAAGTCAACAGCTCCGCTCTTTTCATATATTTCATCCGTTTCTGCTGCATGAACCGTAATTGACAGAATAATGGCCGTAACAACAGCAAATAATATACCTCGAATTCCTTTCATGATATCAATATCTCCCGAATTAGCTGAAGAAACTGATTGAGCGGAGACAACATAATGGCAGTTATCACGACCTTCGCTGAAAGCTCCACCCCAAGCGCAAGGGCCTTTTCACCTGCGTCATCGCACATCCGTCCTGCTATCCCGGCTGTCAGCGCTATTCCGAGTGCTTTGATCAACACCGAAAACACCTCGTACAGCTCGCTGCTGTCCGCAAGCTGCTCTATCGAGTCGATAACTTCGGAAATGCTCGGCAGGACAAGCAGGAGTATGAGCACAAGTGAGGCCGTGGACAGCAGAAAGGCAATTTCCGCAGTTGCTTTCTTTATCATTGCCTTACAAACCGCAGTGAAAAGTGCCACAAACGACACTATAAGCACCATATTCATAGGTCGAATACCGATTTTATAGTATCAAACAGCACGCTTATCTGAGTAATTATCATCATCAGAACAACGATCAGGCCTGCCAGGGTCGTCATCATGGCCTGCTCTTCACGGCCGGAACGGATGAGCAATTGATTCAAAACTGCTACGATTATTCCTATTGCGGCTATTTTGAATATGAGGTCTACTTCCATGGTATTTCCTTTCCCCGCTCTCTATATGACGACGATCGCAGTTATGATCCCCGAAAACAACCCTAAAACGGTGCATATTCGGCACTTTGAGGTTGCTGCTTCCTCGGCTCTTCTTAGATGAGCTTCTGCTTTTTCCTCAAACATTGCTATATGTGACAGTAGCCCGTCCATATCAGACTTGCCATATCCTGCTATAAAAGCTTTTGCAAGGGATGCGTCATCATTATCTTGAAAAAAGCGATCCGATGCTGAATTCCATGCCGATATTGGCTCAGGGAGTGTCCCCACAATCTGCAAAAACTCATTATCCCTGTTCATGTCGATCACAGTTTTCAACTCTCCCGAGGTATATACTGCCGCAGCCTTTATTGAACGGATTGCATCCAGAAGCACAGTAAGCTCATTAACACGCATTTTCAAACGCATTGCTTCAAACGACCCAGCGAACAAGCCTGCCACTATTATCATCGGCACCAGCAATATCCTCACAAAGTTCACCCACCGTCAGCACGGAAAGATTTCCGGTGAAACTCCCGTTACTGCTAATATGTACTATCCGGCGAAACGCTCCGGTATTTATCAGCTCACGGCATAACGGTCTGTGCTTGAGATCATGAATACTGCCTGCATGAACCGTAGCTATGATAACTACGCCGGCAAAGAGCGCCGATTTGATGTGCTGCATATCACTGTCCTCCAATTCATCACAGAGGATGAATTCAGGAGACAGACAGCGTATCGCATGTGAAAACGCATCCTTTTTCGGATAGCCGCGCAGGACATCAGTGAATCTGCCAAGATCAAAGCCATCCGATGACAGCTCAAGCCGCTCGTCCAAAACAACCGTGCGATGATCGTGCCCAAGTATTCTTGCGATATCCCTCAGCAGGGTTGTCTTGCCGGAAGAGGGAGCTCCGGCAATCAAAACACCATCAAATGGGTCAACATGCCTAAGAACAGCTTCTGCGCAGCCTATTACCTCGCGAGGTATACGTATCGAAAGTGCTGTGATATCCCTGACAGTTTGAAGAGCACAATTGCGTGTAACAGAGGTGCCGGTTATGCCCACACGAAGTCCGTTAACAGAAATAAAGCCATGACGTATTTCATCGATATGACTGTACACAGAGTAGCCGCACAGCTTATAGAAAACGGATGCAATATCTTCTCGTGTTACAAAAACGCAGGCCTTATTAGGTTCGGTGAAAACCATTCCGTCAAGACCAACGAACAGGTGCCTTCTGCCGCATTTAAGCACAAGAGGTCTGTCGGCACGCAGGCAGATATCGGTAACTCTGGGCTTCACACTTTCCGGGATTCGCTTTAGAGATTTCGTAAAGTCATATAGCTTGTCAGCTGCCATATCGAAACTCATTTGTATCAATCCTCTCAAATTTTGAATACGTCTAATCTTATGGCTGTTATCCACAGTTTAGAACCGTCAAAACGAAAGGAAGCGTACTGTGAAATTGATCGAAACAATAAGGCAAAACAAAAGCATATTGCTGTTCACAGTCATCTACAGCTTGATATTTTACATCGCCACAAAGCACCTGCTTCTGTTCTTTCCGTTTTTGCTTGGTGCTTTGATGTATCTTCCGACTAAAGGGTTAAGCCTGGCTTTAAGAAGAAAGTTGCATTTATCGGAAAAGCTTTCACATATAATCTCGACCGCTATATGCTATATCATGCTGCTTGTCATCATTTTAGGCATTATCGCACTGATCGTCACAGATATCGTCATTCTGATTCGTAAAGCTGATGTACTTGACACTTCAAAGCTACCGGAAAAAGCGCTGGAGCTGATTGTAGCGATAGAAAGTAATATAAGGGGTGCATTATCAAAAACACAGAATGAATCACTGCTGTCCATATCCACCTGGGGAACTGCCGCAAAATCACTACTTGTCACGTCGGGAATATTGTTTGGCTGTGTAATGTCATATATCTTTACAGTGTTCTTGCTTCAAAATTCGCATAAAGTGTTCCGACTTGTCACAAATATAATAAGAACAGATATGGCTTCTGCCCTGCTCAAAGCCATAAGATCGAATGCTAAGACCTCATTGGGACTTATATTTTCATATCTAATAATTTATCTGATAACCTTTTCGGAAAGCGGAATAATATTCGGCATTCTGAATATCGAATATCCATGGCTTACTGCTCTACTCGTGACGATAATGGATGTTATGCCTGTTTTCGGCCCCGGCATTGTTATGCTTCCGTTAGCTGTTTACAAGCTTATTTGCGGACATCATATACAATTCATAGGCATAATAGTCGGTTTTGCGATTATATCGGTAATAAGACAGCTTATAGAGCCCCGTCTGATAGCAAAAAACTCTCATATTCCATCTTTAGTGATGTTTACGGCTGTCTATGTCATGCTGATTACAGGGAGGCCGGCCGTCATACCGTATGTAATGCTTTTACATTATATGCTTCACATATTTAAGGATGCCGGAATAATCGCAGCAGTTGATAAGAAAAGTACTTGAAATCGAGCAATAACTATTGTATACTCAAACAAGAATCCGTTTGTGAGGATCGGAAAGGGAGATTTTATGAAGCTATTATTTAAGCAACGATTTTTTTCGTGGTTTGACAGCTATGATATTTACGATGAGGCCGGCAACACCGTTTTCGTTGTAAAGGGGCAGCTTTCGTGGGGACATTGTTTGAAAATCTTTGACGCCAATGGCTATGAGGTTGGCATGGTAAAGGAGCGTGTTCTTACGTTCTTTCCGAAATTTGACCTCTACATTAAAGGTCAATACATCGGGTGTATCAACAAAGAGTTTTCCCTGTTTTCTCCGCGCTTTAATATCGATTGCAACGGCTGGCAAGTACAGGGCGACTTCTTTGAATGGGATTATTCGATAGTTGACCAATACGGGCATTTCGTGGCTGAGATCTCAAAAAAGCTGTTTAACTGGACAGATACATATGAAATCGATGTTGTTCGCCCGGACGACGCTATTTGTGCGCTAATGCTGGTGCTGGCAATTGATGCTGAAAAATGTTCCAGAAATAACTGAAAATATCCGGCTGACTCTTTTCAAGCAGCCGGATATTTTTGTAAGCAATTATAAAGCTTAAGAAAACTATAAGTATTCAGTCAGATATTGCCAAGATTCTCGCCCTGCTTTGGCATTGACAAGTTTGTCGGTTAACTGTAAAATAATAATGGTATTTGGCAACCTCATTTTCTGCTCTGCCGGCTTACCGTTGATATGGAGGTTTATGACATGAATTTTGATTTTACTGTTTTGGTCTCAAACCCACTGATTAATGTTGGTGTTATCTCATGGGCGGCGGCTCAGATATTGAAGACCATGATACATATGATGAAGCACCGTGAATTCAAAAAGGAGCGTCTCTCCGGTGCCGGCGGAATGCCGAGCTCTCACTCTGCACTGGTTTGCTCAGTATTGCTCATGTGCTATTTTCAATACGGTTTCTCTTCCCCGATATTCGCTATGGCATTCATCCTCGCAATGGTCGTCATGTATGACGCTACAGGCGTGCGTTGGGCGGCCGGTTTGCATGCTAAGGCAATAAATGATATTGTTGACTATCTTGAGGACAGAAGTGAGGAAAAAGAAAAGGCCCTCAGCAGTATGATACCGGAGCTCAATGAATCCCTCGGACACAGAATGATAGAGGTCATCTGCGGTGCTCTCCTTGGATTTTTGATAGCTCTTCTTGCTCATTTTTTCTGGTAATTCGGTCATTTTCAGAATGCGGACACAGTTTTTGCATCCTGTATATTTTTATTCCCGCTTTCAGCTATGCTATTCTTGCATTTTCAAAAGGAGAAGGTTATGGGTTGCTTTGCCGTAATTGATACTGAAACGAATTGGAACGATCAGGTCATGAGCATGGGTTGCTGTATCGCCGATGAGAACAACTTTTCGTTGATTGATGCCAAATACTACATTCTGCCCCGTGAATGTCAGCTTGGCGGCATGTATGAAAGCACTCTGTATATCAAAACTCCGATTCAGCCCATTATCTGCTCCAGAGCAGAAGCTATAGCTGACCTGAGAGGCTGGCTTAATGCTCACGGAGTTAAATCGGTTTTTGCGTACAATGCGTGCTTTGACCGCAATCATCTGCCTGAGCTAAGAGCTTTCCAGTGGCATGATATTATGCGTCTTGCGGCTTACCGCCAATATAACCGTAGAATACCCGTAACGGCTGAATGCTTCTCCACCGGACGACTTAAGCGCGGCTATGGCGTGGAGGCTATGCTCCGAATACTCAGTGATAACTACACATACAGAGAAAGCCACAACGCATTTTTTGACGCTTTGGATGAATTGGAGATAATGCGTTTGCTGGGTTGGAAAACAAGTAAATATCCGCCGTTATAAAGCTAACGCTAAGTCGAAAAAACCGACTTAGCGTTTTGATTTTGCCTATCTGTAATGAAGCATGTCCGTATGCTTGCCAAACAGACGTATGATCATCCTATTCAGCTTATCATGTATGATATTTCTGAGCTTTCCGCCCATGCCTGATTGTTTGTAATGCCTTCCTTTTTTCATACTAATCATCTTTTTCCTCCTGCTCCTTCAGAATGAACCATGCACTTCCGGTGCTTACCGAATCTGTTATGACAAAGGTAATGCTTTCCCCCTCCTGAAGATAGCACGATCTGTCACCCTTTTCGGCAAGTATATAGTCAAGCTCTGCGTTAACCGCAGATTCTATGCTCAGCTCATATATGCCGTTTTCAAGGTTGGAAAATACCGCTCTGCTTGAGAGCAGCCCCTTTTCCCCGAGGCTCGTCGGTGTAACTGTGACCTGTTCATAGAATATCTCATCGGCTCTTACAAGAATAAAGCGCACCGTGATATCGCGATTTTGAAGCTTTCTCAACGCAGCCGTTGCATAGATACAACCATGAGCATCCTCATCCTCCTGCCGATGACTACCCTCCGAAATCACTATCCCGTTCGTATTACGCATTCTCTCGCCACTTACTGTCTCGGCCGCATACCAGACGACCAGCAAGCTGAGAAGCACTGTTGAAATCTTCCTCAGCATTTTTCACCCCTCTTTGTCATAAACATAGCATATATCTTACAAAAAAATTGTCAGTACACGCCTTTGAAATCTTGAACTTTCTGCATATCTGTGATAGAATTAATCGGTTAATTTGAATTCACGAAGAAACAGAGGTTATCAGCTTGCCCGATTTAAGAACAGAGATAGAAAAAAGACGCACCTTCGCGATTATTTCGCACCCTGACGCAGGTAAAACAACACTGACCGAAAAATTCCTGCTGTACGGCGGCGCCATACAGCTTGCAGGTGCGGTCAAAGGAAAGAAGAACTCCCGCCATGCAGTCTCAGACTGGATGGAAATAGAGAAGCAGCGTGGTATTTCCGTCACATCTTCGGTAATGCAGTTTCAGTATGACGGCTACTGCATAAACATTCTGGACACACCGGGTCACCAGGACTTCTCCGAGGACACATACCGCACACTTATGGCTGCAGACTCCGCGGTCATGGTAATCGACGCTTCAAAGGGCGTTGAGGCACAGACACGTAAGCTATTCAAGGTCTGTGTTATGCGTGATATTCCGATATTCACTTTCATCAATAAAATGGACAGAGACGCTCAGAGTCCGTACGACCTTCTTGACGAGATAGAGCGCGAGCTTGGCATCGGCACATATCCGATGAACTGGCCGATCGGCTCCGGAATCGATTTCAAGGGCGTTTATGACCGTGAAAACTCCAAAATAATTGCCTTTGAGGGTGATAATGAGCTGCGTGGTCAGCACGAGGTAAAGGCCAATAAGATTGATCTTAACGATGCCTCCCTTGCAGATATGCTTGGAGAAAACCTCTATAATACCCTTAGAGATGATGTTGAGCTGCTTGACGGCGCCGGTTACGAATTCGACATTGATAAGGTTCGCCACGGAAAGCTCTCCCCCGTATTTTTCGGTTCTGCTCTCACTAACTTCGGTGTTGAGCCCTTCCTTGAGAGCTTTCTCCAGATGACCACATCACCGCTTCCGAGAGGAACAGCTGACGGCGTAGTAGATCCGTTCAACAAGGACTTCTCGGCATTTGTTTTCAAGATTCAGGCCAATATGAACAAGGCGCACCGTGACCGAATTGCTTTCATGCGCATTTGCAGTGGCCGATTTGAAAAAGGCATGGAGGTTACACATGTTCAGGGCGGCCGAAAGATAAAGCTCGCTCAGCCTCAGCAGATGATGGCACAGAGCCGCGAAATAATCGAAGAGGCATATGCCGGTGATATCATCGGCGTATTTGATCCCGGTATCTTCTCGATCGGTGATACTCTCTGCACCGGCAAGAAGGTTCAGTTTGAGGGTATACCCACCTTCGCTCCCGAATATTTTTG
Organism: uncultured Ruminococcus sp.; assembly: GCA_964531265.1. Lineage (GTDB taxonomy): Bacteria > Bacillota > Clostridia > Oscillospirales > Acutalibacteraceae > Hominenteromicrobium. The sequence continues at coordinate 36,417 of CAZHDW010000016.1, forward strand.
CCGCGTCGCTCAGAAGGACACCATGAAGCGCAAGCAGTTTGTTAAGGGAACCACACAGATTGCCCAGGAGGGCGCTATACAGATATTCCAAGAAATCGCCTCCGGTATGGAAGAGGTCATTGTAGGCGTTGTCGGTACTCTGCAGTTTGATGTATTTAAGTATCGCATGGAAAACGAATACAATGTTGAGATCAGAATGGAGAACCTTCCCTATTCTCTGATACGCTGGATAGATACCCCGGATATCGACCTTAAGAAGCTGAATCTTACTTCCGATACAAAGAAGGTTCAGGACATACGCGGACGTTATCTGCTGCTGTTCTCCAACGAGTGGAGCATCCGTTGGGCACTTGAGCACAACGAGGGCCTTGAGCTTTCGGAATTCAGCCGATAATAGCGGATAACAGTATAATAAATAAACAAAACCACCGTGCGCATCAGGACTGCGCATGGTGGTTTTTACTGTCTGCCATAAATTCCTTTGGGGTCATGCCCGTTAGCCGTTTGAATCTTCCGCAAAAGGATGCTGAATCGGAAAATCCGCACGACAGAGCCGTTTCTCCGACGCTGTATGTGCCGGCAAGGAGCATCTTCTTTGCGGCGTTTATTCTAACCTGCATCAAATACTGCTTTGGCGACATGCTTTCGGAAGCGGTGAATATTCTATAGAGATATGTTCTGTCAATGCCGATATGTCTTGCAAGATCGCTTATCTGTATCGGATAGCTGTAATTGCTCTTTATGTAGCCTATTGCCTTATTGACATACTCATGCTCACGTGTATATGCGCCGCCGTGTGTTGATTTTTCAAGAACCGACATAGCGCCGTAGAAGCAGCTCATCACTTTAAAGAGACTGCCCTGATTGAACTCACTTATCATTTCTTGCATATAGCGCTCGAATTCGTCCCCGTTATCGACCTTAGCAACATAATCACTGACAAGGCCTGTTCTGCGCAGTATTTCAAGCACATCGAAGCCGTCAAAGGCGACCCACATATACTCCCACGGGTCATCACTGTCCGCAGTATATATCGTTCTCTCACCCGGTCTTATAAGAAAGCATTCGTTCTTCCCTATGCTGTAGGTTTCTCCGCCAACAGAATATGTACCACAGCCCGACATGACATAGTGTAAAAGGTATTGCGTGCGCATTGCCGGCCCCCAAAAATGTCCTCTGTCGCATTTTTCATATCCACAATAATACACTGTGACCGAACCGCCGTTATTCAAATTTTCCGCTCTGTGCTTAATAGTGTTCACCGAAATATCCTCGCTTGATAAATGATCTCAGATATATTATACCACTATTTGCGAGAAAAAACAACAAAACAACAATAAGGGTCAACATTTCTTATTGCCCGAACATTGTTTTCGAACCTATAATAAGCTTGTATATATTATATCCTAAAAATGCGCTATGCGCAGAAAGGTTTTGGTAAATCATGGCAAAGATCACTTTTATGGGTGCAGGCAGCACTGTTTTCGCAAGAAACGTTCTTGGCGACTGCATGTGCACACCGTCTCTCTGTGACGCTGAGATCGCACTCTATGATATCGATGCAGAGCGCCTTGAGGAATCTTTTATCATCCTCAGTGCTATTAACAAAAACACAAACGGCGGCAAGGCTACTCTTAAGACATACTGCGGAGTTGAGAACAGAAAAGAAGCTCTTCGCGGTGCTGACTTCGTAGTTAACGCAATTCAGGTCGGCCTTTATGAGCCCTGCACAGTTATCGACTTTGAGGTTCCGAAGAAGTATGGTCTTCGCCAGACTATCGCTGATACACTCGGCATCGGCGGTATCATGCGTGCACTGCGTACAATCCCGGTTCTCGAGGATTTCGCACGTGACATCGAAGAGGTTTGCCCGGACGCATGGTTCCTCAACTATACAAACCCGATGGCAATGCTTTCCGGCTATATGCAGCGCTACACAAATGTTAAGACTGTCGGTCTCTGCCACAGCGTTCAGGTCTGCTCTGAGAACCTCCTGAAGTCCCTCGGTATGGAGGACAAGCTTGAGGGTCGTCGTGAGCTTATTGCAGGCATCAACCACATGGGCTGGCTGCTTGAGATCACCGATAAGAACGGCAATGACCTCTACCCCGAGATTCGTCGCCGTGCTGCTGAGAAGAACGCCAACGAAAAGCACAACGATATGGTTCGTTATGAATACATCAAGCGTCTTGACTACTACTGCACAGAGTCCAGCGAGCATAACGCTGAGTACAACCCGCTCTTCATCAAGTCCAGATATCCCGAGCTCATCGACGCATACAATATTCCGCTGGATGAGTATCCGCGCCGCTGCGTAAACCAGATCAAGGGCTGGAAGGAAGAAAAGGACAGCATTCTTCAGGACGGCAAGGTCGAGCATACACGTTCCAAGGAATATGCCTCCTACATCATGGATTCCATCCTCACAGGCACTCCGTACAAGATCGGCGGTAACGTACTGAACAAGGGTCTCATCGACAACCTGCCGGCTGACGCTTGCGTTGAGGTTCCCTGCCTTGTTGACCGTATGGGCATCAACCCCTGTCATGTTGGCCGCCTGCCGGTACAGCTTGCTGCAATGAACATGACAAACGTCAATGTTCAGCTCATGACAATCGAGGCTGCACGCACAAAGAAGCGCGAGGATATCTATCGTGCTGCTATGCTTGATCCTCACACCGCTGCTGAGCTCTCTATCGACGACATCGTCAAGATGTGCGATGAGCTGATCGAGGCACACGGCGATTATATGGCTATGTATAAGTAATCCTTCTATTTCTAATTACCTAAAGAGCGTCACACCTCCTACTGTTGGGGTGTGACGTTCTTATTTGTTTGCGCTTCAATATCAATTAAAAATAACAAAAGGCACTTGCAGCTCTAATGCTGCAAGTGCCTTTAAAGCTATATTCTTTTATGCACCGGTACTGACAAGCACCTGCACGACCGAGCCGTGTGCAATAACGTCGCCCGGCTGTTCATTGAGATAGCCGATAGCATTTCCGGCTGGTATGTCCGCACTCATACTTTCTACCTTGACCGGGACGAAGCCCTCAGCCTCAAGCTGCTCCTTGGCAGTCTCGTACGGCGCATTGGTAATATCCGGTAAAGCGCGTTTAGACTGACCACCGCTGACGGCAACCTTTACGGTATCCCCCGCCTTAATCATCGAGCCAGCAAACGGGAGCTGCTCAAGTATCTCCCCCTCCGGTGCGGAATCATCAAAACGTTCTTCATATATCTTCAGCGTAAAGGCATAGGAAGAATCTGTTCCGGCAAGTGCTTTAATCTCGTCATAATTCTTACCGACCAGATTCGGCAGCTTTATCGTCTGTGATTCAAGCGGCACCTCAGAGGTATTGAACGCACCGCTAATGCTCTGCGGCGAAAAGGGGCTGTCCTTAAACCATATGCTTGTTACAAGCATCAGCACAACGATAGTTATTACAAATGAAAGCATCAGCATCACAAACGGTGGCATACTCTTGCTCTTTGGGTCTCGTTTATCGGAATTAGGCAGTGAACGCAGGGTTTCTGTTTCCACAACAGTCTCTACGACCATGGATGAAGCCGTAAGCTCAGCCAGAAGACGTGAGAAGCTGGATGTTCTCTTATTGGCATCCACCTGTAAACCGTTCGCAATCGCCTGTACAGCGTGCTTTGGCAATTCCCTTACAACATCCCTGGGCAGCAGCAATCGCGGGTCCTGCTGCCTTTTCTGTGCATCAGGCGGTACTGCTCCCGATACAGCAAACATCAGTGACGCACTCATGCCGTAAACGTCCGTTACCTCATCGCACATGCGCACCCTTGAATATTGCTCCGGCGCCCAGTAACCTTCAAAGCTATCCGATTGCAGATCATTGCCGGCTCGTCTGAGCGATGGCATTTCAAAGCCTGTAATGAACATGCTACCATCCTGAGCTATTCTTAGCGTCTGCGGAGATATTCCCAAATGGTCAATATTTCTTGAATGCACATCATTTAGCGAACGAATGACGGGCAAAAACAGCCTTTCACATTCCGTCCACGAAAGCTTACCGTTGGACTCAACATACTCACGGAGCGTCATGGATTCCCGGAAAGCAAATACTACATACTGCGTGTTATTTTCCGAAAAAGCATTTATAGCTGACTGTATGCCTTCTATACCGGACAGCCTCATCAGACTTCTGCCGGTGCGTTCAAATTCACTGAGATAATCACTGAATTTCAATTCTGCACCGACAACGGGACACACAACATTCTGCTCTCGCCTTGCAATGCCAATCGGGAAGAATTCACGAACCTCGACCTTCCTGTTTGAGATGCGCTCCAAGGCGGAATACGTTATTCCTGCGCCATTCACCGACACTGCCTGTCCTATCAAATATTTATCGCAGAGAACTGTTCCGAACGGCAAAGCGTCCTGTGGCTGCCCATCATTGCTCCAACCGCAATGAGAACAGTGCAGGTCGTTCGGATTCATTTCTGAAAAGCAATTCATGCAATAGGCTTTTGACTCATTCATTAGCCCTTGTCCTTTCTCCCCATCCAAAACTGCAACTAAACCAAGCAATCTTAGATTTAATTACTTAATTTAAGGTTTAGTATAGCATAATTTGTGTCAACATGCAAGACGAGCGATTTGCCGAAAAGCAAAAGAACGCGCCGAAATCGACGCGTTCCGAAAATTGTAAGCTTTTCTTAAGAAGTAACAGTGGCGAATCAAGCCTTGTTGACAGAACCGAACAGCTCCATCTTCTCCTTAACAGTAGCCTTGATAGCCTCAAAGCCGGGAGCGAGAAGCTTTCTCGGGTCGAAGCCCTTGCCCTGCAGATCCTTACCTGCCTCAATATACTCTCTTGTAGCAGCTGCGAAAGAGAGCTGGCACTCAGTGTTAACATTGATCTTGGAAACGCCAAGAGAAATAGCCTCCTGGATCATCTCTGCCGGGATGCCTGTACCGCCATGGAGAACCAGCGGCATTGTGCCTGTGAGCTTCTGGATTTCTGCGAGAACGTCAAAATTCAGGCCAGCCCAGTTAGCCGGGTACTTACCATGGATGTTGCCGATGCCTGCTGCCAGCATTGTAACGCCGAGATCAGCAATCATCTTGCACTCTGCCGGATCAGCAACTTCGCCGTTGCCGACAACGCCATCCTCTTCGCCGCCGATAGCGCCGACCTCTGCCTCAACAGAGATGCCCTTTGCCTCAGCAATAGCGATGAGTTCCTTAGTCTTCTGGATGTTTTCTTCGATCGGATAGTGAGAACCGTCAAACATGATGGAAGAGAAGCCAGCCTCGATGCATGCGAGAGCGCCCTCATATGAGCCGTGGTCAAGGTGAAGTGCAACCGGAACAGTGATGTTCAGGGATTCCAGCATGCCATTAACCATGCCAACGATGGTCTTATAGCCGCACATGTACTTACCGGCGCCCTCAGAAACACCGAGGATAACCGGAGAGTTGTTCTCCTGTGCTGTGAGAAGAACTGCCTTTGTCCATTCGAGATTATTGATGTTGAACTGGCCAACAGCATACTTGCCAGCCTTAGCCTTGTTCAGCATTTCCTTTGCAGATACCAACATAAGTTTTTTGCCTCCATAAAGGTTTATTTGTCATAAGTTATTATAGTGTAAAATCGCGTAAAAATCAACCCTATTTATAAGATAAGAT
>CAZHDW010000017.1:0-39749 GCA_964531265.1 uncultured Ruminococcus sp.
GCCCATAGCGGCAGGAAAGGTTTTATGGCAAGAGATACAAGACTGCAAAAAATGCTGGCGGACTGCGGCGTTGCTTCCCGAAGAAAAGCGGAAGAAATGATAGAGGCAGGACGCGTTTCGGTGAACGGTGTTCGTGCATCCATCGGCGATAAGGTCGATGTTGCAAGGGATAAGGTGACGCTCGACGGCGAGCCGGTTCGCCCGGACAGTGAAAAAATGTATATCATGGTGCACAAGCCGCGCGGATATATAACCACAGTCAGCGATGACAGGGGAAGAAAATGCGTGAGTGAGCTTGTTGAGGAGCTTGGAGTGCGTCTGTACCCGATAGGCAGACTCGATAAGGACTCCGAGGGGCTTCTGCTCATGACAAATGACGGCGAATTCGCAAATCTCATTTCACATCCGTCCACACATGTTCAGAAGACCTATCGTGTAACGGTACGTCCCGGTGTCAATGAGGAGCAGCTTACACGCATGTCCGTCGGTATGGAGATAGAGGGCAAAATGACAGCACCGGCCACAATAAGGGTGCTGGAACAGCAGCAGGGACGCGTTGTCCTGGAGTTTGTAATACACGAGGGCAGAAACCGCCAGATACGTAAAATGTGCGAGGCGGTCGGCCTTGAGGTTGCAAGACTTAAGCGTACGGCTATCGGCGGTGTAAAGCTCGGAATGCTGCCGCAGGGACAATTCCGTGACCTTGAGCCGGATGAGGTGCGCAGACTGAGAATGGCGGCCCAGAAAAAGGGTGCGCAGAATAAGGCAAATCCCCAGAAAAAGGAGGAAAACAGAAATGCTTCAAATCGTTCCAATGCAGGAAAAGGACAGAGAAAGGGAAATATGTCTCAAAACAGAGGGCGCAGACGCTGAATCCAGAGTTCTGGCGATGACGGATGGTACCGAGGAGCTTGGATATACGGTTGTCAGCCTTAAGGACGATGTGCTGTACATTCATGGCTTCAATATCGGCGGCAAAACGGATTTTTCCGCAGAAAAACCGCAAATGGACGAGATATTTATTCTTGATACCCTGATGCGATCAGCTGCTTCCTTCGGCGAAACGAACGGCGCGAATCACATAAAAACGACCTTCCCGGACTTCTTTGATTTCTTCAAGCTGCGAAGGTTTGATGTGTCGGATACCTGTGCGGAGACGCCAATGTCCACAATAGTTCATTACGAGTGAGAAAGCCGCAGGGAGACCTGCGCTTTTTTGCTTGTAGGCACTTTATTTCGCAGCCTTTTTTTCATTATGAGCCTACAAAAGGTTGCAATTTTTCTCTATGAATGTTAAAATTACTTGATAATGGATTATTGTCGGTATCTATGTCCATTTTCAGACAGACCGATTTTATTATATAGTAAGGAAGAGAGATGAGCTTATGCTGAAGAGCATGACCGGATACGGCCGCTGTGAGGAAATGCTGAATGGCAGACATATCACAGTTGAGCTGAAATCCGTGAATCACAAGTATTTTGAGTTTTCTCCCAGAGTGACACGCGGCTATGGCTTTTTGGAGGACAAGCTGAAAAGCTATGTTCAGAGCCGTGTTTCACGCGGTAAGGTGGATATGTACGTGAATGTCGAGACATTGGAGGATTCCGATGTTGTGGTCAGTGTCAATCATTCGCTGGCGGCAGGCTATATAGCAGCCTTCAAAGAAATAGCAGAGCGCTATGAGCTGCCCGACACCATCACGGTCAATTCCCTTTCACGCTACTCTGACGTTTTCTCCGTTCATAAGGCTCCCACCGACGAGGAAGCCATCTGGAATGACGTCAGGGCAGTTGCAGAAAAGGCAGTGGATGCCTTTATCGCAATGCGAGAGGTAGAGGGTAAGCGTCTTTACGAGGATATTATCTCGAGAGCCGGAACCATTATGGAGATCGTTTCCAAAATCGAGGAGAGATCACCCGAGACGGTTAAGGAATACAGAGAGCGCCTTGAGAGCAAGCTCAGGGAGGTTTTGCAGGACACGACCATCGATGAGCAGCGTATACTCACAGAGGCAGCTATTTTTGCAGATAAGGTCGCTGTGGCGGAGGAGACAGTGCGTCTCAGAAGTCATTTTGACCAGCTCAAGGTCTTTTTGAATTCCGAAGAGCCCTCCGGCCGCAAGATGGATTTCCTTGTTCAGGAGATGAACAGAGAGACCAATACCATAGGCAGCAAGGCGAGCGATTCTCAGATAGCCTACATGGTTGTTGATATCAAGGCTGAGATCGAGAAGATTCGTGAGCAAATACAGAACATAGAATAAACCGAAAGGAAGAGCATCATGCAGCTTGTCAACATCGGCTTTGGAAATATGATCTCCGCTGAGAGAATGGTGGCGATAGTCAGCCCGGAATCCGCTCCGATAAAGCGTATCGTGCAGGACTCCAAGGAACGCGGCGTGCTGATAGATGCGACCTGCGGCAGAAAGACGAGAACCGTCATCATCATGGAAAGCGACCACGTGGTATTATCGGCACTACAGCCGGAAACCGTGGCGAACCGATTCAACAATACCGGTGACCAGGATGATCAGGCGGAGGCTTCGCTTTGATATAAATATAAAAGTTGGGAATGAATAATATGAAAAAAGGATTACTGATAGTTGTCTCTTCACCGTCCGGCGGTGGCAAGGGAACTATCCTCAGTGAGCTTTTCAAGAGAAACGAAAACCTTAAGATGTCTGTTTCGGCAACGACACGCAGCCCGAGAGAGGGCGAGGTGGACGGTGTTCACTATTACTTTATCTCAAAGGAAGAATTCAAAGCAAAGATAGAGAATGGCGAAATGCTGGAATACGCAAACTACGTCAGCAATTATTACGGAACGCCCAAGGCGCCGGTGGATAAATGGCTGAGCGAGGGCAAGGATGTCATTCTTGAGATAGAAGTGCAGGGCGGAAAGCAGGTAAAGGAGATTGCTCCCGACTGTGTCAGCCTGTTCGTTCTGCCGCCATCACTTGAAATACTTGAGCAGCGTCTTCGCGGACGCGGTACGGAAACGGATGACGTTATCTGCAACCGTATGGCACAGGCGAGCCGCGAGATAGGCTGTGTCACAGATTACGATTATGCCGTTGTCAACAATACCGTTGAGCAGGCAGTATCGGATATTGAAGCAATCATTGCAGCGGAGAAGCTTCGTGTTTCCCGCGATAAAACTATAGCTGAAAGGATAATCAACAATGCTTAAACCCTCTTGTAACATCATCAAAACACCCCATTCCAGCGCATACTCCGTAGTTATCGCAGTTGCCAAGCGTGCAAGAGATATCGTCGATACCGCTGAGGCAAACAATCAGATCATCGTTGAAAAGCCCGTTGACCTTGCTGCTCAGGACTTTGCAAATGACAAGTATAAGATCATCGAGCCCGAGGAAAACGACTGATACAAATCAGCCTGAAAAGGAGTTTTGACGTTGTTGTTTGCCAGTTTGGCGGTGGAGAACACTACCTACCGCTTCGACACACCCTTTACTTATATTGTCCCGGCAGAGCTTGAAGACGTTTTGAAGCCGGGAATGCGCGTTACGGTGCCGTTCGGTGCCGGAAACCGCACACGTGTTGCCATGGTACTGGGTATCGACACACAGGCCGATAATACGGAAAAGCTCAAAACCATAATTTCGACATTGGATAATGAGCCGCTGCTCACAGAAGAAATGCTTTCACTTGCCGTTTGGATGAAGGGCAGGTATTATTGCACGCTTTATGACGCCATAAAGCTGATGATACCCGTTGGGATAAGCTACAAAATAGTCAATAAATACCGTATTAGCGCGGCATTTAAGGACTATGACCGTGAGCTTTTTGATGATCTCGACTGGCAGCTTCTGATGTCTCTTACCTCGGCTAAGCAGGGGATGACGGGAGCACAGCTCTCTCAGAGCCTCGGTATTGACGAGAAGAGCCCGGCGCTGCTCGGCCTCATCGAAAAAGGAATTGTAATAAGAGAAAACGCCGCATCGAGAAATCTGAAGGATGCAACCTCCAGAATGATATGCGCAGTGCCGGATTTTTCCGGCAAGCTTTCACCGAAGCAGCAGGAGGCGTACGATACTCTCTGCGATGTCGGAGAAGTGTCGGTAAAGGAGCTGAGCTACTTTACCGGTGTCAGCACGGCTATTATAAAGGCACTTTCGGACAAGGGCGCGGCGGAAATTTTTGAGGTTGAACGCTTCAGGCGACCGAAGACTCAGGAAATACGTGAAAGCAGCCTTCCCCGTGTTCTCTCACCGGAGCAGGAGAAGGTGGCTCACAGCATAATTCGGGAGTGTGATTCTCCCAAGGCGGCTGTGGCGCTGCTCTACGGCGTGACCGGCTCGGGCAAGACGGCTGTGTTCATGCATGTTATACGTCATGTAATAGAACGCGGACAGGGCGTTATCGTTACCGTGCCGGAGATATCGCTGACACCGCAGACCCTGGCGGTCTTTACGGCGGCGTTCGGAGACACCGTGGCTGTTTTCCACAGCGGACTTTCGGTCGGTGAAAGAATGGATGAGTGGAAGCGAGTTCGCTCCGGTCAGGCCAAGATAGTCGTCGGCACAAGGTCGGCGGTCTTCGCGCCGGTGCAGAATCTCGGCCTTATCGTAATGGATGAGGAGCAGGAGAGCACCTATAAGTCCGAGAGCAACCCACGCTATCATGCAAGAGAGATAGCAAAGTACAGAGTGAATTATCACAATGCATACTGCCTTCTCTGCTCTGCAACGCCCTCGCTTGAATCGTACTATATGACGAAGAGCGGTAAATATCATTATCACGCTCTGCATAGCAGATACGGCGATGCGGCTGTGCCTGACGTTCAGCTTGTTGACATGAATAATGAGGACGTGTACAGGGATAAGCCCTTGATAAGCATGTCCCTGGCACGGGCGGTATCGGAAAATCTTGCCGAGGGCAGACAATCGATCCTGCTGCTGAATCGCCGCGGATACCACACCTATGCGGTTTGCAAGAGCTGCAAAACGGTGGTTACCTGCCCGAACTGCTCCATATCCCTGACATATCATTCCGCCAATAACAGGATGATGTGTCATTATTGCGGATATTCCGGGCCTGCAAGGATAACCTGCAAGACCTGCGGAAGCAGTGACATAATGTTTTCGGGCGGCGGCACCCAGAAGGCAGAGGATCAGCTGAGTGAAGCCTTTCCGGAGGCACGTATACTCAGAGTGGATACCGATACAACCGCAAATAAATATGCACTTGAGAAGAAGCTGGCGGCGTTTGCGGCCGGTGATTATGACATAATGGTCGGTACTCAGATGGTCGCCAAGGGACTTGATTTTGAAAATGTCACGCTTGTCGGCGTGCTTTCGGCAGATCAGTCGCTTTACAGTGATGATTACCGCAGCAATGAGCGTACCTTCGACCTGCTGACGCAGGTGGTGGGGCGTGCTGGACGCGGAAGATTTTCCGGCAAGGCGCTGATACAGACCTATGTGCCCGAGAATACCTATCTGCATTTAGCGGCAAGGCAGGACTATGAGAGCTTTTTTGAAACGGAGATACGCTTCAGAAAAGCAATGCTTTATCCGCCGTTTTCGGATATTTTGCAGGTCGGCTTTGTGGGCGAAAAGGATGCAGCGGTGCGCGATGCGGCGGAGTTCTTCTCTAAGGCTCTTTGTAGCACGCTTGCAAATGAGCATCCGACGCTCCCAGTGCGCATACTCAGGCCGTCCTCGGCCTCGGTATCACGTGTGGGCGGAAAGTACAGATATAAAATAATCATTAAATATAAGAATTCCAAAGAGTTTCGGGAGGTAATTGCGGAGCGGTTAAGAGCGTTTTCGACTGAAAAGCGCTTTGCATCCGTTACAGCGTATGCTGACCCGAATCCCGATATGATCCTGTAAGAGAGAGGAAGCAAAAAGCATGGCTATTCGTAATATTGTTAAGACCGGTGACGATGTACTTCTTAAGAAGTGCAGAAATGTTGATAAATTTGATGAGAAGCTTTGGATGCTGCTTGATGATATGGCAGAGACAATGGATGCTGCAAACGGTGTCGGCCTTGCAGCTCCGCAGGTTGGTCTGCTGCGCCGCGTTGTAGTTGTCGATATCGGCGAGGGCCGCATAGAGCTGATAAACCCGGAGATAATCGCTTCCTCCGGCGAGCAGGAGGGCGCCGAGGGCTGCCTGTCCTTCCCGAATGAGTGGGGCATTGTTACCAGACCGATGAATGTCACAGTCCGTGCTCAGGACAGATACGGCAAGACCTTCGAAGTATCCGGCACAGAGATTCTGGCACGCGCTTTCTGCCATGAGCTGGATCACCTTGACGGTGTATGCTTTGTTTCAAGAGCCAGCAGAATGCTGAAGCCGGAGGAGATCGAATGAGAATAGTATTCATGGGCACGCCGGATTTTGCCGTGCCGAGCCTCAAGGCACTTATCGAGGCCGGACATGAAATAGCGGCGGTCTATACACAGCCAGATAAGCCAAAGGGACGCGGCCATAAGCTGCTTCCGCCGCCGGTAAAGGAGCTTGCACTTGGGTACGGCCTGCCGGTGTATCAGCCCACAACGCTTCGAAAGGCGGAAGCTATTGAAGAGCTGAGAGCCCTGAAGCCTGAGCTGGTGGTCGTTGCGGCATACGGAAAGATTCTCCCAAAGGAGGCTCTTGATATTCCGCCGCGCGGATGCATAAATGTACATGGCTCACTTCTGCCGAAATACAGGGGTGCAGCTCCGATACAGTGGGCAGTGCTCAATGGTGACGCTGTGACAGGCGTTACCATCCAGCAGATGGGCGAGGGCGTTGATACCGGCGATATGCTCTCGAAGGCAGAGACGGAGATCGGCCAGGATGAGACCTCGGGCGAGCTTTTTGACCGCCTTATGGTGCTCGGCGCAGAGCTTCTGATCGACACAATCAATAGGCTCGACGAAATAGAGCCCGAGCCGCAGAATGAGAACGAAGCCACCCATGCAGCCATGATAAGCAAGGATATGGGCATTATAGATTGGACTAAGACCGCAAAGGAGATACACGACAGGGTAAGAGGACTGAATCCGTGGCCTGCCGCCTTCTGTACGCTTGACGGAAAGAAGATGAAGATATTCAGAACGAGTATCGTTGAGGCCCATGGAGAAGCCGGAATGGCGGAGTGTCTTAACGGTGAGCTTACGGTCTATTGCGGAGAGAACGCAGTTCAGCTTACCGAGATACAGCCGGAAAACGGAAAGCGTATGCGCGGCAGCGATTATCTGCGCGGTCATCCGATCAAAAACAAAGTAAAGGTTCAGTGATTTATGGCAGGCTTTTCCCGAAAAACAGCGCTTGATGCGTTGAATGATGTCACTCAGAACGAGGGGTATTCCAATATAGTTATAGATAAGGCTATCCGTGCGCATGGGCTTGACCCACGCGACGCGGCATTAGCCTCTACGCTTTTTTACGGGGTTCTCGAAAAAAAGCTGACGCTGGACTACTATATACGCAGCTTTCTCAATAAGCCCGATCAGAAGCTGGATGAGACTGTTTTGAATATTCTGCGAATTGCGGTGTATCAGATGGTCTATCTTGACAAGATACCGGAATCCGCTGCTGTAAATGAGGCCGTTAACTGTGCGGCGGGTTACATGCGCGGCAGGTATAAGGGGTTTGTAAACGGTATTTTGCGCAGCTTTATACGTGGCAGAGCCTCTGTAAGCGAACCGCAGGATATCAGCATTCGCTCGAATATCCCGCAGCCCGTCATCGATATTTGGCGGAGAAGCTATGGTGACGAGATATGCGAAAGGCTTCTTTCGGCCATGGCGGAAAGAGCGGACACCTATATCAGGGTGAATAACACAAAAACCGACGAGGCTGAAATGCTTGAGGTGCTTTCCGGGCACGGCGAGGATGTGCCGTGGCTTTCGGGAGCCGTGCGTCTGAAAAATGCCGGGGATACCACTGCACTTGAGGGCTTTGCCGAGGGTAAATTCCATGTGCAGGATCTGTCATCCCAGCTTCTGTGCAGACTGGTTGACCCGAAGCCGGGTGAGAGAATAGCCGATGTTTGCGCGGCGCCGGGCGGAAAGAGCTTTACCATGGCCGAAAGAATGGAGAACACCGGAAAAATCGATTCCTTTGACCTGTACAAGGGTCGGGTGAACCTGATACGCAAGGGTGCGGAAAGATTGGGGCTTTCTGTAATTTCCGCTGAGATACGGGATGCCGCAACGGGAAAATGCGACGGGCAGTATGACAGAGTGCTGTGCGATGTTCCCTGCTCGGGGCTTGGAGTTATACGCAGAAAGCCGGAGATAAGATATAAGGATCCGAAGAGCTTTGCGGAGCTGCCGAAGCTTCAATACAGCATACTGGAGCATTCGGCACAGCTTGTAAGGGCGAACGGTCTACTGTTCTATTCCACATGTACGCTTAATGATGCCGAAAACGGAGCTGTGATAAAGAAATTTCTCGATGAGCATCCGGAATTTGAACCGTATGAGTTGAAGCTGGATGGCATAAAGAGGAGTGTTGAAGCTGAACCGAAGCACATGATAACCATGATGCCGATGGATTATGGCGGAGACGGCTTCTTTACGGCAGCTATGAAAAGAAAGGATTGAGCGTTTTGGCAAAAATAGATATTCGTTCTCTTAGGCTCGATGAGCTTCAGGCACTTCTGCTGGAACGCGGTCTGCCGAAATTTCGTGCGGCACAGGTATATCGCTGGCTTCAGCAGCGCGGAGCTGTTTCATTTGACGAGATGACAGATCTCTCAAAGGAGCTCAGAGTGAAGCTTGCCGAGGATTTTGAGATAAGGAACACAGAGATCGCGATAAAGCGCGTATCCAAGCTTGACGGAACGGTCAAGTACCTGTATAAGCTGAATGACGGCGAGACGATAGAGTCCGTCGTTATGAAATACAAGCACGGCTACTCGATATGCATATCCACTCAGGTAGGCTGCAAAATGGGTTGCACGTTCTGTGCTACGGGCAAGAGCGGCTTCTCGAGAAATCTTCTCCCAAGCGAAATGCTTTCGGAGATACAGACGGCACAAAGGGATATCGGAGAGCGTATATCCAATGTGGTTTTGATGGGTATGGGAGAGCCGCTGGACAATTATCAAAATGTTTTACGTTTTCTGGAGCTTGTTTCTTCGGAAAACGGAATGAACATCGGCATGAGGCATATCTCACTTTCCACCTGTGGACTTGTGGATAAGATATACGATCTCGCCGAGAAGAAGCTGCAGCTTACGCTTTCGGTATCGCTCCATGCTCCGAATGATGAGATACGCAGCCGAACGATGCCGGTGAATAAAAGGTGGAATATAGAGGAGCTTTTGAAGAGCTGCAAATATTATACCGATATTACAAGCAGACGCATTTCATTTGAATATGCAATGATAAGCGGAGTAAATGATTCCGATGCATGTGCGACGGAGCTTGCATCAAGGCTCAACGGAATAATCGCACATGTCAATCTGATACCGGTGAATGATGTTACCGGTACGGGGTACCGCAAAAGCGGTGAGGATAGGTTGAGAAGATTTACGGCTATTCTTGAAAGAAAGGGAATAACCGCTACTGTCCGGCGTACGCTGGGCTCAGATATCGAAGCGTCCTGCGGACAATTGCGCAGACGCAACGAACAGGGAGGGACTCTATAAATGTTTGCTGTATGCAAAACTGACCGCGGCCTTGTGCGTCAGGGAAATCAGGATTCCTGCCGCTGCGGAGTGTTTTCCGATGGCGCGGCATGGACTGTCGTTTGTGACGGCATGGGCGGAGTTAAGGGCGGAAACGTCGCAAGCTTGCTTGCCTGTGACGCCATTGCAGATAAATTTGTGGCCGGATACACACCCGGTATGGACGCCGATGCGATCCGTGAGCTTATGACAGCGGCTGTGGATATCGGCAATGAGGCGGTATTGAAGCGAGCTCTGGAGGAGCCCGAGCTTCACGGAATGGGCACCACAGTGGTGGCAGCTATAGCATGCGGCGGAAAGCTGCATGTGGTTCATGCCGGCGACAGCAGGTGCTATGTTAAGGACGAAAACGGTGTCAGTCAGGTGACAACCGACCATTCCTTCGTTCAGCAGCTCGTCGAGAGCGGCGCTATCACTCAGGAAGAGGCCAGGGTGCATCCGCAGAGAAACCTGATAACACGCGTCGTGGGTGTTCATGAGGATGTTGAATGCGACTATAACTGCTGTACCTTCGGTCCCGGAGCTGTGGCAATGTCATGCTCCGACGGTCTCAGCAATTATCTCGAGCAGGATACGCTGCTGTTTTTTACTGAGAATTATACGGATGAAAAGCTTGCTGACGAGCTGATAAATTTTGCCAACAATAAAGGCGGCAGCGATAATATAACGGCTGCCCTTATATATAACCGCTGAATTTTGAGAAAGGAAGAAATACAGAATGGATAAGTACATCGGCAAGCGTCTGGATGGGCGCTATGAAATTCACGACCTGCTCGGTGTGGGCGGTATGGCATATGTGTACCGTGCCTATGATAAAATGGAAAATCGCTGGGTGGCGATAAAGATACTTAAGGAGGAGCTCTCCGACAACAGCGAGTTCCTGCGTCGTTTCCGCAATGAATCCAAGGCGATAGCAGTGCTTTCGCACCCCAATATCGTAAAGGTCTTCGATGTCAGCTTCGGAGACAGAATACAGTACATCGTAATGGAGTTCATTGACGGTATAACCCTGAAAAAATACATTGAGCAGCAGGGCGAGCTGAAATGGAGAGAAGCACTTTATTTCACGGTGCAGATACTTCGTGCGCTCCAGCATGCACACGAAAAGGGAATAATCCACAGGGACATAAAGCCCCAGAATATAATGCTGCTTGAGGATGGCACGATAAAGGTGACGGATTTCGGCATTGCTCGTTTCTCTCAGGCAGAGACACAGACCATGACGGATAAGGCCATAGGCTCGGTGCACTATATTGCACCGGAGCAGGCAAGGGGCGGATATATAAACGACAAGGCGGATATTTATTCTGTTGGCGTAATGCTGTATGAGATGCTGACAGGTCAGCTCCCGTTTGTCGCAGATAATGCCGTTTCTGTCGCTATAATGCAGATGCAGGCAGAGCCCACACCGCCGACACAGATCAATCCGAGCATTCCGAAGGGGCTTGAGGAGATAACCATGCATGCCATGGAAAAGAATCCCGCTCAGCGTTTTCCGTCGGCTGCGGATATGCTTGATGATGTTGAGCGCTTCCGCCGTGACCCGGAGATGATATTCAACTACGGCGACCAGATGGATCGCGCATATGCAAAGGGCGCATCCGGCATATATGACAGTGTTCGTCCGAATCAGCCTGCAAAGTACAATGACAACTATGAGTACGAGGAGGAGTATGTTCGTTCACGCAACGGCGCACGTGCCTCCATGGTGATAACCGGTATTCTGGCTGCACTTCTGGTGGTTGGTCTTGTTGTGGGTGGAATATTCGTATGGCGCTTCTTCCAGAATCAGAGCTTCCAGAATCAGGTGTCCGACGAAATAGTTCTCCCGAATTTTGAGGGCATGATCTATGAGACGGAAATCAAGGATAACCCGGAATATGCCGACATTGAATTCGAAATAACCGAGGGCAATAAGCCTTCAAAGCTTCCCGGAGAGGTTCTCAGCCAGAGCCCGGCGGGCGGAATAACCGTAAAAAAAGGTAAGGTAGTTAAGCTTACCGTCAACGGTGCACTTGAGAAGGTAGTGGTTGAGGACGTTACGGGCGATTCTCAGAACGATGCCTATAATAAGCTGCTTGCGCAGGAGCTCGACCCGAGAGTTCAGGCGGTTGCCGATGAGGAGACAGCAGTGGGCTATGTTGTAAAGACCGAGCCTGCCGCAGGAGCGACCGTCGCGGTAGGCACCTCCGTTACTATCTATGTAAGCTCCGGCCCTGCGGAGGAATTCGTTGATGTGCCGAATATCATCGGCAAGGATATTTCCGATGCAAAGACAGCGCTTGAGGCTGCCGGCTTTGTACCCGGCAGTGTGAAGTATGATGACCGTAGCCAGGAGGATGAGGGAACCGTTATCTCCACAGACCCCACAAAGGGCACTGAGGCTCCCAAGGGCTCGGTTGTCAACATCGTGGTAAGCTCCGGTAAGGGTGCTATCAAAGAAGTTGTCTACAACATTCCGATGCCCACCGAGGTCAATGCGGATGTTGAAATGAAGATATACGTGGATGGCGAGCTCTTTGATACACGCACGGTAAATCCGTCCGTATCGTCCTATATAAAGGCTACCTTCCGCGGTACAAACAGAGCAGGACTTGTTATTCGTCTTAACGGACAGGAATATATCACGGCAGAGATAAACTATGCTACTGAGTCCATAGATGTTATCTCTCAGAAGCCGTTCACTATTGCAACACCCACCCCGGCTCCGACAGCGGAGCCGACGGCTGCACCGTCAAGTGATGGTTCGGACGGCACGGGCGGTGGAGTTACAGCACATTGACAGTGCGCACAGATAGGTGTGCAGGGAAGGAAGCAGCTTAAAACATGAGTGAAAATCTAACCGGACTTGTTATCAAATGCATAGGTGGCTTTTATTACGTGCAGTGCGGAGACGTGCTGTACACCTGCCGCGCAAGGGGAAAGTTTCGAAAGGAGCGAATTTCGCCCTATGCAGGAGATACAGTTTCCATAAGCGTTGACGACAATAACGAGGGGTATGTGCAGGAGATACTGCCGCGCAGGAATTTTCTTGTGCGTCCGCCTCTTGCAAATCTCGATAAGCTGTTCATAGTTTCTTCTGTCAGTGACCCTCAGCCGAGTACATTGATAATAGATAAAACGATAGCGGCAGCGGAGCTTAAGGGAATAGAGCCGGTATTGGTATTTACAAAAACTGACCTCGATGACCCTTCGCAGTTCGAGAAAATATACGGCTCAATCGGTATAAGATGCCACTATGTATCCTCGGTTGACGGTGTTGGTATTGATGAGCTTCGTCCGGAGCTGAACGGCTGCATATCGGCCTTTACGGGAAACTCCGGAGTCGGAAAATCAACGCTGTTGAATGCGCTTATTCCCGAGCTCGTGCTTGAGACGGGAGAGATAAGCCGAAAGCTCGGCAGGGGCAGGCACACAACGCGCCATGTTGAGCTTTACCCAGTTGAGGGCGGCTATGTTGCGGACACACCGGGCTTTTCCACTATGGATATCGAGCGCTATGAGCTGTTCAGAAAGGAAGAGCTTCCGCAGGGCTTCCGTGAGTTTGAGCCGTATATCGGCGAGTGCAGATTCACCTCCTGCTCGCACACCTGCGAAAAGGGCTGTGCAGTGCTTGAGGCCGTTAATGACGGAAAGATATCCAAGTCCCGAATCGAAAGCTACATCACCATGTATAATGAAGTGAAGGACATAAAGGAGTGGCAATTATCAAAAGCAAAAAATGTATGATAATCGGTGCTGTACCGGTATTATCAAAGAAAATATTTGAAGAGTTTGACCCTGCCGACTACTATGTCATATGTGCTGACGGCGGATATGACACAGCTGTCAGGCTCGGCATCTGTCCAGATCTTGTAATAGGCGATTTTGACTCGGCGGAGAATGCACCACCTACGGATATCCGCACACTGAAGCTACCCGTGCACAAGGATGAAACAGATACGATGGCTGCCGTTATGGTGGCCTTCAAGCTTGGCTGCGAATCCTTTGTGCTTGTCGGCTGCTTTGGCGGCGAGCGCTTTGATCACAGCATTGCGAATATCAATGTGCTCGTGTATATCGCAGAACATGGCGGCAGTGGCGTTATTTGCGATGAGGACACAAAGCTGTTCGTTCTCAGCGGCGGACGTATAGTCTTTACCGAGCTTAAGGATGCCACGGTATCCGTTTTCCCGTTCGGCTGCACAAGCTGCAATGTGACCTATGACGGTCTTGAGTATCCCATGCATCAGCAGAACCTTGTGACGGGCGCTTCTCTTATGGGTGTTAGCAACAGGATAATCGAGGACAGGGCGGAAATACGCGTTAATATCGGCAGTGCGCTGATAGTACTGTATACGCCTGAAAATAAACAGTAACATTTTACGGCACTTTCGTATATACTGGGGTAACCCGTGTGGGTGATCTCAGGAAAACGGAGGTGCCGTTTTGCATAGGTCAAAATTCTGTGTTCCGAATGTCTGCAAGGATCGACGATTTCCGGGCATGGTAACCGTCGCGTTCGGACTCGGCATGATAACAGCAAGCATCTGTCCGTCCGGTCTGGTGCTGTTCATCGCTGCAGTTATACTGGTCGCCATGGGAATCACCTTGGCTTGCAGATAATGCGAACAGAGGCGTTAAGCTTTTTGAAAGGGGAACCGATATGAAGATCGTTGTACTTAAGGGTGATGGCTTTATAGGCTTTGTTTTGAGAAGAATGTTCGGCATAAAGAAATTACCGCCCATAGAATAAACGTGAACGAGGGAGCCGCGGCTCCCTCGTTTTGCGTAAAAGATCGGCGCATATGTGTTTTTAGCTTGCTTAACAGATGCATTGGTGGTAGAATTACGCCAAGCAATACTCTGACAGCATTTGGAAAAGCATGGGTCAGCCAATAAAAACAAAAGGAGTATCATTATGCTTAAAACAGTCACTCTAAGCTCGATTCACCGAGTATTCCCAGATGAATGCCCTGAAAATGCAGCAAAAAATCATTTTTCGGCACTCAAAAATGAACCGTTTTCATTTCAGGTGGCCTTTATAAACGATACTGAGGACTGCTCAGCGCTTAATGTAAATGTCCGTATTGAAAGCGATTTGCCGATATCCTACTACTATGCTTCTCCGATTTCGGTTCTGCATAACAGATTGCAGAATCTGCAGGTACCTGCAAGACAGGGTATCTATTACGATATACTTGTACCGAAGCAAGTTAATCCGACGCTGTGCGAGGAGGGCTTTCAGTGGAAGAAGATGTGGTTTGAAAGGGGCGAAGATAAGGTCGTTACAGCTTTACCGGATGCGTGGCAGTGCCTGTGGTTTACCGTTAACGAAAGCAGTAAAACGCTTTCTCCCGGCAATCATGTAATATCGGTCGTATTCCTCAGCGGTGATACAAATATGGAGATAGGCCAGGAGAATGTGGAGCTTGATATCATTGATTGCAGACTTGTACCGCAGAAGCTGTACTGCACCAATTGGTTCTATGCCGACTGCGTATGCGATGCGCACAATGTTGAACCCATGAGCGATGAATTCTTTACGGCGGTTTATAATTATGCACATAAGGCAGCGCTGAACGGACAAAATATGATACTTACGCCTTGCTTTACTCCGCCCCTTGATACGCCGGTTGGCTGTGACCGCAGAACAATACAGCTTGTTGGAGTAAAAGTGATTGGGAAGAATAAATATAGCTTTGATTTTACTCTGTTGAAGAGATTTATTGATGTGTGCAGGAAAGCCGGCATCAAATATTTTGAGCAGAGCCATCTCTTTACACAGTGGGGTGCAAAGGCTGCACCGAAAATAGTCGCAGACGTAAATGGGAGGACTAAGCAAATATTCGGCTGGAACACTCCGGCCGGAGGAACTGCTTATAAAAAATTTCTACAGGCGTATCTCCCTGCCGTGACTGATTTTTATAGGGCAGAGGGTCTGCAAAAAAAGGTGCTTTTCCACATTTCCGATGAGCCCTCCGCTGAAATGGCCGAAAGCTTCAAAGCAGCCCTTGATGCCGCAGGCAATATGCTTGACGGTTTCATGGTTGGCGACGCGCTTTCACATGTTGAGCTTTTTGAGCAGGGACTTGTGAAAATGCCGATAGTGGCGACGAATTACATTGATGACTTCATAGGAAAATGTGATAATATGTGGTGCTATTATACGGGCGGCCAGATAATGGATGGCTTGAGCAATCGCCTGCCGGTAGTAGCTCCGGAACGAAATCGCATGATAGGCGTGCAGATGTATTCATATGACATAAAAGGCTTCCTACATTGGGGATATAACTATTACTATGATGTTTTGTCACATGGGTATACCGACCCCAAAATGCAGCCGGGAAACTATGCAATGTCGAGCGGAACCTCGTATTTGGTGTACCCGGCGGCTGACTTGGACTGCTATCAGTCGATTCGTCAGAAGGTATTTGCTGAAGGTATATTGGACATGCGTGCTCTTGAGACGCATGAAAAGCTTTGCGGCAGGGACAGGACCGATGCTCTTCTGAAAAAGCATTTTGGAAATATTAGCTTCAGAACCTGCCCTGAAACACCGGAGCAGTACTTAGCATTCAGGGACGAACTGAACAGTGAGATCAAAAAGGCGTGCGCCGAGTGATTCGATAATTTTGATATACCCTTCTTGCCGAGCTTTCGGCCGGGAGGGTATATCTTTTTTCAGGGCTTGCATATTGTCCAGTTATCACTCATAGAATGAATCAGAAATCAAATGGCGTGAAAGGATGAGAGCAATACATGCGTCTGGAGACATATGATAAGCCGTATGAGAGCTTTGAGCAAATTTTGGAAACCAATCACGAATGCCCGATCGATACAGAGTTCACCCTGCCGGATTACTGTGCAGATATTCAGAAGATACTGAAATGTATAACGGTGCCGGAGGTGACATCTGCGGCGATGATTGGTGACAGCCTGTCCGTGGAAGGTGTGGCAGATATACGCGTGCTGTATGTTGACGCAGGGGGAGAAAATGTGCACGGCTTTGATATGAGAAAGGAGTTTGCCTTTACACTGCGCGTAGGCAACAATGCTATTAACGCCACTGCCCAAGTGAAGCCCTGTGTTCAGCACATGACATGCAGAGCGGTGAATGCACGGCGAGTCGACATACATATAACGCTTGGCTTTTCGGTATCAGTGCTTACGGTGCGGCGCGGAGAGATAGCGTGCAGCGTGGCGAATGATTGCATTGAAACACGCTGTGAGTCCGTGGAGCTGTCAAGAGCAGTGGCCTGCGTGAAGCATTCGTTCCTTTTGGAGGAGGATCATGATATTCAGGGCGGCAGACAGACGGTGGAGACCATCCTCAGAAGAAATGTGCGGTACTGCATTGATGATATCAGCGTGAGCGACGGCAGGGTTTCCTTTTCGGGAAGAGCCTGCATTGAGTTCCTCTATAACTGCTTTGCAGGAGAGCAGCCGCCTGAGCGTATGAGCTTTGAACTGCCGTTTTCACAGAGCGTGGATATCCCCGGCGCGTACGACGCTTGCGCCGCTGATATATGCTTTGCGGAGGGTGAATGCAGTATAAAGCCGCGAGAGGACGATATGGGTGAATATACAATAGTGAATATCTACCTTAAGCCGACCTTCCTGATTAAAGTGACCAAGCCGGATGCTGTAGAAAAGATAAGCGATGCGTATACCGTAAAGGGAATTTTGGCTGCAAAGTACAATGACCTTACACTTGAAAGGGAGATCGGCAGCACGAAAAGGCAGATAACCCTGCGTCAGAACATCCGAATCCCCGAGGATGACCTTGAACGGGTGATAGACATATGGTGCGAGGGTCTCAGCGTATCTGCGTTTTCGGAAAGGGATAATGCCGTGATACGAGGAAAGCTGAATCTATGCTTTATCTACCGCACCACAGGAAAGCAAATTTCCTTTACAGAGAGGCTGCTGGACTTTACTGAGACCTCGGTGGTGGATAGCGACTACAAGTACTCCGTCAGCGGTGAGGTAGCTGCGGTAAGGTTTGCGATCACGGACTCATCCAACCTCGAATGCACGGTCGAGATAAATCTTTCCGAGCGAACGAGGATCAGCTATCACGGACGAGTGCTCGCCTCGGCTGAGCTCGATGAGACCGCGGAGACGGAGGAGTACATGGCCGTGGTGTATTACGCCTCGTCGGGCGAAAGTGTATGGGATATAGCAAAAAAGTACCATGCACGCAGTGAGACGATAATCAGGCAGAATGAGCTTGAGGGCGACACATTGCAGGCAGCGCAGCCCGTTATGATATGTCGCAGATAAGTGAAATATCGGAAGAAAAGGAGTGATTCTATGGAGAACAGCAGCGTTTACAGGGATATGCAGGCGCGTACAAACGGTGAGATATACATAGGTGTGGTCGGCCCGGTGCGCACTGGGAAATCGACCTTCATTAAGAAATTCATGGATACGATAGTTATTCCGAATATAGGTGACGATGCGGCACGCGACAGGGCGGTGGATGAATTGCCGCAGTCCGCCTCAGGCAGAACCATTATGACCACCGAGCCGAAGTTCATACCTGAGCAGGCTGTTTCGATAAAGCTGGACGATGCGGCGGAATTCAGCGTGCGTATGATAGATTGCGTGGGATATATAGTTCCGAGTGCGTTGGGGTATATAGAGGAGGATCAGCCGCGAATGGTTCGCACGCCTTGGTTTGAGGATCCGATACCGTTCAACATGGCGGCGGAGATCGGCACACAGAAGGTAATAACCGAGCACTCCACCGTGGGGCTTGTTATAACCTCGGACGGCAGCATAAGCGATATTCCGAGGGACGAGTATGAGGAGGCGGAGGAAAGAGTAATAGATGAGCTTAAGAGCACCGGAAGACCTTTCATCGTGCTGCTTAATTGCGTCTATCCCGAGGCTGATGAGGAAAGGGAGCTTGCGAGTAAGCTTTCCGTGAGGTATGCCGTGCCGGTTTTGCCGGTGAACTGCGTGGATGTGAACGAAAGTGACATTCGAGAGATACTTTCACGGCTGCTTTATCAGTTCCCCGTGAGGGAAATAAGGATAGATATCCCGGAGTGGGTGATAGCCCTTGATGATGAGCACTGGCTGAAAAAGGATATATTACTGCGGCTCAGGGAGGCCTGCAAGATCAGCCGTGTATCCGAGGTAGCGTCGGTGGCCGAAGCGCTCGACACATGCCCGGAGCTGAGAGCCGCAAGGCTAAGCAGAATGAACCTCGGTACGGGCTCCTGTGAGATCGAGCTTATGCCACAGCCAAGCCTGTTTTTCAAAATACTCAGCGAGAAGACCGGCCTGGAGGTGGAGAACGAGACGGCGCTGCTCAGACACCTTGTGGAGATGAATGAGATAAGCCGAAAGTTCTCAAAGCTACAGGCGGCATATGATGATGTTATGGAAACGGGTTATGGGATCGTGATGCCCGATATGGAGGAGTTGTCGCTTGATGAGCCGGAGATGATAAGGCAGGGCGGCAAGTACGGAATACGCCTGAGAGCGGAGGCACCATCCATACATATGATGCGCACATCTATCAGGACGGAGGTAACGCCGATAGTCGGCTCTGAGCAGCAGTCGGAGGATCTTGTCATGTATCTGCTAAAGGAATTTGAGGAGAATCCGGCGCAGATATGGGAATCCAATATTTTCGGAAAATCGCTGCATGAGCTTGTGAACGAGGGAATGCATAATAAGCTGTATCGTATGCCGACGGATGCAAGGGGGAAAATAAGGGAGACGATAGAGCGAATAATCAACGACGGCTGCAACGGTCTGCTGTGCATAATACTTTGATTCGGAGTCTGCTTCTGCACTTGCGGAAGCGGACTTCTTTTGAAATGGGGTGAGCCGCTTGAAATATCAAGAGATGACGGTTAAGGAGAGGGAGGAGGAGCTGCGGCAGGAGGCCGGAAAAGCCGTACGGCATGGGCAGATATCCATAGTGCTGATACAGGCAGTGATATGTGCCGTGATCCTGCTGACTCTGACTCTGTTAAGGCTCTTTGTGCCGCAGGTATATAAGAATGTAATGGAGTGGTACGATGCGGAAATATCCAAATCGGTTATGATACCCTATGATGAGCTTTCGCATATTTAATATGGATGTGGAGGTGGGCTTCGGCTTTTTTGCTGTGCCGGCGCTCATCCTCTGCATAGATGGCGGTGAAGGCTTTATAGCGGCAATGCTCGCCTGTGCGGTGCATGAGGCCGGGCATGCTTTGGCGGCACGAATATGCCGAATCAGGATATCCGGAATAAGACTCGGTGCGTTCGGAATACACATGTATGCAAATTTCGGTGCAGTCTCCTATTTGCGTCGTGCCTTTATCTCACTTGCAGGGCCGCTGATGAATCTCGTTTTCTTCGTTCTTCTGCTTCCACTCGACAGGTCATGTGCGGCGGTGGAGCTGATACTGTTCACCTTTCACATGCTTCCTGCTGTTCCGCTCGACGGCGGAGCCGCACTTTACAGTGCACTGTGCGCCGGGTTGTCAAAGGAATATGCCGAGAGGATAATTGTTGTGTTGTCCGTGCTGCTGGCGCTCGGGTTTGGTTGGATTGGATTTTCGGTTCTGCTTGAGACGAGGGGGAATTTCTCGCTGCTGCTTATGGCGGTTTACATAATGCTCTATATCGCACTTAAAACACGCGATGAGCTCTACTGAAATCCATTTGAGACCAAAACTGAGAGTTGAAACTTGTTGTTTTTTCAGTTATAATAAAACTAACTAAATATAAAAGGATGAAAGGCAAGATTCATGCTGAACAAAAAACTTGACAAGATATTGCCGAAGGTGCAGCGCCCGGGACGTTATGTCGGCGGAGAGCTGAACTCGGTGATAAAGAATAAGGACGAGGTCGATGTTCGTTTTGCATTCTGCTTTCCGGATACCTACGAGATAGGTATGTCACACCTCGGCATAAAGATACTCTATTCGCTTTTTAATCAGAAGGATTATATCTGGTGCGAAAGAGTTTTTGCGCCGTGGATAGATATGGAAGCTGCCATGATAGAAAACGACATTCCGCTCTATGCGCTTGAAAGCGGCGACCCGGTGAGCGAATTCGATTTTATCGGCTTCACATTGCAGTACGAGCTCAGCTTTACAAATATTCTGAACATGCTTAAGCTTTCCGGTGTCCCGGTGCTTAGCCGTGACAGAACCGAACTAAAGAACATAGTTGTCGGCGGCGGCCCATGCGCATGTAACCCCGAGCCGATAAGTGACTTTTTCGATATTTTCTTTCTCGGAGACGGTGAAGAGGTAGACCTTGAGGTCATTGAGCTTTTCCGTCGCTGCCGTGCAGAGGGAAAGAACAAGCAGGAATTCCTCAGAGAGGCAGCAAAGATCGAGGGCGTATATGTTCCGGCACTCTATGATGTTGAATATAACGAGGACGGAACCGTAAAGCGCTATATCCCGAAGGACGGTGCTCCGGCCACTATCAAAAAGCGTGTATGCAACGACCTGGACGAAATGTTTTTCCCGGATAATTTCGTTGTACCGTTCATTGATATAGTTCATGACAGAGCGGTGGTCGAGGTTCTGAGAGGCTGTATTCGCGGATGCAGATTCTGTCAGGCAGGCTTCCTGTACAGACCTTTCCGTGAAAAGAGCGTGGAAACCATAAATCGACAGGTCAAGAGCCTGTGTGAGACAACCGGCTACGACGAGGTGTCCCTGTCCTCTCTGAGCACAAGTGACTATAGCTGCCTATTCGAGCTTCTCGATACTCTCCATACATGGACGGAGGATGCACGAGTCAGCGTATCTCTGCCGTCACTGCGCGTGGATAATTTCTCTACGGAGCTTACGGATAAGATAGCGTCAGTCAGAAAGAGTGGACTTACCTTTGCGCCGGAGGCCGGTACACAGCGTATGCGTGACGTAATAAACAAAAACGTCTATGAGGATGAGCTGAAGCGCACTGTTACAATAGCCTTCAATAACGGCTGGAACAAGGTTAAACTGTACTTTATGATAGGTCTGCCGACCGAGACGGATGAGGATGTTGCTGGCATTACCGGACTGGGCCAGAAGGTGCTTGATTGGTACTATGAGGCCGAGAACCGTCAGAAGGGCAAGCGTCCGGCGGTTACGGTCAGTGCTGCTGCCTTTGTTCCGAAGCCCTTTACTCCGTTCCAGTGGTTCGGACAGGATACCATAGAAATGCTCGAGCACAAGCAGAAGGTGCTCCGTGATTCAAATAGCTCCCGTAAGCTGACTGTGAATTATCACGGTGCCGAAACAAGCTTCCTTGAAGCTGTTTTTGCAAGGGGTGACCGCAAGCTGAATGCAGTTTTGCTCGAGGCTCACAAGAGGGGAATGCATTTTGACGGCTGGGCGGATTGCTTTGATTTCAATGCATGGATGCAGCTCTTTGAGGATCTCGGTATCGACCCGGCATTCTATGCCAATCGTCAGCGTTCCTTTGATGAAGTGCTTCCGTGGGATCATCTCGATTACGGCATAAAGAAATCCTTCCTCATTGAGGAATGCAAGCGCGCATATTCCGCGCAGACAACTCCGAACTGCAGGGAGAAGTGCTCCAACTGCGGTGCATCATGCTATAAGGGAGGTCTTTGCGTTGAGAAAAGATGTTAGGGTTTGGTTTTCAAAGACCGGAACGGCAAGGTATATCTCTCACCTCGATCTTAACAGATGCATGTCCAGAGCCTTTCACAGGGCCAAGCTGCCGCTGTGGTACACCGAGGGCTTCAATCCCCATGTGTTTCTGACCTTCGCGGCACCGCTTTCTCTCGGCTTTGAAAGCAGGAACGAGTCCATGGATATTCGTCTCATCGAGGATATGCCCTATGATGAGCTTATAGAGAAGCTGAATCTCGGACTTCCGCACGATATACGCGTGTGGGCTGTTACCGAGCCGGAGATGAAGGCCAACGATATCGCGAATGCCGCTTACATCATGCGCCTCGAAACCGATGATACGGAGGCTGCGCTTGCGGATATCCGAAGCGTGCTTGCTCAGCCGGAGCTGATAGTTGAAAAGCACAGCAAAAAGGGCCTCAAAACAATAGATATTAAGCCGAATTTCGAGAATATGCAGATAGAACAGGGCGAGGGAGAGCTTATCATGACGGTTTGTCTCCCGGCCGGAAATCAGGGCGGTGTCAATCCTACCCTGTTTGTGGATGCGGCCGAGAAGCTGCTGAACAGGGAGCTTCTGGTTCGCATCGAGCGTACAAAGCTTTTTGACGCAAATATGCGCGAATTCAAGTAAAAAACACTTGCAATTTCCGCTGAGATGTGGTATGATATCTGAGCATTTGAAATCCGTTGGCTCTCACAAGCTGCCGATGGGGTTCAATGCACGGTGCAAACCGCGTCATTGAAGCGGACAGTCCTCTGCGTTATGACGCATGAATGTCTGAATAATTATTTTGGAGGAAGATCAAATGGACGCACTTAAGCTTATTGCTGCCGATTCCGTTAAGGAGCAGGCACCCGAATTCAACGTTGGCGATACTGTTCGTGTCAGCGTAAACATCCGCGAGGGTGAAAGAGAAAGAATCCAGCAGTTCGAAGGAACTGTAATCGCTCGCAAGGGCTCCGGCGTTGGTGAGACATTCACTGTTCGTCGTGTTTCCTACGGCGTTGGTGTTGAGAGAGTATTCCCGATCCATTCCCCGAACGTCAAGGAAGTTGTTGTCGTTCGCAGAGGTAAGGTTCGCCGTGCAAAGCTCTATTATCTGCGTGACAGAGTCGGTAAGGCTGCAAAGGTCAAGGAGCAGGTTCGATAATCGAATAGCACACAGATTAAAGGGGCAAAGTATTTTTGTCCCTTTTTTGCTTTATTTAGGTGTACATTATGGAAAAACATGCAAAAAAACAGGCTGCAACGCCCTCTAAGAGCGTTAGCTGTATATTTGAATGGCTTGAGGAGATCACGATAGCGCTTACGGTGGTCATACTTGTGCTGACCTTTGTTTTTCGCGTGGTCACAGTGAGTGGCAGCTCTATGGAGCCAAACTACATTGAGGGTGAAAGGCTCATAGTTGCCAACAGCAGAAATGTTGAGCAGGGTGATGTTGTCGTAATAACAAATGTCCTTGATGAGCCCATCATCAAACGAGTCGTTGCTACCGAAGGACAGACGGTGGATATCGATTATACCACCGGAATAGTTTATGTCGATGGGGTAGCACTGGATGAAACTCAGTTCGGCCTTATGAACGGAATCACCACAAGCCCGTCCAGTGCGTATGTGCCTTTAATATTGCCGCAGACCGTTCCGAAAAACTGCGTTTTTGTACTGGGCGATAACAGGGGTGTTTCAAGGGACAGCAGGTATGCCGATATAGGCATGGTGGATTCGCGCCACATACTCGGCGAAGCCGTGTTTGCCATATATCCGATAGATAAGTTCGGCTTTGTGGATTAACGGAGAAATTCAGCCTTTTGACACTTGAAGTGAATAATTCGTTGAAAAGTTGTCGGCTATCAGTAAGAAAGAAATACGGAGCAGCAAATACCTAACGAAGCGTATTGCTGGCTGAGATATAATTGAAATTATGGAAAAAAAGCAAATGAATAATATGAATGAAAATCAAGGCGCACAGATCAACAATATCAACTGGTTCCCGGGTCATATGGCAAAGACCCGTAAGGCGATACAGACAAGCCTTAAGATGGTGGATATTGTAGCTGAGATCATCGATGCGCGTATACCGATAAGCAGCAGAAACCCTGTTCTGAGAAGCATAATCGGCAATAAGCCGAGTATCGTGCTCATGAATAAGGCCGATATGGCTGACCCCGTGCAGACAGCAAAATGGGTGGAGTATTTCAAGGAGAGAAAGACCGTTGCACTGCCAATTGACTGCAAAACAGGCAAGGGCCTCAACCGTCTCATGCCCGAGATAAAGAACATCCTCAGCGAGCAGATAGCCGCATGGGACAGAAAGGGTATGACCGGCAGACCGATAAGAATAATGGTGGTCGGTGTTCCGAATGTCGGAAAATCCTCGCTTATCAACCGTCTTTGCAAGGGCGGAAATGCCGGTAAAGCGGCAGTTCAGGATAAGCCGGGCGTTACGCGCCGCAACCAGTGGTTCACTATAGGCAAGGGCTTCGAGCTGCTCGATACACCTGGTGTGCTCTGGCCGAAGTTTGAAGACCCGATAGTTGGCGAGCATCTTGCCTTCACCGGTGCGATAAGGGATGAGATACTCGATATCGAGGGGCTTTCCTTCAGATTGCTTGAGCTTCTGCAGGAGCTTTATCCGCAGGCGGTAAATGTGAGATACAAGACGAATATTGACCCGAAGGATGAGCTGCGCGGCTATGAGATACTCGAGCATATCGGCAGAAAGCGCGGAATGCTTATCCTCGGAGGAGAAATAGACACCGAGCGTGCGGCGGTGAACGTACTTGACGAATACCGTGGCGGAAAGCTCGGACAGATAACTCTTGAGCCTGTGGGAAGACCACTTTCCGCATGCATAAAGGAGCATGACCTCAAGGGAGAGCCTTTGGAATGAGTATGGATTACAGCTTTGAGCATGCAGCGTATTTGAACGGCTTTACGGCTGTTTGCGGCATCGATGAAGCAGGACGCGGCCCGCTTGCGGGGCCTGTTTATGCGGCGGCTGTGTGGCTGCCGGAGGGCCTTGTCATAGACGGTCTGAATGACTCGAAGAAGCTTTCGGAAAAGAAGAGGGAGGCTCTTTTCGATGTCATATGTGAGAATGCGGTAGCGTACGGCATCGGCTTTGCCGACGAGAAGGAGATAGACGAGATAAACATCCTTCAGGCCACGTACCTTGCAATGCGCCGTGCATATGAGAATATGCAGAAGTGCTGCGACTACGTGCTTGTGGACGGAAACCGAATGCCGGAGATGCCCGTGCCGGGCGAGACCATCGTTAAGGGCGATGCAAAGAGCCCGAGCATTGCGGCGGCTTCGATACTTGCAAAGGTCAGCCGAGACAGGCTCATGCTCGAATATGCCAAGGAGTATCCCGAATATCATTTTGAGAAGCATAAGGGGTACGGTACAAAGGTACACACGGAGGCACTGCTGAAATACGGCCAGTGCCCGATACACAGAAAGTCATTTTTGAAAAAGCTCCTTGGATGAGGGAGGGATCGTCATGCCGGAGACCTTCACCGGAAAGCTCGGTGAGCAATTAACGGCTGAGTATCTTACTGAAAAGGGCTACAGGATACTCGAGATGAATTTCAGATGCAGATTCGGTGAGATAGATGTCATCGCTGAAAACGACAGATATCTGGCCTTTGTCGAGGTGAAAACAAGAAGCTTCGGTGGACTTATGCATCCCTTTGAGGCTATTACGCCGTCAAAGCGTGCAAAGGTCATAAGAACCGCGCAGTACTACCTGACAAAGCATCCGACAGCGCTTCAGCCGAGATTTGATGCCGCCGCCGTGTTTACGGTGGATGGCGAACTTGAAAAGCTTGACTACATTGAAAACGCTTTTTATTGAGGAATAAGCAGTGGTACTGCCGATGATATTGACTGCATCGCATTGGCGACAGTTTATTTTTTAAGGGAATGGTGATAATATGCGTTATTTTGACCTACACTGTGACACTTTGGTTACTTGCCTGCATGAGAAAAAATCTCTGCTGAAAAACGACCTGCATGTCAGCGTTGAAAAGGGTGACCGCTATGCACCCTATATTCAGTGTGCTGCTATTTGGCTACCGGATACGGTGCGCGGCGAGGCTGCATTCAAGTATTTCAATGACCATGCCGATCTTTTTGACCGCGAGGCTGCAACAGGCGCTTTCACTGTTATCCGCACAGGGGAAGATATTGAAAAGATGGAAAATGTACAGGGTACCGGTATGATGCTGACGGTTGAGGGCAGCGCCGTATTGAACGGCAAGCTTGAGAATGTCGAGCATCTGCGCAAGCGCGGTGTCCGCATGATGACGCTCACATGGAACGGCAGCAACGAGGTTGGCAGCGGCATAATGTCCGGTGACGCCTTCGGTCTTACTCCGTTCGGTGTGGAGGCTGTTAAGGAGATGGAGAAGCAGGGCATTGCCGTGGATATCTCACATGCAAGCGAGAATCTCTTCTACGATGTTGTTGAGAATACCACCCGTCCGTTCGTTGCATCACATTCGAATGCCAAGGCTGTCTGCAAGCACCCGAGAAACCTCTCCGATGACCAGATCAAGATAATGTGCAGTAGGGACTGCCTTGTTGGTCTGAACTACTTTAATGCATTCCTGAATGACGATGCGGAAAAGGGCGATATAGAGGATCTCTACGCACATGCGGAGCATTTTCTCTCCCTCGGTGCAGCGAATATTCTGGCAATGGGCAGCGATTTTGACGGTTCCACAATGCCGCACGGTATTACAGGACTTGAATCGATCGAGGATATTGCAAACGTCTTCCTGCGTCATAATCTGCCGGAGGCACTCGTGAATAAAATATTGTTTGATAATGCTGCGGAGTTCTTCAAGCGCTTTGACAGATAAGAGCAAATACGATATAATAGCTAACTGAAGTGCAAATTGGAAACGGAGGCCTTTATCATGATGTATACCAGCACAAGAGATCCTTCCAAAAGAGTTTCTGCGGCTCAGGCCATAGCGCAGGGAATCTCGGAAGAGGGTGGACTTTTTGTTCCGGAGAGCTTTCCGGCGGTAAAACTCGAAGACATGCAGAAGCTTGACTATATTGGCAGAGCCAAATATGTTTTGAGTCTTTTCCTCACGGATTTTTCAGAAGAAGAGATAGCTCAGTGTGCTGAGCTTGCATATGGTGGAGCTAAGTTTGATGATTCGCTGCCGGCACAGGTGGTCTCGCTTAAGAAAAGAAGCGGTGCACATGTGCTTGAGCTGTGGCACGGCCCGACCTGTGCCTTCAAGGACATGGCTCTGCAAATACTTCCGCATCTGCTGACGAGATCACTCGAAAAGGCGGCAAGCGGCAAAAAGGCCGTGATACTCGTTGCCACCTCCGGCGATACCGGAAAGGCTGCACTTGAGGGCTTTAAAAATGTTCCTGGCACGCAGATGATAGTTTTCTACCCGGAAAACGGTGTCAGTGCCATGCAGAAGCTTCAGATGAACACTCAGGAGGGCGAAAACCTCTGTGTTTGCGCGATAGAGGGCAATTTTGACGATGCACAGACCGGTGTAAAGAAAATTTTCACCGATGTCGCCGTTAAGGAAGCTCTCAGCGCAAACAATATGATGTTCTCAAGCGCAAACTCTATAAACTGGGGCAGATTGCTGCCGCAGATAGTTTACTATTTCTCGGCATATCTCGACCTTGTAAATGCCGGAAGCATACAGCTTGGCAATAAGATCAACGTTGTAGTGCCAACGGGCAATTTCGGAAATATTCTTGCGGCCTACTATGCTGGACGTATGGGACTGCCGTTGAATAAACTGATATGCGCTTCTAACAGCAACAATGTCCTCACGGATTTTATCCGTACGGGCACCTATGATAAGCGCAGAAGATTCTACACTACCAATTCGCCGTCAATGGATATTCTGGTATCCAGCAACCTCGAGAGACTGCTCTATCACCTCTGCGGAGAGAATTCCGAAAAGCTCAGAGGCTGGATGGAGGCCTTGAACAGCGGCGGAGAGTACACAGTGGGTGCCGAAACAGCAAGCGCTGTTCAGGAGCTGTTCTGCGGATATTGCTGCGATGACGAGAGCACACTGGAAGAGATAAAGAAAGTCTTTGAGGACGAAAAGTACCTCTGCGACACTCATACTGCTGTCGCTATGCGTGCTTATGATGTGTACACGAACGAAACCGGTGACTGCACACCTACGGTGATAGCTTCAACCGCGAGTCCGTATAAGTTCACAAGCAGTGTTCTGGATGCATTCGATGCGGAAAAGCCTGCTGATGAATTTGAGAGAACCGAGCTGCTTTCCAAACTGACAGGCACGGACGTGCCTCAGCCGATAGCTACACTCAAGGGCAAGCCGGTAAGATTTACAAATAATTGCAAGGCGGCAGAAATGCCCGAATTCGTTAAGAAGACTGTCGGGGTGTAAGGCACTGATGGCACTTTATACGATAGCAGACCTGCATTTATCGCTCGGAACGGACAAGCCGATGGATGTTTTCCGCGGCTGGGAAAATTATGTTGAGAGGCTTGAGAAGAACTGGCGCGCACTTGTGACCGACAGGGATACGGTGGTGATAGCAGGAGATATCTCATGGGGAATGCGTCTTGAGGAAACGGAGCAGGACTTCGCCTTTATCAACGGTCTGCCGGGCAGAAAGATACTTTTAAAGGGCAACCATGATTACTGGTGGTCAACAAGAAACAAAATAGAGGCTTTTTTCAGGGAAAAGAATTTTGACACGCTGGAGATAGTTTTCAACTCCGCTGTAAGGGTTGGTGATATCACCGTCTGCGGCACTCGCGGCTGGCTGTATAACTCCGAAACGGAGGAGGACAGAAAGATAGTGGCGAGGGAGAACGGCAGACTTACGGCATCGCTGAAGGCCGCCGAAAAGCTCGGCGGAACACCGGTGGTTTTCCTGCATTATCCGCCGATCTACGATACGGCTGAGTGTACGGAGATAATCGACACCATGCTCGAATACGGTGTTAAAAACTGTTATTATGGGCATATCCACGGTGACGGTGCGGCAAAAAAAGCACCGGTCGGTGAATATAAGGGCATCAAAATGCAGCTTGTCTCCTGCGACTACATCCGTTTCATGCCGAAGCTTGTCAGAATTGAGGATAACCTGTAAATTATTTTTGAAAAATCAGCCAAACATGTGGAATATTTGATTTTCCTGTGTTATAATGGCATGGTTGACTAAATGCAATTTATTTTTGAGAGGATAGAAAGACCATGAATCTTAAGGCAACAACAAAAACAGAAACAAATAAGTTTGAGCTTGAGATCGAGATCTCTGCTGAGGACTTTAACAAAGCTATCGATGAGGTCTGCAAGACCGAGTCCAAGAAGATGCAGGTTCCGGGCTTCCGTAAGGGCAAGGCTCCGAGGGCTGTCATCGAGAAGATGTACGGCGTTGAGGTGTTCTACGAGGGCGCTCTTGACAAGCTGTACCGTCCGGCTCTGAGCGATGCTATCGAGGCTTCCGGTCTTGAGGTAATCAGCGTAGGCCAGGCAGATGTTACAGAGGTAAGCAAGGAAAACGGCGTTCAGATGAAGGTCGTTGTAGTTGTTAAGCCGGAGATCACAATCGAGGGCTACAAGGGCATCGAGGCTTCCCAGAAGAAGGTCGAGGTCACAGATGAGGATGTCAGCGCTGAGCTCGTAAAGGTTCAGGACAGAAATTCCAGAATGGTTGACGTTGACAACAGGGCAGCTCTCACAGGCGATACAACAGTTATCGACTTCGAAGGCTTCTGCGACGGCGTTGCATTCGAAGGCGGAAAGGGCGAGAACTTTGAGCTGTCCCTCGGCTCCGGTCAGTTCATCCCGGGCTTCGAGGATCAGATCGTCGGCCATGAGATCGGCGAGGAGTTCGACATTCAGGTAAAGTTCCCGGAGGAGTACCAGGCAGAAGAGCTCAAGGGTAAGGACGCTACCTTCAAGATCAAGCTGCACAGCATCAAGCGCAAGGAGCTTCCGGTGCTCGATGACGAGTTTGCTAAGGACGTAAGTGAGTTCGATACTCTCGACGAGTATAAGAACAGCCTGCGCGAGAAGCTGACAAACGATAAGACAAAGGCTGCTGAGACAGAGGTTGAGAACCAGCTCTGCGATGCACTTATCGGCCTTGTTCAGGGCGAAATCCCGGACGAGATGTATGAGAACGAGATTGATGAGTCCATTAATCAGTTCGCATACCGTCTCCAGTCCCAGGGCCTCAACCTTGAGACATACCTCAAGTACACAGGCATGAATGTTGATGCACTCCGTGAGCAGACCAGAGAGAGCGCTGAGAAGCAGGTTAAGCTGAGACTCGCTCTTGAGAAGATCGCAGCTCTCGAGAAGCTTGAGCCGTCCGAGGAGGACGTAAATGCTGAGTACAGCAGAATCGCTGAGATGTACAGCATGGAAGTTGACCAGATTAAGAACCTCGTAGCAGAGGCACAGGTCAAGGCCGATCTCCAGAGCCAGAAGGCAATTGAGTTCGTTAAGGAAAATGCAGTTGTAAAGACTGAGGAATAATTTTCCTTGAAATTGGTAAGTATATAATGGTAATGCGCGCCCGCTGTCAACCGTATTTGATAGCGGGCGCAGCAAAAGTGAAGCTTTTCAGAAAGGAGCTTGTACTATGAGTTTTATTCCTTACGTTGTTGAACAGACCAGCAGGGGCGAGCGCTCTTATGATATTTTTTCCAGACTGCTCAATGACAGAATCATCATGCTGAATGACGAAGTTAACAACACTACCGCAAGTTTGATTGTCGCACAGATGCTGTATCTCGAAGGACAGGATCCGGACAAGGACATCAGCTTCTACATCAACAGCCCCGGCGGAGTCATCACTGCCGGTATGGCTATATATGACACAATGCAGTACATCAAGTGCGATGTTTCCACTATCTGCCTTGGCATGGCTGCATCCATGGGTGCATTCCTCCTTGCAGCAGGTGCAAAGGGCAAGAGATATGCTCTGCCCAATGCCGAGATCATGATTCACCAGCCGTCCGGCGGTGCACAGGGTCAGGCTACCGATATCCAGATTCAGGCAGAACGCATCCTGCAGATGAAGAAGAGCCTCAATACTATCCTTGCAGAGCGCACAGGCCAGTCCTATGAGACCATTGCCAAGGATACTGAGCGTGATAACTTCATGACAGCTCAGCAGGCTATGGAGTATGGCCTGATCGATAAGGTAATTGAGACAAAATCGAAGTAATGAAAGGGCGTGAGTCCCATGCCGAACAGTTTCGGTAATGACAACGAAATACGCTGCTCCTTTTGCGGAAAATCACAGAATCAGGCAAGACGCCTCATCTCCGGAAATGGTGTCTATATCTGTGATACCTGCGTTGAACTGTGCATGGACATTATCAATGATGATATGGGCCCCATGCCGCGAAGCAGATCCGCACGCACTGCGGAGCCCGAGCCGCAGACAGAGGAAGCCGAGAAATATCTGCCGAAGCCGCATGAGATCAAGCAGATGCTTGATGAGTATGTCATCGGCCAGGACGATGCTAAGATGACGCTTTCCGTTGCCGTATATAACCACTATAAGCGTATTTATTACGGCGGAGACGACAACGATGTTGAGATAGCAAAGAGCAATGTACTCCTGCTCGGCCCGACGGGTGTTGGTAAGACATATCTTGCTCAGACACTTGCTAAGCTTCTGGATGTGCCGTTCGCTATTGCCGATGCCACTACTCTGACAGAGGCCGGCTATGTCGGTGAGGACGTTGAGAATATTCTTCTCCGTCTGCTCCAGGCAGCCGATTTTGATGTTGACCGTGCCGAGCGCGGTATCATCTACGTGGACGAGATAGATAAGATATCCAGAAAGTCCGAGAACCCCTCTATTACACGTGATGTAAGCGGCGAGGGTGTTCAGCAGGCTCTGCTTAAGATACTTGAGGGCACTGTGGCTGGAGTTCCGCCGAAGGGCGGCAGAAAGCATCCGCAGCAGGATGTTATCAATATCGATACATCCAATATTCTGTTCATATGCGGCGGCGCATTCGACGGCCTGAAGAGTGTTATTCAGCGCCGAACAGAGACACAGACACTGGGCTTCAACTCCGTGGTTAAGAGTAAGAATGAGCTTGATAACACGGAATGGATGAAGGAGGTTACTCCGCACGATCTTGTTAAGTTCGGTCTTATTCCCGAGCTTGTGGGACGTTTGCCGGTAATAACCGCTCTCAGTGACCTTGATAAGGATGCTCTGGTCAGAATACTGACGGAGCCGAAGAACTGCCTTACAAGCCAGTACAAGCGTCTGTTCGAGCTCGATCAGGTGCAGCTTGAGTTCACTCCCAAGGCACTTGAGGCCGTTGCGGAGAGAACCATAGAGAGAAAGACCGGTGCGCGTGGTCTGCGCTCCATTATGGAGGACGTGCTCGGTAAGCTTATGTTTACCGTGCCGGGTGACCCGAGCATCGAAAAGGTGACGATCACTGAGCAGGTGGTCGCAGAAAATGCGGAGCCGGTGCTCCAGCGAAATCCGGACAGGATTCCGGTGAAGATCAAAATGACGCAGCCAAAACGCCGCGCCCGTAAGGATTCCGTATCATAATGACATTATACAGGCTGCGCGGCTGATTTTTCGCTGTGCAGCCTTGTCTGATATGTAATCCGTGCTATTGATATGGTGCGGATCAGCAAGACTGCCGCAATAGAGCGGTAGAGTGTATTTATGAAGGAGTTAGGAATGAGTAAGCAGATAAATCTCCCTGATGCGCGAACCATGCCGGTGCTTGCCGTGCGCGGTCTCGTGGTTTTTCCCGGGGTGATATTACAGTTTGATATAGGCAGAAAGAAGTCGATGCTTGCTGTTAGGCAGGCGCTTGAAACCGACAGACTGATATTTGTTGTGACACAGACGGATCTCTCCGAGAATGAGCCGGTTGCGGAGGATCTGTATAAGATAGGCGTTATTGCCAAGGTAAAGCAGGTTATACATACCTCTGAGGATGGCATCAAGGTGCATGTTGAGGGTTTGAGCCGTGCGGAGATAATGGGCGTCACACAGAATGAGCCCTATCTTGTGGGCTCTATAGTTCCCTGTGTTGAGCCGAATTTCAGAGAGACACTTAAGACGGAGGCACTCTCACGTATCGCTCAGGAGAAATTCGAAGAATACGTGCGTTGGTTCAAGCAGGTGCCGCCGGATATACTCCTCGGAGTTATGCAGCAGAAGGATTGCGGCAAGCTGGCAGACTTTATAGCTGCAAATGTTTCACTTGATTTTGAGCAGAAGCAGACCGTTTTGGATGAGCTTCACCCGGTACGCAGGATAATGAAGCTTAACTCCATTATGGATGAAGAAATAAAGGTAATGGCGCTTGAAAGGGAGATAAACCAGAAGGCGCAGGAGCAGATGGACGAGAATCAGCGTACATACATGCTCCGTGAACAGATGCGTGCGATAGCAAATGAGCTCGGCGAGGAGGATCCCCAGGAGGAAGCCGAGGAAATGCGCGAGAGGATCATGAAATTGCAGCTTCCCGAGGTGGTTTCCACTAAGCTTCTTAAGGAATGCGACAGACTCACGAAAATGCCGTACGGCTCCCATGAGGGCTCTGTAATGCGCGTTTATCTTGAGACCTGCCTGGAACTTCCGTGGAATACGAGCTCCAAGGAGAAGCTGGATATCGCAAAAGCACAGCGCATTTTGGACAGAGACCACTACGGAATGCAGAAGGTCAAGGAGCGCTTCCTCGAGACGCTTGCCGTCAGAAAGCTCTCCGATGAGGCTACGGGGCAGATAATTTGCCTTGTCGGCCCGCCGGGTGTCGGAAAGACCTCGATTGCACGCTCCATTGCGGAGGCAATGGGCAGAAAGTACGTGCGTGTTTCCCTCGGCGGTGTGCGTGACGAAGCGGATATCATGGGTCACAGAAAGACCTATGTCGGCTCAATGCCCGGCAGAATTATGGCTGCCGTGAAGCAGGCCGGCGTAAATAATCCGCTCATTCTGCTGGACGAGATAGATAAGCTCGGACAGAGCTTTAAGGGCGATCCGTCGGCCTCCCTGCTCGAGGTGCTTGACCCCGAGCAGAACAGCACCTTCCAGGATCATTATATCGACCTTCCGTTTGACCTCAGCCGTGTACTGTTCATAACCACTGCCAACGATGCATCGGCCATTCCCGGGCCACTCTACGACCGTATGGATGTAATACAGCTCGGAAGCTATACCCATGAGGAAAAGCTTAACATAGCCTCGAAATATCTTGTTCCGAAGCAGATAAAGAAGCATGGCATAAAGCCGGCTCAGCTTAAGTTTACCAGGGCTGCCCTGAATGAGATCATCGAGTCATATACCCGTGAGGCCGGAGTGCGTACATTGGAGAGAACTATTGGCAGTGTTTGCCGCAAGGTGGCACGCATGATAGTTTCCAACGACAGCTTCACATCTCTCTCCGTAAAGCCGAACGACCTTGAGGAGCTGCTCGGGCCGAAGAAATATATCAGAGAAAATACCGATAAAACGGACGAGATCGGCCTTGTAAACGGTCTGGCATGGACGAGCGTGGGTGGAGAGCTTCTGCCCATAGAGGTCGCTGTGATGGACGGTAAGGGCAAAATACAGCTTACAGGCTCTCTCGGCGATGTAATGAAGGAGTCTGCAAGTGCAGCGCTGACCTGCATACGCTCCCGTGCATCTTCACTCGGCATAGACCCGGACTTCTACACCAAAAAGGATATACATATCCATGCTCCCGAGGGTGCAGTGCCGAAGGACGGCCCCTCCGCCGGACTTGCAATGGCAACGGCGATCACATCCGCACTCACCGGAAAGCCGATACTCCATTCGGTAGCCATGACCGGTGAGATAACCCTGCAGGGCAGAGCTCTGGCTATCGGCGGCCTGAAGGAGAAATCCATGGCAGCATACCGCAACGGCATTAAAACCGTTCTTATACCCAAGGCCAATGTACCCGACCTTGCGGAGGTCGATGAGGTGGTAAAGAGCAATGTAAGCTTTATACCGGTCAGCAGAATAGATGAGGTGCTCCCGGTTGCCATCCCCACACTTTTCGATTCGGTTGAAAAGACCGAAGAGCAGAAAACAGTACACACCGAGCCGCACACTCACGGCGTGCCGTCCCTGAGACAGTGAGCCGATTTCACAGAGGAGTGACTATATATGAATTTTCAGGCTGTAACCTTTGAGGCCGCCTTTGGTCGTGCCGATCAGCTGAATAAATCGGATTTGCCGGAGATAGTTTTTTCCGGC
Organism: uncultured Ruminococcus sp.; assembly: GCA_964531265.1. Taxonomy (GTDB): domain Bacteria; phylum Bacillota; class Clostridia; order Oscillospirales; family Acutalibacteraceae; genus Hominenteromicrobium. Next base: position 35,480 of record CAZHDW010000017.1, read on the forward strand.
AAGTCAAACGTGGGAAAATCCTCCCTTATAAATAAGCTTATCAACAGAAAGGCCCTCGCAAGAGTAAGTGCAACTCCGGGAAAGACTGCGACGATAAATTTCTTCCGTCTGCCCGAATGCCGCCTTGTGGACCTGCCGGGATACGGCTATGCAAAGGTATCACAGAGCGAGAAGAACCGCTGGGCTAAGCTGATGCAGGGGTATTTCGATTCCAACCGAAGGATCGCCCTTGTCATACAGATATTGGATATGCGTCATGAGCCGACCGGTGATGATTTTGACATGATAAATTTCCTCATTGAGCGAGATTTGCCGTTCCTTGTGGTCTGCACAAAGGCGGATAAGCTGAATAAGACACAGTTCAACAGCAGAAAAGAGTATTTTGCGGAGCTTTTTGAAGAGCATGAGATCGATTTTATACCGTTCTCGGCACAGAATGGCTTCGGTCTTGAAGACCTTAAGGCAAGAATAACCGCTGCCGTTGAAAGAACTGCCGCCGAAGAGGATAATGCAGAAGTTGAAGGGAATGAATGAGAATGTTTGTGTCCGATTGCCTTGATGTAAACGAAAAGGGACATTTGACGATCAGCGGCTGTGATACCGTGGAGCTTGCAGACGAATACGGGACAGCGCTGTATGTAATGAGCGAGGATAAGATTAGAGACACTTGCAGAAGGTACAAATCCTCCTTTGAAAAGTATTATAACGGAAACGGCGCACCGATATATGCAAGCAAGGCCTTTAGCTGCAAGGAAATTTGCAGGATTGTTACCGACGAGGGGCTTGAGCTCGAGGTTGTTTCCGGCGGAGAGCTGTACACGGCTCTCGCGGCCGGTGTTGCCCCGAAAATCATACATTTTCAGGGCAACAATAAATCTGTGCAGGAGCTTAAATATGCCATAGATAACGGCGTGGGGGATATCGTTGTGGATAATCTCTCAGAGCTTCGTCGCATAGAGAAAATATCGGCGGAAAAGGGTGTTGTGACGCGCATATCCATGCGTATCAAGCCCGGTATCGACGCACATACGCACGAGTTTATCCGTACAGGACAGATAGACTCCAAATTCGGCTTTGCACTGGAGACGGGCGAGGCATATGAGGCCGTGAAGGAGGCTGTTTCGGCGGAGCATGTTGAGCTGATCGGTCTGCACTGTCATATAGGCTCTCAGATATTTGATAAATCTCCCTTTGTGCTTGCTGCACAGGTGATGCTCGGCTTCTATAACAAGATATATACCGAGCTCGGTAAGACCCTGACACATCTCAATCTCGGCGGTGGCTTCGGCATAAAGTACAAGAGTGCGGATGCAGCCGTGCCGTATGAGGAATATATGAAGGATGTTTCTGCGGCTGTTCATGAGGCTTGCAGAAGCTTTGGCATTGAGGTTCCGAGAATATACATCGAGCCGGGCCGCTCCATTGTTGGTGAGGCCGGAATAACGCTGTACACTGTCGGAGATATCAAGACCATACCGGACATAAGGACATATGTTGCAGTGGATGGCGGTATGTACGAAAACCCGAGATATGCGCTGTATCAGTCCGACTATACCTGCCTTATAGCGAACCGTGCGAACGAGCCCGCTGATTTCAGGGCCACCATTGCCGGAAAATGCTGTGAGAGCGGCGACCTTATCCAGGTGGGCACAAAGATACAGAAGCCGGAGATAGGCGACATTTTGGCTGTGCTTTCGACGGGCGCATATAATTACTCAATGGCCTCAAACTATAACCGTAACCCGAGACCTGCGTGCGTTATGGTATCAAAAGGCGAGTCCAGAGTCATTATAAAGGCCGAAACTTATGAAGATATTGTAAAAAATGACATTTGAGCAAGAATAAAATTCATTTTTGGGTTTACTTTTTCGCTTTTCTGTGGTAAAATTACAAAGCAATAAATCTTATTGAAATGAGGTAAAGCGATGAATACTAAACTGCATGATGATAATGTTGATGCTCTGTTCGATGCGATCCTGACACTTAAGGACCGCGATGAGTGCTATAAATTCTTTGAAGACCTGTGCACGGTGCCGGAGCTTAAGGCTATGTCACAGCGTCTGAAGGTTGCCAAGATGCTGAATGCAAGACAGGTGTACAGTGAAATAGTTGCCGAAACCGGCGCTTCCACTGCAACGATAAGCAGAGTAAACCGTTCTCTGAATTACGGAAATGACGGCTATGCTCTGGTCTTTGAGAGAGTCTGGCAGAAAGAGAACAATAAGGAAAAGGATAGTCAGAGATAATGGCCGGTTACGACATCTTTGCAAGGTATTATGATGCTCTTACCGTTAATGTGAATTATGCGCAGCGTGCCGAATATATCGAGAAGCTGCTCAAAAAGCTCGGACATGCGCCGGGACTCACTCTTGACCTTGCCTGCGGTACAGGCAGCCTTACACTGGAGCTGTATAAGCGCGGTTTTGATGTTTACGGTATTGACGGCTCATCCGCAATGCTCTCTGAGGCCAAGGATAAGGCGTATGATATGGAGGCGGATGTTCTCTTTCTGTATCAGAAAATGCAGCAGCTCGACCTTTACGGCACAGTGGATACGGTCATCTGTGCGCTTGACAGCATAAATCATCTTTCGGGTGAAGAGCAGGTGCAGGAGACCTTCAAGCGTGTGGCGTTCTTCATGAATGACGACGGCTGGTTCATCTTCGATGTTAACACCCCGTATAAGCATGAGAATGTGCTCGGCAGCAATACTTTCGTGTATGATCTTACCGATGTGTATTGCGTATGGCAGAACAAGTACGATCCGCACAATGGAAGCGTAAGAATATCGCTTGATTTCTTTGAGAGAAACGGAAAGAGCTATACGCGCAGCAGCGAACGCTTCTTTGAGCAGGTGTACACGCCTGAAAAGATAAAGGAAATGCTGAAAAATGCCGGATTTGACAGGGTAGAGATCTTTGGCGATCTATCCTTTGATGAGCCTACGCCGACTGAGCAGAGGCTCGTTTTTGCGGCACATATAACAAATTCACAAAATGGTATGTACGAGGAATAATTTCCGCGTATTTTGAAAGGAAGTTAGTATATTGGATAGGATCATACGCTGTATCACATCCGATGGTGCTCTCATGGCCTCTGCCATAGACAGCACGGATGTTGTGTATACTGCGCAGCAGCTCCATTCTCTGAGCCCTACTGCATCCGCAGCGCTCGGAAGGCTGCTTACGGCTTCATCCGTTATGGGCGCTATGCTCAAGCAGGATAAGGCTTCTGTTACACTGCGCGTTAACGGCGGAGGCCCGCTTGGAACGCTTACGGCTATTGCTGACAGCCGTGGTAACGTAAGGGGCTGTGTGGACAACCCAAAAGTAGAGGTACCGAGAAAGCCCAACGGAAAGCTCGATGTAAGCGCTGCTGTGGGCTCTGAGGGACGCCTGGGCGTTATTCGCAGCTATGGTAATGGTGAACCCTATATGGGCCAGGTAGAGCTTGTAAGCGGCGAAATAGCAGAGGATATAACGAACTATTACGCAACAAGCGAGCAGATACCCACTGTGTGCGCACTGGGCGTGCTTGTGGATTCCGAGGATGGTCAGGTGCTGCTTGCAGGCGGACTCCTTATACAGGTGCTGCCGGGCGCTTTGCCGGAGGATATCACAAAGCTGGAAAAGAATGTATCGGTTCTTGAGCCGGTAACAACCATGCTTGCCAAGGGTATGTCCGTTGAGGAGATGTGCAGAAAGGCTCTTGAGGGCTTTGAGGTAGAGGTGCTGGATGAGATGCCGGTGCACTATGCATGTACATGCAGTAAGGAAAAGTACTACAATGCTCTTTCAACTCTGGAGCCGGATGAGATAGAGACCCTGCCCACGGTTGACGGCAAGGTGGAGGCAGTTTGTCCGTATTGCAGCAAGAGGTATTACTTCACTGTGGACGAGATAAAAGAGCTTGCCAAAATCGTCCGCGAAAGGCGCGAAAATGCCTGAAAAAAATTTTTAAAAAAATTTGAAAAAAGGTATTGACTTTTCGAGGAACATGTAGTATTATATAACACGTCGCTGAGAGACAGCTCGAAGAAATCTCGCGATGTAGTTTGGGGGTATAGCTCAGCTGGTTAGAGCACCTGCCTTACAAGCAGGGGGTCATAGGTTCGAGTCCTATTGTCCCCACCAAATGTGGCCCGGTAGTTCAGTTGGTTAGAACGCCAGCCTGTCACGCTGGAGGTCGACGGTTCGAGCCCGTTCCGGGTCGCCACATTTTGCCTCTGTAGCTCAGTTGGTAGAGCAGGGGACTGAAAATCCCCGTGTCA
>CAZHDW010000018.1:0-36670 GCA_964531265.1 uncultured Ruminococcus sp.
ACGCCGCAATGCTTTTGTCAACACTTTTTTTCGGTTTTTTTGTGCTTTTTTCGATATATCAATATATTGTGTATCGTAATTCTAACACCACAATCGTCTTTAAATTACTATATGTCAATCTATTTCATTTTCTTCTTTTATATTTCCCTTAATTGTGATATACTCTTCTTAAATTCTTTACTTATATATTGTATATCATATCGAGGTGTATTTCAATGCCAATTCGTATACAGGCAGATCTTCCTGCTATAGAGGTTCTTGAGTCAGAGAATATATTTGTAATGACAAAGGAGCTTGCCGATATTCAGGATATCCGTCCTTTGAAGATCGCTATACTTAATTTAATGCCAACTAAGGTAGAAACAGAAACACAGCTTTTACGTTTGCTCGGTAATTCTCCCTTGCAGGTCGATGTTGAGCTGCTGCATATGGCAAGTCATATAAGCCGAAACACAAGCTCATATCATCTTAATACATTTTATAAGACATTTGCAGATGTTAAAGACCAGCGTTTTGATGGACTTATCATAACAGGTGCGCCCGTTGAGAAGCTTCCCTTTGAAGAGGTCGATTACTGGGATGAGATGTGTGAGATAATGGAATGGAGCAAGACCAATGTCTATTCCGTTCTGTATATATGCTGGGGCGCACAGGCCGGCCTCTATTATCATTACGGTATTCCTAAATATATGATGCCCGAAAAGCTCTCCGGTATATATAATCACACCGTGCTCAATCCTTATCATCCGCTTATGCGCGGCTTTGATGATAATTATTTTGCTCCCCATTCAAGATATACCGAGGTACGCACCGAGGATATCAAAAAACATGATGAGCTTATTATACTTGCCGTTTCCGATCTTGCCGGAATACATATCATTGCCGAGAAGAGCGGCAGAAAGTTCTTTGTCACAGGACACGCTGAGTATGACCGTGATACATTGGCCAAGGAATATTTCCGCGATGTAAACAAGGGTATCAATCCGAAGGTGCCCTATAACTATTTCCCGGATGATGATCACACCAAGACCCCGCCATTCACATGGCGAAGCAACGCCCATCTCCTAGTCTCTAACTGGTTGAATTATTATGTTTATCAGAAGACACCGTTCGACCTGAACCAGCTTGAGAATGTTTGACCGCAACTATTATAACTAATATAATAAACAGAAAAGGATGTTCCGCTATGAAACACGACAGCATTATTTTCGATCTTGACGGCACACTTTGGGATTCCTCCGCCGAGATCAATTACTCATGGGGTCAGGTTATGCGCATGCAGCCCGACATAACCGATATGCCCACTCAGGAGGATCTTGAGGGCGTTCTTGGGCTCGGTGCTGATGATTTGACGCTGAAGCTCTTCCCCTATCTCTCCTATGAGCGCAGAATGGAAATATTCGATCAGTGCGCCGTATATGAATGCGAATATCTTTCCGAGTACGGTGCAACGCTCTATCCGGGGCTCATCGAGACGCTCGAGAAGCTTTCGAAAACTCATAAGCTGTTCATCGTCAGCAATTGTGCCGATGGCTACATACAGTCCTTTTTAAAGGCTCACGATACGGCTAAGTATTTTCAGGATTTCGAGTGTATCGGCAGAACCGGCAAGCCGAAATCCGAGAACATCAAGCTCATCGTGGAGAGAAACAATCTCACCTCCCCGGTCTATGTCGGGGACACGGCCTGGGACTGCGATGCAGCTACAACAGCAGGTGTACCGTTCATTTTTGCGGCATACGGCTTCGGCGATGTAAAGGACCATCCGGTCATTAACTCCCCGGCCGAGCTCATTGAGCTTGTATAAGGATCACGGCAGCGATAAGCTGCCGTTTTCAATTTTCATTAAATCTTCATGCGATACAATTTTTTGATATTTAAGGAGGTGCTTTCATGCGGCTGCTACTTATAGAGGATGAAATTCGAATGGCTCAGGCTCTGTGCGAGATACTTCGCATGGAAAACTACGAGGTTGATCATTGTACCGACGGCATCAGTGGGCTTATGGCCATTGAAAGCAACATATATGATATCATAATTCTGGATGTCATGCTTCCCGGCATGAACGGCTACGAGGTTGCGAAAAAAGCCAGAAAGAGCGGAATAGCCACGCCCATCATCATGCTTACCGCAAAGTCAGAGATCGACGACAAGGTGGCCGGGCTCGACAGCGGAGCGGATGATTACCTCACAAAGCCCTTTATGACAAAGGAACTGCTCGCAAGACTTCGTGCACTCGGCAGGCGCGCATTGAACACTTCCGACGGCACTCTCAGCTACGGAGATATAGCTTTGGACACAAACGCTATGTCCCTTACGTGCACGACTACCGGGCAGAGTGTGCGTCTCGGCGAAAAGGAATACTATATCCTTGAATATCTCATATCCAATCGCGGTCAAATACTCACACGTGAGCAGCTTGCCGTGAAAATATGGGGCTACGACAGTGAAGCTGAATACAATAATGTAGAGGTCTACATGTCGTTCACACGAAAAAAACTCACCTTTGTCGGCGCAAAAACAGAGATAAAGGCCGTAAGAGGTCTGGGATACGAGCTGAGGTTTTCAAATGTTTAAGAAAACAAGAGTCAGCATAGTCGCCACTATCATGTCGGTTTTGATATTTTTGTGGATGGGTACTATCGGGATCATATATGTTTCGAGCTATCTCGACATGACAAAGCAGAATCGTGAAATGCTGAAAACTCATGCCGAGATGTACTCTCTTTCACGAAATAGCTCAATACCGCCGGCGCTCCCGTCGCAGGAGCCGGGAGGCCCGCGCGGCTTCGGTGCATCGTCGCCGATATTTCAGCTATCCACCTTTTACTCTGTTGCGTTGACCTATGACCTCGAGGCCATTGAAATAACAAACAGCCGACCGATGCTCCACACGGACTCCGAGCTTGAGGAGCTTAGCATCAAAATCGCCGATAACGACCGCCAATACGGAACAGAGAACGACCTCGCATTCTATATCACGGACAAGGGCGGATATCTTCTTGTTGTGTTTATGGATAATGCCGTGCTGAATAAAAGTGCATCCACGCTTATCCGGTACACCGTGATCTTCGGTGCTCTGGCCATGGTAGCCTTCTTCTTCCTGTCCGTATTCCTTGCAAAAAGAATAATAGCACCGCTTGAAGACAGCTACAGAAAGCAGAAGCAATTCATTTCCGATGCAGGGCATGAGCTGAAAACACCGATATCCATAGTCAGTACAAACGCCGAGTTGCTCAGCCGAAACGTCGGCAGCAGCAGGTGGCTCGACAACATACAGTACGAGGTCGGCAGAATGGGTATGCTGGTGTCACAGCTGCTGGAGCTTGCAAGAACCGAAAGTGTAACCCCGGTAATGGAAAGGTTCGACCTCAGCAGGCTGTGCAACGGCGAGGCCCTCCCCTTTGAGAGCATAGCCTTCGAGCACGGGTTTTCGCTCCACTGTGAAATAGCGGACAATATTTTCACTCTCGGGAACAGCGCCCAGCTAAAACAGCTTGTGTCGATACTTCTCGATAATGCGATACGGCACAGCAGCGGCGGAGACGTGTGCCTTAAACTTCAGCGTGAACGGGCACATATCCGGCTGTCCGTTATAAACTCCGGCGAACCAATACCGCCGGAAATACGCTCGCAGATATTTGAAAGGTTTTTCCGCGCAAACGAAGCGAGAAACGGAGAGGATAAGCATTACGGGCTCGGTCTTGCCATAGCAAAGGCAATCGTTTCTTCCCACAACGGCCATATAGAGGTGCTGTGCTATGATGGACTCATCGAATTCAGAGTCAGATTGGCTTCGATATAATGCGCCGCTTTCAATAAAACTTCAATCTTCCCCCTGTACAATCCATTATCATGTACAGGGGGATTTTTATACCCAAATGTCATATAAACCGATCGAAAGGAAGTGATACAGATGAAATATCGTCATGAATGGAAGCATGAGATCGGCCCCGGCGATATGCTTGCCATTCGAGCCAGGCTTTCCGCCGTGGCCACACGTGACGCACATGCTGTCGACGGAAAATATCACATACGCAGTCTATATTTTGACAACATTGCGGATAAAGCACTGAGAGAAAAGATAGACGGCGTAAACTACCGTGAGAAATTCCGCATACGCTGCTATAACGGCGAATACTCAGTAATACATCTTGAAAAAAAGAGTAAAATCAACGGTCTCTGCCTCAAGGAAAGCACCTCGCTTACAAGGGAGCAGACACATGCACTGCTCCGCGGTGAATACGAATGGATGCCGAAAAGCCACGATGAGCTTATAACCGAGCTCTACAGCAAAATGATGTATCAAGGGCTGCTGCCAAAAACTCTTGTCGATTACACAAGGGAGCCGTTTGTCTATGCACCCGGAAATGTGCGTGTTACCCTCGATTACAATATACGCACCGGGCTTTCATGCACGGATTTTCTTGACCCACGCTGTGTGACCATACCGGCATCGAATTCAATAATTCTTGAGGTCAAGTGGGATGAATATCTGCCGGATATAATACGCGACGCGGTACAGCTCAACGCCTGCCGCAGCACAGCCTTTTCAAAATATGCGGAATGCAGAAAATACGGATAATAGCAAGGAGTAATAACCATGACTTTTAATGATATCTTCAAATCAAGCTTTCTCGAAAACATAACAAGTGTGAGCATTTTCGATATGGTGCTCGCAATGGCCCTGGCCTTCGGTCTCGGCATGTTCATCTTTCTCGTATACAAAAAGACATATCAGGGCGTGATGTACTCCTCAAGCTTCGGTACAACACTCGTAGCACTGACAATGATAACAACCGTTGTGATTTTAGCCGTCACCTCAAATGTCGTACTCTCCCTCGGTATGGTTGGTGCACTTTCAATCGTTCGTTTCAGAACAGCGATAAAGGAGCCCCTCGACATCGCATTTCTCTTCTGGTCAATAGCGGTCGGTATAGTTCTCGCCGCAGGAATGATCCCGCTTGCCGTGTTCGGAAGCGTTATTATCGGACTGATACTCATTGTTTTCGTAAACAGAAAGTCTCACAGCAACCCCTACATTGTCGTGCTCTCCTGCATGGATTCCACAACTGAGAAAAAAGCTGTTGAAATCCTTTCAGAAAACGTACAGAAGTACGTTGTAAAGAGCAAAACCGCTCAAAAGGGCATGATAGAGCTGAATCTCGAGATCAGAATGAAGGATGACAACACCGATTTCATAAACAGACTCAGTGATATTCCCGGCGTGAACAGTGCCGTGCTCGTCAGCTACAACGGCGACTACATGGGATAAGGAGCTTATAATGTCTACACACAAGCATTTTGATAAGATCTGCTGTGTCATCCTCGCCGCAACTCTATTATTAACAGTGGTCTTCATGAATTGTGAAAAGCTCGGCGTTGCCAGGGCATCCACTGTCATGGGCTATGAAAGCAAGCTTTTCGACAGCTCCACAGTTCACACCATAGACATTATCATGGATAGCTGGGACGAATTCACCGAAAACTGTACGAGTGAAGAATATTACAACTGCACCGTGGTCATAGATAACGAGGCCTATAAGAATGTCGCCATTCGCGGCAAGGGCAATACTTCCCTGACACAGGTGGCTTCATACGGCAATGACAGATACAGCTTCAAGATAGAATTCGACCACTACGACAGTACCACAACATACCATGGTCTTGATAAGCTCTGTCTCAATAATATCATTCAGGACAATACCTATATGAAGGACTATCTTTCATACACGATGATGAACGAGATCTGCGCTGCATCGCCGCTTTGCAGCTATGTGTACATCACGGTAAACGGCGAGGACTGGGGTCTTTACCTTGCCGTGGAGGGCATTGAGGACGCGTTCCTGCAAAGAAACTACGGCAGGAGCTCCGGCGAGCTCTACAAGCCCGACAGCACCGATATGGGCGGCGGACGCGGTAACGGCAGGCAGTTTGATTTCGATGAATTCATGAATGACTTTGACGGCGAAATACCCGATATGCCAGAGAAAAATGCGGATATTCCCGACAATAATGAGCCGCAGCAGGATGACAGTGCGCCGAACGAAGGCTTTACTCCGGATGATATACCGCAAATGGGCGGCTTCGGTGCCATGGGCGGTAACAGAGGCAACGGTCGCGGCGAGCGCGGCTTTGACGGAGAAAAACCGAAGGGGATGGAAATGCCCGAGGGGATGGAAATACCTGAGCGAACGGAAATGCCCGAAGGCATGGAGAGACCCGATGATACGGGGATGCCGAACGGCGATAATCTACCGGGTATGAATGGCGACAGCGGCGATTTTGAGCCGAACGATGAATTCCCGGGCGATATGCAGCCACCTGAAATGACCGACGGTGACATGCCGGATATGGCGGAAATGCCGAATTTCTCAGATGACGGCAAGGGCTTCGGCGGTATGATGAGCAGTGATGATGTCTTGCTTAAATACATCGATGACGACCCCGACAGCTACGCAAATATCTTCGAAAACGCAAAAACCGATATCACCGACAGTGACAAGGCGCGCCTTATAGAAGCCCTTAGAAAGCTTTCAAAAGGTGAGGAGCTTGAAAGCACCGTTGATATAGACGAGGTTATAAAGTACTTTGTAGTGCATAACTTCGTATTGAATTTTGACAGCTATACCGGCTCGATGATACATAATTACTATCTTTATGAGAGCAACGGTCAGCTCCAGATGATACCTTGGGACTATAATCTCGCATTCGGCGGCTTCCAATCCATGAGCAACGCCGAGAGCCTTGTGAACTACCCCATTGATACCCCTGTCTCCGGCGGAAGTATCTCCGACAGACCGATGCTGTCGTGGATATTCGACAACGAGGAGTACACTGAGCTGTATCACGAATATTTCTCGGAATTCATTTCAGAGTATTTTGAAAGCGGTTATTTCACCGAAATGATCGATAATGTTACAGCTATGCTATCGCCCTATGTAAGCAGCGATCCAACGAAATTCTGTACATATGAGGAATTTGAGCAGGGCGCGGCAACTCTCAAGGAATTCTGCACACTGCGCGCCGAAAGCATTCACGCACAGCTCGACGGCACCATCGGTTCTACCTCCGATACTCAGGAAAGCAGCACGCTGATCTCCGCCGAGGGCATAACGATAAGCGATATGGGCAGCATGAATAATTCCATGGGCGGCGGCTTCGGACATGACCGTGAGATGAGCTTTAATGACATGATGCCGGACTTTGATGAAATGCCAAACGATATCGACGCACCGGGAGAAGATATCATGCACGGCGAAAAGAGCTTTGATAATCCGGAAGCCCCGGCAAATTCAGCCGTATCCGCCGCACCGATGTTCATAATAAGCATAATCACCCTGATACTCGGCGTAGGCTTTGCATTGATCTACAGCCGTCGGCGGTATCTGTAAACCAATTTGAGTACAAGTTCATAATATAGCCAAAGGAGGATGCAGCGTTCGCGTCAGTGCGCTGCATCCTCCTTTTATGCTTCTATATCAATTTCTCCCTCATAGCAAGCAATATTCTCTTTTCTCTCCGGCTCACCTGCACCTGTGATATTCCAAGGCATCTCGCCGTTTGAGTCTGGGTCATATTGCCAAAGTATCGGCTTTCGATCAGCCTTCTGTCCTCCGGAGGCAATGCGGTCATTATTTGCCTTAATGCTATTCTGTCCGAAATCCCCTCCTCGGGTGAATCCACGGGTATCTCCCGCTCTCCGTCCGCATCCGTTAAGGATAGCGGCCTGTGGCTCGCATTTATCGCCTCAACGCACCTTTCCTCACTGACCCCGAGTACCTTTGCCAGCTCGGATATCGTCGGTTCTGCGCCGTTTTTCGCCGAAAAGCGCTCTGTTTCCCTCGCCGCTCTCATCGACAGCTCCTTTAACCCCCTTGATATTTTCACTGTACCGTCATCCCTGAACATTCTGCGCAGCTCTCCGAGAATAACCGGCACTGCATATGTGGAGAACTTAAAGCCGCGCTCCGGGTCGAATCTGTCGGCAGCCTTGATAAGGCCGATGCAGCCGGCCTGAAACAGATCATCATAATCCATACCACGACCGAGGAATCTCGGCACAAGCAGACGCACAAGCCCGATATTCTCACGTACAAATTCGTCCTTATTCTCCATTTTCCTTGCGGGCAAAACGCTTCGTCAATGTAACCGTAGTGCCGCGCCGCGGTGTGGAGCGCACACTGACCTTATCGCAGAAGCTCTGCATCACCGCAAAGCCAAGGCCTGCCCTTTCCTCCCCTCCGGTCGTATACAGGGGCTCCATGGCCTTTGCAATATCCGGTATTCCGCAGCCCCTGTCCCGTATACGAACAATCACCGTGTTGTCCTCCACTATCTTCGCTGCTATATACACCGTACCTATGGAATCCCCATAGGCATGCACAACTACATTTGTTACAGCCTCACTGACAGCGGTTTTCAGATCGTTCATGTCCGATACCAGCGGATCAAGGTCGAGCAAAAAGGCCGAAACCGCACTTCTTGCAAAGCGTTCATTCACCGAATACGACGGAAAGTTTATCTCCATTCTGTTCGTCACCTTCTTCATGCTCTCTCCTCCCTTCTTTCCTTTTCAAAGACCGCAAGCGCGGATATTCCCGACAGCTCCGCCATTTTCTTAAGCTGCGGCGAAAGTCCCGAAAGCGAAACCCTGCCGCCCCATGCAGCCACATTGCGTATTCTTCCGAGAATCAGTCCGATTCCCGATGAATCCATGAACGGCACCTCGCTGAAATCCAGTCTGAGCTGATGCGGCCTCACCTTCGAAGCCGCGCCGTCGATTTCCTCTCGCATACGGGCAGCCGTGTGGTGATCCAGCTCTCCGCTGAGCAGAGCGGTCATCACACCATTTTTCAATTCTATTTGTAAACTCATTTTCAGCTTCCTCTCTCGACGAAAAATAAAAACAAAAGGACGAGCTCCCATAGAAAATTCTACAGGAGCTCGTCCGTATTTTATGCCGTAAGCTGTCGGCACATTATTTAATTTTTAAATTATTTGTAGCTTTCAAGCGTATCGAGAATGAGCTTTATCTTAGCGGAGAGCTTTTCTCCGTTTGCCTTAACACCGTCTATGATATTCTGCGGTGCCTTGGAGATAAACTTCTCATTTGTAAGCTTTGCCTGAACATTTTCAAGCTGCTTCTGTGCGCCTGCAAGCTCTTTTTCAAGACGTGCTATTTCGGCAGCCTTATCAACAAGGTCATCCATCGGGAGCAGAGCCTTAGCGTCATCGGTAACAGCGGTAACTGCACCGGCGATATCAAAGGAATTGCCGATCTCGACCTCTGAGCCGTATGCAAGACGAGCTATGAATTCACGGCTCTCCTCATACGGAGCTGTCTGAGCGGTCTCAACAAATATATGAGCCTTCTTTGACGGCGGAACGTTCATCTCGTTGCGGCGTACGCGAACAGCGCGAATAACAGCCATGACCTTTTCCATGTCGGAGGCCTCGGCAGCGAATGCAAGAGCCTCGTCATATTCGGGCCACTTTGCAACGATAAGAGCCTCTCCCTCGTGCGGAAGTGTCTGCCAGATTTCCTCTGTGATATACGGCATGAACGGATGCAACAGCTTCAGGGTATTGCTCATGACCCAAACAAGCACGCTGCGTGCACTCTCCGCACTCTCGGCGTTATCACCATTCACACGGATCTTTGCAAGCTCGATGTACCAGTCACAGAAATCATCCCAGATAAAGTCATACAGCTTGCTTACAGCCATGCCGAGCTCGAACTTCTCGAGGTTCTCGGTAACAGCAGCCGTTACATTATTGAATTTATTGAGTATCCACTTGTCGCTGGTCTCAAGATGCTTCGGCAGTTCGCACTTAACATCCTTACCCTCAATATTCATGAGGATGAATCTTGCGGCGTTCCAGATCTTATTTGCAAAGTTTCTGGAGGCGCTGACCTTTTCCTCGGAGAAGCGCATATCGTTTCCGGGGCTGTTGCCTGTAACAAGTGTAAAGCGCAGAGCATCGGCACCGTACTGGTCGATGATATCCAGCGGATCAACACCGTTGCCGAGGGACTTACTCATCTTTCTGCCCTGGGAGTCACGGATAAGGCCGTGGAAGAAAACGGTATCAAACGGAATGGCATCCATATGCTCAAGACCGGAGAATATCATTCTGGCTACCCAGAAGAAGATGATATCATAGCCGGTAACCAATGTATTTGTCGGATAGAAGTACTTGAGCTCTTCCGTATTCTCAGGCCAGCCGAGTGTTGAGAACGGCCAGAGAGCGGAGGAGAACCATGTATCGAGGGTATCCTCGTCCCTGCGCAGATGTGTGCCACCGCACTTCGGGCAAACAGTGGGCTCTGTTTCCGCAACGATCACCTCGCCGCAGTCGCAGTACCATGCAGGTATCTGATGACCCCACCAGAGCTGACGGGAGATACACCAGTCCTTGATATTCTCCATCCAGTTGTAGTAGGTCTTTTCCATACGCTCGGGTATGAATCTGATCTCGCCGTTGCGTACAACATCCACAGCCGGCTTTGCCAGGGGCTCCATCTTAACGAACCACTGTGTGGAAACACGCGGCTCAACAACTGTACCGCAACGATAGCAGGTGCCTACATTGTGCTTGAGCGGCTCGATCTTGATGAGGTATCCACCCTCTTCGAGATCCTGAACGATCTGCTTTCTTGCATCCTGAGCGGACATACCGGCGTACTTGCCGCCGTTCTCATTGATGAATGCAGCGTCATCCATAACATTGATAACGGGCAGATTATGACGCAGACCAACCTCAAAGTCGTTCGGGTCGTGTGCCGGAGTGATCTTAACAACACCGGTACCGAAGTCCATCTCAACATACTCATCGGCGATGATCGGGATTTCCTTATTTACGAGCGGCAGAATGACCATTTTGCCGACCATATCCTTATAGCGCTCGTCATCCGGATGAACTGCAACAGCGGTATCGCCAAGCATTGTTTCCGGACGTGTTGTAGCAAGCTGTATCCAGCCGGAGCCATCAGCCAGCGGATAACGAAGATGCCAGAAGGAGCCTTCCTTCTCCTCGTATTCAACCTCCGCATCGGAGATAGAGGTCTTGCAGTGCGGGCACCAGTTTATAATACGCTCACCGCGATAGATGAGACCCTTATCGTAGAACTTCTTGAAAACATGGTTAACAGCCTTATTGCAACCCTCATCCATGGTAAAGCGCAGACGATCCCAGTCGCAGGAAGAGCCGAGCTTCTTGAGCTGCTCGACGATGCGTCCGCCGTACTGCTCCTTCCACTGCCATGCGCGCTCAAGGAACTTCTCTCTTCCGAGATCCTCCTTGGAAATGCCTTCCTTGCGCATAGCTTCAACTATCTTTGCCTCTGTCGCAATGGATGCATGGTCTGTTCCCGGCAGCCACAGTGCGGAATAGCCCTGCATTCTACGCCAACGGATCAGTGTATCCTGTAAGGTCTCGTCCATTGCATGACCGAGGTGTAACTGTCCCGTAATATTCGGGGGCGGAATAACAATGGTATACGGCTTTTTCTTTGAATCAACTTCTGCGTGGAAATATTTTCCCTTCATCCAGAAGTCATAAATTCTGTCTTCAACTTCACGAGGCTCATAGGCCTTTGCAAGCTCCTTAGACACCTTATTTCCCTCCGTTTATATACATAATATATAGTAGTCCTTTTGACTACTTATTATCTCATTACATTAAGCTTTTGTCAAGCACACAGGGCGCATATTGTGCCGCCGTTTTAAAGCCGATGTACTTTTTTCGTATATCGGCAAGTAACGCTTGCAAATTTGTAATCTTTATGTTACAATTTAACCAACTTGTAATTTCTTTGTAATTTTGAAGACGTTTGCCACGAAAGCTCAGTTATATAGATTTTGAATTGGAGGATTTAAAATGCACACATTAATACGCTTTGGTCGCTCCGTCGCAGCACTGCTGCTCGCTGTGATCATGATATCCTGCTGTATGCTCGTCCCCGGTGCCACACTTACCGCGGATGCTGCAAGCACACTCACCTCGATAGGACTTGCAGAGCACGGCCTCACCGCCTACAGGGACGGCTGGCAGTACGCCTATGCAACATACGGCAATAAGAATTCAAACGGCGTCAGAACCACCGATTGCAGCGGCCTCGTCTATGCTTATCTCTGCTGGGACAGCGCAACGGGCACTGTAAAGCCCAATTGGAGCTATCCGAGAACCGTAACTCAGCTCATCAATAAGTCTTCTGAATCCGGCCCGATCAGCTCAATACCGAGAACCCACGGACTTCTCGTCACAGTGGCCGGTGCAACACATGTCGGTATATATGTCGGCAACGGAATGGTAACCGACAACAGCACATGGGGCGTAAATATGCGCTATGCATCCGTATACAAGCACGGTTGGGCAAGATGGCATAAGCTTGACTGCATAACCTACCCCACAAACGGCTGGTATCTTTTCGACGGCAATTATTATTACTATGAAAACGGCGAATATATAATAAACACCACACGCACCATAGACGGTGTGACCTACACCTTCGGAAATGACGGCATTTCAAGCTCCGTTCCCGGAAGTGCTTCAAACAGCGGCTATGGCAGCTCCTCCTCTAACATGAATGCGTATGTCACGGCAGGTGTAAGGCTTCGCAAGGGCCCCGGCACCGACTACGGAACAGTTACCGTTATCGCAGAGGGAACACGCGTCAATGTTATCGGAACAAAGTACAGCGGCTGGTATGCTGTTGAGACAAGCTCCGGTCAGCAGGGCTACATCAGCTCACAGTACGTTAAGGTTACCGGCACTGTTAACGAAAGCAGCGATCTTCCCAAGTTTGAAGCCTCTATGGGCAGTACAGCGGCCTCCGGTGAAGCCGCAAAGGTGACAACGGCCGTACACCTCAGAAGCGATAAGAGCACAAGCGCCTCCTCACTCGGCATCATCTCCGGCGGCACTACCGTTACTGTTACCAACAAGAGCGACAGCAGCTGGTACAAGGTGTCCGTGAACGGCAAAAGCGGCTATATGTTCAGCGAGTACATTCAGCTTGGCAGCAGCTCCTCAGCAAGCACACCACAGACCGACGGAAACTATGCCGCACAGACCACGGCAGGTGTTTATCTCAGAAGCGGCAAGGGCACCAATTACAGCGCCGTAACGCTTGTAAATGAGTACACCGATGTCACTGTAACCGATATGAGCAGCAGTGACTGGTACGGCGTAACGGTGAACGGAAAAACCGGATACATCAGCAGCCGTTACTTGAAGCTCACAGGCGAGCAGACCTCCTCTGCCCCCTCCGTCTCACTTTCAAACGCTTCGGCATGGACCTCTGCCGGTGTTTACCTCAGAAACGGCAAGAGCACAAGCTCCGGCTCCGTGGCTCTTATAAATCAGTACACACCCGTAACTGTAACTGACACAAGCGACAGCGAGTGGTACGGTGTAACCGTCGAGGGCAAGAGCGGATATATTTACAGCAAGTATATCAAATTCGCCTCCGGCACCGCCCCATCCACTACAATGACAACCGACGCATACCTTAATATGCGCAGCTCCCCCAACACCTCAAGCAGCGTGCTCATGGTCATTCCCGAGAACACTTCGGTGTCCGTCGTTGAGAAGACAAGCAGCGAATGGTACAAGGTAAGCTATAACAATAAAACCGGATACGTTTCATCTCAGTATCTCAAGTAACTCTTTATATGGAGTGAGCGGTGCAAAAAAGATCTTAGTTCTTCATTGCGCCGCTTACTCTGTTTTTATTTGATTTTGAATCAATAGCTTACGCCGAGTGCTCTCAGCTCAGCTTCTGCCTGCTCCCTGCCCGTCACGGTTATGGCATACATGCCAAACTCCCTTGCCGCCGCTGTATTCTCCTCTCTGTCATCGAGAAACACCGCCTTTCCGGGGTCTATGGAGAAGCGTTCACACAGCTCCTCATATATCTCGCGCTCCGGCTTCACCCTTTTTATCTGATAGGATATTAGCTCGCCGTCCGTGTAATTCAGGAAATCAAACTTCTCCCTGGAGCGGATATATCCGAACTCGCTGTAATTTGACAGAATATACACCCTGTAGCCGGCCTCCTTAAGGCTTTTTACCCACTGTGAGGCATATGGGAATACCGTAACAAAGTCATGACATTCGTGCACTATACGTGCAATTTCAGCGCCGTATTGCGGCGCATTTTTTGTAAGCAGAGAAACCAGCTCCTCCTCGCTCAGCGCACCCCTGTCGAGCTCCTTCCAGCCGTCACTGCGCACCGTAGCGTCCGCCAGCTCCTCGACGATATCCTCTCCGAACATTTTGACAAAGGAATCCCTCCAATGCCAGGAGGTCAGAACATTTCCTATATCAAAAACAACAGTATCTATCATAACCAAGCTCCTTATATCGCCTTGCCGTTTTTCTCTATAGCTATCTGACCCGTACGGACTATTTCCCTGATGCCGTATGGACGCAGCATATCTATGAAATTCTCTATTCTCTCAGTTTCACCGGCTATCTTGTATGTTACAAGGCCGGGCGCAACGTCAACAGCCTCCGCACCTGCAAGATCGGCTATCTTCATCATGCCGTCGATCTTATCCGTTTCGTACTGCACCTTCACAAGTGCAAGGCCACAGGAGACATGCTCACCGCTCCTGCCGAGATTTCGCACCTTGATGACCGGTATGATCTTGTTAAGCTGCTTTTCGACCTGCTCCACCGTGTGCTCATCGCCATTCACAACGATCGTAATGCAGGATATAGTCTCATCCTGAGCCGGGCCGACCGCCAGGCTATGGATGTTAAAGCCGCGTCTTGAGAACAGCGCCACTACCTTAGAAAGCACGCCCGGGTGGTTCTCTACCAAAACCGAAAGAGTATATCTGTTCATATTACCATCCTTTCAATGCTCATCAAACAGTAGGAGTTTCGGGGTCGGTTCTGCACACCAGTACAAACGGCCCCTTTGAGGCCAGCATTTCAGCGGCATAGAGCTCTGCCTCGGAATTATTCGAGGCGTATCTCGCATTTATGCCGTAGGCACGGCTGAGCGTGACAAAATCCGGATTACCGGCCATATAAGTACCGCAGTGTCTTCCGCCGTAGTGCTGATTCTGAAGCTCGCGCACCATGCCGAGACGAGCATTATCGAATACTATGATCTTCAGCGGCACATTATTGGCACAGACCGTTGCAAGCTCGCACAGACTCATCTGGAACGCACCGTCTCCGCACACCGATACAACCTGCTTGCGCGGCTTTGCGATTGCAGCGCCAAGACCGGCCGGTATGGAATAGCCCATCGTGCCGAGGCCGCCGCTTGTCAGAAAGCGACCCTCGCGCTGCGTGAAATTGATAGCCGCCCATATCTGGCTCTGGCCCGGGTCGGCAGTGAGGATCGCATCCTCCTTCATCATTTCCGAAAGCTTGCGGATAAACGATCTCGGCTCGACGAAATCCTCCCTGTCAACGCCCCTCGGCACAAATGCATTCTTATATGACAGCACCTTATTTATCCACTCTCCGCGGTCGATATTGTTAATACTCTGGGATAGCGTTGAAAGTATCTCCTTTATGTCCCCCACTATCGGTATGTCGACGTGCATGTTCTTGCCTATCTCAGCCGGGTCGATATCAATATGTATTATTTTCGCCTGCTCAGCTATCTGATTCGGTGCAGCCACTGCTCGGTCACCCACGCGTGCACCACACAGTATTATCAGGTCGGCCTCACGTACGGCTCTGTTTGCGTAGCTTCTGCCATATACGCCGATCATTCCGAGATACACCGGGCTATGCATCGGCATGACACCGATACCCATCATAGTTGAAACTATCGGGATGCCGCTTTTTTCCGCAAAGGCGGTCATTTCCTCACGTGCACCGGCCAAGACAACACCGCCGCCGCAGCAGATGACAGGCCTTTTGGCCTCTTCAATGGCAGCCAGCGCCCTGCGTATCTGCAAGGGATGTCCGTGTGTAGTCGGCTTATAGCCCATGATATCCGCCTTCTCGGGGTAGACAAATTCCATATCTACCTCCTGCTGCTGAACATCTATGGGGATATCTATCAGCACCGGGCCGGGACGACCTGTCGCTGCGATGTGGAAGGCCTCTTTCATGACCCTCGGTATGTCATGGGCATCCGTTACAAGATAGCTGTGCTTTGTTATCGATTCGCAGGCACCGGTTATGTCCGCCTCCTGAAAGACATCGCGGCCGAGCTGCTCAAGGTTAATCTGTCCGGTTATGGCAATGATCGGTATGGAATCCATATATGCCGTTGCAATACCCGTGATAAGATTCAGTGCGCCGGGGCCGGAGGTCGCCGTGCACACACCGGGGCCGCCGCTCGCCCTTGCATATCCGCTTGCAGCATGAGCCGCATTCTGCTCATGACGCACAAGCACATGCCTTATCGAGCTGTTATACAGCTTATCGTAAAAGGGGCATATCGCCGCTCCGGGATAGCCGAAAACTGTGTCTACCCCCTCTGCCTCAAGGCATTTTACAATCATTTCCGCACCGCTTATCATTTTACGCACACGCCCTTTATCTTTAGTCGAATCTATGCTATACTTAATTTTACCCCCAACATTATAGCATGGAATATATTCTGTGCGCAACGAACAAGTTAAATTAAAGTATACTTGATGATATATAAAAGGAGGATTGCTATGAAAGACCATTCGTCCGCCCTGGCTACGCAGTTCAATTTAAAGCCGTGGCAGGTGGAAAAGCTCACAGCCCTGATAGATGCCGGAAACACGATACCGTTCATCGCAAGATATCGCAAGGAGGAGCATGGCTCCCTCGATGACCAGACAATACGCGCCGTGTGCGAGCGCCTTGAGTATCTGAGAAATCTCGACTCACGCAAGGATGAGGTGACCGAGCTAATAGACGGCACGGGCAACCTCACTCCGGAGATCAGCGCCGCACTGGAAAAAGCTTCAACACTTGCTGAGATCGATGATATTTACAGACCCTTCAGACCTAAGAGAAAAACAAGGGCCGGCACTGCCAGAGAACGCGGACTTGAACCGCTTGCCAGAGCCATTCTGGAGCAGAAGAAAAACTCAAAATTCCCCATTGACCTTGCCGTTGACTTTGTAAATCACGATAAAGGCGTTGAGACACCCGAGGATGCTTTACAGGGTGCCAAGGACATAATCGCCGAGATCATCTCGGACGACGCATCCGTTCGCCGCAGACTGAGAACAGTGGCCATGGCAAACGGCATGATAACAAGCCGTGCGGCAAAGGAGGAGGACTCCGTATATCGCATGTACTATGAGTTCTCAGAGCCTGCCTCAAAGCTTGCGGGACACAGAGTGCTGGCTCTCGACCGAGGCGAGCGCGAGGGCTTTCTCAAGGTATCCCTTGAGCTTGATATACAGCGCGGTCAGAACATATTGATCTCTACCTATGTAAAGACCGGCCCCTGCGCCTATGCTGTAGAGGAAGCCGCTGTTGACGCATATTCGAGACTCATTTTCCCCTCTATAGAGCGTGAAATAAGATCGACACTCACCGAAAATGCCTGTGAAAACGCAATAAAGGTATTTTCAGTGAATCTGCGTCAGCTCCTGATGCAGCCACCGGTAAAAGGACGTGTGACCATCGGTCTCGACCCGGGTTACCGTACGGGCTGTAAGGTGGCTGTTGTCGATGCCACGGGCAAGGTTCTCGATACCGGTGTCATCTACCCCACGCACAGCGAGGCACGTGTGCGCGAAGCACGAAGCACCGTTTTGCAGCTCATCAAAAAACACAAGGTAACGCTCATCGCGATAGGAAACGGCACCGCATCAAAGGAAACAGAGATATTCACCGACGAGCTTCTCAAGGCTAACGGGCTGACCGATACGGTAGACTACATGGTAGTCAGTGAAGCCGGCGCTTCGGTATATTCAGCCTCAAAGCTTGCCGCTGCCGAGTACCCCGATTTCGACCTTACACTGCGCAGTGCAGTCTCCATAGCACACCGTTTGCAGGATCCTCTTGCCGAGCTCGTTAAGATCGACCCCAAGGCCATCGGTGTCGGACAGTATCAGCACGACATGCCCGCAAAGCAGCTCAGCGAGGCTCTGGGCGGCGTTGTTGAGGCGTGCGTGAATGAGGTTGGCGTTGACCTTAATACCGCCTCACCGTCCCTGCTCGAAAACATAGCGGGTATCTCATCCACCGTTGCCAAAAACATAGTTATCTACAGACAGGAGAACGGCGAATTCACCTCCCGTGCTCAGCTTAAAAAGGTTCCGAAGCTCGGCCCCAAGGCATTCGAGCAGTGCGCAGGCTTCCTGCGTGTACCGGAGAGCCGCAATGTGCTGGACAACACCGGCGTTCATCCGGAATCCTACACCGCCGCCTCCGAGCTTCTCGCCGAATGTGGCTACGACATCAAGAAGAGCGTTTCCTCCGGCTTTGCCGACCTCGGAAATCGCGCCGAAAAAATCGGTATTGACGAGCTATCAAAAAGGATAGGTGTGGGCGTTCCCACTCTGCGAGATATAATAAGTGAGCTTGAAAAGCCAGGTCGAGACCCCCGTGACGAGCTGCCCAGTCCGCTTCTCCGCAGCGATATCAAGGATATAAAGGATCTCAAGCCCGGCATGGAGATGAAGGGTACTGTGCGAAATGTCATCGATTTCGGTGCATTTGTTGACATCGGCGTTCATCAGGACGGCCTTGTGCACATCACTCAGATATCAAACAAATTCGTTCGCCACCCGTCGGATTTCCTTAAGGTTGGCGATATAATCACGGTATGGGTCATGGCGGTCGACGTTGAACGCAACAGAATTTCCCTTACCATGAAGCAGCCAAAGGAAGCACAGAAGTAAAATTCGCGGACATTTTTAACTTTTTTGTCCGTCAACAGTTGACACTTTTTTCACGGCGCTGTAAACTTATTTAGTTGAAACCCTGTGAGGAGGAATCACTGTGCAAACTAAAACATCCTGCACCGCCGCAGGCCTGTCCTTTAAGATGGGCGAGGCTTTGCTGAGGAACGGTGCCGAAATATTCCGCGTTCAGGAAACAATGGAACGTGTTGCACGTGCATACGGCGTAGAGGAATTTGACGTATACGTGCTTTCAAATGCTATTTTCGCAAATGCGGTGGAAAACGGAGAGCGCATTGAGAGCAAGCTGAAATTTGTCCCCGGCTCCACCACGCATCTCGGACGCGTGGATGCGATAAATCAGCTATCACGAGAGATCGTTAACGGCGAGCACACCGTGGAAGAAGCATATGCAAGGCTTAAGGAAATATCAGAACTGCCGTACAGTAAGCCCCTGCTCATGATTTTGAGCTGCGGTGTCGGAAGCGCCTGCTTCAGCTATCTGTTCGGTGGAGATGCCCTTGATGCACTGGCCGCCCTGCTGTGCGGCTTTGTGCTTGAGATATTCATGTGCGTCCTGACAAAGCATAATGTCTCAAAATTCATTTCGAATCTGGCTTCCAGCGCACTTGTCTCGGTATGCGCGGTATTGCTTTTTTCCCTCGGACTCGGACATGATCTTGATAAAATAATAATCGGTTCGATAATCCGCCTTGTTCCCGGTATCGCCCTCACCACTTCGATACGAGATTTTCTCAGCGGCGATTACCTCAGCGGAACGATACGTATGATAGATGCATTTCTGATAGGCGGCTGTATCGCAATAGGCGTCGGCGCCGTTGTGATGCTCTACATGAATTTGTGGGGAGGTATGATGCCGGTATGACACTGCCCCTCGCCCTTGAGTGGATGCTGCAAACCGTGGTCGCAT
Source organism: uncultured Ruminococcus sp. (assembly GCA_964531265.1). Classification (GTDB taxonomy): domain Bacteria; phylum Bacillota; class Clostridia; order Oscillospirales; family Acutalibacteraceae; genus Hominenteromicrobium. Next base: position 19,744 of record CAZHDW010000018.1, read on the forward strand.
TCATCTCCACCATCGCATTCGCAATAATCTTTCATACGCCCAAACGCCAGTATATATTCTGCGGCTTAGTCGGCGGCTTCGGCTGGCTGATATACATCGTATATCTCCACTTCACCGGAGACAGTGTGTTCGCATCCTTCTTTGCTGCACTTGCGCTCTCCTATCTCGGCAGAATATTCTCCTTCTGGCGCAAGGCTCCGCTGCCGATCTTTCTCATCAGCGGAATTTTCCCGATAGTCCCCGGTGCCGGCATATATTACACCGGCTACCACATTTTTATGAATGACAATTTGGCTGCTGCGTCCACAGGACTCGAGACGATCAAGATCGCCATTGCCATTGCACTTGGCATAGGTATCGTCATTTCCCTGCCGCGCTCCTTCTTTACTCTGCGCCGTGCAGCGACAGCCAAACCAAAGAAAGGATAATGTTTTGAAGCAGGTCACCATTTCAGCAAACGACGCCAATCAGAGAGTGGATAAATTTCTCACTAAGGCATACCCAAATCTCCCCCAATCGATGCTGTATAAGGCCATTCGCAAAAAGGATATAAAGCTCAACGGAAAGCGCTGTGAGATATCCACCAGGCTGCAGGTGGGCGATGTGCTCACAATGTATCTCAAGGATGAATTCTTTGCGCAGGCTCCCAAGGAATATGATTTTCTGAAGGCACCGAACAAGATAACCGTACTCTATGAGGACGAGAATATCATGATCCTCGACAAGAAGCCGGGACTCATTGTGCATCCGGATGAGAACTACCATTTTGACTCCCTTATCGCACGCGTACAGCATTATCTTTATGAGCGCGGAGAATATGACCCTGAGGCTGAAAACTCCTTTGCACCGGCTCTCATCAACCGTATAGACCGCAATACCGGCGGAATAGTTATGGCTGCCAAAAACGCCGAAACACTGCGGATAATGAATGAAAAGGTGAAAAACCGCGAAATGGACAAGCTGTATCTCTGTGTTGTATGCGGTATTCCGAAAAAGCGCAGCGATATACTCACCGGCTACCTCGAGAAAAACGAGAGCCAGAATCGCGTGTACATAACCGATAGAAAAACGGACAATACGCGCAGCATAAAGACCAAATATACAGTTCTCGAAACGCGCAGGGAGTTCAGTCTGCTCGAAGTTGAGCTGCTCACCGGCAGAACTCACCAGATACGAGCTCATATGGCGTCCATCGGTCATCCGCTTGCCGGCGACGGAAAATACGGCAGAAATGCCTTGAACAAGAAAACCGGTTTTCCCTATCAGGCGCTGTATTCCTACAAGCTTACCTTTAAATTCACCACCGATGCCGGCATGCTGAATTACCTGAACAGCATGACCTTCAAGGCGGACAATATCTGGTTCATAAATGAATTTCGTGCATTTCCTTAAACAGCCTAAAGCGAGCTTTCATAAGAAGGCTCGCTTTTTTGTTATGCAAAAATGCCCCTTCCCGATACATTCGAAAAGGGGCATTTCAATTCACATAAACATATTCAACGGATCCGTAAGGACTCCGTTATTGATTACTTCAAAGTGCAGGTGCGGCCCTGTGGAATTTCCCGTTGAGCCGACATACGCTATCACGTCACCGGCCGTGACATAATCGCCGTTACAGCATACCAGACGGCTTGCGTGGGCATAGCGCGTTATAAGGCCGTCACCGTGGTCGATAAACACACAATTGCCATAGCTGTCCATCCAGCCGCTGTATACCACCCTGCCGGAATCAGCAGCCAATATCGGCTCGCCGTATATCCCGTATCCGGAGATATCCACTCCGCGGTGGCCGTTTTCAAAGCCGCAGGTAATGGTTGTATATCCCGGCATAGGCCATGCATAGCGTCTCGCTATCGTCACGGACGAAGAATTCGCAAGTGCTGCCGCCGCCTCATTACGCTCTTCGTGCCACAGCTCCGTCTCTTGTCTATTAGCCGCCAGCTCCTCACGCACATGAAGAAGCTCTGCCGCGATAAGCTCATATTCCGCATTGAGCTCCGAGGTATACTTCTCAACGATATCGGCACATCTGCTGACCGTGTTGAGGGCGGCATTCTCTCCGCTTACCGCGTCCGCACTCGCTGTCATACCCTCCTTAAATTCCAAGGCCGACGACAGCTCCTGCATACGCTCGTTCAGCTCGCTTTCCTTTTTTACGAGCTGACTCTCCTCAAACTCCAATTCCGTTATCGAAGCCGCATTTGAGGAAAATGAGCCAAAACCAATGAATAAAAATACTACCGAGAAAGCAAATATTGCGCGCACACAGCAGTGCTTATGCAACCGCATTCTCTCCTTCCTTGTTCAGATATTTGCCAATGGAGATACCACCGCCGAAAACTCCGAACAAAGCGCCAACAATTGCATATACCACAAATATATATCCCACATACGGGTCGATATCCACCGCAGTAAGGAACGGTACGATATTATAAAGCTGCATAACAGCCCAATCATAGACGCCGAGCAGAACGGCAGCGGAAACTCCGCCGGAGATCAGGCCGATGATCATACCCTCAACAATGAACGGAATACGTACAAATCCGTTGGTAGCACCCACGGATTTCATGATGCTGATTTCTGTACGTCTTGAGAACATTGTAACCTTAACGGTATTGGAAATGATGAACAGTGAAACTATAGCAAGTACGATGATGATCGCAAGGCTTGCTACGCGCACGACCATATCGACATTTGAAAGCTTTCCTGCTATGTCGGAATAATCCGTAAAGTGGTCAACTCCCTCAATGGCCTTGATCTGAGCAATAGTATCGTCATAAAGATTCAGATCATACATCGAAATGGTGTAAGCATCCGGCAAAAAGTTATCGTCGCCATCGAGACCCTCAAGAATAACGCCGTCGTCACCAAGGCTCTCCATCATATCCGCAAGTGCGTCATCCTTCGGAATGAAAACGCAGTCGCTGATATTTTCGATATCTCTTATCTGATCTCCGACCTGAATGGCGGACAACGCCGGAAGTCCATCCGAAAGATAGATAGTTATGCTGTTATTGCCTTCAATAGACTCCATTATGGAGGTAAGGTTTACGGAAACCAGCGATGCACAGCCCGTCATCAAAAGGCAGGCAATGAGCACACCGATGGACGCAATACTCATCGTTCTGTTTTTCCAGAGGTTCTTGATACCCTCTTTAAGCAAATAACCTATATTATGTATTTTCATATGTTATAACCGTCCTTTCACGCAAAGCTGTATATCATTCCTGCTCGTTGGTATCATCGGAACCAACAAGGACGGCCTCTGAAACCGAAATATCCGGAACATCGATACTCGGCTTTGTCTCTGCTTCCTGAGCCTGCTTTGCTCTTCTTATCGCCTCGCGGTCGATCTCCATGGTCTCCGGCTCCGTGCTCTGTCTGCGCTCACGTGTATTCTGTGCAGTATCCGCAACGACCTCGCCGCTGTGAATCTGTATTATTCTCTTGTGGAAATGCTTGACAAGTGAATGCTCATGAGTAACCATAAGAATCGTAGTGCCTCTTCTGTTTATCTCGCTGAGAAGGTCAACTATCTCAAAGGACAGCGCCGGGTCGATATTTCCCGTGGGCTCATCGGCGATTATCATGGACGGATTGTTGACAAGCGCACGCGCAAGACCTACACGCTGACGCTCACCGCCGGACATCTCATTCGGATAATGCTTCGCCTTGTGCTGAAGACCGACAAGGCTGAGAATATACGGCACACGCTTTTTGATAGTCTTCGGAGATGCTCCGACGACTCTCATTGCAAAGGCCACATTATCATACACGGTCATATGGTCTATCAGGCGGAAATCCTGGAAAACCATGCCCATTTTTCTGCGAACATAGGGGATCTTGCCCTTTCTGATATGGCTTACATCCTCACCGTCGATGATAACCTGTCCCTCATTCGGACTCTCCTCGCAGGTGATGAGCTTCAAAAAGGTACTTTTACCGGCGCCGGATGAGCCGACAATGAAAACGAACTCGCCCTTTTCTACTGTAAGATTTATATTATGCAGCGCCTCAGTGCCGTTATTATATACCTTTGATACGTTTCTGAATTCTATCAAGAGTATAACCTCCTCTGGTTCTTATATGAAAAGCGCATAACGCGCAAATAGACAGCAATATCAAAGCCTTGCTGGTTCAACTAATTATACCAACAAGGCTCTGCTTTTTAATTCTTATAAAGAATAATACGTAATTAAATTGTAACCTTTGTTACTGATTGTAACTGCAATTACAGCTTAGTGGGGTTACTGGAAAGATATTTCTTGACCATGAGAGCGACCTTGAAGACGATAGCATCTTCAAATTCACGCAGATCGAGACCGGTGATCTTCTTGATCTTCTCCAAGCGGTACACCAGTGTATTTCTGTGGACAAAGAGCTTTCTGGAGGTTTCCGAAACGTTCAGATTGTTCTCAAAGAAGCGCTGAATCGTGAACAGGGTCTCGTGGTCAAGGGACTCGATGGAGCCTCTCTTGAAGACCTCTCTCAGGAACATATCGCACAGTGTTGTCGGAAGCTGATAGATAAGACGAGCGATACCGAGGTTATTGTAGCTGACAATTGTCTTGTCGGTATCAAATACCTTACCGACCTCCAGAGCGACCTGTGCCTCCTTAAAGGAGCGTGCAAGCTCTTTGATATTGTCAACTACAGTACCGATACCGATGACGCAGTGGGTATAGAACTCACTGGAAAGTGTATCGACAATGGAGCTTGCGAGCTTATCGATATCGTGCGGATCGATATTGCTGCGAATCTCCTTAACAAGAGCGATGTCCGTCTCATTGATGTTGATAACGAAGTCCTTATTCCTATCCGGGAACAGATTCTGAACAACGTCGTATGCGGAAACGTCGGTCTTACCAGTTACCTTTATAAGCATACAAACACGGCCTACATCCGCATTGAAGCGAAGCTCACGGCTCTTAAGATAAATATCGCCGGGCAGGATATTATCGAGAATAACGCTCTTGATAAAGTTACCGCGGTCGTATTTCTCATCATAGTACTGCTTGATGCTGTTGAGCGAAATAGCCAGCAGGCCAACATACTTTGAAGCTTCCGGATCATTACCGGAAACAAAAACTGCATACTCCGGACGCGGACGGCTGCCAAATGACTGATATGTGTAATTGCCTGAAACAAACGCTGTCTGCGAAACGATGTCCTCGGGTGTAACGGATTCAACTACCTCACCGATTTTTCCAAGCTCACTGCAAGCAATGATAACGGAAGACTCATCTATAACGCCGATAGTACGGTCTATAGAATCACGCATCTGGTGAATGACACCCTGAAATAATCTATTTGACATACAACTCCTCATTTCTCCGCCGGCATACTTTTTGACTGCACGGTTTTCAGCGGGCCCGGGCAGATAACTATCCATAATTGATGACTACACCTATTTTACAGAATTCAATCGTTTTTTGCAAGCCTTTTTGACTATTTTTTTTGCGGCAATGTAAATTTTGCACAAAAGAAACACTCAAAAAGCGCAAAAACGGCGTTCCCAATCGGGAACGCCGCCTGAAATACTGAAAGAGGAATCTTAGTTGAGGATTGTTCTCTCTGTTTCCTTGTCGAACAGATGCATCTTATTCATATCGAATGCGATAGCAATCTTGTCGCCGGACTTAGCAACAGATGTCGGCTCAACACGAGCTGTAACAGCATTGCCCTCGCAGGAGAGGTAGAGGTATGTCTCAGCGCCCATAAGCTCTGTAACCTCAACGTCAGCGGAAGACTTAGCGTCAGTTGCCTTAGCAACGAACTCCGGCTCGTCATGTACGTCCTCAGGACGGATGCCGAATACAACTTCCTTGCCAACATAATTAGCGATCTCGTCGTTAACCTTGTTTGCCGGAACAGCAAGCTTTGTGCCGCCGAATGTAACAGCGTAGCCTGCGCCATCCTTAACAAGTGTAACGTCGATGAAGTTCATCTGCGGAGAGCCCATGAAGCCTGCAACGAACTCGTTAACCGGCTGCTCATAGAGGTTCTGCGGAGTGTCGACCTGCTGAATGAAGCCGTCCTTCATAACAACGATACGATCACCCATTGTCATAGCCTCTGTCTGGTCATGTGTAACATAGATGAAGGTTGTGCCCAGTCTCTTATGGAGCTTAGCGATCTCGGTTCTCATCTGTGCACGGAGCTTAGCATCCAGGTTGGAGAGCGGCTCGTCAAGCAGGAAGACCTTCGGGTCACGAACGATAGCACGGCCGAGAGCAACACGCTGTCTCTGACCACCGGAAAGAGCTGCCGGCTTTCTGTCGAGCAGGTGGGAGATGTCGAGGATACGAGCAGCCTCTTCAACGCGGCGCTTGATCTCATCCTTCGGAGTCTTTCTCAGCTTAAGGCCGAAAGCCATGTTATCAAATACTGTCATATGCGGGTACAGAGCATAGTTCTGGAAAACCATTGCGATGTCTCTGTCCTTCGGAGCAACCTCATTTGCGAGAGTATCGCCGATGTAGAGCTCGCCCTTGCTGATCTCTTCAAGACCAGCGATCATTCTCAGAGTTGTGGACTTACCGCAGCCGGAAGGACCAACGAGAATAATAAATTCCTTGTCTTCAATGTCCAAGCAGAAATCTGTAACAGCGGTAACGCCGCCAGAGTAGATCTTATAGACATTCTTAAGTGTTACACTTGCCATAAGTTTTTCCTCCTGATATTTGTGATCATTGCCGAGGCACTTGGCACTGCGGCAACCACATGTCTTTTTCGCTGTATTAAGTATAGCAGAAATTTCTCGAATTGAATACCCTTGAATTATCCGAATTTTCCTTTTCGACTTTAGTGAAAATTCACAAAAGACAAAAATTCACTCGAGTTTTAGTGCAGTTTGACGGACATAATTCATTCAAAAAACAGTCACATTTTAATTTTCAATCCGTTTTTCGAAAACTTTGTTCGCCTCTTCAGCCGTCAGCACGACCACTTTTCCCTGCTCAAGGCTCGCCTCATCAAGGTACAATTCGCCGATTGAGAGTCTCTTAAGCTTCACAACGGTCTTGCCGCACGCCTTAAACATCCTCTTTACCTGATGGAATTTTCCCTCGCGTATCTCCACCCACGCCACATGGGGATCCTCTCGGCTTATCTCAAGCTTTGCCGGTGCGAAGACATCCTCGCCGCTTGCTATGCCCTCCCTGAAGCGTTCAATATCCGACTCTTCTGCCGGTATGTCGAGCACAGCCTCATAGCGCTTCATCACATGGCTTTTCGGTGCAAGCATTCTGTGTGCAAAGTCACCGTCATCGGTTATTATCAGAAGCCCCGTCGTATCCTTATCAAGTCTGCCCGCCGGGAAAAGCCCCTTTCGGTTCAGCTCGGTCGGTATAAGGTCGAGCACAGTCCTTGCTTTGCTGTCACGCGTCGCGGTAAGAATTCCGGAGGGCTTATTCATGAGCAAGTATACAAATTTATTGTATTCTATCTCCTCACCGTTCACACAGATGACATCCTTGGACTCGTCTATCTGCATATCGGCCTTTTTCACCGCCAGGCCGTTTACGGTTACGGCACCGCGCCTTATCAGGACGCCTACCTCTTTTCGGCTGCCTATATTTTCATTTGCAAGAAATTTATCCAGTCTCATTTTTACTATCCTGTTATATGTTTATTTCAATTATTATTCGGCATCTCAAAGGCCGCACTGTCCGGCGCAAAGCCGTGCATGAAGCCATCCGCAGCTTCCGATGCGATATCGCCGCCGACTATCACATCCTCCATAACGAGCAGTGTCGCTATTACCGTATCGGTGCAATCCTGATAATTCGTGACTATGTACCGGTACTGTGTACACTTTTCACCGGCATACGGCTCAAGATTGAAACCCTGTGCACGCTGCATATCGTTATACGCAGTATAGACATCGCTGAATTCAGCCGGTATAACTATTTCGCGCACATCGGCAGGCTCTTCCTCAAGCACCCAGCCAAAGGAGCATAAAAACGCCAGACGCTCATCATTTGTCATGGCATAGTATACGGGTGACTCGGGCTTATCGGGAATAAATAAAAACGCGCACACAACTATAGCCACCAGAGCAATAACTGCCGCTATCCTCTTCTTATTAACGCCAAGAGAAAGCACCATGGTCATCATCCTTTCACCGCAAAGGTTCGTTACTCGTTCATGTAACATCCTTATGCGGCTATACGGACGATTATTCTGCTGTGGCTATAAAATAAGCTGTGCCGATGCGCTCTATGCTGAGCTCATGCCCGGCACAGACCGGTTTTCCCTCAACAAAGCTGATCTCATAATCCTTAAAGGAGCTTCTGAGGCCAACACCGCTCTTTTTGGATATGCTCTCCTTGAGCACCCAATACATCAAAAAGCGTTCCCCGGGAGCTGATGCAGCCTCGATATCACGAAGCTCAGCCTCCGTACACACACGTGACATCGTGCTTTTCCGCACAGTACGTATGTGCTCGCAGTCCACCCCTATCGGTCTATCGGAAACAGCGCAGCAAACAAGCCCTTCGGTGTGGCTGATGCTTATATGTATATCACTGTTTGCAATATACGGCTTTCCGCTTGGCAGCTTCCTGATATCCGCATCGGCAATGCCGTGCTCTGCCATTAGGCATCCCCTGAGCAGCTCATACGCCGCTTCGTGCTTACGTGCACCGTCGACTCCCTTTTCTATATATTGATAATATAATTTCATGTGTGACGCACCATAGATGTTTTTCGGTTATACACATTTATTATACACTTAAACCACGTCAATTGTAAAGCGAAAGCCGTCTGCGATGTGCACCGTCCGATGCTTTTTGTGAACCTGAACAAAGGGCGTGGTTATTAAATGCGCCATTTTTTTCTTGTTTACCCTTTTCCTCTGCAATTTTTTTTGGTATAATTAGCTTTACATTAATCAAACAGCAAATACTCTCTGTTTTTTCTATTGAAAGGAAAGTGATCCTCTGTATGGGCGGATATTTTGGCGTTGCATCCAAAGAAGATTGCGTATTCGATCTTTTTTACGGCATCGACTACCATTCTCATCTCGGCACAAGACGTGCCGGCATGGCTGTTTACAGCACTGAAAACGGATTTGACAAGGCTATCCACAGCATTGAGAACTCACCGTTTAGAACTAAATTCACATCTGAATCCACAAGCATGCACGGCCAGTACGGTATAGGCTGCATATCCGACTTTGAGGCTCAGCCGATCCTTGTGCGCTCCCACCACGGTACATTTGCCATAACGACCGTCGGTAAGATCAACAACAGCAATGAAATCGTTGAGAACATTCTTGAGAACAAAACTCATTTCTTTGAAATGGCAAACGGAGAGATAAACCCCACCGAGCTTGTAGCTGCCATAATCAACCAGAAGGATAACTTCATCGACGGCATCCGCTATGCGCAGGAGATCGTCGACGGCTCGATAAGCATGCTTATCCTGACAGCAAAGGGAATATACGCCGCACGCGATAAGCTCGGCAGAACTCCCATAAGCATCGGTCATAAGGAGGGGGACGGCTATTGCGCAAGCTTTGAAAGCTTCGCTTACCTCAACCTCGGCTACCATGCAGTGCGTGAGCTCGGCCCGGGCGAGATAGTCGTATTCGACGCGGACAGCCTGAAAACCCTTGTTCAGCCTGGCAAAAAGATGAAGATGTGCACCTTCCTCTGGGTATACTACGGTTATCCGTCGGCATCCTACGAGGGCACGAGTGTTGAAAAAATGAGAAGCATTTGCGGCAGCAAGATAGCTAAGCGTGACGAGGGCATCAAGCCCGACCTCATCGCAGGCGTACCTGATTCCGGTCTTGCACCGGCCATCGGCTATTCAAATGAATCCGGCATACCGTTTGCACGTCCGTTTGTAAAATACACTCCCACATGGCCGCGCTCCTTCATGCCGACACACCAGAGCCGCAGAAACCTCATCGCGAAAATGAAGCTCATTCCGATACATGACCTTATACAGGACAAGAGCCTGCTCCTTATAGATGACTCCATCGTTCGCGGAACACAGCTCAGGGAGACCGTTGAATTCCTGTACGACAGCGGCGCCAAGGATGTTCATGTGCGCGTGGCCTGCCCGCCGATAATGTACGGCTGCAAATACCTGAATTTCTCCAGATCGAATTCCGATCTCGACCTCTTTGCAAGACGCGTCATCTGTGAGCTTGAGGGCTGCGATCCGTCACCGGAGATACTTCAGGAGTACGCTGATCCGGATACCGAGCGCTATAAGAACATGGTCAACCGCATCAGCGAGATACAGCATTTCACCTCGCTGCGCTACCTGCGCCTTGATGATATGCTTGAATCCGTTGGCATCGACCCCGAAAACCTCTGCACATATTGCTGGAACGGCAAACAGTAAGGCATAAACAGCTAATATAGAAAAATGCTCCGAGCAACAGCCCGGCAGCCATAGAACAGTTAACAGCCACAACAGTTTGATTTGTTGTGGCTGTTTTTGCAAATACCGCTAAATTATAATATTGTATAATCAGTAGACGAAATTAATTTTGATTATTTCTCCATTACATAATTTGTTAAGGAAATTCCGTTTCGGACAACTTGTTGTTCCCTGACAACCTTATATCCTCTGTGCAGAAAAAAAGGCTTGGCAGTGATAGAGGCGTGTGTTGTAATTTTGTCGAAGCCTCTTTCCAACTCATTACACAATGCAGTTGCAACACCTTGTTTCTGATAGTCTTTATGAACATATAGTCTATCAAGATAACCTGTTTTGTCTATGTCTCCAAAGCCTACAATAATATCGTTTTTTACCGCTACACGGGTAGTGTGTTCTAAGAACGATTTGTTCCATGCCGACAAATCTATGTGACCCGTAGCCCATACACATAACTGCTCTTGTGTATAGTCTTTTGCATTTACTGTATGAACGGTTTGATAAAACAACTCTGCGATATGTTCACAATCCGATGAGATATAATCCCTGATAATCATTGCTTCTCTCCTATAAAACAGAATTTGTTAAACCGATAAACGGCGCACGCGTTCTTGTACGGTACAAGGGAGCCTTGGTAGCACAAAATCCGACCTATGATGACAGCCATGGGTCGGATTTACTGTTTTATTAGCGCCCGACTGAAGTCCGGAGCATTTTCTATTTGTTCATTATTCGCTCAGGATCATATCCGCTTTTTCCGCGAAATCCAGTGTAAGGCTGAGAGGATTTATGTCGCTCTCCTTTTTGCCCTCTCTTATAAGGCTTGAGAAATGGGCTATCTGATGCACAAAGCCCTCCTCCTCCGGGTCTTCAAACACCTCAACAAGGCCCTCTCTGCCAAGGTACAGCTCGGTTTTTCTGCTGCCGAGGAAATAATACTGCTTGATGTAGCCCTGCGTGCCGCTTATCACGGACTCGCTGTCCATATAACCGCCTATCGAGGTAAGGCAATCGGCTATCACGCCGTTATCATATTTCATTATCATTGCAACAGTCCTGTCCACTCCCGTGGGTGCTCTGTCAACGATGGTTTCCATCTCCTTCGGCGCACCGCCCATTATGCCGGTGACATATTCATATGGGTAAACGCCGGCATCCAGAAGTGCTCCGCCTGCAAGCTCCGGGTTCCACAAACGGCTTGTTTTAAGCTCCTCATTATACGGCATCGCAAAGCAGAAAGCCGCACGTATCATCCTGATATCGCCTATTTTGCCGTCGCGTATCCACTCAAGCATCTTCTGATACGCCGGCTGAGTGCGTGTCCAGAACGCCTCCATAATGAGGACATTTTCCTTTTTAGCAAGCTCTATGACCTCAACAGCCTCTTTCGCGTTAGTAAAAAACGGCTTCTCGCATATCACGGGCTTTCCTGCGAGTATAGCACGCTTTGCAAGCTCTGCATGAGTGTTGTGAACGGTCGCAATATAAACCGCCTGCACCTCGGGGTCATTCAGCAGGGCATCATAACCCTCGAAGGCTTTTCCGCCGTGAGTCTCGGCGAATTTAGCGGCCTTTTCGCCATTTCTTGCAGCACATGCATACAGCTCAGCCTCCGGAGATTTAGCCAGTGCTTTTGCGAATCTGGCCGCTATATTACCGCAGCCGAGAATTCCGAACTTAATTTTATCCATAGTATATCCTCCCAAAAGTTTACCTGAATTAACTTTTTCAAATTATATCCCTGTATCAACATTTACGCAAGTGTTTGTTGAAAAAAAGAAATCCCTGCGCCAGGCTGACGCAGGGAAAAGCTTACTTTGCTGTTGTTTCAGTATCGACTATTTCCTTAAGGCTTGCGGCAAGACCTGCAATACCCTGTATATTCGACGGAATTATGATCTTTGTTGCCTTTCCGTCAGCGGCCTTTTCAAAGGCCTCAAGGCTCTTCATCGTAAGCACACCCTCGGAAGGAGCAGCCTCGTTAAGCAGCTTTATGGAATCGGCAAGAGCACGCTGCACGGAAAGTATTGCCTCCGCCTCACCCTGTGCCTCGCGAATCTTTGTCTCGCGAACAGCCTCGGCGCGCAGAACAGCGGACTCCTTCTGTCCCTCGGCAATGAGTATCGCGCTGCGCTTTTCACCCTCCGCGTCCAATATCTTGGCACGGCGCTCACGCTCCGCCTTCATCTGCTTCTCCATGGAATCCTGTATTTCCTTCGGCGGAATGATATTCTTCAGCTCCACACGGTTCACCTTAATGCCCCATGCGTCCGTGGCCTCATCAAGAATAACCCTTATCTTGGAGTTGATTACATCTCTTGAGGTCAGAGTATGGTCAAGCTCCATATCGCCGATTATATTTCTGAGTGTGGTTGCCGAAAGGTTTTCGATAGCGGATATCGGATGCTCAACGCCGTATGCATAGAGCTTCGGGTCGGTTATCTGGAAATAGACGACCGTATCTATCTGCATCGTTACGTTATCGCTTGTAATGACCGGCTGTGGCGGAAAATCTATTACCTGCTCCTTGAGCGAAACCTTTTTCGCGATACGGTCAATGAACGGTATCATGAAATGCAGACCCGTCCCCCATGTTTCGCGATAAGAGCCGAGGCGCTCCACGACATATGCGTGTGCCTGCGGAACGATCTTGAGGTTCGCAATGATCAAAACCACTATCAGTATGATAAAAATCGTCGCAACTATTATTAAGTCCATTCTGCGCATCTCCCTTTTATTATGTAATCAAATTTCGGAAACGAAAAGCTTGACGCCCTCGAGCTTTTCAACCCTTACGGCCTTACCGACCGTTATACTCCTATTATCCAAGCTAAGTGCGCGCCAGTCAGCTCCAAATACGACGATTCTGCCCTTTTCCGCTGAATTATCTATTTCCTCCACCACGATGCCGGTTTGACCGATCACCCTGTCGGAATTGGTTGGCGTAGGCTCATTGCTTAAGAGCTTTCTCACGAACGGCCTTGTAGCGATAAGCAGCACCAGCGTTACAGCGGCTGCGGCTATCACCTGCACCTCCACCCCGGCACCTAAAAAATAAGCAACTACAGCCGCAAGCCCACCGCCTGCGAACCAAATACACGCAAGCTGTGTTGTGAGCAGCTCTATGACCGACGCTGCAATTATCACAGCCACCCATATCCAAATTTCCAAAAACATACCCCCCTCAGAAAAAATCAGCATGGAATCTTCACGAGAAGACCCCATGCTGACCACAATAAAAGTCAAAGTATAACGTCAAAAAAACTAAAAGGAAATTAAATTGCTTCTACCATACTCTCCGCATTGCTACGGATAACTAATTAGTACATTGGCCCATCCTCAAAAAATGAACTAAACAGACTATGTGCTTACTATTAACTTGTAATTTAGTAGGAGGTTTAATATGAAAAAACCTGTTTAAAATTCCTTGTAAAACAGCATTTTGTCTCTCTCGATACACTTCAGATAAATACAGTAACCGCTTAAAACCTTTGGGGCTGCTGCCCATAGCTTTTCAAAAGCTCAAAATAAAGCGTCCGTTATCAAAGCATCACAATTCGAGAAAATCGTATTAACGCTCATCATGTACCAACGAATGAATTGCCCGAAACTTCTCTTTCGGTTTACACCCATATAATCCATGGTGTATTCTGTCCGAACTTGGCGATATATTAACCGAGGCACAATGTACCGCGGTTAATATACTGCTGCTCTTCCGAAGCCATTGGCCCCACCTCTTTCTCAAAAATAATTTGCACTCAGGCTCTCACAGTACCCAACGCCATCGTATCCGGTCAAACTGCAAAGCAATTTTGTACCGACAATCATCTCATACTGACACCGAACGCTCACATCCGGTCTTAACGTCACTGAATTTTACGAAACGGAAACGACTGACTGTATTCGGGATACTGCGCACAAGAGTTATCACGTATTGTCCGGAAACCAGCTCCGTATGCAACCTTTTGGGCTAACACGACTTTTTTGAGCCTTAACGCTTACTTCGGTTTTGTGCTTTCCTCTTGTTCAGTTAGATGATAACACCCCTTCGTCGTTTTGTCAATAGTATTTTACTAACTTTTATGTATTTTTTGGCTATTTTGTTTTTTCAAATTCTCTCTTGACTTTACGGCGTATTCACGATAGAATAGAAAAGGAATTTACCGGAAAGGTTGGTTAGAACCATGAGCATAGAAAACGAAGCAGCTTTTGAGGCTGAGCTTGTTGTCCTGATGGACGACGAAGGCAATGAACACGAATTCGAGATCATTGATGAGATTGAAACAGATGACGGCTACTTTATGGCTCTCATCCCCACAATGCAGGATGATGCCGATATCGCCGATGCTGACGAGTACTATATTTTTGAGCTTGTCAATATCGACGGCGAGGAGCAGCTTTCTGAGGTAGAAGACGATGCACTGCTTGATAAGCTGGCTGATATCTTCGAAACACGCTATGCACAGTCTATGGAGGACGGCGAGGATTAATTTTCCTTGTATGCCATGATTGTGCCGGCACAAACTGAGAATGACCTGCCCGATGCGCGGACCGTGCAAGAATAACCCTACACTCAAACCTTCGGGAGCTTGACTCCGCAGGCGGATTGCAGACCTCCCGGCGCGGCTTTGACCGTTGTTGGAAGAAGGGAGCGTGAACCCTGTGGGAAGGCACCCACCTGCTTTTTCGTAGCAGGTTATTGAGTGCACGTTACGGTCGGGCGGGGAATTTATGTAATTTACGAGCGGCTTTGTTGCCGCTCTTTTCTTTTGTACAAATACATATCGATTAAGCCAAAAAAGGGCGGGCTCTCTGCAAAAGCAGACGAGCTCACCCTTGGTTTTTACCTTTAAACCTTCAGGAGGTTTATTCCACCCAGTTCACATTATCAGTGCGGCGCACTCTTTCGGTTGTCGGGAAGCCACCCTCCGGATAACCGAAAACAATTCCGGCGTACAGCGTATAGCCATCCGGTATACCGATCTCGCTGTGCATGAATTCCGGAACACCCTCGAGCTTCCAGACATTGCCGTAAGCACCGAGCCAGCATGAGCCGACATCAAACGAACGAGCTGCGATCATTAGATTCTCACAGACCAGAGCAGCGTCCCTATCGGACTGCCCCATACTGTCATCACAGCTTACAAGTATCATTGCAGGTGCATGATAAATACCGTTAAAACCGGGCGCCTCAACGCGTTCACGGATATGCGGCGGCAGCTCCGGATTTGACAGCATCTCACGCTGAGCAAGGCCGCTGATCTTTTCGAGCTTCTCCGGAGAAGTCACCACGGTAATGTGGTACGGCTGCTTATTCATAGCACTCGGTGCCAGCTTTCCGGCCGCTACGATCTTTTCAAGCACCTCTCTCGGCAGAGTATCCGGCTTGTAGGATCTGACTGAACGACGATCAAGAAGAGAATTCATTGTAGTTCCTCCTTAGTTTTTTCTGATTATAGCACATATAACAGTTAAGCGTCAATCATTTTTTGAAACTATGAATCAAAAAAACTCACTCCCACTCCTCGCGCAGAAGTGAAAACCTCTTATCGTCATGAACTACTCCGTTATTGTCGCGTACTGCTCTGCGAATAGTGCCCTCATGCACGAATCCCAATGAACACAACAAGCGCTCAGAGCCTACATTTTCGCTGAACACGCCGGATGACAGAAGCACAAGCTCGGAATCGTTTGTAAACAAAGCCTCAATCAAAGCACGCAGAGCCTCCTTCATGTAACCCTTACGCGCATATTGCTCGGACAGATAGTAGGAAAGAAAAAGGCACTTCACGTTATGACGTGATTCATCATCACTAAACCATATTGCGCCTATCAGCTTATTATCCTCCTTGCAGATAATAAACATGGTATCCCGATTTTCTATGTACCCGGATACCTTCTCGCGCATCTTCTCAATATCAATGATTTTCATCGCATTATATTTCTGAACAAAAGGACTGTTCTGTATCTCAAGAAGCGGCTCGGCATCAGCTATCACAGGTTCACGCAATATCAGTCTTTCGGTCTCGATGGTATTCATAATGATTTCTCCCTTGCTTTTTTCCAATTTTATCAAATTCATCTGAAAAAATCAATAAAAAACACCCCTTCCCCTGCAAGCAGGAAAAGGGATGCATAAATCATGTGATTTTGAATACTAAGCCGAGATTAGATCTCTGCGAAGTACTTGATTGTACGAACCATCTGAGAAGTGTAGGAGTTCTCGTTGTCGTACCAGGAAACTACCTGAACCTCATAGAGGCCTTCGCCGATCGGAGCAACCATTGTCTGGGTAGCGTCGAAGAGGGAGCCGTACTTCATGCCGATAACGTCAGAAGAAACGATCTGATCCTCGTTGTAGCCGTAGCTCTCGGAAGCAGCAGCCTTCATAGCAGCGTTGATGCCTTCCTTAGTTACATTCTCGCCCTTAACAACAGCTGTGAGGATTGTTGTGGAGCCTGTCGGAACCGGAACACGCTGTGCGGAACCGATGAGCTTACCGTTGAGCTCAGGGATAACAAGGCCGATAGCC
>CAZHDW010000019.1:0-14917 GCA_964531265.1 uncultured Ruminococcus sp.
TAGTTCAGATCGATCCTGATTATGTTCCGCAGGAGATCGAGCACAAGGACGTGTTCGGCATCACCTTTGAGCAGGGCAGAAATAACCTGAAAATCGACACTGACATGCTCAAGGAGATCGTAACAGCCAATAAGGATATTCCGGATGATGCTAAAATGGATCTCGTTATATCCCTTATCACACTTAAGTACACACAGTCCAATTCCGTTTGCTATGCAAAGGACGGACAGGCTATAGGCATAGGCGCCGGTCAGCAGAGCCGTGTACACTGCACAAGACTTGCAGGCAATAAGGCTGACAACTGGTTCCTGCGTCAGCACGAGAAGGTTCTCAACCTGCCGTTTAAGCCGGGTATTCGCCGTGCTGACCGTGACAATACGATCGATGTTTATATCAGCGAGGAGTATGATGACGTTCTGCGTGACGGCACATGGGAGATGTTCTTCACAGAGAAGCCCGAGGTGCTCACACGCGAGGAGAAGGCAGAGTGGCTTGCAAAGGCAAGCGGCGTCGCACTGGGCTCCGATGCGTTCTTCCCGTTCGGTGATAACATCGAGCGCGCACACAAGAGCGGCGTTGAGTACATCGCACAGCCGGGCGGCTCTATCCGTGATGACAATGTTATAGAGACCTGTGATAAGTACGGAATTGCAATGGCGTTCACCGGTATACGCCTTTTCCACCACTAATAGCTAAGTAATTGTCGAAGGCACTCGAGTTGTTCCGGTGCCTTCGAATTCGGAATGGAGTAAAGCTATGAATATATTGGTTATTGGAAGCGGCGGACGTGAGCATGCGATCGTTCGTAAGCTGAAGGAAAGCCCGAAGACAGAAAAGCTCTGGTGCGCACCGGGTAACGGCGGTATTGCCGCTGATGCCGAGTGTGTCAATATCGGTGCTATGGATATTGACGGTGTCATCAAATTTGCAAAGGAGAATCCGGTCGATCTCGTCTTTGTAGCTCCGGATGATCCCCTTGCAGCAGGTATGGTTGACGCTCTTGAGGCACAGGGAATACGTGCCTTCGGCCCTCACGCAAATGCCGCTATCATTGAGAGCAGTAAGGTGTTCTCTAAAAATCTTATGAAGAAGTACGGCATACCTACCGCCGCATATGAGACCTTCTCCGATGCTAAATCCGCTGTGGATTACATAGAGACTCAAGGCAAATTCCCCGTGGTCGTCAAGGCGGACGGTTTGGCTCTCGGTAAGGGCGTAATAATCGCAGAGAATTTTGAGGCCGCAAAGGATGCAGTTCATTCCATTATGGAGGATAAGGTCTTCGGTGCGTCCGGAAACAGCGTTGTTATAGAGGAGTTCCTGACAGGCCCCGAGGTATCCGTACTGGCATTTACAGACGGCGAGACACTGCGCCCGATGGTATCCTCCAAGGATCACAAGAGAGCACTTGACGGTGATAACGGCCTTAATACCGGCGGTATGGGAACTATCAGCCCGAACCCGTATTATACCGACGAAATCGCCGAGGAGTGCATGGAGACGATCTTCATGCCGACGATACGTGCCATGAAGGCTGAGGGAAGACCGTTTAAGGGCTGCCTGTATTTTGGCCTTATGCTCACACCGAACGGCCCGAAGGTAATTGAATACAACGCAAGATTCGGAGACCCGGAGACGCAGGTTGTTCTGCCGAGGCTTGTCACGGATTTTGTCGATGTAATCAATGCTGTTATTGATGAAAAGCTGGCCGAGCTCGAGATAGAGTGGAGCACCGACGCATGTGCATGTGTTGTTATGGCAAGCGGCGGATATCCGCAGTCCTATCCGAAGGGACTGGAGATAACCGGACTTGATGAGAATGGTCAGGTCGAGGGTGTTACCGTTTATCATGCAGGTACAAAGCTGACAGAGGACGGAAAGCTCGTCACAAACGGCGGCAGAGTTCTCGGCGTTACTGCCAAGGCGAATACTCTGGATGAGGCACTCGAAAAGGCATATGCCGCAGTGAACACCATTCATTTTGACGGCGCTCATTTCCGCCATGATATTGGCAGAACAAAATAAAATCGCATAGTAAAAGCTCCAATGATCGGTTCAGGCTGATCATTGGAGCTTTTTGCTATCGATTATTTACTGATTATTCAGCAATGAAGTGCTTTACAACGCTGTCGCCGTCATTGTGGAGCATACCTGTGAGGTTTATGCCGGCGTTCATGAGCAGTGCGCCGGAATACACCTCGCCGGTGTCGGTGTCGGTGTAGAGCTTGGTCGGGTCAAGTCCGCGTATGCGAAGAATGAAGAATTCGGTCTCAGGTCTGCGCATAATGACGGAGGTGACAAGTGTCTCCTTTTTATCGGGTGAGACAAACTGCCATGCGCAGCGGAAATGATTTTCAGTCGGCGCGATGAGGCGATAGAGGTCGCCGTGGCGGATGAGCTGATTATACTTGCGGTAGTTCTGTATCTGGCAGCGTACGGCTTCCTTTTCGTCGTCGGTGAGCTTTCTGGGGTCGAGCTCATAGCCGAAGGTGCCGCACATTGCGACGTTTGCACGTGTCTGAAGTGAGGTGCGTGCATTTGCGGATACATGAGCACCGAAGCTGGAAACAGGATAGCACATGGAGGAGCCAAACTGGATCGTCAGGCGCTCTATGGCATCGGTGTTATCGCTGCACCAGATCTGCGGAGAGTAATAGAGCATACCGGGGTCGAATCTTCCGCCGCCGCCGGAGCAATTCTCAAACAGAATATTTGGGAAAGCGGTTACAAATCGATTCATAAGGTCGTATGTGCCGAGCGCGAAACGATGCATTATCTCCTTCTGGCGGTTAGCTGGAAGAAGTGTGGAGCCGGCCTCGGTGAGATTTCTGTTGAAGTCCCACTTGACATAGTCTATCTTGTTATTTTTGAGCACATTGCTCATCTGCTCAAAGATATTGTCGCGAACGTCCTCGCGTGACATGTCGAGAACATACTGCATGCGTGCCATGGAGTTTTCACGTCCCTTGACATGCAGACACCAGTCGGGATGAGCACGGAAGAGGTCACTGTCCGGGGAGATCATTTCCGGCTCATACCAGATACCGAATTTGAGTCCCTCGGCATTTACGCGCTCAATAAGCTTGGAAAGTCCGCCCTTGAGCTTATTCTCGTTGACATACCAGTCGCCGAGAGAGCAATTATCAGTGTTTCTTACGCCGAACCAGCCGTCATCCATAACGAGCATATCAACGCCCATTTTTGCCGCCTCATGTGCAAAGGCTACCAGCTTGTCGTCGTCAAAGTCAAAGTATGCGGCCTCCCAGCTATTGATAAGCACCGGACGCTCGATATCCCTCCACGGGCTCTTGATGAGGTGCTTCATATATGTGCGGTGGAATATACGGCTCATTTCGCCGATACCCTTATCGGTGTATACCATGACGGCCTCGGGGGAGGTGAAGCTCTCGCCGGGGTCAAGATGCCAAGTGAAATCCGTGGGGTTGATACCGGCAATAAGGCGTGCGGTGTTTCTTGCATCAACCTCAACATCGATGGAGAAATTTCCGCTGTATATCAGGTTGATTCCGTATACCTCGCCGTTTTCCTCGGTGGCGTCATGCTTCTTGAGAGCCATGAACGGATTGTGGTTGTGTGAGGATGAGCCGCGCTTGCTTGCGATAGCCTGTAAGCCGTGTGCGAGGGGACGCTCAGTAACGGTACGCTCCTTACCCCATTGACCGTAGAGGTGTACCATATCGTAGTCCATTGAGGGAAGCTCCAGGCAGGTGCTGTACACTCTTTCGAGCTCCATGGGCTCGGTGGAGGAGTTCTCAACGATAACGCTGCGTGTCATGACCGGAAGCTCCAGATATACGGTGTAGAGCAGCTTTACGACCGCGCCTGTAACGCTGTCACATGCGGTTATCTCGAGAGTTTCGGAGTCACCGCTTTCGCTTCTCAGGGACGGAAGACCGCAGAGTGCCGGCTTTTCCTTGAGAATTCTGTGAGAAACATAGCGTATGTCGGTGGAAATATCGCCGTTAACATTGCGAATTTGCAGCGCGGATATGCGGAAATCTCCGGTTCCGTTGCAGGAATATTCACTGGGTGCAAGGTCGGTTGTGAAGCCTGTTCCGACGTAATGGGGATTCTCCGGGTTGAAGGATACGAAGGATCCGCGGTAGAGCAGAGAGCTCAGGTTGTTATCGGGCAGGTACGGGCCGTAATACAGGTGCAGCAGATAGCCTGCCTCATGTATTGCAATGGCATATGTTGTATCGGCTGTATCGAGCTTAAATATTCGTTTGGTTTCATCAAATGAAATAGCCACTAAAATGCGCTTCCTTTCAAATAAATTTGAATGTTAGCTTCATTATAGCGGCTTTTATCTTAAGTGGCAATATGTTTTTGGTTCATGTTGTTGTTTCTTTGCGAAAAGATGCCCGAGCCGTGCGGCCCGGGCAAAGTCGAATTATTTTAGTTATCCTTAACAACGATGCACAGTGCGTTGGAAATGTACGGCTCAGTGAGCTCGTAAGCTTCGCAACGATCGGGAGTGATAGCAACGGAGGAAGCGATGATGTCGTACTGACCCTTCTCAAGGCCTGCGAAGATACCGTCCCAAGCGGTGTTGACAAGCTCTACCTCAAGGCCGAGCACCTTGCCAAGCTCATAGGAGAGATCAACGTCAAAGCCGAGCGGATTCAGACCTGTCTCATCCATGTATTCCATGGGAGGATAGCCTATTTCCATACCGACCAGCAACTTGCCGTCCTCAATGGTTTTAAGAGAGGAAAGATCAAGCACGGGCTCTTCTGTTACGTTACGTACACCGTCGATATCAGCGGAGGAGCCGAAATGCTTTTCTGCAAGCTCTGCCATTGTGCCGTTGTAGTAGAGTGTGTCTATTGCAGCTTCGATGATGGCTTCAAGCTCGGTGTTGCCCTTCTTAAGGCAAATACCAATCGGTTCGCCCTCATCACTTGTCCATACCTTCTTGTAGCCGGAATCTGCATCAGCCAGATAATAGCCTGCAACAACGCTGTCAACATAAACCGCGTCACATCTGCCAAGCTCAAGGTCATCAAAGCACTGAGTGACCTTTTCGTATGGCAGAACCTCAATGTTATCGATGGTTTCCTGCAGCTTCAAAATGTTCTCGTGGGAGGAAGTCGCGTTCTGAACGGAAATCTTCGAGCCGGCGAAATCCTCAGGACTCTCAATGGTTTTTACATTGGACGAGCTACATGCAGCGGTTGAAAGGAGCATTGCGCCCACAATGATGGTGGATAAAAGCTTTTTGAATTTCATTTTGACCATTCCTTTCGGTGTATACCATGGATAACTTTCTGTATCGTTTGGATTGTTTGTATTTTACACCTATCTGAAAAAATATTCAATTGATGGATTTTACAAATAAATGCATAAAAATACATATATACATAGTCAAAATGAAGAAAAGTGAACAAACCACGTAAAAATATGCATCAAAATTTGATTCTCAACGCTGATTTCAGATGAATGTGGCTTGTATAATCATGTATACTTATTCCATATATCCACCCTTCATAGGAGAACAGGCCGATGAAGTGAAGCGCTTGAGCACACCGCGAGTGTATTTACCGTTAAATTCGGGCAGTTTTTTGCGGCGTTCATCAAATACATGGGCGATCTCCTCCTCGGTGGATGGAGTACCGTTTATGCCGCAAACTCTGAGAACACGCTTTTCGATATCGATCTCGATAAGGTCGCCCTCCTCTATCAGGGCGATAGGGCCGCCCTCGGCAGCCTCGGGTGAAATATGGCCGATAGCCGGGCCGCGGCTTGCACCGGAGAATCTGCCGTCAGTCAAAAGTGCAATGCTTGCGGAAAGCTCCGGGTCGCTGGAGATAGCCTCTGTGGTGTAGAACATCTCGGGCATACCACTGCCCCTCGGCCCCTCGTAGCGTATTATAACAGCGTCGCCGGGCTGAATATTGTGGGTGAGGATAGCGTGTATTGCGTCCTCCTCGCAGTTGAACGGACGTGCCTTGAGCAGTGCACGATGCATTTCCTTTGGTACGGCACTGTGCTTCACAACAGCCCCGTCCGGCGCTATGTTTCCGCGCAGTATCGCAATTGCGCCGTTCGTGCCTATCGGATCGTCAAAGCTCCTGATTATATCGGTGCGCTTTCTGCCGACCTTTCTCAGATATTCATCACATTTGTCGTAGAAGCCGCTGTTTTTGAGGTCATCAAGGTTTTCGCCGAGAGTTTTGCCTGTTACGGTGAGCACATCAAGGTGGAGGTGGTCACGTATTTCCTCCATGATGCGCGGAACACCGCCCGCATAATAGAAGTACTGTGCCGGCCATTCACCTGCGGGACGGATATTGAGCAGATAATGTGCACCTCTGTGCAGACGGTCAAAGGCGTCGGAATCAAGCTCGATGCCGAATTCGTGAGCGATTGCCGGCAAATGCATGAGGGTGTTGGTTGAACCGGATATTGCGGCGTGCACCATTATGGCATTTTCAAAGGACTTCATTGTTACTATATCGGAGGCCTTTATGCCTTTTCTTGCGAGCTCTACCACAGTTTCTCCGGCCTTCTTTGCTACCTCGTTGAGGTCTGCACAGGTCGCAGGCATGAGTGCCGAGCCGGGCAGCATGAGGCCGAGAGCCTCCGCCATTATCTGCATTGTGGATGCAGTACCCATGAAGGAGCATGCTCCGCAGGAGGGACATGCGTTGTGCTTATAGTATGTGAACTGCTCCTCGGTGATTTCGCCGCGCTCATACATCGCGCTGTATTTACCTATCTGCTCAAGCGTAAGAAGCTCAGGGCCGGCATCCATAACGCCGCCGGTAACGAAGATCGACGGAATGTTTATGCGGCCTATGGCCATAAGAAGTGCCGGCACGGATTTATCGCAGCTTGCCAGAAATACTCCGCCGTCGAAGGTAGTGGCGTTTGCGTGTATTTCCACCAGATCGGCTATGATATCCCTTGACGGCAGGGAATAGTTGATGCCGTCGTGTCCCTGCGCCATACCGTCACAGATATCGGTTGCAAAGTAAAGCGCACCCTTGCCGCCTGCGTTATATGCACCGTTGCTTGCGCGCTGAGCAAGGTTCAGAAGATGTGCCGAGCCCGGATGGCTCTGGCCATATGTGCTCTCTATCAATATCTGCGGCTTGGATAGATCGTCGACCTTCCAGCCCATGCCCATGCGCAGCGGATCCATCTCCGGTGCTATTTTTCGTACTTTCTGACTTTTCAACATTTTACCAGTCCCCTTGTTGATCTGTTTATGATATTGCATAGGCGCCCTGCGTGTATGGACTCCATTTTCCGTCGGAAGACTGCTCCGCCGTGCATCCGATATAAAAGATAGCTCCAAGGCCGCTGCGCCATTTTTCTGCATCGAAAACCAATTCTCCGCCGTCGCGCTCAATCTCCGTTATAGAGAGCAGACAGCCGTCCTCCCAGTAAAGCCCATCGTCGTTGATGTACCCCATGCTGCAAAGCTCCTCATAATCCGAACAGATGGCCTCCTTTTCAAGAAGTTCTCCGATATGCCATGCCAGTGCTTCCTGTTCGCTCTGTGAAAGTGAGGTTTCGGACAGGTCAACTCCAACATATTGAGTGTCTGCCTGCAATGCCGGGTCATCATCCCAGATGTCCTCAAAGACCGCCATGTACAGACCGCACAGGTCGTTGAATTCATCCTCGAGCTCTTGGACGCTGTATACCTCGATGATAATTTTGGGATATACCTCTTCAAAACTATCGGCACAACTGAGCTTCAGTACTGTTCCGACCGGATATACCTCGTTATTAGAAAGTGTTGAGCGATATACTGAGCCACTGTCCTGAGCGGCTAACAGCAAGCTGCCATCCTGCGATGCATTGATAACGCGCACAGTAAGCTCAACGGCGGATAGCTCGGGGGAGCTTTCCGATAGCGGCGCATCCACAGCAGGAGGGAGGGATATCTCAGAACAGCCGGTGATGATAACTGCCAGCATGATGATAGAGACGACTCTGTGTATTGCTTTCATAAAGATGACCTCTTCCTAAGTAAAAATCCGGCATATGCCTTCAATAATACAGTAAGAAAAGCGAGTCGATTGGTTTCATAAATTATGATAGCAGATTGAAAAGACTTATACAAGTGATTTTACCCTGTAAGCGCAATACACAGAGTATATTTTTTTGACTTTTCTATACAAATCCATTATACTGTTGATGTATGGAAACAGTTAAGTTTCAAAGTACAGGGAGGAACGTCATGAGACATGTTGAGATAAACGGCCTTGTCTTCGGAGAGGGCAAAATGAAGATATGCATACCGGTGTGTGAGAAGACCTTGCAGGCCGTTCTTGATGAGATAGAAGCCATAAAGAAGACACCGGCTCAGCTTATCGAATGGAGAATGGATTATTTTGAGGAGGATATTCTCGAATCTGCCAAGGCTGTTTTTGAAAAGGCAGGGGATATGCCCGTGCTGTGTACCTTCCGCACAAAATCGGAGGGCGGAGAGAAGA
Organism: uncultured Ruminococcus sp.; assembly: GCA_964531265.1. Lineage (GTDB taxonomy): Bacteria > Bacillota > Clostridia > Oscillospirales > Acutalibacteraceae > Hominenteromicrobium. Next base: position 8,472 of record CAZHDW010000019.1, read on the forward strand.
GCATTGATCTCGAGAGCTACTTCATGCTGTACGAGGGGCTTGCCGAGCGAGGTGCAAAAATGGTCGACCTTGAGCTTGCAAGCTGCGGCGCTGTAGAGGCATACGCAATGCAGTTTATTGCAGCACTGCACAGTCTGGGTATAATAGTAGTCGTTTCCAGCCATGATTTTGAGAAAACACCGTCGAGGGAAGAGCTCAAAATGCGCTTTGAGCTCATGCATATGCTGGATGCCGACCTGCCGAAAATAGCGGTAATGCCCAAAGATCAGAGAGATGTTATGACGCTGTTCACGGCAATGGCGGAGGTGAGCGAGACCTGCTGGCCGCTTATCGGCATATCAATGGGCGGTATAGGCAGAGTGTCACGTGTTCGCGGCAGTATTTTCGGCTGTGCCATGACTTTTGCAACGCGCGAAAAGGCATCCGCACCGGGTCAGATCGATGTTGAGACCCTGGTAAGATTGATGGATGCCGAATGATCAAATTCGATATATGAAAAGAGGATAATTATGAAAAAAGCTTTATTTGAAGTTTGCTGTGGCTGCCTTGAGGATGCAGTTATGGCAGAAAAGGGCGGAGCAGACCGCATAGAACTGAACTCCGCACTGTTTCTCGGCGGACTTACACCGAGTATAGGTACTGTAAGGGAAGTAAAAAAGCAGGTAAATATCCCTGCAATGTGCATGGTGCGTCCGCGTGAGGGCGGCTTCTGCTATACAGAGTATGAGTATGCCACGATGCTTCAGGACGCAAAGGAAATCGTAAAAGCCGGTGCCGACGGAATAGTTTTCGGCTTCCTGCATGAGGACGGAACTGTCGACAGGGAGCGCACAGAGGATTTCATAAAGGCGATAAAGCAGGAGAACCCAAATATCGTTACTGTTTTCCACCGCGCAATAGACGTTGTACCCGATGTTTTTGAGGCACTTGATACACTGATAGAGCTCGGCGTGGATCGTGTTCTGACGAGCGGTCAGAGGGCTTCCGCCGTAAAGGGCGCGGAGCTCATCCGCAAAATGCTTGTGCATGCCGACGGCAGAATAGATATACTTCCCGGCGGCAGCCTGAATGAGAAGAATGTCAGCGATTTTATCCGTGAAACAGGCGTCACAAGCGTTCATGCGTCTGCAAGAGCTATCCATAAGGATACGAGCGTGTGCGGAAATCCCGAGATATTCTTCGGCGGTCTGATCGACGGCAAGGGCGTGCCCGAGGACGAATACAAGGTGACGGATCCTGAGAGAGTTCAGGCCGTTTGCCGAGCACTTGAAGAGTAAATTGGCAGATAATATATGAAAAATGATATTGACAGCATATTGAATTCTCTGTTTTCAGGCGGAAAGCTGAATGCCGGGGAGAATACCAAAAGTCGCGCTGCACGTGAGGCTGAGGAGTTTTTGGCGTCACTTGAGAAGAAGCAGAGGGCCACGGGAGCGGAGCTTGATAAGCAACTGAGCGACCTTGATCGCCTGAACAGCGAGGCACAGAAGAGCATGGATGAAATGCGAAGACTTCTGGAAAATGACGGCATAGAGGCTGCTGTGCAGAGCGAAAAGAAGCCGACCGCCGTTCCGGGTGCGTTGGAGGAGGCCCCGAGGGATCGTGAGCAGCAGTTTAAAGACGCAAGAGAGACGGTGAATTCCGAGATAATCGGTCAGGATGCTTTCTTGAACAGCCTGTTCACCGCATTTAAGAGACCGCATATTACGGGGATTGACGAGAAAAAGCCTGCCGCAGTGATGATAATCAGCGGTCATGAGGGAACGGGGAGGCATAGTGCGCTCCGCGCGGTGTCATCCGCTCTGGCGGAAAACGGCGTTCTCAAAAACGGAAGCATCAAGACTATAGACCTGTCAGTTTATGCGTCGGCAGATGACAAAAAGCTGCTGATACAGGATCTTTTCTCTGCGCTCCATTCGGAAAACGAGATAATTCTGTTTGAAAATTTTGAAAAATGCCACAGATCGCTTCTGCATATTATTTCCTCTCTGGCTGAAAACGGCACCTTGCAGCTCGATACGCGCTATGCCCTGCAAAAGGGTATGCTGATCGATGTTGGCACGGCGCTTGTACCGAACGCGGTCAGCGAGATCAGCGTTAATGGGCAGTTTCTTGTTTTTATAACCGATAAAAAGGAATCTGCGTTCACCGATGCCTTCGGTGTTCCGTTCATGTCATCCGTCACGGATGTATGCAGAACGGAGGAATTCACCGCCGAGAGCCTGCAATTGATAGGTCGGGCAGTCATGGAGGAGCTTGCGGAAAGAGCCGACAAGCGACTGGATTTCAGCATAAGCTTCGGTGCGGACGCTGTGCAGTACCTTGCGGCACAGTTCAGCCGCAAGGACGGCGTTGAAAGCATGGATCGCATCTGCGCGCAGTGCTTTAGGGCGTTGAGCGAGGCCAAATTGCAGCATGGCTGCGGTAAGCTGAGCTGTGAAGCGCGTGTTGAGAAGGACGGCTTTGTATTTGTTTTTCCGGACTTCACTGTAACAGCCTTTGAAAAGAGCAGTACTGCCGGGGATGAAGCTGCAAATGAGGTTCGCGCGGAAATGGATAAAATAGTCGGCCTCGATGAGGTAAAGGACTATGTGCTTTCGCTTGAGCAGAACTATGTGATACAGCGCCTCAGAGAGTCACGCGGCATGAAAGCCGATGTGCCAACCATGCATATGATATTCACGGGTAACCCGGGTACGGGCAAGACGACCATTGCGCGCCTTGTTGCGAGATATCTCAAGGCAATGGGAGTGCTGAGCGGCGGACAGCTTATCGAAGTGACACGCGCTGACCTTGTGGGCAAATATGTGGGACACACCGCGCCGCTGACACAGCAGGTGCTGCGTTCGGCAATAGGCGGCGTTCTGTTCATTGACGAGGCATATTCGCTGTATCGCGGCAAGGATGACAGCTTCGGCCTTGAAGCTATCGATACGATAGTTAAGGGCATGGAGGATAACAGACAGGATCTCATCGTGATACTTGCAGGCTATTCCAAGGAAATGAGTGAATTCCTGACGGCGAATTCCGGTCTGCGTTCAAGATTCCCGAATATCATCGAGTTCCCGGATTATACTGCGCAGGAGCTGCTTAAAATAGCGCAGATAACCGCCGGCGGTAAGGGCTATGTGATCGATGCCTCGTGTGATGTTCAGCTTGAGGCGTATTTCATGCGCCGTCAGCTCACCGATGCAAGGTCAGCCGGAAACGGACGTATGGCGCGAAACCTTGTTGAGGATGCCATATTGAAGCAGTCAAGGCGACTTACAGCGGGGGATGTCTCCGGGCTTACCAGGGAACAGCTTGAAACTCTGCTGCCGGAGGATTTTGAACTTAACTGAAATTAACAGGGAGCGGATGCCGTCCTACGGTGTCCGCTCTTTTTTTGATATACGGAGGGACAAAAAAGAGACAGGGCACCGATAAACAGCGCCCCATCCCTTAATATAAGGTGTGGATATGTCAAAACCGACAAATACGAAATCGTTGTCGATGTCCCTGCCACACCAGCTAAAGCTGCCTGTGTACATTCCGTCCCACTGCTCATGCTTGTTTTCTTCGGTAAGGCCGAGGGCGGACATCGCGCTTTCGGTATCACCGCCGTAATTCTCCGTGATAGCCTCCGGGACAGCAAGGTAGAAGGAGTTTACAAGGTCATCACCTGTACCTTCCATGAGTGTAGACTTGTCCGGGTATTTGCCAGACAGCATATTGGTGAAGTTAATACCCAACTGGGACTTACCTGCACGTTTCGGCATGGAAATAGAGAGGAAGTCCAACTTGCCGTCCAAGATTTCTTGATATGCGTCTACATACCGCTTGAGATAATGACGGCGGGGCTGATAAAACTTCTTATCCAGTGGCTTCCCCCACTCAACTGCTTGCAGGTAATCATCAAAGAAATGTGGTGCTCCAAAAAGCAGAGAACGGAACAAGAAATCATTAAACCGCTCTGCAATATCAAACTTGCTCTGCTGTACTGCCATTCGCAGTGCAAAAGCCGCCTGCGTTCGCAGTGCATGGTTTCATTCGTGTGCAATCGTGAAATCTATCTTTTCATACTCCCGGCAGAGATCGAAGCTGACACTTGCATTTGAGAAGTAATCACCGCTGTTCAGCATTTTACAGACTACCTCCTCCTGCTGTGTCGCAAATTCCGTCGGGACGACATCGACACCTTCAAAGCTTTCGGAGACCACGCGACCGGCAGCCTCGCCCTCGGTATCGGAGGTTTTAACGATGACCATTTTGTCCTTTGTTATATCGGCACCGTAAACAGTGGAGCCGATAAACAGCAGAGTGGAAGAGAATTAATTTAATTCAAATTATACTTGCTCATATGCTGAAAATACGATATACTTACACTAAGAATGTTTAGCAAAAAGGACGGTAGTTTTATGGATAACAGAGAATGGTTCAGAAATGCCAAATACGGCATGATGGCTCACTGGGGTCTGTATTCTATGCTTGCAGGCGAATACAGGGACAGACGCGTTGAGACCTATGCCGAGTGGATACAGAGCTACATGGCAATACCGAATGAGGAGTATCATGCGCTTGCAAAGCTCTTTAACCCCGTATACTTCAATGCGGATGAATGGATAAGACTTGCCAAGGACAGCGGAATGAAGTATTTCGTGTTCACCTCCAAGCACCATGACGGCTTTGCAATGTTCCACAGCAGAGCCGATAAGTTCAACATTGTTGATGCCACACCCTATGGCAGGGATGTAACGGCGGAGCTTGCCGAGGCATGCTATAAGCACGGCCTTAAGTTCGGACTGTATTATTCTCAGGAGCTTGACTGGGCACATCCGCATGGTGGCGGCTATGATAATCCCAACCCCGTTGCAGGTGTTTCCTGGGACAATAGCTGGGACTTTACCGACAGAGCAAACAAGGACTTCACCATATGCTTTGAGGATAAGATAAAGCCGCAGGTCAAGGAGCTGCTTACAAATTACGGCGATCTGTGCCTCATATGGTTCGACGTGCCGCATACGATCTCTCCGGAGCAGAGCCTGGAGCTCAATCACCTCGTCAAGGAGTATCAGCCGAACTGCCTCATCAACTCCAGAATCGGCAACGGTGCGTACGACTATGTTTCCCTCAATGATAATGAGTACCCGGCGGAGAGACCTGCCGAGGCGGAGGAAATGGACCCGAACAGTCTGGGAGGCTTTAAGTGGTCTCCGTACGATCTGTACGAGACAGCCGGTACGCTTAACAGCTCATGGGGCTTCAAGTACTACGACCAGAACTGGATAACTCCGGAAACCGTTCGCGAGCGCCGTGAGCATCTGAACGGAATGGGCGTTAACTATCTTCTGAATGTCGGCCCCGACGCCCTGGGTAGAATTCCCTCCTTCTCAAAAGAGATACTTCTCGCAGCTAAATAAGTTGTTCGGAGCCAGTCGCTTGCTTTTGCGGCTGGCTTGCGTCTTTTCAATGCCGTAAGCCATGCTTTCTATTATATATGTGTGCAAATAAAAGAATAAACTTTGAATTATTCGCCGCAGTACTTGAAAGTTTGAAAAAAAGGCGTAAAATATTAAGTTAGAGGATCAGTAATTTATTGTTCAAAGGAAGGATATATAACATGACTAAAATAGACATTTTCTCCGGCTTTCTCGGCGCGGGCAAAACAACGCTTATCAAGAAGCTCATCAAGGAGGCTTTCAGCGGCGAGAAGCTTGTGCTTATCGAGAATGAATTCGGCGAGATAGCAATAGACGGCGGCTTTTTGCAGGATGCCGGTATAGAGATCACGGAAATGAACTCCGGCTGCATCTGCTGCAGCCTTGTCGGTGATTTCGGTAAGGCCCTTGAAAAGGTGCTTGAGCAGTTCCATCCGGACAGAATCCTCATCGAGCCGTCCGGCGTCGGCAAGCTGAGCGATGTTATCCGCGCTGTTGAAGATCTGCACATGGAGGACGTTGTGCTGAATAGCTTCACAACCGTTGCTGACGCAAACAAGTGCAAGATGTATATGAAGAACTTCGGCGAGTTCTATAATGATCAAGTCGAGCACGCAAACTGCATCATCCTCAGCCGTACAGCAGGTATCTCTCAGCAGAAGCTGGATACATGCATCGGTCTTTTGAGAGAGCACAATGCCGAGGCTGCCATAATCGCAACCCCGTGGGATGAGCTCAGCGGTGCACAGATACTGGAGGCTATGGAGCATAAGGGAACTCTTGCGGACGAGCTTAAGCAGCTTGCGGCAGAGCATTCACATCAGCATGAGCACGAGCACCACCACGAGCATGATGAAAACTGCACCTGTGGCTGTCACGACCATGACCACGAGCATCATCATGACCATGACGAGCATGAGCATCACCACGAGCATGATGAAAACTGCACCTGCGGCTGTCACGACCATGACCATGAGCATCATCATGACCATGACGAGCATGAGCATCACCACGAGCATGATGAAAACT
>CAZHDW010000019.1:15017-36493 GCA_964531265.1 uncultured Ruminococcus sp.
AGCATCACCACGAGCATGATGAAAACTGCACCTGCGGCTGTCACGACCATGACCACGAGCATCATCATCACCATCATGCCGACGAGGTGTTCACAAGCTGGGGTGTTGAGACAACACGTAAGTTCACCAAGGAGGAGATCGAGAACGCGCTTGCTGCATTCTCTGATGATGAAAAGTACGGTGTGATCCTTCGTGCCAAGGGTATCGTTGCCGGTGCTGACGGAAACTGGCTGCACTTTGACTATGTTCCGGAGGAAAGCTCCGTTCGTGAGGGCTCTGCGATTGTTATCGGACGCCTGTGCGTTATCGGCGCAAATATCAACGAAGAGGCACTCAAGGAGCTCTTTGCTTAATTATTACAGATGGGAGTATGACTGAATGGCGATAAAGGGAGAAATGCCGGTATACCTGTTTACAGGCTTTTTGGAATCCGGCAAAACAACTTTTATAGATGAAACACTCGGCGACCCGCGCTTCAACAACGGTACACGCACACTGCTGTTGCTCTGCGAAGAGGGCGAGGCAGAGGTGGACGAGAGCCGCCCGTACATGAAGAATATATTCGTCGAAACAATAGATGACCAGGAAATGCTGACCGAGGATGTGCTCTCACAGTTTGTGCAGAAGCATAAGCCCGAGCGCATCATTCTGGAGTACAACGGCATGTGGCCAATGCAGAAGCTGTTTGACAATATGCCGCAGGATTGGGTGATATATCAGGAATTCATGTTTGCTGATGCAACGACCTTCCTGACATATAATGCAAATATGCGTGCGCTTGTCGTTGATAAGCTTATGGGCTGCGAGCTTGTGGTGTTCAACCGCTTCACAAAGGATATGAACCAGATGGACTTCCACAAGATAGTTCGCGGCATAAGCCGCAGACCGGATATCGCATATGAGTATGTCGGCGGCGAAGTGGTATATGATGAAATAGAAGATCCGCTTCCGTTTGACATCAATGCCCCTGTGATAAAGATAGAGGACAGCGACTATGCACTGTGGTATCGTGATCTTTCCGAGGATGTCAAGAAATATGATGGCAAGGTAGTTGAGTACAAGGCGATGGCGGCTGTAAATCCGCGCATGAAGCCGGGCGTATTCTTCTTTGGCCGCCAGCTCATGACCTGCTGCGTGGATGATATCGAGTTTGCCGGTCTGCTGACAACCTGTGATCCGGATAAAATGCCGGAAAATGCCACATGGTATACTATGCGCCTCAAGATTTCCTATAAATGGCACAAGCTCTATGGACAGAAGGGCCCCGTGCTCACGCCGATATCAATGGAAAAGACGGAGGCTCCCGAGCAGCCCGTTGCGACATTCTATTGATAACTGTGTGCCCGATTGCTGTTGATTTTTCAGAATACAAGCCTCAAGCTGTAACGCTTGGGGCTTTTTTCTGTTTTCCGTCTTGTGTGACCTTTGATATCTATGCTATACTGTAGTTGTATTTCGATAAAACCAATATTGCGGAGGTTCAAGTGAAAACGTATAAATATAAGCTTGTTTGCCCGTGTCTGCTGGGCGTTGAGGGCCTTGTGGCCGATGAGCTCAGAGATATGGGTGCTGAAAATGTAATGCCCGAGAATGGCAGAGTTGTATTCGACGGCTCCCCGGAGATGATCGCAAGGGCGAATATACGCTCCAGATTTTCCGAGCGCGTGCTCGTGCTGCTCGACACCTTTGAGGCCAAGAGCTTCGATGCTCTGTTCAGGGCGGTAAAGGCGCTGCCGTGGAATGAATGGATCGGCAGGAATGACGCTTTCCCCGTAAAGGGAAGATGTCTTTCAAGTACGCTGATGAGCGTTCCGGACTGCCAGTCGATAATCAAAAAGGCGATAGTTGAAAGTCTTAAGCAGAGCTACCCCGTGGAGCAGTTCCCGGAGACAGGAGCACTGTATCAGGTGCAGTTCCTCATCATGAAGGATAAGGTCAGCATCATGCTCGATACGACCGGTGCCGGTCTTCACAAGCGCGGTTACAGAAAGCATTCGAATGATGCGCCCATTAAGGAAACTCTGGCAGCGGTTATGGCAAAGCTTGCACGTGTGCGCACGGATGGAACTGTGATAGACCCGTTCTGCGGCTCCGGAACGGTGCTGATAGAGGCCGCGATGATAGCGATGAACATTGCGCCGGGTCTGCGCAGACATTTTGCGGCTGAAAAGTGGAAGGCTGTTCCCGGAAATGTATGGGATGCGGAGAGGGTATCTGCCAAGGCTGCCGAGCGTCGCGGCGAGGGATTCAGGGGCTTCGGTTATGATATCGACCCTGCGGCTGTGGAGCTTACACTTGAGAATGCAAAAAAGGCCGGTGTGTCGGAATATATATCCGCAGAGGTTCGCGATATAAAGGATTTCGATTGCAGCGGAACATACGGCTGTGTTATCTGCAATCCGCCGTACGGCGAGCGCCTGCTCGATGTGCGTGAGGCGGAGGACATATACCGCACAATGGGACGCGTTTTCGAGCAGAAGCGCGGCTGGAGCTATTCCGTGATAAGTCCGGATGAGCAGTTTGAGAGCTGCTTCGGAAGAAAGTCGGACAGACGCCGCAAGCTGTACAACGGCATGATAAGATGTCAGTATTACATGTATTATAAAGCACAGCAGAAATAAGAAATGAAACGGGGATATTTACTATGCGCGATGTATATATAATCAACCCTAAGGCAGGAAAGCGTGACACTGCACTGCAATTCATGGAGCGCGTAAAGGCCTGGCATGCGTCGAACGGCGGAGAATATGAGATAAGGCTTACTCAGCGTGCGGGGCATGGCGAGGAGATAGCAAGGGAATATGCGGAAAGCGGCGAGCAGCTCAGGCTGTGGGCTGTGGGAGGCGACGGAACCATCCTTGAGGTGGTGCGCGGAGCAGCGTACCATGAGAATGTGGCCGTTGGTGCGTTCCCAAACGGAAGTGGAAACGATTTCATCAAAACCTTCGGCGCAAAAGAGATATTCATGAATTTTGATAAGCAGATGCACGGTGAACCCGTCGTGGTTGATATGATACATACGGAGCACGGCGACGCCGTCAATATCTGCTCCCTCGGTCTTGATGCTAAGGTGGCGAATGAGATGACACGCTACAAGCAGATTCCCGGCGTTACGGGCGAATCGGCGTATGTGATATCACTTGTGAAATGTCTTTTCGGCAAGCTGACCGACAAAATGACCGTGCGCCTTTGGAATGAAAAAGGCGAGGTCGAGACCTACAGTGGAGATTATGTCTTTGCCCTTGCCGGAAACGGCAAATGGTACGGCGGCGGCTTCTGCGGTGCGCCGAAGGCTGTGCCGAACGATGGTCTGCTAGAATTCGTTCTCATACAGAAGCCGGCATATCACAGGATACCGAGGCTTGTGGGAGTGTACAAAAACGGCAGACATCTCGATGATGACAGCTGTGCCGATGTCGTGACCTATGTGCGTGGAACAAAAATGGAGATAATCAGCGAATCCGCACTTGTAAGCACTATGGACGGTAACTGCGTAAAATCGGACCACGAGTGCTTTGAGGTCATGCCGGGCGCACTGAGATTTATACTGCCGCAGGGCATTAGCGTGCCGACGGGTGCGGAGAAATGATGCTTTTCGGGAGAAATGTTGCAGAGACCGAGCGTCTGGTGCTCCGTCACTGGACATCAATGGATATGAGGGGCTTTCTGCGCTTTGCCGCTGACCCGGAGGTCATGATGGCGGCCGGTGCAAGGCCGGTGCTTTCACCGGAGGAGGCAGGAGCTGAGCTGGAGCGCTGCATAAAGGATCCGTACTGCTTTGCGATAACGCTCAAGAGCAGCGGAGAGGTGATCGGTAAGATCAAGTATCAGAACGATTACCGCAGACCGCGTGTTAACAGCGTTTCCATAGGCTATGAACTTGCAAGACAGTATTGGGGTCACGGCTATATGACAGAGGCTGTCAGGGAAATGGTGAAATATGCCTTTGATAGCATGAATGTGGATATTGTCGCCATAAGTCATTTCGCAGAGAATGAGCGTTCGAGAAGGGTGATAGAAAAGGTGGGATTCAGACGCGAGGGCGTTGTCCCCATGGCCTATCACAGGTTTGACGGCAGAGTATTTGCCGAAGTGACCTATTCAATACTTCGGGAGGAATATATCACAGGCAAAACCGCCCCTGTTAGAAGTCTTTTATGAATTTTTGCCAATTTTTAGCAAAAAACAACCATGTCTCCTATTGCCAATCAGCTTTGGCGGTGATACAATAATTTTAATTTGATCGCACAATAATATTTTTGAACGGGTATAAGTTCAAGGATCGTGAAAGGATGGTCAACCTATGGGATTGAATTTTCCAAAGCGTCCGTACCGTACGCATGGCGGTGCACATGTGCCGCACTGCAAGAATACGGCACAGACGGAAACTCTTGTGATGCCGCCCCCGGCGCAGATCACATTGCCAATGACGCAGCATATAGGAGCTCCATGTACGCCGATCGTAAAAAAGGGTGATCATGTTTATGTCGGCACAAAGGTTGCCGACAGTGAGGCGTATGTTTCGGCTCCGATTCATTCCTCGGTTTCCGGCACGGTCAAGGAGATCGCAAAGGTCATGATGCCCGGCGGTCAGATGACTGATGCGGTCATTATCGATTCCGACGGACTTATGGAGCATGACCCGAATATACAGCCCCCGGCTGAGATAAAGGATAAGAAGGCACTTGCACAGGCTGCAAGGGACGCCGGACTTGTCGGTCTCGGCGGTGCGGGCTTCCCAATGCACGTGAAGCTGAATGTTCCGGACGATAAGAGCATTGATACACTCATAATAAATGTTGCCGAGTGCGAGCCGTATATAACCTCCGATCACCGCGAGGTGCTTGAAAACGGCAAAAATGTGCTGGACGGAATATACAAGATAAAGGATATACTGGATGTTCACCGCGTTATCATCGGCATTGAGGAGAATAAGCCGGACGCCATAGAGCTTATGAGGAAGATCGCCGATAATCCCGAGCTTGATCCCAAGGATGAGGTAAGAGTGCTTCCGCTTCGTGCAAGCTATCCGCAGGGCGCCGAAAAGGTTCTTGTTAAGGCATGTACGGGAAGAGAGGTTCCGGCCGGCGGACTTCCGGCGGATGTTGGCTGTCTCGTAATGAATATCGCAACCGTGTCCTTCTTTGCAAGCTATATCAGAACCGGAATGCCGCTGACCCTGAAGCGCGTAACGGTGGACGGAAGTGCTGTGAAGGAACCGCATAATGTGATAGTTCCGTTAGGTACGAAAATATCCGAGGTAATGGAGTTCTGCGGCGGCTATAAGGAAGAGCCCAAGAAGATAATCATGGGCGGCCCGATGATGGGTGTGGCCGTGACCAACGATGAACTTCCGGTTTTGAAGCAGAATAACGGACTTCTGGCATTCGGTGCTGCCGAGGCGGCATCCATGGAGCCGACGGACTGCATTCGCTGCGGACGCTGTGTTGCTGCATGTCCGATGCATCTCGTACCCGCAAAGATCGAAAAGTATGCGGAGAGAAAAGATCTCGAAGCATTAAAGGCTCTTGATATCATGTCGTGCATGGAATGCGGCAGCTGCGCCTTCTCATGTCCGGCAGGGCGAAGGATCGTTCAGGCGATCCGCCTCGGTAAATTCTATCTGAGAAAGGAGACTGCAAAGAAATGAATAAACTGATAGTTTCCTCATCACCGCATTTTCATGCAAAATCGAGCACACAGACCATCATGCTCGACGTGATAATCGCACTTGTTCCGGCAATGATCGCTTCTGTCATCATTTTCGGCTTCAGGTCGGTGGTCATCATCCTTTCTTCGATAGCGGCGTGCATCCTCAGCGAATATGTGAGCCGCATAGTAATGAAGCGCAGGCAGACGATAAGCGACCTTTCCTGCGTCGTTACCGGTATCCTGCTGGCTCTGAACCTCCCGGTTTCGATCAGTCCGATCATCGCGGCCTTTGGCGGCGTGATAGCAATAGTTGTTGTAAAGCAGATGTTCGGCGGCATAGGACAGAATTTTGTGAACCCGGCACTGACCGCAAGAATCATTCTGATGAATTCTTTCCCGGCGAAGATGACTGCCTGGACTGCACCTCTTGACCATTCCTTTTCCGATGCCGTAACCACGGCCACACCGCTCGGAATGCTCAGCGAGGGCGGATCGGCACAGCTTCCGTCCTACCTAGATCTGTTCCTCGGAAATACCGGAGGCTGTCTCGGCGAGACATGTGCACTGGCTCTGCTTATCGGCGGCGTGTACCTTGTTGTCAGAAAGGTCATCAGCCCCGTTATCCCGGTGACATACATGGCCTCGGCTGCACTGCTTTCCCTGCTGCTCGGCAGAGACCCCTTAGTTGATCTTCTCTCCGGTGGACTCATGCTCGGTGCTATCTTCATGGCAACCGATTACACAACAAGCCCGATCAATTTCAGCGGCCGCGTCGTTTATGCCATCGGCTGCGGCGTGCTCACCATACTTATACGTGAGTTCGGTTCCCTGCCGGAGGGCGTTTCCTATTCCATAGTTCTTATGAATATCGTCGTGCCGCTTATCGAGCGCTGGGTAAAGCCGCGTGCATTCGGTAAGCAGAAGACCGGAAAGGCAGGGAATTCGTGATGAAGATAAATGCAAAGGATATTTTGAAGCCTGCGCTGACGCTGTTTGTCATTTGTCTGATAGTCACGGCGCTTCTTGCCGGGACGAATATCCTGACAAAGGATAAAATCGCAGAACAGTCCGTTCTTCTTGCAAGCAAGTCGAGAAAGCTCGTGCTTTCCGACGCTGAGGATTTCGAGGAGAGCGACGGTTGCTATATTGGGCTTTCGGCCGGTGAAGCAGTCGGATATGTCTTCGAGACCGAGGCCAAGGGCTACGGCGGCAGTGTAAAGGTCATGACTGGTATCGATATCGACGGAAATATAACCGGCGTTACCGTTCTTGAGCATGAGGAAACACCGGGTCTCGGTGCCAATGCCGAAAAGACATCGTTCACCGATCAGTATGTTCAGATGGCTCCGGCCGACGGAATAAAACTGGTAAAGAATAAGGCTCCGGCCGAGGGAGAAATAGAGGCTCTGACCGGTGCATCCATTACAAGTAAGGCTGTTACCGATGCTGTAAATGCAGCTATTGAACAGTACATGTCACTGAAGGGGGGCGCGTGATATGCCAAAGAATCTTATGCATGAGTTTACCAAAGGTATTATTAAGGAGAACCCGGTTCTCCGACTTATGCTCGGCACATGTGCAACTCTGGCAGTCACAACGGCGGCATCAAATGCAATAGGCATGGGCCTTGCAACGACCTTCGTGCTTGTGTGCTCCAATGCGGCGATATCCCTTCTTAAAAAGGTCATACCCGATAAGGTCAGAATCCCGGCTTATATCACACTCATTGCCGGATTTGTTACGATAGTCCAGATGCTTGTTAAGGCATTTGTGCCGTCCCTTGATAAATCCCTCGGTGTATTCCTGCCCCTTATAGTTGTTAACTGCATCATACTCGGCCGTGCTGAGATGTATGCCAGCAAGAACAAGGTTCTGCCGAGTATACTGGACGGCCTCGGCATGGGCGTCGGCTTTACGGCAACGTTGCTCGCCATGGGTGTAATCCGAGAGCTTCTCGGTGCCGGCTCGGTATTCGGTATTCCGATTCTCAGCGGCATTATGGATCCCATCATCATTTTCCTGCTTCCGCCGGGCGGCTTCTTCGTTTTCGGTCTGCTTATAGCTGTTGCGGGAAAGCTTTCGGAAGAGGGTAAGGCTCCCGAGACAATGGGCTGTGCAGCATGTCCGCTTGCAGGCTCCTGCTCCAAAATACAGGAAAAATGTTCAAAGGAAAGTGAGGGAGAAGCATGAATATAAAGGTACTTGTGGGCATTTTTCTTGCCGCTATCCTCACAGAAAACTATATCCTGAACAAGTTTCTCGGTATATGTCCTTTCCTCGGTGTCTCAAAAAAGCTTGATACCGCGCTCGGCATGAGCTGTGCGGTTACTGTGGTTATGGTTATCGCTACGGCGGTTACCTGGCCGGTGTACACGTATCTGCTTGTACCGTTCGGCCTTGATTATTTGCAGACGATTGTTTTTATCCTCATAATTGCCGCGCTGGTGCAGCTTCTTGAGACGGCTCTTCGCAAATACATGCCGCCGCTGTACAATGCTCTCGGCATATATCTGCCGCTTATCACCACAAACTGCGCTGTTCTCGGTGTTACGATGCTTGTGCTTGAAAAGGGTGCTGCTGACCCGAGCTTCGGCTATTTGGCTTCGCTGGTCAATGCCTTTGGTGCCGGTGTCGGCTTCCTCGTGGCCATGGTGCTGTTTGCAGGTGTTCGCGAGCGTATGGAGCTGTGCGACGTTCCGAAGTTCCTTCGCGGACTTCCGATAACGCTCATTGCGGCCTCACTTGTCGCTGTCTCGTTCCTTGGCTTCAACGGAATAGTTGACGGCCTGCTTTCCTGATCGAAAGGAGGAGTTATTAATGAATATTCTTGTTCCTGTTGCGATAGTCGCAGGTATCGGTCTTCTGGCGGGTGTTATTCTGGCGATTGCCTCTATTGTTATGGCTGTGCCAAAGGATGAAATGGCTGAGGCACTTGAAGAGGTGCTGCCCGGTGCCAACTGCGGCGCATGCGGCTTTTCCGGATGCTCCGGCTATGCGGCGGCTCTGTCCAAGGGCGAGGCCAAGGTCGGCCTGTGCTCTCCGGGCGGAGAGGAATGTGCCAAAACCTGTGCTCAGGTGCTCGGTACGGACGAGGTTGCCGTAGAAAAGAAAACCGCTCTTGTGCACTGCATGGGCAGCTATGATATGACGAGTGATAAGATGCTCTATGACGGAATTGAAAGCTGCTCCGCCTCAACATTCCTTGCAGGCGGTATCACAAGCTGTAGATTCGGCTGCATGGGCATGGGCGACTGTGCTGCGGTGTGTCCGTACGGCGCTGTAAAGGTCTGCAACGGTATCGCAAGCATAGACCACAATAAGTGCAAGGGCTGCTCGCAATGTGTTGCGGCATGTCCCAAGGGGCTTATCAGCTTTGTGCCGCTCAAAAAGCAGGCGGTTGTTCGCTGCTCAAACTGCGATAAGGGCGCTCAGACCACAAAGGTGTGCAAGATAGGCTGTATAGGCTGCGGAAAATGCATGAAGGCGTGTGAGTACGGTGCTGTAAAGGTTGTTAATTTCTGTGCCGTTGTCGATGCCGATAAATGCGTTGGCTGCGGAAAGTGTGCCGAAGCCTGCCCCAGAAGCATCATCACAATGCTCGAGGTTTAACTGTATAAATAACAAAAGCTGGTCCTTGCGGATCAGCTTTTTTATGTTTATTTATGCCTTTATTTATGCCTTAAGAGCCGGTGGATTTGTATTTGTGCACGCCAAAGCGCCAGAGCAGCCAGCAGGGGAGCAGGAACAGTATGGCAATAAGCGGCAGGAACATGCAGTACACGCTTCCACCCTTGTCGAGAATGTACATCAGCGGATAATACTGTATCAGCGTGAACGGTATTATGTAGGTGCAGATCTGCATAACGCGCTTTCCGTAAATTGAAAGCGGATATCTGCCGTGCTCACGCATTCCGTCCGTGAAGATGTTTATGAATTCGAGACCCTCCAGAGTAAAGAAGCAGAGGGTGGCGTATATCAGGAACAATCCCGAAAAAACCGCTGTTCCGCCTACCACCATGAATATCAGGGTGAGCACTCTTGTGACATCCCATGCGACATTGCCGTTTGAAATGGCATAAGCGAACAGTATCACGGCTGTAAGCGCTCTGCCGAGACGCGTGAATTCTATCTTTGTGCCGAGCACCTGCAATATCTCGTTCCTCGGTCTGACAAGTACACGGTCAAATTCACCGTTTCCTATCATCGAGGAGAAGGTATCAAAGCCTCGCGCAAAGCATTCGGCAATGGAAAAGGAGAGCAGCATTGTGGCGTAGCAGAGAAGAACGTCGCTGTAGGTGAAGCCGTCCACCGTGTGAAAGCGCTGGAACATGAACTTGATGCTCAATACCTCGCCGAACGAAATGAACGCACGTGTGAACAGAGTGAGGAAGAATGAGACCTTGTACTGCATCACGCTCTTCAGGTGTATCAAAAAGTATCTGAAATATAATCTCATAACGCACCTCCTTAACCGCCCTGAATCACTACGCGACGAAGAGCCTTGCGCATCAGGAGCGCGCCGATGAGCACGATGACTGCAAGCCAGAAGACCTGCAGCAGCATGGCGTACAGTATGTCCATGCCGGCAATATCCCCACTGTAAATGCGAAGGGGTGTACTGCTGACTGCCGCAAAGGGTAACGCGTCACATATTTCGCGCAAACCGTCAGGGAAGAACGGCAGGGGTATCAAAATGCCGCCCAGAATATCGGTCAACGCCATGAATATAGAGCGAATACCGTTGGGAGATATCGTGAAAAAGGTCAATACATAGATCAAAACCGTTATGGCGGAGGCCAAAAGAGTTCCGAGAACGAAGGACGGGATGAATGACAAAAAGCTCATGGCACTGTCCGCAAGGGTCAGTCGATATCCTGCCGGAAACAGAGCGGATAAAAGCAATATCGGTATGCAGCGGAGAAATGTGTTTGACAGTCGCGTGCTGAGATCCTTTGAGAACCACATAGCGTATATGGATGTCGGACGGCAGAGCTCATAGGCAACACCGCCGGTGCGGATGGATTCGAAAATCTCACGGTCAGAGCTCCAAAGAGCAAATATCGCAAGAAATGCCTGCTGCATCCAGAAATAATTCACCGTGGCTTCAATAGTCATGGGAAATGCAGCCGGGTCACTGCGGTAAAAGGCGTGAAAGGCGAGGATGCGAAGTATTCCCCACACGAACTGACACAATACGCCGGATAGAGCCGCAACGCGGTACTGAAGCCCCATGTTAAAGCGGAGTCTGAATAAGCTGAGGTACTTTTTACATGTATGCATGGTGCACCTCATATGTCAAACTGCTTATACATCGTGGCAAGTGTTTCGTCTATCTGCTCTCCGCCGCGTCGTATATCGTCTAAGGTGCCGTCCAGCAGAATCCTGCCCTTGCCGATGAGGATAACACGCTTTGCGAGGGCTTCAACGTCCTGCATGTCGTGTGTGGTCAGAATAACCGTTGTGCCGCGTATACGATTCATATCCAATATGAACTCTCTTACGGCAAGCTTCGAAACGGCATCAAGGCCGATGGTCGGCTCATCGAGGAACAGTATACGCGGATCATGAAGCAGTGAGGCTGCTATTTCGCAGCGCATACGCTGTCCGAGGGACAGATTCCTTGTCGGAGTTTTCAAAATTTCTCCGAGGTCGAGAAGGTCGGTTAGGTCACGCAGGTTGCGCTTATAGGTGCTTTCCGGCACGGAATAGATGTCACGTATCAATTCAAAGGAATCGATCACCGGTACATCCCACCATAGCTGACTGCGCTGACCGAAGACGACGCCTATCTGTGCCACGTGCTTTTTTCTTTCCAGCCATGGAACACGGCCGTCTACAAGGCAGGTTCCACTGTCGGGTGTGAGGATGCCGGACAGTATCTTTATGGTACTGCTCTTGCCGGCACCGTTTGGACCGATGTAGCCGACGGCCTCTCCGTCCTCGATCTTAAAAGAGATATCGTCGAGTGCGTGTATCTCTTCGTATTCACGGTGAAAAAGTGCCTTCACCGCATTTGAAAACCCTGCGCTGCGCTTTGCAACGCGGAAGGTCTTCTTCAGGTGTTCAACCTGTATCATGGGGTAGCCTGTATCCTTTCGTTGAGGTGTTAGTATCCTATCTGCTAACGGACAGCCGACTGCCCTCTTTCAGTCGGCAAACAGAAGACCCGTCTTTGACACGGTTTGACGGATCCGTAAACAGCTACGGGCGTTGGGCTTGACGCTCTGAAAGCCACATTTGGCGGCGCTTTGCATGGCAGTGTCGACAAATGTGGGATTATTGTACTCTCGGCTGTAACGAAAATCAATTGGAATAATGTACAAATATTTGTTACTTATTTTTTTTTTTGACTTTTTTGACGCTTGACTCAAACGACGATTGTGCTATAATAAATGTACCGCAGTAAAGTTGTCTGAGCTGCGTGTTTACCGAAAAAAGTATTGTTCTGCGTACAAGGTGCATCCAAGTACAAAGCCGAGATGTATAGATCAGCCGGTGGTTTCGTACCGCCTTGTTTGTGCTTTCTGCATTTTGGCAGGAAGCTTTTTTGTTTATGGAGGGAGAAAAATGCAGACCAGAGTTGCCGTGATGAGCATAATAGTTGAGGATACGGAATTTGCCGAAGAGATTAACAGCATACTGCACCATTACGCAAAGTTTGTTATAGGCAGAATGGGTCTTCCGTACCGCCAGAGGAAAATAAGCATAATTTCCGTGGCTGTCGATGCGCCGCAGGATGTTATAAGCGCCATGGCCGGAAAGATAGGCCGCATACCCGGTGTTACGATAAAGACAGCGTACTCCAACGTTACCGGAGAAATAGGTGGGACGCATACGGCGGAATAAGCCGATTGCAATATTATTTTACTAACGGGAAAGCATGACTGACCCGGAAGAAAGGAAATCATAATGTACAATCCAAAATCACTTAAGGCAGAGGAATTTATCTGTCACGAGGAAATCGAAGAAACTCTTAAATATGCGGATGAAAACTGCAATAATATGGAGTTGATAAGGGAGATACTCGACAAGGCGAAGCAGATGAAGGGACTTACCCACAGGGAGGCATCCGTTCTCCTTGCGTGTGATGATAAGGACGTTATCAACGAGATATATGAGCTTGCCGCAGAGATAAAGAAAAAGTATTACGGCAACCGTATCGTTATGTTTGCTCCGCTCTACCTCTCAAACTACTGCGTCAACGGCTGTGTTTACTGCCCGTACCACCGTCAGAACGGTCATATTCCGCGCAGAAAGCTGACACAGGAGGAGATCAAAAACGAGGTCATCGCCTTGCAGGATATGGGTCACAAGCGTCTTGCTATCGAGCTGGGCGAGGATCCGGTCAATAATCCGCTCGAGTACGTCCTTGAAAGCATCAAAACAATTTACGATATCAAGCACAAGAACGGTGCTATCCGCCGCGTCAATGTAAATATTGCCGCAACAACCGTAGAAAACTACAGAAAGCTCAAGGAGGCCGGCATAGGCACCTATATCCTTTTCCAGGAGACCTACCACAAGGAGAGCTATGAGAAGCTTCATCCGACCGGACCGAAGCACAATTACGCATATCACACAGAGGCAATGGACAGAGCAATGGAGGGCGGTATCGACGACGTCGGTCTCGGAGTTCTTTACGGCCTTGAGCTCTATCGCTATGAATTCTGCGGACAGCTCATGCATGCCGAGCATCTTGAGGCTGTACACGGTGTCGGCCCGCATACAATCTCCGTGCCGAGACTTAAGAGAGCGGATGATATCGACCCGGATCAGTTCGATAACGGCATCAGCGATGATACCTTTGTAAAGATATGTGCACTTATCCGTATTGCCGTTCCGTATACAGGTATGATAATCTCCACACGCGAAAGCCAGAAGGTTCGCGAGCAGGTCATGAAGGTCGGCGTATCTCAGATAAGCGGCGCATCAAGAACCTCTGTCGGCGGATATACCGAGGAGGAGCGTCCGACGGATACGGAGCAGTTCGATGTTTCCGATCAGCGTACACTGGATGAGGTTGTTCGCTGGCTCATGGAAAACGGACATATTCCGTCCTTCTGCACAGCGTGTTACAGAGAGGGACGAACCGGAGACCGCTTTATGCAGCTTTGCAAAAACGGACAGATACAGAACTGTTGTCATCCGAACGCACTTATTACTCTTAAGGAATTCCTCATGGACTATGCGACGGAGGAGACAAAGAAGATAGGCGAGGCGATGATAGAACGCGAGTTTGAGAACATACCGAATGAAAAGACCAGTGCACTTGCCAAGAGCTATGTTGAAAAGGTTGCAAACGGAGAGCGGGATTTCCGCTTCTGATCGCAGCCGGTTGAAAGGTGAAATATGAGCAATCTTAATGAGACCCCTTCCGCAAACAGGGTGCATATATCGTTTTTCGGCAGGAGAAATGCCGGAAAATCCAGTATAGTTAATGCGGTCACAGGCCAGGCTGTTTCGATAGTCTCCGAGGTCAAGGGCACTACCACCGACCCGGTGCAGAAATCCATGGAGCTTTTACCCATAGGCCCCGTGCTGATAATAGATACCCCGGGCATGGATGACGAGGGCATTGTCGGCGAGCTGAGAGTTCAGCGTGCAAGGCAGGTGCTGAATAAAACGGATATAGCGGTTCTGGTTATCGATTCCACTGCCGGAAGCAGTGCCGAGGATGAAGAGCTGCGCAGAATGTTCCAAAGGAAGGGCGTACCGTATATTACTGTATATAATAAGTCGGATATATGCCGGGCGGAATGCAACGGAGAGAATGAAATATCCGTAAGCGCCACGACCGGAGACGGAATCGATGCACTCAAGGAGCGTCTTGCTGCTTTGGCACGAGTGGGCGGAAACAGCAGAAAGATACTCGGAGATCTGCTTGAGCCGGGCGATATGGTGGTTCTGGTCACTCCGATAGATGAATCCGCCCCGAAGGGAAGGATGATCCTGCCGCAGGTGCAGTCCATACGTGATATTCTGGATGCAAGGGCTACATGTGCTGTGACGCAGGTGGAGGAGCTTCCGGGCGTGCTGAATGGACTTTCAAAGCCGCCGAGGATGGTTGTTACGGACAGCCAGGCATTCGGAAAAGTGAAGCAGCTTATCTCCGAAAATGTTGAGCTGACGTCATTCTCCATACTCTTTGCAAGGTATAAGGGAGTGCTTGAGACAGCTATACGCGGTGCAGCGTCTATCGAAAGCCTTGAGGACGGCGACCGTGTGCTGATCTCCGAGGGCTGTACTCACCGCAGGCAGTGTGGGGATATCGGTACCGTAAAGCTACCCAACTGGATTAAGAAGCACACCGGCAAGGACATCAGATTTGAGTTCACCTCCGGCGGAAGCTTCCCGGAGGAGCTTTCCGGGTACAAGCTGGTCGTACACTGCGGTGGATGTATGCTGAATGAGCGTGAGATGCAGAACAGGCAGATGCTGGCCGAGGAGAGCGGCGTTCCGTACACTAATTACGGAATAATGATCGCCTATATCAACGGCATACTTAAGCGCAGTATAGAGCCCTTTGAGGAATATCGAGACATGGTATAAAAGAATAAGCTCTTGCAGCCGTCCTGCTTAGGGCGGCTGTTTTTTTGGACATAATCGGACAGCTTTTTATCGAGTTTCACTTTTGAGTGAAACCTTTTGGCTTTTTTGCTCCTTATATGGAGGTGAATATACATTGCGAAGGTCGGCATATTTATTACGGAAATGTTAAAAGTAAAATTTTCACAGAAATGCTATTGACTTTTGCTGACCAAACGAATACAATAACGTTAGCACTCAGGGAGTGAGAGTGCCAAAGCCTGTGAAATGAGTATTGAGCCGATATACGGATATCGGCGGACAGGTTAAATTTCTTTTGTATTGCTAAGAAAGGAAAGTGACTATACTATGACAATCAAACCTTTGACAGACAGAGTCCTCATTCAGGCCGAGAAGGCTGAGGAAACTACCAAGAGCGGTATCGTGCTTACAAGTGCTTCCCAGGAGAAGCCGCAGATATCCCGCGTTGTGGCTGTTGGCCCGGGCGGCATGGTGGACGGCAAGGAAGTTGTTATGCAGCTTAAGGCCGGTGACCGCGTCATTACAGGCAAGTACACAGGTACAGAGGTTAAGATCGACGGCGAAGAGTACACAATCGTTCGTCAGTCCGACGTGCTCGCAGTAGTAGAAGACTAATCGTTAAGAGAAGGAGATAATCAATCATGGCAAAGCAGATAATTTACGGTGAAGACGCAAGAAAGGCTCTTCTCAGCGGTATCAACCAGCTTGCTGATACTGTTAAGATCACACTTGGCCCGAAGGGCAGAAATGTTGTGCTGGATAAGAAGTTCGGCGCTCCGCTTATAACAAACGACGGCGTTACCATCGCTAAAGAGGTTGAGCTTGAGGATGCCTTTGAGAACATGGGCGCTCAGCTTGTAAAGGAAGTTGCTACAAAGACAAACGACGTTGCAGGTGACGGTACAACAACAGCTACTCTGCTGGCACAGGCTCTCATCCGTGAGGGTATGAAGAACGTTACAGCAGGCGCTAACCCGATGGTTCTGCGCAAGGGTATGCAGAAGGCTACTGATGTTGCTGTAAAGGCAGTTACAGAGAACGCTAAGAAGGTTTCCGGCTCCAACGATATCGCACGTGTTGCAGCGGTTTCCTCCGGCAGCGAGCAGATAGGCAACCTCATTGCAGACGCAATGGAGAAGGTAACCTCCGACGGCGTTATCACAGTTGAAGAGTCCAAGACTGCTGAAACATACAGCGAGGTCGTTGAGGGCATGATGTTCGACCGTGGCTACATCACACCGTACATGGTAACAGATACCGATAAGATGGTTGCAGTTATCGATGACGCATACATCCTCATCACAGATAAGAAGATATCCAACATTCAGGAGATCCTTCCGGTGCTCGAGCAGATCGTTCAGTCAGGCAAGAAGCTCGTTATCATCGCAGAGGATATCGAGGGCGAGGCTCTTACAACTCTCATCCTCAATAAGCTTCGCGGCACATTTACCTGCGTTGCAGTCAAGGCTCCGGGCTTTGGCGACAGAAGAAAGGAAATGTTGCTCGATATTGCTACACTGACAGGCGGTCAGGTCATCTCCGAGGAGCTCGGCCTTGAGCTTAAGGATACAACAATTGCACAGCTCGGCCGTGCGCGCCAGGTCAAGATCGACAAGGAGAATACAATCATCGTTGACGGCGCAGGCAATGCCGAGGCTATCAAGAATCGTGTTTCCCAGATCAGAAGCCAGATCGAGACTACAACCTCCGATTTCGACCGTGAGAAGCTCCAGGAGCGTCTTGCTAAGCTCGCAGGCGGTGTTGCTGTTATCAAGGTCGGCGCTGCTACAGAGATCGAGATGAAGGAGCAGAAGCTCCGCATCGAGGACGCGCTTGCAGCTACAAAGGCAGCAGTGGAAGAGGGCATCGTCGCAGGCGGCGGCACAGCTCTTATCGATGCAATCCCGGCTGTTAAGGCATATGTTGAGTCCGTTGAGGGCGACGAGAAGACAGGTGCTGCTATCGTTCTTAAGGCACTTGAAGAGCCGGTTCGTCAGATCGCTGCAAACGCAGGTCTCGAGGGTTCCGTTATCATTGAAAACCTCAAGACAAAGGGTGTTGTCGGCTATGGCTACAATGCTCTCACAGATACCTACGGCGACATGATCGAGCAGGGTATCGTTGACCCGACAAAGGTTACACGTTCCGCTCTGCAGAATGCTTCCTCTGTTGCGTCCGTTGTTCTTACAACAGAATCCCTTGTTGCAGACATCAAGGAGCCGGCTCCGGCTGCTCCGGCTGCACAGGACATGGGCGGCATGTACTAATCAATTGATATTCATTAAGGTCTCCGGCTTCGGTCGGAGGCTTTTTTGCGTATTCGGCATTGATATCACCGGGTGGAGGTGGTATACTTTCAAAATAAGTGTATTTCAGATATGAAGGTGGATCGTTGATGAATATGATTAAGGAGCTTATGAAAAAGTACCGCGAGCTGATATTATATGTTGTCTTTGGCGGCATGACAACACTGGTCAGCCTTGCATCGTACTGGCTGCTGACCGATGTGTGCCAGTTGCACTACATGGTTTCCAATGTGCTCTCTTGGGTAATATCCGTGACATTTGCGTATATAACCAACCGCATATGGGTGTTTGAAAGCCGCGCTGTGACGGCAGCCGCCGTACTGCGTGAGATAGTTAGCTTTTTTGCGTGCCGTGTGTCCTCCGGGCTTATGGAGACCGCTATGATGTTTTTGGGCGTGGATATGCTGCATATGAATGACAAGGCGGTGAAGCTCATCGCCAATGTTTTCGTTATCATAGCAAATTATGTTCTCAGCAAGGTCATCGTATTTAGGAAGAAGTCGAATTGACGAATGTGCGGAAAAGATATATAATAGTAAAAATAGTGCATTGTCGACAAAAGTTGACAAGGAGGTTTTAATTTGAGCAGGGGAAGCAGACGCAGGACATCATTTGAGGATATTTCAAGTTATACGTCCGGTCAAGGGTATAAAAAGAAGAAAAAGGGCGGCAAGAAGGGCCTTACGGTGCTGCTCTGTGTTTTATTTTCGCTGATGATAGTCATAGGCAGTGGTCTCATGGCGGTGTCGGCGTTTGTACTGGATGATCTTACATCGACATCCATATCCAAGGATAACGAGTCCCTCGGTATCGACGAAGACAGCAATAAGGATGACGGAATAATCAACATAGCGCTTTTCGGTGTTGATTCCCGAGGGGGCGCGGATACCTTTGTCGGAAGAAGCGATGCTATAATGGTGGCTTCGGTCGATACGGTTCATAACAAGATAAAGCTTACCTCTCTTTTGAGAGATGCCAAGGTCTATCTGGGTGACCTTACGCCGATGAGCGACGGCTATGATAAGTTGAATCATGCATATGCCTACGGCGGCCCGGAGGCTGCGATACGCACTCTCAATCAGACATATGATCTGAATATAAAGAACTACGTGTCTGTTAATCTTTCCGGTATGGCGGAGATAGTTGATGCTTTTGGCGGCGTTGATCTTGATGTTACCGATGCTGAAATAGAGCAGATAAATAATAATATAGGCGGTCTTCACCATGAGAATCCCGACCTTTTCGATGACTTTGCAAACTATTTTCAGGGAGAGGCCGGTCATGTTCACCTGAACGGTATTCAGGCTGTGGCCTATGGCAGAATCAGAAATATCGACAGCGATAACAAGAGAGCCGGCAGACAGCAGGAAATACTTTCGGCGCTGCTCGGAAAGCTGAGAACCGTGTCTCCCATGGATTACCCCACTATACTTTCAAAAATGATGCCGCTTGTTGAGACCTCGCTTTCGATAAGTGATATCATAGACATGGCGGGCATACTTTTGGATGGCTTTAGTATTGAGCGTCTGGTTATACCGGGAGAGGTTATCCCGGCGGAGTCCGGAATACAGTCAAACGGAAGCTGGATGTGGACGTATGATCTGGACATGGCAGCGGCGTACATACACAGCTTTATCTATGAGACGGAATACAACTATGTTCCGCCGGTGACGGAGGAAAGCGAAGCTCCGGAGGAGATAGCCGAATCCTCTGCGGAGAGCAGTGACACGGAGGACGACAGCCCGGATGATAACGGAGAAGAGCCGCCGTCCAGTCAAGATGAATAAATCAACTTTTTCGAAATATGCGAAAGGAAGATGACTGATATGAAAAAACCTATTTTAGTAGTTCTTGCTGCGGGTATGGGCAGCAGATACGGCGGCATGAAGCAGATAGACCCGGTTGGAAAAAATGGGGAAATCATTATGGACTTTTCCATATATGATGCTTTGCAGGCCGGGTTTTCAAAGGTAGTTGCAATCATCAAGGAGGAAATGCTCGATACCTTCAAGGAGGTCATTGGTGACCGTGTATCAAGATACATACCGGTGGAGTATGTGTTCCAGAAGCTTGATGATCTTCCGGAGGGCTTTACGGTTCCGGAGGGACGAGTGAAGCCGTGGGGCACTGGTCATGCCGTGCTGACCGCAAGGGAGAAGATCGACGCTCCATTCGTCGTTATCAATGCGGATGATTTTTACGGTGCCGAGGCATTCAGGAAGATCGGCGAGTTCCTTGAGAACAGCTGTGACGACGAGAAGGCGCACTGGGCAATGGTCGGCTATTACCTCAAGAACACTCTCAGCGAGAACGGCCACGTTGCACGCGGTGTTTGCGTAGAGAAGAACGGTGTGCTCTCCACGGTTGTTGAGCGTACACGAATCGAAAAGAGGGAGAACGGCCCGGCATATACCGAGGACGACGGACAAACATGGCATGAGCTGGATGAGGATGCGACGGTCTCCATGAACCTTTGGGGCTTCACTCCATGCTTTATGGATGATCTTCAGAAGGGCTTCAAGAAGTTCCTTGAGCAGGATATGCCGAATAATCCGTTGAAGGCTGAGTATTTTCTGCCGTTTGAGGTCAATGACCAGATAAGCGCAGATCGTGCTGATGTGCATGTGCTGAAATCCGCCGATAAGTGGTACGGCGTTACATATAAGGACGACAAGCCGGTGGTTATGAAGGCTCTCTCTGCTATGATGGAAAACGGAACCTATCCCGATCCGCTCTGGAAATAATATAGCGAAACGACTCGGTCGACAGGCTTTTCGATAAGTCTGTCGACCTTTTTCTGTAAATTACGGTGCAAACGACCACTGATTGACAGAATTTTGTTGAAATCTGTCTTTTACCCTCTTGCGGAAAATATAAAAAAAAGATATAATTAAGAAAATCGGTAATATGGCATTTTGCGCGGAGCAAAAGGCTTATCTTTTTGTGCCCGTGCATTGTCTGCCAAATAAAATGTAACCGAAAGGAGTACCACTTATGAATTATTCTAAAGAAGTGGAAATGATGTGCACTGTAGCCAAGGGCCCGAAGCACGGTCCGGCTCCGATCCCGGAAGAGGGCAAGTGGGTACAGGCAAAGGAAATCAAAGATATTTCTGCTTACACACATGGCGTGGGCTGGTGCGCACCGCAGCAGGGCGCCTGCAAGCTGTCTCTTAACGTTAAGGACGGTATCATTGAAGAAGCTCTTGTTGAGACTATCGGCTGCTCCGGTATGACACATTCCGCAGCTATGGCTGCTGAGATTCTCCCGGGCAAGACTCTGCTCGAAGCACTGAACACAGACCTCGTATGTGATGCTATCAACACCGCTATGCGTGAGCTGTTCCTGCAGATCGTATACGGCCGTTCTCAGTCTGCTTTCTCCGAGGGCGGTCTTGTTATCGGCGCAGGCATGGAAGACCTCGGTAAGGGCGAGCGTTCCATGGTCGGCACAATGTACGGCACAAAGGCAAAGGGCGTTCGTTACCTCGAAATGACAGAGGGCTACTGCACAAGAATGGCTCTTGATGAGGATGATCAGGTTATCGGTTACGAGTTCGTATCCCTCGGCAAGATGACTGACTTCATTAAGAAGGGCATGGAGCCGAACGAAGCATACGAGAAGTCCAAGGGTACATACGGCAGATTTGCTGATGCCGTTAAGTACATTGACCCGCGTAAGGAATAAGGAGGGGAACGAGCATGGCAAATTTTGAAGGCTATGAGAGACGCGAGGCTAAGATCCTCGGCGTTTTGAAGGAATATGGTATTTCTTCCATCGATGAGTGCCAGGAGATCTGCGCTGCTAAGGGCATCGATCCGTACACCATCGTTCAGGAAACACAGCCGATCTGCTTTGAGAACGCAAAGTGGGCTTACGTTGTAGGCTGCGCTATCGCAATCAAGATGGGCTGCACAAAGGCTGCTGACGCTGCTGCTGCTATCGGTATCG
>CAZHDW010000020.1:0-32209 GCA_964531265.1 uncultured Ruminococcus sp.
GTCGATCAGGGTATCCAGGGTGCAATGCTCTCCGGTGTTCTGGCTGGCTACAACGTTGTTGACGTTAAGGTAACTCTGTACGATGGTTCTTATCATGAGGTTGACTCCTCTGAAATGGCATTTAAGATCGCCGGTTCTATGGCATTTAAGGATGCTATGAAGAAGGCTGATCCGTGCCTGCAGGAGCCGATCATGAAGGTTGTTGTTATCGTTCCCGATGAGTACATGGGCGACGTTATCGGTGACCTTAACTCCCGCCGTGGCATGA
The DNA here is from genome assembly GCA_964531265.1 of uncultured Ruminococcus sp. Taxonomy (GTDB): domain Bacteria; phylum Bacillota; class Clostridia; order Oscillospirales; family Acutalibacteraceae; genus Hominenteromicrobium. The sequence continues at coordinate 269 of CAZHDW010000020.1, forward strand.
TCCTCGGTATGGACGCTGTAACAGGCGCACAGCAGATCAACAGTGAAGTTCCGCTGGCTGAGATGTTTGGCTATGCTACAGACATGCGTTCCAAGACTCAGGGCCGTGGCCAGTACAGCATGGAGCCCGCACATTACGCTGAGGTTCCGAAGTCTGTTTCTGAGACAATTATTGCGTCTAGAAAAAAGGCGGAATAACTTAAATAGTACTTGATTTTTTGCGACTTTATTGTTACAATTAGTCCAAGATCAAAAAATGTTTTATGCATAAAAGGAGGCAATTCCAATGGCAAAGGCAAAGTTCGAAAGAAATAAGCCGCACGTAAACATCGGTACCATCGGTCACGTTGACCATGGTAAGACTACACTTACAGCTGCTATCACAAAGTATCTCGCTCTTAAGGGTCAGGCTCAGTTCGAGGATTATTCCATGATCGACAAGGCTCCGGAAGAGAGAGAGCGTGGTATCACAATCAATACTGCACACGTTGAGTATGAGACAGACAAGCGTCACTATGCACACGTTGACTGCCCGGGTCATGCTGACTATGTTAAGAACATGATCACTGGTGCTGCTCAGATGGACGGCGCTATCCTCGTTGTTTCCGCTTCTGACGGCCCGATGCCGCAGACCCGTGAGCACATCCTGCTCTCCCGTCAGGTTGGCGTTCCGTACATTGTTGTTTTCATGAACAAGTGCGATCAGGTTGACGATCCGGAGCTCCTCGAGCTTGTTGAGATGGAGATCCGTGAGCTGCTGAACGAGTATGAATTCCCGGGCGATGACACACCGATCATCAAGGGTTCTGCATTCCTCGCTCTCGACAACGCTTCCAAGGATCCGAGCGAGCCGGTTTACGCTTGCATTCAGGAGCTTATGGACGCTGTTGACGAATACATCCCGACTCCGGAGCGTAAGGCTGACCAGCCGTTCCTGATGCCGGTTGAGGACGTCTTCACAATCACAGGTCGTGGTACTGTTGCTACAGGCCGTGTTGAGCGTGGCGTTCTTAAGATGTCTGAGGAAATCGAGATCGTTGGTCTCTCTGAAGAGAAGAGAAAGTCTGTTGTTACAGGCATCGAGATGTTCCGCAAGCTCCTCGACTTTGCTGAGGCTGGCGACAACGTTGGTGTTCTTCTCCGTGGTATCCAGAGAACTGATATCGAGCGTGGCCAGGTTCTGGCTAAGCCGGGCACCATTCATCCGCACACAAAGTTCCATGGCCAGGTTTACATTCTGACCAAGGACGAGGGCGGCCGTCATACTCCGTTCTTCAACAACTACCGTCCGCAGTTCTACTTCAGAACAACAGACGTTACAGGTGTTATCAGCCTGCCGGAAGGCACAGAGATGTGCATGCCTGGCGATAACGTCGAGATGGACGTTGAGCTGATCACTCCGATCGCTATCGAGAACGGCCTCCGCTTCGCTATCCGTGAAGGCGGCAGAACAGTCGGTTCCGGTGTTGTTACTGGCATCAACGAGTAATTAATTACTCTTAAAATCATCATTTTCTTCGGGGCGAGGTGTAATTCCTCACCGGCGGTATAGCCCGCGACCGCACTATGTGCGCTGATTCGGTGTAATTCCGAAGCCGACGGTATAGTCCGGATGATAGGAGAAACGTGAATCAAAAGATTTTCGACGCCCTGCGTATATACGTAGGGCGTTTTTTTGTTTGTCCACGTTTCTGTATATCTTATTTACAGAAAGGATTTGTTACTATGGTAGAAAAGAAAGCAAAAAGAAAAATCAGCACTAGAAGAATCGCTATGACGGCAGTTATGGCCGCTGTTTCGACTGTTTTGATGTTCATCAGCTTTAAGCTGCCCTTTATGCCAAGCTTTATTTCGCTCGATTTTTCCGATTTGCCGGCTTTGATTGCTTCATTTACGCTTGGCCCGCTCAGCGGAATGGCTGTCTGCTTTGTTAAGAACCTTATCAATATAACTCAGACAATGACCTTCGGTGTTGGCGAGCTTTCCAACTTTATTATCAGCTCTGCATTCGTTGTGTCAGCCGGGGTTATATATGGCCGTAAGCGCAATTTCGCCAGTGCAGCGGTTGGTTCCGTCATTGGAGCAATGTTCATGGCTTTTCTCGGCTTCTTTTCAAACTATTTTATCGTCTATCCGATATACACCAATATAATGTCCATGGAGGCCATTATCGGAATGTATAAGGCGATAAACCCTTCGGTTGATTCCCTCTGGCAGGCGCTACTGTGCTTTAACGTGCCGTTTACCTTCTGCAAGGGTATGATAAGCGCCATAGTTACTCTTTTGACCTATAAAAAGCTCGAGCCTGTGATAAACGGACGTGTCGTTTGATTGTGCAATGTGATGTATTTTTCGATATAAAAATGTCGATATTTCCATGTTTTGAGTCTTGAAGAAGCTTGGTTTACATGGTATACTAAATACATAATAAATTTGAATATGCCCTTATCAAGAGTGACGGAGGGAACAGGCCCTATGATGTCCGGCAACCTGCATTTGTGCAAGGTGCTAATTCCTGCGGCATGGCAATGCCGAAAGATGAGGATTTTGAACCGCTCATCTTTTTGACGAGCGGTTCTTTTTTCGAGATTACCTTGTATTGGGCAGAGAAAGGAAATGAAATTGGAAATGAACAGACATCTTTTTACATCCGAATCAGTTACAGAAGGACATCCGGACAAGGTTTGCGACCAGATATCCGATGCTATCCTTGATGAGATCCTTGCAAAGGACCCGAACGCTCATGTTGCATGTGAGGTTACAGCTACAACAGGTATGGTTCATGTTATGGGCGAGATAACAACAGAGTGCTATGTTGATATCGACTCCGTTGCACGTAAGGTAGTCAAGGAGATCGGCTATGATAATCCCGATGCCGGCTTTAACGGCGCTACATGCGCAGTTCTCACTTCTATCGACATGCAGTCCGCTGATATCGCAATGGGCGTTAATGAGTCCCTTGAGATAAAGAACGGCGCTGTTGATCAGGATGACCTCATCGGCGCAGGCGACCAGGGCATGATGTTTGGCTATGCTTGTGACGAGACCGAGGAGCTTATGCCGCTGACTATTTCTCTGGCTCACAAGCTTGCTAAGCAGCTTGCAAAGGTTCGTAAGGACGGCACTCTCAACTATCTGCGTCCGGACGGAAAGACACAGGTAACAGCCGAATATGAGGGCGATACAGTTAAGAGAATCGACACCATTGTCATCTCTACACAGCACAGCGAGTCCGTTACACTTGAGCAGATCCGCAAGGATATGATCGAATACGTTGTAAAGCCCACTGTTCCGGCAGAGCTTATCGACGAGAACACAAAGTATTATGTAAACCCGACCGGCAGATTTGTTATCGGCGGCCCGGTTGGTGACAGCGGCCTGACAGGCAGGAAGATTATTGTCGATACCTACGGCGGCGTTGGTCGTCATGGCGGCGGAGCTTTCTCCGGTAAGGACCCGACGAAGGTTGACCGTTCCGCAGCATATGCAGCTCGTTATGTTGCTAAGAATATTGTTGCAGCAGGTCTGGCAAAGAAGTGCGAGGTTCAGCTTGCATATGCTATCGGTGTTGCTCATCCGGTTTCCGTAATGGTCGATACATTCGGTACAGGTACGGTTGAGGATACAGCTCTTGCCGAGGCAGTTAAGAAGGTATTTGACCTCCGTCCTAATGCTATCATTCGCGATCTTGACCTCAGAAAGCCGATCTACCGTCACCTTGCAGCTTATGGTCATATGGGCCGTGAAGAGCTGAACGTTCGCTGGGAAGCTACAGATAAGGTTGAAGCATTGAAGTCCGCTCTTTAATAGGAACAAAAGACACCTTCAGACCATAAAATTGGTTTGGAGGTGTTTTTGTATGGAAAAAACCGTTGTCGTTATGCTGTGTGCTTTTGGTGCATGTTTGTGCCTGCTGATACTTAAGCTCATATCTCTTAGACTGACAAAATCACGATTACTTAAGGAAGAGCTGCCGTTCACTGTTTTTGCCACGGTGCATACGCCGGATGAGGCTGAATATATCGTTCGCTGTGCCATGGATAGGGTGAAATGGCTTGACCTGCATGGCATGTGCAGAGTGGTGTGCCTAAATCCAGATAATGATCCAGAGGTCGATATGGTACTCAGACGGCTTGTTCAAATATACCCATTTGCGCAAATTGGGTCTTTGCAAACGCGAAAGAATGTTCTATAATATACCTATACAGGAGTAGAGAGGAAGCTGAAAATTGCCGAATGAAAACAAAGAGCTGCTCGAAATGAAGGGCAGTGTAGAGAATATAGTCTATCATAATGACAATAATCAATATACTGTCCTTGAGCTTAACAGCAGTGACGAGCTTGTGACTGTTGTCGGCACTTTTCCTTATGTGAGCGTGGGGGAGAAGCTTCATCTTTACGGCACATGGACATCGCACGCCACCTTCGGCCAGCAGTTTAGATGTGAGGCGTTCGAGCGCTCGCGCCCGGAGGATACCTCTGCAATGCTGAAATATCTTTCGAGCGGTGCTATTAAGGGAATCGGAGTGGCTACCGCAGGAAAGATCATTGAAGCGTTCGGTGACGAAGCAATAAGCGTTATAGAGAACGACCCGGTGCGCCTGGCTACGGTTAAGGGCATAACGCTAAAAAAGGCGCGTGAGATATCCGAGGAAATGCAGCGTGTAAACGGTATACGCGATCTAATGGCCTTTCTCGGCAGCTTTGGTGTGAGACCCGAGGATGCTGTGAAGGTGTGGAAGGAATACGGTGTGGATTCCATAGCCTGTATTCAGGAGGATCCGTACAGATTGTGCAGTGAGAAGATAGCTGTTGAATTCGCTGTGGCAGATAAGCTTGCAGAGGCTTTGGAGTATGACAGAGCGAGTATAGAGCGCATCAAAGCGGGCGTGCTGTATGTTTTGAGGCATAATCTGAATAACGGACACACCTGTTTGCCGGCAGATAAGCTTTGTATTGCCGCGGCGAGGATGCTTACGATTCAGCTTGAGGAGGCACAGCAGGCACTGTATGACCTCTGCCAAAGCTTTGATGTTATATGTGAGAAGTTTGATGAGCGTGATTTTATATTCTTGCCCAAGCAGCACAGAAGCGAGGTTTACAGTGCCGAACGCATTCATATGATGCTGAAATATCCGCCGCAATCCATAGTTGGCATTGATGCGCAGATAGAGGAGATCGAGCGGACGGAGGGAATAACCTACGCTGAACGCCAGAAAGAAGCAATACGTGCTGCACTCGATAAGGGTCTGCTGATTTTGACAGGTGGCCCCGGCACCGGAAAGACAACGACGCTGAATGCGATAATCCAGATTTTGATGCAGAAGGGCGAAGAGGTGTTTTTGGCAGCTCCAACGGGCCGCGCAGCTAAAAGAATGACCGAGCTGACCGGTATTGAGGCGAAAACGATACACCGTATGCTTCAGGTGGACTGGGACGACAACGATAATCCTGTCTTTCAGAGGAACGAGAGAAACCCTCTGGAGTGCGATGCAGTGGTTATCGATGAGCTGTCCATGGTGGATTCCTACGTCTTTGAGAGCGTTTTGAGAGCGCTTCCTATAGGGTGCAGGCTGATACTTGTCGGCGACAGCGACCAGCTTCCGAGCGTTGGTGCAGGTAATGTTATAGGAGACCTGATTGCTGCCGGAGTTTTCCCCACGGTTCAGCTTAAGGAGATATTCCGACAGTCCATGGAGAGTCTGATAGTCACGAATGCACACAGGATAGTTAACGGTGAAATGCCGATATTGAATGTTCGCGATAACGATTTCTTTTTCATGCCGATGAATGATGCGCGAGTCGTGGCGGATACGATACAAGCACTGGCAGTAACGCGTTTGCCGAACAGCTACGGCTATTCGCCGATAAGTGACATACAGGTACTCTGCCCGGGCAGAAAGGGCGAGCTTGGCACGATAGAATTGAATAAGAGGCTGAGAGAGCTGATAAATCCGCAATCGAAAGCTAAGCCACAGATTACCGTTAACGGCAATACCTTCCGCGTTGGAGATAAGGTAATGCAAATCAAGAATAACTATGATCTTCCGTGGAGCAAACCGGACGGCTCGGTGGGTGAGGGTGTTTATAACGGCGACATGGGAATCGTAACGGACGTAGATAAGGCCGCAGGCTGCATGAGAGTTCAGGTGGATGACCGTGAGGTGCTGTATGATTTTGAACACGCTGCCGGTGAGCTTGAGCTGGCATATGCCGTAACTGTGCACAAGAGCCAGGGCAATGAATTTACAGCCGTGATAATGCCGGTATACCCCGGAATACCGCAGCTAAGCTACAGAAATCTGCTTTACACCGGCATAACACGTGCCAAAAAGCTGCTTATACTTGTCGGAAAAAGCAGTGCTATAGCCGATATGGTGGAAAACGACAGAAAGACAAGGAGATTTTCCGGGCTGGCGCGATTCCTCTGTGAAGAGCGTGAGGGGGCCGAAATATGAAGCTGAAAAGCATCATTGACAGATTTACAGCACTGTTCTATCCGACAAGATGCATTCTGTGCGGCAGGATGTGCAGCGTTAACGATAAGCACCTCTGTGCGGATTGCGCAGATTTGCCCGCTGAGAGGGTGTATCGCTTCTTTTCTCTCAGCTATCGCAGACAGAGCTATACCATTGAATGCAGGGCTTCTATGAGATATAGGGATACCTTCAAGCAAACTCTTCACCGCTTCAAGTTTAAAAATGAGACCCATCTTGCAGAGCCTCTCGCCGAAAGAATGCTGCTTGCGATGGATAAAAGCATGGAATATGACGTTATAGTCCCGGTACCGATAAGCATGGAGCGCTTTCGGCAGAGGGGGTATAATCAGTCCGAGCTGTTGGCTACGGAGCTTTCGAAAAAGACGAAAATTCCAATGGTAAAGCTGCTGGAAAAGACCGCGGATAATCATCCACAGCACGAGCTGCCGTCGAATGAGCGAGAAAGAAACGTGCGCGGCGTTTACCGTGCGGAGGAATGCACCGGGCTGAGAGTGCTACTGATAGACGATATAGTAACGACCGGGGCTACTGTCAGAGAGTGCTCTAAGATGCTCTACAGGGCCGGAGCAATGCATGTCGGAGTTCTGTGCAGCGCCCTTGTTATCAGATGATATTATATGTGAACGGACTGTCACACTGTGGCAGCCCGTTTTTTGTTGCCTGTGCCTTAGCAGTGTGCTCAAAACCGAGAAAGCTTTTTTATAAAAAATATATTGACAAATGGCGTAAATGTGATATACTGTATTTATCGGTTAGCTACGACTAACTTACGAATTTACCAATAAAGGAGTTAATATATGAGCGTAGTTATAGTAGGAGGAAATGAAAGAATGGTGTGTCAGTACATGGATATATGTAAGAACCATGGATGCAGAGCCAAGGTCTTTGTAAAGGAAAATGCTTCCCTGAAAAAGAAGCTGGGTACACCGGATTATCTGCTGCTTTTCACAAGCACAGTATCACATAAGATGATGCTCAGCGCTTCCAAGGAAGCAAAGCGTAATAATATACCGATTGCCTACATACCCAGCAGCAGTGCTTCGGCGCTTCAGAGCGTGCTCGTAGACTGCTGTGCAGAAAAAATGAAATCGTGATTCACTTTATGCCATAAGAAAACAGCGGTGCAGAGAAAGGCTTCTGCGCCGCTGTTTTTATACTTTACATGGATGTGGGAACTGTGATATTGAACATTGTGAGCACGTTGCGTATTACCGCTGCTGTTGCCTGGCAAAGTGTAAGTCTTGCCTGCATGAGGCTCTCATCGTCACCCTTAACACGGCAAGCGTTGTAGAACTTGTGGAACTTTGTTGCAAGCTCAATTACGTAGCGTGTGATACGAACCGGGTCGTAATCCTTGGCTGCCGCTATGATCTCATCGGTGTACTCTGCAATGTGACGGATAAGGTCGATCTCCTCATCCTTGACGAGCAGTGCAAGCTCCTCTGCGGTGCACTCTCTGGGCTTAATGCCCTCTGCCTCAAGAGCACGGAGAATGCTGCAAATACGAGCATGTGCATACTGGACGTAGTATACCGGGTTCTGGGAATCCTGCTGCACGGCAAGACCGAGGTCGAAGTCGAGCAGGGAGTTAGCTTCACGCATGTTGAACAGGAAGCGTGCGGAATCCACGGGTACCTCATCAAGAAGGTCGCCGAGCTGTATTGCCTTGCCGGTACGCTTACTCATACGTACTATTTCGCCGTCACGCATAAGTCTTACGAACTGCATGAGGAGGATGTCGAGCTTGTCGGCGCTCTGACCGATAGCATTCATAGCACCCTTCATACGGGCAACATGGCCGTGGTGGTCACTGCCCCAGATATCGATGAGAAGATCAAAGCCACGGTCAAACTTATCCTTGTGATAAGCAATATCCGCTGTGAAGTAGGTGGGGTTGCCGTTTGCACGAACAAGCACCTCGTCCTTTTCGCCGCCGAACTCGGTAGCCTTGTACCAGACAGCGCCGTCCTTCTCATATGTCAAGCCACGATCACGCAGATAATCAACAACAGCCATTACCTTGCCGCTCTTGTGAAGGTCACTTTCGAGGTACCAGCAGTCGTAGTGCACGCGATACTTTTCCATATCCGCTTTCATCTTAGCGATGTTCTTCGGCAGGCCGTATTCTACCAGAGCCTTGCGGCGCTCCTCCTCGGAGACGTTCATCAGAGCGTCACCGTGAAGCTCTGCATATTCCTTTGCAAGGTCGAGGATATCCTCGCCGTGGTAGCTGTCCTCGGGAAGCTCAGGCGGCTCCTGTGCAAAGAGCTGCTGATAACGAATGGAAAGTGAAAGGCCGAATTTATCAAGCTGATTTCCGGCATCGTTTACATAGAATTCACGCCATACATTATAGCCTGCTGCATCGAGAACTGCGGAGAGGCAGTCACCGAGAGCGCCGCCGCGTGCATTACCCATGTGCATCGGGCCTGTGGGGTTGGCGGAAACGAACTCTACCATTACCTTTCTGCCCTGGCCGTAATCGCTGCGGCCGTATTTCTCGCCGGAATTGAGCACGTCAAAGAGGACATCACTGTAGAAGGCCGGGCTGAGGAAGAAGTTCATAAAGCCCGGGCCGGCAACCTCTGCCTTGGTGAAATAAGTGCCGTCAAGCTCGAGGTTTTCAAGTATGGCAGCAGCTATCTTCTGCGGAGCTGTGCGGAAGGCACGTGCGGATACCATAGCTGCATTTGTCGCGAAATCGCCGTGTGAGCGGTCTGCGGGGCGTTCTACGGTGAATGTGGGAATCTCTGCATTCATCAGTGCGCCGCTCTCTATAGCCTTTTTAATGGCTTTTTGAACAGCATCATATACCTGTTCTTTTGCAATGCTGACTGTTTTGGACATATGTATGTTCCTTTCAAATTAAATTTCTTATTCTGCTGCCTTCTCCGGACATTTCTTAAGCTTTACAAGTATTTCGTTGAAGGATGAAAGATGTGCGTCGATATCGAGAGTATAGCCTATACGTATTTCGCCACCGGCAGGGGAGAGGTCATGCTTAAGAGTCTGCGTAAAAACTCCGAGCGACAGTACACCTGCGCCGGTATCGTACATGCATTTGTGACGCTTTCCTTTTTCAAGCACAAGCCGGGTCGGAGTCCCCGGTGTTAACATGGTTATAACGCCATCGGGCTCGATCTTCAATATTTTATGACGTCCGGAATACGGCGCGTCGGTTTCGTACTCCATATAAGATATATACTTTATCCCGTTTTTCTCTACATAGTCACCGAGAGTATCGACCTTGATCTCGTCCGTATCGTGGTCAATAGTCTGGCGGCCGATTATGGTGATCTCATAATTCTCATGCATTTGCATCACCATTCCTTTCAGACATCCGTTATTTTAATATTTTTCAATGTCGATGCGCTCTACCCGGCCCTGGATGCTCTGTCCGAGGAACAAATCCGCCACCCGGTGGAAGCTCTGTGTCTCGTCGCTAACGAAGAATCGGTGCTCGGGCTTTTGCTCAGGGGAGCAGAGTAGCTTCTTTTCGCGCAGAGCGTCAAGACAGCCTATTGCGGCCTCGCGTCCGGCATCGACCAGTGTTACGCCGTCGCCCATTACATTCTGTATCGTGGCGCTGATTATGGGATAATGCGTACAGCCGAGAATGAGTGTATCTACCCCGACATCACGCAATCCGCTCAGATAGCGCTCCGTAACAAGCCTTGTGACCTCATCATCGGGTGAGACAAAAGCGTTTTCAACAAGCGGAACGAACAGCGGACATGCCTGCTCATATACCTCTATGTCAGGGGCAAGAGCACTTATCTCTCTGCGGTATGAACCGGAGGCGATTGTTGCCGATGTTCCGATAATGCCGATTTTACGGTTTTTTGTTTTCTGTACGGCGGCTTTTGCGGTAGGACGCAAAACATCCATATAGGGGATGGGGAGACTGTCGCCCTCCTCCTTTGCGGTGGAGCTTACGGTTCCGCAGGCCGCAAGAACGGCCTTCACATTGTTCTCAAGCAGAAAGTGCATATCCTGCTTTGCGTAGTGCACTATAATATCCCGACCGCGTGAACCGTACGGTACACGGCCGGTATCGCCGAAATAGAGAATATTTTCATTCGGCATAATGCGCATCAATTCCTTAACGGCGGTCAATCCACCGAGACCTGAATCAAATACGCCTATGGGTCTGTTATCCATGTCGATCTTCCTTTATGCTTCCTCTCTGGTATATGCGAGCTCAATAAGCTGCTCGAGCAGCTCGCTGTACGGTATGCCCGTAGCTTCCCAGAGCTTCGGATACATGCTGATCGATGTGAATCCCGGGAGGGTGTTGATTTCATTCAGGATGATCTTCTTATCCTTTTCCGTGACAAAGAAGTCAACTCTGGAAAGTCCGTCACAGCCGAGAAGATTATATGCTCTAACGGCAGTTCTGCGGATTTCCTCCATGATCTCATTGTCAAGTCTTGCAGGAATATAGAGCTGTGCTTCGCCGTTCTTATACTTATCGTCGTAGTCATAGAATTCAGCTGCTGCACCGATCTCACCCACAACGGAGGCACGGCTTTTGCCCCTGTTACCAAGTACGGCACATTCGACCTCCTGTCCAACAATGCCTTCTTCAACGACTATCTTTGTGTCGTTATCGGCAGCAAGGCGAACAGCGGCGTCGAGCTCGTCAACGGTATTGACCTTGGAAATGCCAACGGAAGAGCCTGCGTTGGCGGGCTTTACGAATACCGGGAAGTTGAGGCGTGCGGAGATCTTATTCTTGATTTTCTCAGCGTCGGTCACATATTTATCGGCATAGAACCAGAGATAGTGTGCCTGCTCGATATTTGCGCTTGCAAGCAGGGAATGAGCCACAGCCTTATCCATGCATATCGACGAAGCAGCGGTATCGCAGCCGATATACGGGATGCCGGAAAGCTGAAACAGTCCCTGAATGGTACCATCCTCACCGTTCTTACCGTGGAGCACCGGGAAAATAACATCGACCTTGATAACAGAGCAGCTGCCGTCCTTCTCCATAACAACAATGCCGGAGGTGGCCTTATCCGGAGAGATGAATGCAGGTCTGTTATCGGGATGTTCAAACCATGTGTTGTTTTCTATACCATCTGTATCACCTGTATACAGAAGCCAGTTTCCGCTCTTTGTTATTCCGAGAGTAACTATATCATATTTTTCGGTATTAAGGTTTCGAATAATAGAGGCACTGGACATCAGGGAAACTTCATATTCCGAGGATGCACCGCCAAAAATAACACAAACTGTTTTTTTCATAAAATAACCGCCTTTCTTTTGCGGCCGAATGCCGCAGAAAATGATATCGGTCTGAACCTTTTCAGTATAGCATAACAATATCGTTTTTTCAAGCAAAAGAGCGAAGCTTTGCGTGGTATAAAGCTGTCAAACACGGTAAAAATAATCTGGACCGTACTGCGTGCGGATCAAAATCTGAAAGGAACAGAGAATATGAATAAGCTTAAGTGCAGTGTTTCAACATGCAGACACAACGAAAACCAGCTCTGCGAGCTGCAGAGAATCCAGGTGGACGGCCCTGCGGCAAAGGAAAGCTGTGAGACCTGCTGTGTATCCTATTCCGAAAATGCCAAGGGTGCGCACAGCATGTCATCCGCTTCCGGCTCAAGAGCCAGCGAAAACACCGAGATAATGTGCAGCGCCGGGCATTGCGCATATAACAGCAACAAGAAGTGCCGTGCGGATAATGTAAGCGTTGCCGGCTGCTGCTGTGACCCGTGTGTCGTAAGCGAAACGGAATGTAAGACCTTCAGACCGCGCTCATAAAACAGCATATGCAGAAGAGGCAGTGCTTATCGCACCGCCTCTTTTACGCATATTTAGCCTTTAGCTGTTATTCGCCCGTCAGCAGCCAGTTTACATCCACATCGAGTATATCCGCAAACGCGAGTAGCTCTATATCCGTGACTATGCGCAATTGTCCCTCCAATTTGCTGAGGGCGGAGGCGTTTATGTCAACTCCGCGAACCTGAAGCTGTGCGAGGAGCTCCTTCTGCTTCATGCCGCGGCTTCGGCGAACGGATTCTATCCGTGCTCCGACAAGGTTCTTGTCACCCAACTCCTTTTTTCTGATGCGCATTTCAGATATCTTCCTCTCATGTCTTTATATGAACATTATAGCTTGCTATTGCAGAAAAATCAATTACTTTTGTGCCGTATAAAGCAGAAGTCGGATACCGCGCCGAGCTTGTAGCGGTATCCGACCTTGATTCACTTTTCGATAATGTCATTTGTGCGGAAAAACAGGGAAATGCACCACACAGCAGCGATACCCACAAGAGTGTATATCACCCGGCTGATAAGAGCTCCCTGACCGCCAAAGAGCCACGCCACAAGATCAAACCGAAAAATACCGACAAGACCCCAGTTGATGCCGCCGATTATTGCGAGCAGCAAAGCGATTATATCAAGCATACCAAAACTCCTTATTGCTTTTGAGAGTAGTATGCCCGGTATAACGGTGCTTATTCGGGGAAGCGGCTGCAAAGCCGTCAGTTCTTAAGGCTCTGGAGTGGAGCCGGAATGCGTCCGCCGCGATTTACGAAAATGGACGGGGACTTTGTGTTGACATCCATTATCGGGCCCTTGCCGAGCAGACCGCCGAAGTTGAGCTCTTCGCCTGCGCTCTTGCCGATAGCCGGGATGAGGCGCACAGCGGTGGTTTTGGAGTTTACCATGCCGATGGCAGCTTCGTCCGCAATTATGCCGGAAATGACCTCGGGGGTCGTATCGCCCGGAACAACGATCATGTCAAGGCCGACGGAGCAAACCGCTGTCATAGCCTCAAGCTTTGTTATCGTAAGTGCACCGCTCTTTGCGGCAGCGATCATGCCCTGATCCTCACTGACGGGGATGAATGCACCGGAAAGACCGCCGACATGGGAGGAGGCCATGACACCGCCCTTCTTAACAGCGTCGTTGAGAAGGGCGAGTGCTGCTGTAGTGCCGTGTGCACCGCACTGCTCCAAACCCATTGCCTCGAGAATATCGGCAACGCTGTCACCGATAGCAGGTGTTGGAGCGAGGGAGAGGTCGACGATTCCGAAGGGAACACAGAGACGGCGTGATGCCTCCTGTGCGACGAGCTGACCCATACGTGTTATCTTAAATGCTGTCTTCTTGATTATATCTGCGATGGCGGTGATATCATCCTCGGGGCTTGCCTTGGCGATAGCTGCACGCACAACGCCCGGGCCTGAAACGCCGACGTTGATAACGCAGTCCGGCTCACCGGCACCGTGGAATGCGCCTGCCATAAAGGGGTTATCCTCGGGAGCGTTGCAGAAAACAACGAGCTTTGCAGCGCCAATGCAGTCTCTGTCGGCGGTCAGCTCGGCTGTTTTCTTAACTATCTGACCCATTTTCTTGACGGCATCCATGTTTATGCCCGCCTTGGTAGAGCCGATATTGACAGAGGAGCACACAAAGCTTGTCTCATTGAGAGCCTCGGGTATGCTTTCGATAAGGGCGTAGTCGCCGGGGCCGAAGCCCTTGTGAACAAGAGCGGAATAGCCGCCGATGAAGTTGACGCCCACTGTCTGAGCAGCACGGTCAAGTGCCTTTGCAAAATGCACCGGGCTTGCTGTGGGGCATGCACCTGCGAGCATTGCAATGGGAGTTACCGCGATGCGCTTGTTAACGATCGGTATACCGTATTCGCGGCTGATATCCTCACCTGTCTTTACAAGGTTTTCGGCATAGTTGCATATCTTGTCATATACCTTTGTACAAGCCTTGTTTATATCGGAATCGATGCAGTCGAGAAGGGAGATGCCCATTGTTATGGTACGGACATCAAGGTTCTCGTTGTCGATCATATTTATTGTTTCGAGTATGTCATGTGTATTTATCATTTATCAAGTACCGGCCTTTCTGAATTCATCAGATCCTGTGCATGGAGTTGAAAACGTCCTCGTGCATAACGTGTATCTTAAGGCCGAGCTGGTCGCCGAGAGCCTCAAATTCATCGGTGAGCTCGCTGAAGGGTACAACGCACTTACTGATATCTATCATCATTATCATGGCGAACATGTCCTGCATGATGGACTGAGTGACCTCGAGTACGTTAGCGCCCTTGTCCGCACAAATTGCGGAGACCTTGGCGAGAATGCCTACCATGTCCTTGCCGATTACGGTAACAACTGCTTTCATAACAAATGTCCTTCCTGCGCGTGGCGCATTTACTGAGTATTTTATAATTATCCAACAAACACAGCGCTGTGTCAAGCATCAAGCGCTTGTTATTTTAGACTCCTGTGCGGTTATCGGTACGGCGGTGAAGATTTTGTCGTACGCTTCACCAAGCCTGTCGGCGGCGCTCCGTGCCTGTTCGAGGGTTTCAAATATTCCGAAAATGGCAGAGCCGCTTCCGGTCATTATCGCATTCATTGCGCCGCTTTCTATGAGGGCTTTTTTTGCAGCCTGAACCTCGGGCAGGCAAAGTGCATCATCAAAGCGATTTCCGAGCCCTTTTGCTATCGCTTCGAGGTCGTGTCCCTCAATGGCGCGGATCATTTCTTTTGTGTAACGAATGCCTGTGTCCGGCACCGTGTCACACCTTTTATATGCCTCGGGCGTGCTCACACCGACCTCCGGCTTTATTATGACCAGTCCGCATTTCGGCATATCTGCAAGCGGCACCATCATTTCGCCTATACCGCAGCAACGCCTTGTACCGTTAAGAATGCAGAAGGGTACATCGGCGCCTATCTGTGTTCCGATATATAGCAGGTCAGCCGTGTTCAGTGGATGCTCACCGAGCTCATCTTCGCAAAGTTGGTCGAGTGCGCAGAGGACGGCAGCAGCGTCCGCACTTCCGCCGCCCATTCCTGCCTGATCCGGAATATGCTTCTCTATGTGGATATCCACGCCGAGGCCGATACCGGAGGCATCAAGAAAGTACCGCGCGGCCTTATATGCCGTGTTGCGCATATCGAGAGGAATTCCGGGCTTTGAGCATGCCAGAGTGACCCCACCTGTATTGTTTAGCGTAACGGTAACGACGTCGCAGAGTGATATCGACTGCATCACCATATCGACGGTGTGATATCCGTCCTCTCTTATTCCGATAATATCAAGGGTAAGATTTATTTTAGCATAAGCATTTAGTTTTACGGATCGCATGTTGATCTCCTTAAAGTCTGAAAATCGAAAAACGCTGGATGTCTATAACGTGCTTGGGACACATTTCGTGGCAGCAAAAGCATTTTATGCATCTTGAGTAATCAATGCAGGCCCGTCCGTCACTGATGGTTATGGTGTGCTGAGGACAGCTTTCGGCACATTTGCCGCAGCCCACACAGCTTCTGCTCCGGATTTTCGGGTAGGGCGTCGTCAGCTTCTTTGCGAGCGGACGGAGAAAGCCCGGCACGCGCTTTAAAAAATCAACATCGCTTGAGCGCGCCGGTTTAAAATCAGCTACATAAAGGGAAGAGATGCTTTCTCCGAGCAACTCAATGTCGGAAACGCTTTTGCCGCACAGTCGACGCTCAAAGGCATTTTTCTGTATGGGCAGCTCCGTGGGTTCCATGCCAATGAGCGCCGTGCCGACAATATCCGCGTCGTATGGGCTTTCGGAGCCTATCAATGCGCCGACAAATCGCCTTTCTCCGCCGGTCGGCCCGTCACCCTGCATGGCATAAATGCCGTCTATTACGGAAAAATCCGGGCGGATGTATTCGCACAGATCCACTATCATCTCCGCGAATGCGTCCTTCTCCGGGTATCGGCAGTGCAACTCCGGCTTCATAAGGCCGGGTACCGTTCCGAAAAGGTTTTTGACAGCGCCGGAATATCCGAGCATGCCATGTGTTTTCAGCTTGGCGATGTTTATTATAACTGAGTTGTGCGGTCTGAGATACGGCTCTATCACATCAAGTGCGTTACAGCGTATCCCGTCCGCAAGCTCCGCCTGACGATAAGCACAGTCCGAATAAAGCTCAAAGCCGTATTTTTCGGCAGCGGCAGTATATCCGCAGCCGCGAAAAACACTTTTCATTACGGATGTGTTGTAAACTCCGCCGCCTGATTCGGCAACAAGCACATTCGCCCCATGCCTTTTTACGCACAGAGCAACGGCTGAAACAACGTTCGGATGAGTGATTATGCCATCCTCCGGAGAGGATCGCATTACAAGATTCGGCTTTATAACGACTCTTTTTGTTCGCTCCAGCTTTTTATACACACCACCGCTTTCCAGCATATTGTCGATGACGGGAATCAGCGCGTCCATGCTGTAGTCTTCAAGGTGATGCAGAAATACACGTCCCATTAAAGCTCCTTAAGAAACTGTCCCATGCGGTTCAGCGCCTCTGTCAGGTGCTTTATCGAGTAAGCATACGAAATGCGTATGTAGCCCTCACCACATTCACCAAAGGCAGAGCCGGGCACTACGGCGACATGCTTATCGTATATCAGTCTTTCACAGAATTCATCGGAGGTCATTCCGGTGGATTTGATGGAGGGGAATACGTAGAACGCACCCTCGGGCTCGAAGCATGTGAGACCGATGCGGTTCAGACCGTCCACAAGAAGCCTGCGTCGCATATCGTACTGATCTCTCATCTCGGCAATATCCTCATCACCGTGACGAAGAGCCTCTATTGCCGCGTACTGAGAGGTGGTGGGAGCACTCATTATTGCGTACTGATGAAGCTTTGTCATCGGGGCGATAAGCTCCTTCGGGCCTACGGCATAGCCCATGCGCCAGCCGGTCATTGCATAGGTCTTGGAGAAGCCGTTGATGACAATCGTGCGTTCCCACATGTCCGGTAGTGAGGCGATTGAAACATGGGGCTCGTCTCCGTAGGTCAGCTCGCTGTATATCTCATCGGAAAGAACTATGAGGTCGTGCTTCTTTACAACCTCGGCTATGCCCTCAAGATGCTCCCTGCGCATGACGGCGCCGGTAGGATTGTTCGGGAAAGGGAATATCAGCACCTTGGTTTTTTCGGTTATAGCGTTTTCGAGCTCATCAACAGTGAGTCTGAAGCCGTTTTCCGCCCTGGTGTTGATGGAAACGGGCACACCGCCAGCCATTCTCGTCATCGGGTCATAGCATACAAAGCACGGCTCGGGGATTATGACCTCGTCGCCGGGCGAAATAAGGCAGCGCAGAGCCATATCGATGGCTTCACTGCCGCCGACGGTCACAAGCACCTCGCTCTCGGGCTTATATTCAAGGTGGTACCTGCGCTTCATGAAGCGAGTTATTTCCTCGCGCAGCAGCATGAGGCCGCGGTTCGGAGTGTAGCGTGTTCTGCCCTTTTCAAGGGATGTTATTCCCGCCTCGCGTATATGCCACGGGGTGAGAAAATCCGGTTCGCCGACACTGAGGGAGATAACATCCTCCATTTCATTTGCGATGTCGAAAAAGCGACGGATACCGGAGGGCTTTATGCTGCTTGCTTTTTCATTAAGGTGTTTGCTGTAATCAATCACAAAGGTTGCTTCCTCTCTCGTCAATTTCTTCGTCTTCGCTTGTGAAGTCGACATTACCCTCTTTATACTTTGTGAGGATGAAATGTGTGGCAGTGGACAGAACACCGTCTATCGGAGCCAGACGCTTTGCAACAAACATGGCGATCTCGGACATGGTGGCTGCTGTTACGACTACAGCGAGGTCATAGCCGCCGGACATGAGATAAACGCTTTCCACCTCGGGAAAGGCCTTAACACGCTCGGCAAGCTCATCAAAGCCGGAATCCTTCTTCGGTGTAACACGCAGCTCAATAAGAGCACTTGCACGGTTCACCTCGGTGCGCTCCCAATTTATCAATGTGCGGCTGCCCTTTATAACTCCGTCCTTTTCAAGCTTGCGTATGGCAGCGGCGGTCTCCTCCTCTGTCATTCCTATCAGAACAGCAAGCTGCTGAACATTGAGTGTCGCATCGTCCTGCAAGAGCTTCAAAAGCTTCTCCATTTTCTTATCCATGATTACGCTTCCTTTCAGGTATCATAATTATTTGATGATTATAAAGTAAAATATCCTTCTGAAAACATAGTCGCCAACAGCGACATTGCAAGCAAAGTATATCACAAATATCTGTCCAATGGAAGAATATTTCTTGAAAACATAGTGTTTTCTGGTATACTGATATAAAGAGGTGATCTTCATGGAAAACAGCTTACTTATGAACAGTGAAAGGTGGATATGGCTGCCCGAAAGTCTTTATCCCGAATATCAGAGTTCAATATACAGCGGACAGAATTACAGCGATGCCTGTAATTTTGCCGTAGCGGAATTCAAAAAGGAATACAAATTCGAGAAGAACGTGCGCAGCGCATACCTGAGGTTCAGCGGAGATACGCTTTTCAGGCTGTATTGCAACGGTGCACTTGCAGCTACCGGCCCTGCAAGCGTCGGTGGAGACTTTATAGGAAATGAGACGGCAAGGGATAACTACTACTCATATGAAACGGAGATATTCCCAAATGCCGACAAAATGGAGTTTTTTGCTCAGGTGCAGCTTAATCCTGTGCAGATATGCGACTATTCAAAGGGGCATGGCGGCTTTATGTTGAGTGCCACGGTTGTGTTTGATGATGGCACGCAGCGGATAATCCATACCGATGAGACATGGCTTTCGAGAATAAATACGGCCTACACCTCTCCGAATCACTTTGATAACAGCATTGACGAGGATGAATATACGGCTTCGGTCGTCATCGACAATATATGGCATACCGATACTGCGCCGATCCCGGTGCGCGTTGAGGAGGAGCTTCACGCCGAAAACAGCAGCATTAAGCTGATACCCGGCGAGAAAAGGGAGGATATTCTGTACCTTGACAGGATATATGCCGGCTTTTTGAAGATAAACGCAGAATGCAACGGAGAAGTAAGGGTCAGAGCTGTATGCAGAGAGCTTGAGGAGGATGCCGAGGCTGAGCTTATTAAGCTTTCGCACAGCGGTGAGTACAGAAGCTTCTGTCTGCGAAGTGTGGGAAATATCCATGTGACCTGTGAAAACCTTTCCGATGAACCTGCGGTTATCACGGTATCGGTCGTCAGCACCTGCTACCCGGCGGATAAAACTGCAACTGCAACTACATCGGATACGGAGCTTAACAGGGTTCTTGAGGTTTGCAGACACACACTGAAATATTGTCGTCAGACTCATCACCTTGACAGTCCGAAGCATTGTGAACCGCTTGCCTGCACCGGTGACTATTATATAGAATCGTTGATGACGATGTTCTCATTCGGCGATATGAGACTTTCAGAGTTTGATATACTTCGCACAGCGGAGCTGCTCGTTCGTCATGACGGAAGAATGTTCCACACAACCTACAGCCTTATCTGGGTACGTATGCTGTACGATGTATATATGATAACCGGGAATGTGGAGCTTCTCAAAAAATGCAAAGCGGCGCTGATGCTTCTTCTTGATAAGTTTGAAAGCTACATTGGCGAGAACGGCCTGATAGAAACTCCGCCGGACTTTATGTTTGTGGATTGGATTTACATAGATGAGATATCCATGCATCATCCGCCGAAGGCATTGGGACAGACCTGTCTCAATATGTATTATTACGGTGCACTCAATGCAGCTGCAAGCATATTCGCTGAGCTTGACTGTGCCGCAATGCAGGAAGCCTGCCTTGCCAAAGCCTGTGCATTGCGAAAAGCAGTGAACTCACAGCTTTTTGATGTTGAGAAGAGAATGTACTTCGAGGGCCTTAATACTCCGACGCCGGAGGAGCTTCTATACAGGTACATGCCGCAGAATACGGATAAGAGATACTACCTTAAGCATTCGAATATACTTGCCGCATGCTTTGGCATATGCGATGATGAGCTTGCAAGAGAGCTTCTGCACAGGGTGATGTCGGATGAGATAGAGGGGGATTATCAGCCGTACTTTGCTCATTTCCTCCTTGAGGCTGTGTTCCGCTGTGGACTTCGCGAGAAATATACGCTTAAAATACTTGAAAGGTGGAAAAAGCCCATTGGGGAGTGCTCCAAGGGGCTGGTTGAGGGCTTCATAGCACCGGAGCCCACCTATAGCTTTGACCATAGCCATGCATGGGGCGGAACACCACTGTATTCGCTGCCAAGGGCTGTGCTCGGTCTTGAGATAGTAAAGCCGGGTCTTAAGGAGCTGCGCCTGTCGCCGTCCCTGCTCGGACTTGAAGCGGCAACAGTGGAGCTTCCGACGGAATACGGCATGGTTGTATGTGCTCTCGAAAAGGGCAAGGAGCCGGTAATAAAGCACCCGAAAGAGGTCAAAATCACAACTGTTTGAGCGCTCGAAAATTTTTAAAAAAATTTTAAAAAAAGGGTTGACTTTCTCGAAATATCTGCTATAATAGTGTACGTTGTCCGGTCAAGTGACCGACGCGGTTATAGCGGTATTGTGTAATGGTAGCACAGCAGACTCTGACTCTGTTTGTCTGGGTTCAAATCCTGGTACCGCTGCCACAGTCCCGAATATCGGGACTGTTACATCGAGGTGTGGCTCAGTTTGGTAGAGCGCTACGTTCGGGACGTAGAGGCCGGAGGTTCAAATCCTCTCACCTCGACCAAAAACACTCTTTTGCATTGTTTGCAGAAGAGTGTTTTTTTCTGCCGAAAATGGCAAAAGGCAGCATTTCTGCCGCCCTTTGTCATGTAATTATCTGTCTGTAATATTCAATTCGCTTTTAAGCGCCGCTTGCAAGACGGCGGAAAAATTCACGCCTGCCCGCTCCGCTTCAAAGTTAAGCCACTAAGGGATCGTGCAATTCTTCTTTACGGCGCGCATGTCGTTCTTTCTACGATATTCTGCGAAATCTACGTCAACCAGTGAAACAATAGCGCCGGACGGTGCTTCGGTTTGAACGTCCGCAAGGTTCGACGCTTCCGGCAATTTCTTTACTAAAGCTCGATGAATTTTTTAGCTTTCATGTTTGCTCTCTATCTGTTCGTTGTTGTACGCCCTTTATGCGTATTTATCAATAGATTCAACAAACAGTTTTTCTGCTCTTTGAGCAACGCTTGCAACCATTTCTGTTGTGATGCAGCTCCTTTCTTTGTTACGCGGCTCCCATATGTGTAAAGACAATTCATAAAAACCGTAACGATTTCTTCTGTATTTAACGATACTCCCGGCAAACACATATCGTTAACACAAAAAACGATAGACATTTTTCGCCGGTTGTGATATAATCTTATGACAACAATATTACGGAGTGATAATTTTGGAGCAGAAAGCTTTCGAATTGATAAAGGGTAAATTGCAGGAGGCTCTGGCAGATCAGGGCTTTGGAGAAGCGGTAGCGCTTAATTCCGAGGACGGCACCGCAGTGATGTTCTCCACCGGTGAGGTCGCATACGGTCTGTTCTATGAGGAAAAGAAGAAGAAATTTGTGCTGCGCAGCACAACCATGATATCCAAAAACGAGCCGGGACAGTGGAAGGAGCTTTCCGCATGGCTGTTCGATGAGGAAAATACCATGGCTGATGCCGACAGCATCGCAAGAGATTTCCTTGAGATAACACAGAGCACAAAGCGCGTTGAGCTTGTTCAGTCCGCAAAGAAGCGCCGCAAGAAGGACGAGGAGAATTACGTTGAGCCGCTGTTCTTCTTCAATCGCCTTGCAGGTGTATTCCCGGAGCTTCGCGACGAAATGAACGAGGAGCGCATTATGTACGGACAGATCCGTCCCACTGTGTTTACAGAGCAGAAGCTTGCTCCGCGCTGTGAAAAGCTTGCAAAGGAATACCCGGACAGTGACCCGTTCAAGCGCATGGTCGAGATAATCTGCGACGTGTACGGCAACGGTGACAAGGATACACGCGCCGTTATCCAGTTCGGTCTTCTTAATAATATTAAGGATGAGCAGTCCATAAAGAACATCATGGATAACTTCAAGGAAGGCTGTGATCTTGCAAAAATCTATAAGCATTCCAGAAAGCTTATGGGTAAGAATATAAAGCCCGAGAAGAAGAAAAAAGAGAAGAAGATAGAAACTCGCCTTAACGACAGATAAAATCCCGAAATATCGCCAATAAATCGCAAAATAGCTCTTGACACGAGAGGAAAACATGTGCTATTATATGTTTACCTCAGTTTAGGGGCTATTTTTTTTGCGCCTAATTTTTGAGGGAGGCTGGGGACTATATCCCAAAATTTTTTCCGTAAAACGGGAGGTGCCGTCATGAGAGTAAAGGTCGTTTTAGCTTGCACTGAGTGCAAACAGCGCAACTACAACACAAAGAAGAACAAGAAGAATGATCCCGACAGACTTGAGATGAACAAGTACTGCAGATTCTGCAAGAAGCACACACTCCACAGAGAGACAAAGTAAAGCGAGGACAGAAGAATGGCCGATAATACAAAAAAAGAAAACGGCTTTGTTCGCTTTGCTAAAAAAGTGGGGAAGTTTGTCCGCGACTGTAAGGGCGAGATGAAGAAGATCGTTTGGCCGGCTCCGAAGACCGTGTTCAAGAATGTGGGCGTCGTACTTGCTGTGGCGATCCTGCTTGGACTGTTCATCTTCCTGCTGGATACTGTCTTCATGAGTCTGCTCGGTCTTGTCATGGATGTGGCAGGCTAAGCTACAGAAGCGGAGGAAACAAAATGTCGGACGAAGCAAAATGGTATGTGGTTCATACCTACTCTGGGTATGAGAACAAGGTCGCATCAAATCTGGAAACAACGGTAGTTAACCACCAGCTTCAGGATTTGATCCATGAGATTCGCGTGCCCACTGAAAAGGTTCTTGAGGTTGGAGCCAACGGAAAGACCAAGGAAGTGGAGCGCAAGATTTTTCCGGGATATGTCATCGTTAAGATGATTCTCACGGATGAGTCGTGGTACGCGGTTCGTAATATCCGCGGCTGCACGGGCTTCGTCGGCCCGTCTTCCAAGCCGATACCGCTCACTGATGAAGAGGTAGCGCGTCTCGGTGTGGAGACACGGAATGTCGAAGTCTCCTATAAGGTCGGTGATAACGTCCAGATCACCGATGGTCCGCTGGAAGGCTTCATCGGAATGGTTGATGAGATCGATCTCGAAAAGAATCGTATCCGCGTCACAGTTTCGATGTTTGGACGTGAAACGCCGGTTGATCTTGAACTTGATCAGGCTGAACCGGTAGATTAATTACGGTAATTTGCGGTGCATCCGCATTTTATTGCGGGGATTCATTCCCCGGTGGGAGGAACGTCAAAATTATTTCCGGGCGTTCCGCAATCAACCACGAATTTTGGAGGTGCAAAAAAATGGCTCAGAAGGTTACGGGCTTTATTAAGCTCCAGATACCTGCCGGTAAAGCTACTCCGGCACCACCGGTTGGTCCGGCTCTCGGTCAGCACGGTGTTAACATTATGGCTTTTACAAAGGAATTCAACGAGCGCACAAAGAATGACGTTGGCCTGGTTATCCCGGTCGTCATCACAGTTTACGCAGACCGTTCTTTTACCTTTGTAACAAAGACACCGCCTGCTGCTGTTCTTATTAAGAAGGCATGCGGTATTGAAACAGCTTCGGGCACACCGAACAAAACAAAGGTCGCAAAGATTACCCGCGAGCAGGTAAAGAAGATCGCAGAGCAGAAAATGCCTGATCTCAACGCTGCTAACATCGAGAATGCTATGAGCATGATCGCTGGTACAGCACGCAGCATGGGCATCGAAGTTGTAGATTGATTTGATTTTACCCGGGTGGGAGGAAACTCTCTGAGAATCCGATATTTACCACTTTAGGAGGAACTTAAATGAAACACGGTAAAAAGTATGTCGATGGCGCAAAGCTGATCGAGCGCAGCCGTCTCTATGATACACAGGAAGCACTCGAGCTCTGCATCAAGACAGGTACAGCAAAGTTTGACGAAACAGTCGAAGTTCATGTAAAGCTTGGCGTTGACGGTCGTCATGCAGATCAGCAGGTTCGTGGTGCAGTTGTTCTGCCGCATGGTACAGGTAAGTCTGTCCGCGTTCTCGCAATATGCAAGCCTGAGAAGGAAGATGAAGCTCGCGCAGCCGGTGCAGATTTTGTTGGCGGCGCTGACATGATCCAGAAGATCCAGTCCGAAGGCTGGATGGATTTTGATGTTCTTATCACAACACCGGACATGATGGGTATGGTTGGTCGTCTCGGCCGTGTACTTGGTCCGCGTGGCCTTATGCCGAACCCGAAGGCCGGCACAGTTGCTCCGGACATCGCTCGTGCGATCAACGAAGCTAAGGCCGGTAAGATCGAGTACCGTCTCGATAAGACAAACATCATCCATTGCCCGATCGGCAAGGTCTCCTTTGGCACAGAGAAGCTGATGGATAACTTCAACACTCTTCTCGATGCTATCAATAAGGCTAAGCCGGCAGCAGCAAAGGGACAGTATGTCCGTTCTTGCGTAGTTGCATCCACAATGGGTCCTGGCGTTAAGATCAACCCGAACAGAGTTGGCTAATTCCTTATAAAAAACTCTTGACAGATCGGTTCTGTCATGCTACAATTATTAAGCTGTTTACCAAAGACAGCAGGTGCGTAACGCATAATGGTTTTGTCCGCCTGCCGAGGAAGCTGTAAAGTGTATTTGTGCTTTTGTGCCTTCCTGCGGTTCGTGGGAAGGCATTTTTGTTATGCATTTGGAAAATCGTTATCATAGCGCTTTTCCTATACTAAAAGAAAGGCGAGGTGAATATTTTGCCCAGTAAAAGCGTATTGGAAGCAAAGCAGGCTCGCGTTGCTCAGCTGAAGGAAAAGGTTGAGAGCAGCGTATCCGGTGTTGTTGTTGATTACAAGGGTATCTCTGCAGAGGCTGATACAAAGCTCCGTAAGGAACTGCGTGAGGCTGGTGTTGAGTACACCGTTGTTAAAAACACTCTTCTCAAGCGTGCTATCGAAGGCACAGAGCTTGAGGGCATGTCCGAGGTTCTCGAGGGCACAACAGCTCTGGCTGTTTCTCATGAGGATCAGATCGCTCCGGCAAGAATTCTGAACAAGTTTGCAAAGGATTCTAACGGTAAGTTCGTGATCAAGTCCGGTTACATGGACGGCAAGGTCATGTCTCCTGCTGATATCGCAGCTATTGCAGATCTTCCCAACAAGGAAGGCCTCATTCAGATGCTGCTCAGCGTTCTCGTTTCCGGCCCGCGTGGTCTTGCTATTGCAATCAATGAGGTTGCTAAAGCAAAAGAAACTGCATAATTTTGCAGGAAATTTAATTTAACAATTTTAGGAGGATATTACAATGGCTGATATCGCAAAGTTTATTGAAGAAATCAAAGCTATGACAGTTCTCGAGCTGAACGAGCTTGTTAAGGCAATCGAAGAGGAGTTCGGTGTTTCCGCTGCTGCTCCGGTTATGGTCGCTGGCGGCGCTGCTGCTGCTCCGGCTGCTGAAGAGAAGACAGAGTTTGACGTTATCCTTAAGGGCGCTGGCGCAAACAAGATCGCTGTTATCAAGGCAGTTAGAGAAGCTACAGGTCTCGGCCTGAAGGAAGCTAAGGCTCTCGTTGACGAGGCTCCGAAGACTGTTAAGGAAGCAGTTTCCAAGGACGACGCTGAGGCTCTCAAGGCTAAGCTCGAAGAGGCTGGCGCAGAAGTCGAAGTTAAGTAATTTTACTTTAGTCGATTCACCGCAGAAGTGGTTCATCCGCTTCTGCGGTTTTTTCTTTTTCAAAATCAAAAAGGATATCCGTGCTGCTCGTGTGATAAAAAGCTAACGGATATCCTTTTGTTATTCGGCGATAACCCTTGCTGTCGCAGTGCCGTTTTCGTTGTTTTTTACATTGATCATTGTCGGTATGCGATGTCGCAGCTCGCTGACATGGGAAATAATGCCCACAACACGTCCGGTTCGACGTATCGTCTCAAGTGCCTTCATTGCTGTATCCAGCGTGTCGCCATCCAGTGAGCCAAAGCCCTCGTCGATGAATATCGAATCCATTCGCACCACGCCGGAGTTCGACTGAACCACCTCGGAAAGTCCGAATGCGAGCGAAAGAGAGGCCAGGAATTGTTCACCGCCGGACAACGTCTCTATGGAGCGGCAGGTGCCGCTCATACCGTCAAGAACCTCAAGGTCAAGTCCGGAATAGCCGGTGCCGCTCTTTGGTGCCGTCATGCGACGAAG
Source organism: uncultured Ruminococcus sp. (assembly GCA_964531265.1). Taxonomy (GTDB): domain Bacteria; phylum Bacillota; class Clostridia; order Oscillospirales; family Acutalibacteraceae; genus Hominenteromicrobium. Next base: position 26,838 of record CAZHDW010000020.1, read on the forward strand.
GGCATATCTGCCGCGGCTGAAAACAGAGAAGTACTGGTTGGCAATGTGAATGGTTTCCTCAAGCATTACGCTCAAAACATATTGGAGTATCGGCATATGCTGTACATTTTTCTGGCCGGAGAGCAGGCCGTGTAGACGCGTTACCCTGCTGTATTCCTCATCAAGCTGGGCCGTACGGGAGTTAAGCTCATTTACGGCGCTGAGCGTTTCTTCGGTGGATTTGAGTGCCTCCGCTCTGCTGCCGAGAAGCACAGAAAGCTCCCTCAGCTCTTTTTGCAGCTTTTCGGCCTCGGCTGTGTATTCGGCAGAGGAATGCAGCGGTTTAGCTTTGAATTCTCCAAGTGCTGCTTTAGCGCTTGCAAGACGTTCGTTTGCGGCTGACAGCAGCTTTGCGGCTCCGGCATATGCATCGGATGCGGTGCGAACCTCAGTCTCAAGCACCGTCTGCTCGGATATTATCCGAACAGAACGCGCCTGCTTTTCGGCAATAAGCTTGTCAAGAGCTGTGATAGCTCTCACATCCGCATATTCACCGAGTCTTATCGTGAGCTGCTCAAGCTCTGCATTGGCCGCAGAGAGCTTTGAAGCGTTATCCGAGATATCCTTTTCTACCTTTTCCGCCTGAGAACGAAGCATTTGCAGCTTCTTTTCTGCGGCTGAACGGTGCGCGGCCTTCTTTTCCGCATCACTCAGTCTTGTGCAGCAATCGGAAAGTGCCTTCTTTATGCTGTCGGGGTCATCGTTCTGTGCGTCACAGGCGACCCTTGCAAGGTCAAGCTGTTTAGCGGCTATATCCAGTGCTGCCTTTGCCGCTGAAACGTCATTCTCTGCGGAAATGTAAATTTTCCGGAGCTTATCAAGCTGCTGCTTCATGTGCTTGATATCCTCCTCGGTGATCACTTCACTGCTATAGCTTGCAGGCTTCGGGTGATGTATGGCGCCGCAAACAGGGCAGGGGACACCCTCTTGCAGCTCTGCGGCTAATACAGCCGCAGAATTGGCTTTGAATATCGCTTCGGCGGCGGAAACGGCCTTATCCTGAGCGGTAAAGCTCAGCTTTTCCTTGAGTGCGCGTTCCTTGCGCTCATTCAGCAGCCTTTCAGCCGAACTGTATTCATTTCTTGCGTTGAGATAGGCTGTAAGACTTTTAAGCGTGTTCTCAAGCTTACTTTTTTCGTTTAGAAGAACGGGCAGCAACTCCGCGGCACTGCTGATTTCGGAAAGATACCTCTCGCCGCCTTCTATGCTTTTTACTATACCTGCACGCACGCCGTCAAGCTCGATATTCTTGCTCTTAAGGCCTTCAATGCTTTTGTTACAGCTTGAAATAAGTGTTTCGGTTTTGCTCTTTTCGGCGCTGCGTTCACGTTCGTTTTTCAGTATCTGCACATCGCGTTCGATGCAGATCTGCTCGTTTTTAAGTGCATTTAACTGCTCCTGCATCTGAGCACTGCTATCCATCTTTGTCTTTGCGTCAGCCAACTGCTTTTCTGAGGTTTTAACCTGATTTTCCGCAATAGCGGTTTCCTTTTTCGCTAATTCATAGCTTCGAGCATCATTCAACAGCTCGCTGAGCTCATTGGATTTCTTACTGCCGAGCTCAAGCTTCTTCTGCATCTCGGAGTGCTCCTTACGGATAGTGTTTATCTGCTCGGACAGCTCAGCCGCATCGCGAGCGCCGTGCTTGTCGAGCACGGAATGAAGCATGGCCTCGTGGTTTTGTCTCTTGATGTTCAGTGATTTCTGTCTGTCGCCGAGCCTTGTGACCACTCTCTGCCAGGCTTCACAGGAAAACAGAGTCTTTAGTATTTCTCCCTTTTCCTTTGAATTTGCTCTCAGCAGTCTCAAAAATTCTCCCTGAGGAAGAACTATGACCTGTGAAAACTGCTCCGCTGTCAGTGAAAGCAGCTTGTGGGCATAGTCTGTAACTGTTTTTGCGGCACCGGATGCCTGAACCTCCCATGCTTCACCGCAGAGCTTGGAGCACTCGTGCTGCTCCTCGTACACAAGTGTATCTGTGCCGCGTTTCTTTCTCATATAGAGCATCCTGGAAAATCTGTACTGCTCATTGCCGAGAAGAAAGGTAAATTCCACCTTGGTCGGCTGAGTGCTGTCTGCCGTCAGGCTGCGCATATCCAAAAAGCTTCTGCGTCCGCCCGTCGAACGATTGTAGAGGGCCATGCACATTGCATCCAGAAGCGTTGTCTTGCCGCCGCCGGTGGTGCCGGTTATCAGGAATAAGCCGGCCTCATTCAGCTTTTCAAAATCCACCGTTGTGGTATTCAGGTACGGGCCGAATGCGCTTATTGTTAATGAAATTGGCTTCATATCAAGTGTTCTCCGTTTCTTTCATAAGCTCTGAAAAAAGCTCCATGTCCTCCGGCTTCACCTCGGTATCGCAGATGTCCTCCAAAAATCCCTTGAAGATAGCCCTTGAGTCGCTTTCACGGAAATTTGCTGTGGCTGAGTTCTCGTGCTGCTGCGAAAACCAAAGATTTCGCACACTCAGAAGATTCGGATAGTATGGACGGAGTCTGTCCGCCGGGCGGAATATCGGAGCGTCGTCTTCAAGCTCGATATCCACATAGTCATCCGTCGACGATTCCTTGCCAAGGCTTACCAGCTCTTCGAATGTGCCCTTAATACGGCGAACATCACGCAGGGGCTTTATGGGGATTAGCTCCACAGATACCTCATCATCGATGCTCACAATAGTCAGGCTCTTTTTCTGATTTGCCTCGTCAACGGAGTATTTCAGCGGCGAACCTGCGTATCTCGCTTTATCACCGGCACGCTGTGAAGCATGAAGATGCCCCAGAGCCACATAATCAAACGGCGAAAAGCAATCTATCGGGACATCCCCTGCGCCACCGACAAAGATGGGACTCTCCGAATCGGAGGTGGTGGCTCCGGCGGCAAAGCAGTGCGCCACCAGAATGTGCTTTTTGTCGGCATCAAACCGGGCTGTCATACGCTCGATAACAGCCCTCATACAGGCGCCGGTGCCGCGCAATGAATCATCCTGAAGATAGCTTCGTACCTGAGCGTTTTCAAAATAGGGCAGAGCAAATATCTGGCAATCGCCCACAACGATCGGTGAAAAGGCCTCTTCAAGAGTTGTTATTATATGTATGCCGAGCTTTGAAAGCAGCTTTGCGCCGGTTGCCATACGCTCGGGGCCGTCATGATTGCCGGATATTATAACTGTCGGCAGGGAGCGTTCGTTTAAAGCGCCTATCAGCTCATCAAAGAGCGCGATGGCATCGGTGGAGGCTATCTGGCGGTCAAAAACATCCCCTGCGATGATAACTGCATCGGGCGTCTGAGAATCAATGCAGGGTAAAAGAATTTTTTCAACAAAGTATCGCTGATCTTCGATTAGACTGCGTCCGTAGAGGAGTCTTCCGAAGTGAAGATCTGCAAGGTGCAGTATTTTCATAAATTTTCCTCTCATATTCAATATTACTTTTTGCTTAATTTCGTCGTTCCGGACTTTTCAGAAAGGGAAATACGTGTTATACTTAACAAGTATGTTGATACGCTTTGTTACGGCTTCAATGTGAGTAAAGGCCGTGCTACAATTATTATATCATGATTGACGGAGAATATAAAGTGAGAAGAATACGTTTAAGTGCAGTATTATTGGCTATCCTTATCTTTACATCAATTGCTCAGCCGAGCGTGCTTGCCGCGGGGACAGCGGATGTGCAGGATGACGCGGTTACCTCAAGCAGTGCCGAGAATGTGGATTTTGAGGGCAGCGATTACAGCGGAATTATCGTTGGCGCAGCTACCCCGGAGGCTACACCGAAGCCGGATAACACATTTTCAAATGATGAGGGCTTTGTATGTGAGAAGCTGACTGACCCAAACAGCGAGTCGATTTTTATGATAAGCCTTGATACAAATACAGTGGTATATACATTGAACCCCGATGAGCGTCGTCCAATGGCCTCCTTGACCAAAATCATGAGCTATGTCGTTGCGGCAGAGGTCGTTGATGACCTCAAGAACACGAAAACGGTGGTGCCGGAATCGGTGGCCGAGGAGCTTGAGGGTACGGGCTCTTCACTGGCTGAGATAAAAACGGGCGAGAAATTTTCCATATATGAGCTTTTGAATCTCATGATGGTGCCATCCGGTAACGATGCCGCATTGACGATTGCAAAATATGTGGATTCTCTGAGTATTGCTGCCGAGAGCGGCGACGCTATATACGATGAAAACGGCGACGGAATAATGAGCTTTGTTGAGCTTATGAATAAGAAAGCCGCCGAGATCGGCTGTCGTGACACTCATTTTGTGAATGCACACGGCCTGTATGACCCTAATCATTACTCCACGGCGCGAGAGATGGCAATGATATCCCAGTATGCTCTGGGCTTGCCGTATTTTGCAGAGATAACCTCTCAGCAGAGCTATATCCAGCCGCCCACGAATCTTACCGAGAACGAGCGAGAGGTAATTACCTCAAACAGAATGCTCCTCAGCTATATGGATGAATACTATACATATGCCAACGGTATTAAGACTGGCTCTCTTAATGAATCCGGCTATTGTATATCGGCTACGGGCCTGTATGACGGCTACAGCTATCTTGTTGTGTGCATGGGAAGTCCGTATATCGATGAATACGGAGTCAGAACATATTATCACGGTGAGATGTATGATGCCGCCACTCTGCTCAGATGGGCATTTCTCGAAATAGAGAACAAGACCATAGTTGCGGACGGTGATCTGATAGGTGAGGTCGACCTGAAATACTCCTGGGGCAAGGACTCCATTCAGGTGTTGGCGAAGGGCAATGTAATGGCCATGATGCCCAAAAAGCTTGAGGATGGCGATATCCAGGTACTTATCGATCTGCCGGATAACGTTAAGGCTCCGATAAGCAAGGGCGATGAGATCGGAACCGCCACGTACATATACAAGGGCGAGGTCATTGCGAAGATACCGCTCGTTGCGGCGGAGGGCGTAGAACGCAGTGAAGTGGTGCAGACAATTGAACAGGGACAGGACATTATTTCGTCCCCGTGGTTCATCGTCACTGCGGCGATAATTGCCGTGCTTACAGTAGTTTACATTGTGCTCGTCATCACAATCAACAGAAGACGCAGCAAAATGCGCAGAATCAAGAAATACAGAGACCTCTGATATTGATAATTTCAAAAAGCTTGCTCAGATATGCTCCGGGTTGATAAGGCAGTATAGAAACTTATTACATCTGTGGCATTGCAAAGGGAAGAAATTAGGCTTTGACTTAGACGGTCAGAGCCTTTTTCTTTTGCAATAAAATCCGCACATTCGTCTTTTGATTCGACTTGATTTATAATTAACACATCAAAATCAAGGAGGTTCATTATGACAACATT
>CAZHDW010000021.1:0-31555 GCA_964531265.1 uncultured Ruminococcus sp.
ACGCCGCAATGCTTTTGTCAACACTTTTTTTCGGTTTTTTTGTGCTTTTTTCGATTTTATCCTTTTATCACTATATATGGATATATTTATATCCATATATACAAGATGATAATTACTCCTCTTTTGTCATTATCTTTCTTGTATCTCAATATATATTTCTCGTAAAAATAAATACCGTAATATTTTTTGAAAGGCTTAATATAATGCATAAGGTTATTATTATCAAAAGACTTTTTCTTTTTCTATGGCAAACTCTCATTATTATATTGCTTAACGCCATTGTGCTGTCTTTGCTTTATCTTATATAATAAGAGCACCCTATCCATATATAACGAATGGGTGCTCTCTATGTTATTGTTTATCTGAAGCCGTGCTCCTCTTCATATTCTATTACAAGAGCAAGGTTTGCCTTCTGATATTGGTTCAGCATATTCTCACTGAAGCTTGACGGCTCTATTGTGGGATAGTACCAATCGAACTGTGAGAAGTACACCGCTATACCTGCATTATTGAATTTTCTTCCCGAGCGTGCATACACACCGTTTCTGGCTATGCAGCACATATCATCATCAAAGCCGTAGAAATAATCCTTCGTGAAGTATTCGCTGTCGCAATGAGTTACGAAGTATACGACCGGATCGGTTTCGTAGCTGTCATAGCTATCATAATATATTTCGTTATCCGGTTCCGGCTCCGGAGTGTACTCAACTGTCGGCTCGGGCGTCGCTTCCGTTATTTCCGGCACGACGGTGGATTCCTCGACCGGCAATTCGAATACATCCGAATCTATAATGATCTCGTCGACGATATTCGAAACCTCGCTTTCGGTCGGCGCGCTGATATTATTGCCCGATCCGAACATCGCAAGGTTTCCCTTGGCTATGGCATATCCCAAATATCCCAATCCGCCAATGAGCAGCAAGCCGGCGATCACCGATACAGTTATTATCACTGGCATCGCAGAGCTCTTCTTCGGCTGCACGGGTCTTGCCTGGCCGTTCACTATTTGGCGACATGTCGGGCAGAGGCTCTGTCCCTCGGCACAGGACGCTCCGCATCTCGCGCATCGACGCGGCGGTGTCTGCTGTATTCTGCTGCCGCATTTTGTGCAGAACTGAGCTCCGTCCGCAATTTCATTTCCACATACAGGACAAATCATGTCCTTACCCCCTCATTATATAATATAATGCTCAAAAAGAGACAGTCCGCATGGAATGTCTCTTTTCTAAGTTACTCTGATATTGCTTTTTTCTTCAATTTATTATATGCCACGAGATAGCACACGAAGTGTGTGAGAGCTGTGACCGCCCAGGATATCGGATAGGACACAAAGAGTGTGGGCAGGGTCGGGTCTGCTGCAAATACAGTGAGTATCCAGACAACGCGCAGACCACACGCACCTGCCAGGGACACGATCATGGGCAAGATGGAATAGCCCATGCCGCGCATGGAGCCAACAAGAGTATCCATAATACCGCAGAGGAAGTACGGCAGGCAAACGAGCAGCATTCTCTCCATTCCGTAAGCAACAACCTCGGGATCCGACGTATATATAGAAAGCAGAGTTTCGCCGCAAAGCGTGCACAGGCCGCCGAGCACTATACCTACTACCGTAACGCACATCACGCAAAGGCGCATGATCTTGCTTACACGGTCATACTTCTTAGCACCCATATTCTGTCCTGTAAAGGAAAGAGAGGTCTGGTAGAAGGAATTCATGGCAGTGTACACGAAGCCCTCAATATTGCCCGCAGCGGTGCTTCCGGCCATTACGACCGAGCCGAAGGAGTTTATGGAGGACTGAATGAGCACGTTGGATATGGAGAAAACAGTACCCTGCATACCTGCCGGCAGACCGATACGTATCATCTCCAAAAGCTTGCTCTTATATATATGAAGCTTCTTCAGCTCCACGCGGTACGGAGCATCGGACTTCACAAGGCAAATGAGGACGAGCACAGCAGCAAGGCACTGTGACACAACCGTTGCAATGCCAACGCCTGCAACGCCCATATCAAATACTATAACAAGGATAAGATTGAGGCCCACATTCAGCACGCCGGAGATCGTGAGGAAGTACAGCGGACGCTTTGTGTCACCCACAGAGCGCAGAATTGCCGCACCGAAGTTATAGAGCATCATTGCAGGCATTCCACCGAAATATATGCGCACATACAGTGTGGCCTGATCTATAACATCCTCCGGGCTGCCCATAAGCGTGAGCATGGGCTTTGCGAGGAATATTCCGACAAAGATGAGTATGCAGCCGCACACTATGCTTGCAAAAACAGAGGTATGTACCGTCTCCTCAAGGTTTTTATAGTCCCTTGCGCCATAATAGCGCGCAACAAGCACGTTGGTACCAACGGAAAGGCCCATAAAAACATTGACTATCAGGTTGATAAGGGAGCCGGTGGAACCCACGGCAGCCATGGCTGTAGAGCCGGCAAAACGGCCGACAACGACGATATCGGCAGCGTTGAAGAAAAGTTGCAATATACCCGAAAGCATCAGCGGTATGGCAAATTTGATGATCTTGCCCAGCAGCGGGCCGTTCACCATATCAATTTCATATGAGCTTTTTCCGCGCTTACGCATACGCAAACGCATTTGAATTTTAGCAGTAGTAGCTTGTAATTTGTTCATAGCGACTTAATAGCCGACCTCCTCTCCGATTATAACAACATGCACTCTGTCCCCGTCCTTCTGTCGAGCCATAACGCTGTACAGAGAGCACATGCGCTTTTCGGAACGACAGCCTGCGCAAATATCACCGTCAGCGCCGGGGCACTCGGCATGTGTGCAGGGCGTATCAATATTAAGGCGCAGAGCATTCGCCGGCGTAGTGAGTGTCTTCACCTGTAGCGCGGCGGCATCGAGATCGTGCACTATCTTGTTATAGCCTGCAACAACTATGACCTTCTTAGGGCCGAACATCATGGCTGCCACTCTGTTTCCGGTGCCGTCAACATTGTACAGCTCGCCGCTTTCGGTAATGGCATTTGTGCTCGTGATAAAGGCATCCGCGAAGAACACCTCTCTGTAGAGCCTGTCACGCTCCTCGGGGGTGGCCACTGCCTCTCTGTCGAGGAAATTATACCTTCCGCTACGCATAAGCTCCTTTATGCCCGTGGCATCCAGTGTAACGCTTCCTCCGCAGGATATGGTGTCACCCTCGTTCAATATGGCCTCCACCGTACCAACAGCCTCAGCCGCCGTATTAGCATAATACGCGTTCATGTTGTTTTTGGCAAGAGCCTTCATCGTTCTCTGAATTTTGAGCTGTATCGCCTCTTGGCGTCTCGGCATATCCTTAATAAGCTCCATTTGCATCAATGCCTCCTCATGGTACCGATCAATTAAAAGTAGCAAGAACGGGAGAGCCCACATGTGCTCTCCCGCAATATCGCTTATTCCGCAGTGAAAGCTTCAAAGCAGTCCAGCACATGTGCCTTATGAACCTTGTTAGCGTCTTCCTTTTCTGCCTTTGCATCTGTATATATCAGCATATAGCGTCCGTCCGCAGAGAGAATAGCCGGAATTGTGCCATCCAGGAAATCAAAGCTTCCATTCTCTCTTACAGAGCTGATAACATTCTGTGCCTCCTCGGACAGCTCCTCGGTCGGGAATTCATAGACCTCAAGCTGAACATTGGAGCTGTTGTAGCCGTATGTGAATTTATAGCCGTTTACAGCGCCTATAACGCCGTATTCCATCTGAATGGATTCACCCGCCGTAACCTTGCAGTCGCGCAGGAAAGCGCACAGACCGTGAATATCGTCGTCATAATCGGCCGGATCCTTCATCTCATTCTGCACAGCCTCTCCGTCCATAGGATCGGCGGAGGTCTCCAGAGAGATTGTGGTGGTTGTCTGGCGCGATGCCGAACAAGCTGTCATACCAAAGCAGAGCATCAGGACAAGAATGACCGCGATACACTTCTTTATATTTTTCATTAATAAATTCATCCTCTCAAAAACAAATACACCTGAATTTTATCACATTTTTTACGACTTAGCAACACCCAAAAGCAAATTAACCACGCATTCATAAATATATGTTGCAAATGATATTTCCCACTGCTATAATGGCACTGAGGGCGAATGCCCAAAAAATCAAAAGGGGATGGGAGATATAATTATGAAGAAAACTACGCGTGTTCTCTCGCTCGTTCTGTGCCTTGTGCTTGCTGTGGCTGTTTTTGCCGGATGCTCCACAAAGTATAAGAGCGTTGGTGATTATCTGCTCGAGGACGAAGTACAGGCATCGCTTGACGAGGAGGTCGCAGCACTCGATGGCTCCGGTGTCAGCATGACGGTATATGCTGACGGAAACGCACTCGTATATGATTGCAAGTACGATGAGCAGCTCGATCTTTCCGACGAGGAGTTCTCCGCCGCTATCGTAGCAGCTCTGGAAGAGGCCTGCGTCAGCGAGGACAGCACTGCTATCTACACCAATATACTGGATTCTCTCCGTGAAATCATCGATGCGGACGACATCTGCGTGCGCCTCATCTACCGCAATGCGGACGACAGCGTTATTTATTCGCACGACTATAAGTAATTGCCCTCTCAGTCACCTGCGGTGACAGCTCTCCCAAATGGAGAGCCGAGAACAATATATAAAAGCAAAAACAGCACGCTGAAAAGCGTGCTGTTTCTTTCATTTTTCCGGTGGTCATGGGTAAAATAAAAACCAGACTTTTCACGGTCTGGTTTTTATTGGTGACCCGGACGAGAATCGAACTCGTGTTACCGCCGTGAAAGGGCGGTGTCTTAACCGCTTGACCACCGGGCCGTATTGGTAGCGGCGAATGGATTCGAACCATCGACACTTCGGGTATGAACCGAATGCTCTAGCCAACTGAGCTACACCGCCATATACACTTCATGTTGAAGCGTAGTCTATTATAATACAGACTTTTTGGTTTGTCAAGTAGTTTTACGGTGGAAATTTTCATATTTTTGTGTTATACTACCCTATATCATATGAAATGCTCTCTGAAAGGAGGTCTTTATCTTGAAAACCCTTCTTCGTAAGCACTTTATCTGGTTTTCAAAGAAGTTTGACCGCGACTCGATCGGTTCGTTCGCCGCTGAATCCTCTTTTTGGATAATCATAGCGTTCATCCCATTCATGCTATTCATACTCACACTCATGCAGACCATCCGAATAGAGGATGTTTCGCTGCTCTTTGCATTCATAAACCTGCTGCCGGCACCGATAGAGAGGCTTCTCTCGTCGCTGTTTTCGGAGCTTAAGCCGCCCTCCGGGCTGCTTTCCATGACGGCTATCCTGTGCGTCTGGTCGGCCTCCAACGGCACTCAGGCCATGATAAAGGGCATTTATTCGGTGTTTGATGTTAAACGCCGCCGCAATATAATAAAGCTGAGGCTCATGGCGCTTTTGTACACCGTCATGCTCGCCGTGGCGCTCACCCTCGGGCTCGGCCTGTTCCTCATCGCAAGGCTTCTCAAGGACAAGCTGAAGCTTCACAGCTTCCTCTCCGTTCCGCTTTCCACGCTGATGCCCGTCGCCGGCTTCATCGTGCTGCTTTTATTCTTCTGGATGCTCTTCTGGCTCGTACCGAAAAAGCGCGTTTCGGCTCGCTTCGCATTCATCGGTGCTGCGGTATCCTCCGCCGGCTGGTGTCTTTTTTCCTTTTTCTTCTCCATATTCGTGGAGAACTTCTCAAATTACGCTACAGTTTACGGAAGCCTCGCCGCTATCATAATATTGATGATGTGGCTGTACTTCTGCATGTTCATACTGTTTATAGGCGGAGAGACCGCAATGTGGCTGCAATACAGCAGCATACGCTCGGATATCCGCACGGCACATAATTCCGCGCATCGGCAAAGAGCCGAGCAGAAAGGACGCAAAAAATGACCAAAAAGCTTATAAGCGAGGAGGCTCTCCAAAAAGCCCTCATGTGTTACGGAGACACCGCATTTCGCATATGCTATATGCACACAAAGTCTCCCAAGGCCGCAAGAGACCTGCTGGAGGATGTATTCATGCAGTACTGCCTGCACACTAAGCCGTTTTCCGGCGAGGAGGATGAGCTCAACTGGCTGCTGCGCACGACCCATAAGGTATGTATGGATTATTATGCCGCAAAGCTCCGTAAAAATCCCGCAGACGCCCAAATACAGGAGGCCGGAAAGGATCTGGATTTCGTCATAACGGATGAGCTCTGCCTTATAATGAAGCTTCCCTACACCGCTCTGACGCCGCTTGCTCTGTGCTTTGGCGATGAATACTCCGAGGCCGCCGCTGCGCGTATTGTCGGTCGTTCGGCAGCATTTGTATCAAAGCAGCTTAAAAAGGCGATTGATCGCACAAAGCTGCCCGAAAACGAAGTGCGCGAATGGATACAGACCATATACATGCCGGATGATATACGCTCCAGACTGTATTACAATATAATAAATACCGCCAAGGACAAGCATTTCGGCATAAACAGCCGTGCGCAGTCCCTTAAAAGGAATGTTGACCGCGCTATTCCATATGTGGCACTCGGCGTTATATGCTTCGGCGTGCTGGCTGTGGCCGCCGTGCGCTTCGGCTGGCTCGGCGTTGAATACGTCCGTACACCCATGACGGATGACACCGCCTCCGGCGCAGTATCCTCCGCAGTCTCCGACAGCACCGTCAGCACTTCCTCTGCCGCCGTCGACGGCGACTCCGTGGAGCTTTCCCTCAGCTACTATGTACCGGACGGCGACGGACTCGTCCTCCACTACTGCACAATGGAGGGTGACGCCACCGGACTCATCGCAAAAATGGCCGAAAACGGCGCTTTCCCGACGAATGTGGAGCTGCTCGAGATCCGTTACCTCAAGGGCGACAAGCTCGCAGAAACGCTGAAAAGCGGCGATATGCCCGATGTTCAGCTATACTTTAACGATGAGCTTCAAGCAACCCTCAACGCTGAAACGGACACGATAACGCTTGAGGCCATAGCCCGTACAATGCAGGCCTTTTACGATGCTGCAAACATCATTCCGGCAAAGCTTGAGATATTCTCAAACGGCCGCCCCGTAACGATCAACGGCGAAGAGGTCAACTGTACGCCGCTTCTCTACGGTGAGAGCACCGTGAACGCCATTTTGGAGGACTGATATGAAAATACTGGTCATTGACGGTCAGGGTGGACGCATGGGCGCTGCACTGACCGAGCAGATAAAGAAAGTTCTCCCCGAGGCCGAGCTTATCGCCATAGGTACGAACAGCACCGCCACCGCCGCCATGCTGCACGCCGGTGCAGAGGCCGCCGCCACCGGCGAAAACCCCGTTGTGGTCAACAGCCTCTGGGCGGACGTCATAGTGGGGCCAATAGGTATAATCTCCGCAAACTCTCTGCTGGGCGAGATCACCCCGAAAATGGCAGCCGCCGTCTCCGAGAGCCACGCCAAAAAGATACTTATCCCGATAAGCCGCTGCTCCGTCTCAATAGTCGGTGTGCAGGACAGAACGCTCACCGAATACGTTCGCGAGGCTATACAGCTCATCGCACACGATATGTAAACTAAACGCTCCACCGCATAAAAAACGAATTGCGGCGGAGCGTTTTTGCGTCTGTTTTATACTATTTGTATACTCAATTCTCGGCATACTCATCGATGTTATTCGTCACATCAAATACACCGACTATTTTATTGCAGGCATTGCAATAAAACGCATTGGGAACTCTGGTTTGGCTCAAGAGTATATTGGTTTTCCCTATGGTTCGAAGCCCCTTGTATATCAGCCTTTTCAGACCCTTCCGTTCAAATTCCTTAAGCGGCACCCAGCCCGGCGCCACACCGTTGATTATCAGGCCGCCCTCCTGCATTTCCTTGCCGCAAATCGGACAGTTCATAAACAAAGCCTCCTCCATTTTCTTTTATTTGGGATCTAACACCATGCATCTGCCGCACCTTGCACAGCCGTTACACAGCATTCGACTGCCGCATTTTTCGCACTGCGGGCCAAAATACGGCTTGTATTTATCATCCTCTGTGATATCACGGCCCAGCTCATCTATAAGCTGCACCGGGTACCGCTTGCCCTGATAGGACAACCCGGATTTGTATGCCATTTCGCTCTGTACTCTCTTATTCGGCATGTGGTAGCGTCTGCCGTCTTTTAAGAAATTAGTTCCCGTCTCGATGAAATTAAAGGTCACATCGTGCTCCCTGCACTGACGGCTCAGCGACCGCACCCATTCGTAATCGCACGGGCGAGCAAGGTAGTCCCCTATCTCCACCGGGCCTATCATCGGCGCCACCATGATTCCCTTGTGCTTAAAAGGCAGGCTGTGCAGTATGGGTATGCGCTCATCCGCCCTGCGCTGATTCTCACAGGTAACGCTGAAGGAAACATTCTCCCAGCCGTTTCCCCAGTTGAACGGCAGACAGCTTTCAACACGTTCCGGCCTCTTTGTTAACAAACAGAACAGCACGTCACGCCGCGCATCCATTATCTCCCACGCCTCTCTGCGCCACTTGTCTGCCTCCTCGAGGAAGAAATCCGATGTCATGCAGACGCGCAGCTTTTCGCCGCTCTTTACCTTGTAATTCCCGGCGCGATCACGGCTTAAAGGATAGTTGAAGCCCGTTTTTGTGCGGTATATTTCGGCGCCGTTCTTGCCGCGCTGACTGTCCAGAAAATACATATAGCAATGTGCACAGCCCTCGCTGCACTTAACGCAGCCGTGCCACGGATTCCAAATATCGTGCATGACCCCACCTCGCTTTTCAAACGTTCGTTCTTAAGATAATTCTATCACACACTCAGCTTAAAAGCAATAAAAAAGTGCGCAGGGCCAAAAGCTCTGCGCACGTAAGGGCTATTATGTTTTTGGAGCTCAGCCGTTCAGGGTAAAGGTCTTGCCTTCGGTGTTCTCCTGTCTTGCACTTGTCTTGCCCTCCGGCTTAATTTCACCGGCAGCAAACAGAGAGCGCTTGGTCAGGGACGGGCCGACAAGCTCGTAAACCAGCACGGAGAAGAGCACGACATTTCTCACGATAGCGCCGTCTGCCAGATTTGCAGCGGTAACAGCCATACCGAGAGCAACACCTGCCTGCGGCAGAAGTGTGATGCCGAGGTGCTTCTGGATACTTGCGCTGCAATGAGTCATCTTGCAGCTGAGATATGCACCGGAGATCTTACCTGTGGAGCGGAATACTATGTAGATAACACCGATCAGCAGAACGAGCGGATTGCTGAGAATCTTAAGGTCAAGCTCAGCACCGGAAATAACGAAGAACAGAATGTTCAGCGGAGCTGTCCAGCGCTCAACACGATCCATGAGCTCTTCGGAGGTCTTGCAGATATTGCAGAACAGTGTGCCCGTCATCATGCAGACGAGGAGCAGGGAGAAGCCGACATGAACACCGGCAATCTCAAAGGATATCTGGGATGCGCCAACCATCAGGAAAACGAATGCCGCTGACAGGGAAAGGCGCTTGCTGCGTGAATGGAAGTATGTCTCCAGCCAGTTGAGCAGTATGCCGCCGATTGCACCGAGAACCAGTGAGAAGACGATCTCGATGACCGGCTCAAGAACAACGCTGACAACGCTTACGCTGCCCTGCTCAAGTGCGGTAGCAATACCGAAGGAAGCAGAGAACAGTATGAGACCTACTGCGTCATCGATGGCAACGACCATCAGGAGCAGCTTGGTCAGCGGGCCGTCAGCCTTATACTGACGAACGACCATCAGAGTTGCCGCCGGTGCTGTTGCGGAAGCGATAGCACCGAGTGTTATTGCTGCCGGCAGGGAGATGAGCTCCGGATTCAGGAGATGCAGAGCGATGAGTGCTATATCCACTATAACAGTTGTAAGAACAGCCTGCAAAATACCGACTGTCATTGCCTGCTTACCCATTGTTTTAAGCTGACTTAAGCGAAATTCATTGCCTATTGCAAAGGCGATGAAGCCCAGTGCAGTCTGAGTGATGATGTCAAATCCCTCAACCTGCTCCATGGAGACAAAGCCCAGGCCTCCAATGCCCAATCTTCCAAGGCAGTACGGGCCGAGCAGCAAGCCGCCGACCAAATACGCAGTAACTGCGGGCAGCTTAAAGACCTTGGCCAGACGGGACATGAGCAGTCCGGCAATAAGCGCTACCGCCAGACAAATCATAATTTCCTTCATTACCAATTACCTCTTTTCGAAACTATAGGGGTTTTCAAAAGGTACCCCATATTAACCATGAGCATTCTACTCTAATTCTCAAATTGTGTCAATGTTGCAAATGGAATCTTTTTTCGCACAAAATCATCGGCTTTTTGTGCTTATACGTCAAAGTTGTTAATCAAATCACAATCCGCTTTAAATATTCTTACAAAGCTGAAACTTTTGCTGATATTTATTGTTCGGTATTTTCAAAAAACAATATACTCCCATATTCGGTAGGTACAGATGAAGCACTAACCTGGGAGAAACAAAGGCTCCCCCTGTGTAAAGGGCAGCTATTGAAAAAGCCACGGCGCTGTGAGCCGCAGGCATAAAAAAAGAACCACACGTCTGTGTGGTTCTTTTTTGTGTTGGCATCAACCTATCGTCCCGGGCCGTCGCCAGCCAAGTATTGTCGGCACAATCGAGCTTAACTTCTGTGTTCGGAATGGGAACAGGTGGACCCTCGTTGTAATCAACACCAACTATTTTGTTTGCCGTCTCATCTGACGGCTTAGATATAATACCACATAGTTTCGGAAATTGCAAGCCTTTTTTTAAATTTTTTTCGAAAATTTTTCAAAAAGTTTTCGATTCACAATATATAGTGGTAATAATCATGTGCTACACAAGGTATAGAATGGTTTTTAGTTTGTTCTTCCTGCGGCATTCATACCGTTCTCAGCAATCACCGTATTTTCGGTGGTCTGAGAGGGGGCAGAGGTTATCGGAAGCACCGTATTATCCACCACCGTAGTCAGCATGGCAAGGTATCCGTCGGCACTCAGCTCAGCGCCGCTGCCGCTCTCGGACACACAATAGCCCTCGGAGATACCCTCCGCCGGGAAAACGGACGAGGTGTCCGCAAAGGTGATTCCGGAATTCGCACAAAACGCCCTCATGCCTCCGTTAAAGCTCTGTATCGCGGCGTTATCCGGCACGACCTCGCTATCCGCTCTGTTCGGAGTGATGGCCAGCAAAACTATCTTCACGTCCGGACAAGCCTGCTGTAGGCACAAAAGCGCCGTCTGCGCATCGATAAGTGCATCCGCGTTGCTTTCCTGAGCAAGCTCCTCCCTGCCCATTTGCAGAAACACCGTCTTGGCCGAGGTCTTTTCAATCGCGGAAACCAGGGAGACATATTCTCCGTACAGATTAAAGGTGAGCGCACCGCCACTGAACTCATCCCTCATCGATTTCCATGTATAGCTGTCGGACGTCATGAAAAGTGCCTTTCCGAGCAGCTTATCAAGCTCGGAATTTTCAAGCATGGCATTCTGTATGCCGCGCACATCCGCACCGCCGACGATCAGACCGCCGCTGAAGAACTCCGCGTCCTCATCCAGATCGCTTTGGGCGCTGTTAAGCTTTTCGGGCTTTATGGTGGAGAAAAACTCCGGCTGACCGGAGAACAGCATATCGGAGACGCCGCTGCCCCCATCATTTGAAACCGCTCTGTAGACCGCAAACACCACAATCAGCATTACGCATACCGCAACAGCCGGCAATAGATTCACTTTTTTCTTTTTGGATTTCTGTGTGCCCCGCCGCGAAGCAGTATTTTCTCTGTCGCGCGTACCGCGCTTTTTGCGTTCCGCCAAAGCTGTGGCCTCACTTTCAAATATATTTTTACTTATTTTAAAGCCTTACAGCATTTATGTCAATCCCCGCATCCGCCGCTTTTCATATATAAGGAAAACAGCTCTCCCGATGTGGGAGAGCCGCTATACTTATATATTAGAATACTTTCATGCCGTAGAGAACAGCCTTCTTCGGGCCGACATAGCCCACATAGCCGTTATGTGCCACGATATCCTTTGAGAGGCGAATGCTGTTCAGCACCTCGCTGAGCTTGCCTGCAACGGATATTCCCGTGATCGGTGTGATCTTCTCGCCGTCATGATAATATGCCAGACGAACCTCGCCGCCGATATAATCATTGAAGAAGTCCACCTGCATACCTGAGGTTGATACCACCTCGACATACGGGCCTGTCTCGAACTCCGCAGCATCCGCTGTGCCAGCATCGACACGGATGCAGCCGAGGCTGCCTGTGGGCGTCTCGCCAAGGTACTGGCCAAAACGATTGGAGCCGTAGTAATTCACAGCCTTACCGCCATCTACAACGCGCATCTCGCCGAGGGACATACCGTCGGAATCAAATTTTGCACTGTCCGTGCTACCCTTTACCTCGCCGACCATGGTAATGCCGATAAGGTCTCCCGTAGGCGCCTTCTGCACGGCATCGCCCTTGCTGAATATATTTGCATGAGCATATACGGAGGAATAATTGAGATTACCGACAATACGTGCCGCAAGGCCGGAGAACTCCTGCTTGCCGATTATCAACTTGCACTCCGGGATGCTCTCGGGCTTGACTGCCTCATATCTTGCCTTGACCTCAGCCATTTTACCGGCTATCTCATCCGCCATGGCCTCGCTGTCGAAGTTATTGAAATTATACTGTTCGTATAATTCAACACTCAGCTCCTTGCCGTTATAGGTAGGAATAGCCTCCACCATAGCGTCGTAGCGAACCTGCTTTTTGTTGAGTCCGCGGCTGTTGGCTACGGTCTCAGTGTGCTTATTGATGAATACCTCAACGGAGTTCAAAGTGCCGTTTTCCACCTTGTTTGCGGCAAAAACGGTATCGGCTGCAAGCGAAGCCAGCTCCATGGCATCATAGTCCTTGAAGTTGCTCTCCACCTCAAATTCGCCCGTCTCGTTCGCCGGGAGGGTATATGCCTTATTATTGATGAGACCTGCCTTCTCGACCGCCTCATCAATCATGCTGCTTATCTGCTCCTCTGTTGTGGAGGAGTACACCGGGAAGCGTGCATCGCCCTTGTACTCGCCGTGATCCACATACACGGTAACCTCCTTATCGCAGGTATCCGTGCGGCGAACCGTCTCCAGCTTGCCCTTTACGAAAAACAGCTCACAGCTCTCCTTTGCATGGACGTTTATCTTGTAATCGCTCACGCCGCTGTGCTTTTCAAGAAGCTCAATGATAGTTTTCATCCCAGTTTCACCCTCACTTTCAATGCCGGGCCGCCATCACTGACGCGTACCCATTCCTTTGCACCCTTACCGCAGCTGCCGGAGCCGATAACATTAAAGTCATCGGATACCATTGAAATGGACTTGAGCAGGTCGGGCACGTAGCCGCTGAGAACTACCGGGGATACATAATTATCCGTCAGCTTTCCGTCAACTATCTCGATGCCGTACTGTGCAACACACTGAATAGCCCAGTTTTTCGGGTCTTCCATGCCGTTATTCGTCTCAAACAGCATGTAGCCGTGGTCTATGGAGGCTATCATATCCTCAAGCTTATCCGTACCCTTCTCAAAGAAGGTGTTTGTCATGCGGGAATACGCCTTTCTTCTGGTAGATTCTCTTCTGCCGTTGCCAGTCGGAGCAAGGCCGAGCTGTGTGGCGGAGGCCAGGTCGGAAATACCCGCAACGAGTATGCCGTCCTTTATTATCTGTGTATCGCCGGCAAGAACGCCGTCATCATCAAAGAAATAGGAGCCTGCGCTTATAACGGATGCAGCACCGTCACGCATATTGCTTATCGGAGAAGCCACATACTTGCCGACATATTCCTTGGCAAGTGCACGATCCTTAACGAACTGATCGAGCTCAACGCCATGGCCGAAGGCCTCATGTGCTATAAGACCGGTAATGGACGGGTCGGTTATGACATCGTACACACCGGGGGTCATCGGCTTTGCAAGTGTAAGCTTATCGGCCTTTGCAAGCAGCTTATCCATGAGTGTGGGAAGCTCCTTGATAACATCGCCGATGAGGTAGCTGTTGGAGCCCTCACGCACCTGAACTACCTTGCCGTTATCCTTATACACCGCAACCATGCCGCCATTCAGCCAGGTAAGGTTCTGGTCAAGCTCTCGGTTTTCGGATACAAAGAGCTTGGATATCTCTCTTTTATCTATGGATACAACCGCATTCAGCAGCTTATCGCTCTTTTTCAGCAAGTCCGCGCAGACATTCTTGCAAAAATCGAGGAGCTGATTCTCGGAATACTCGGCAAAATCATGCTTGCGTTCAAAGGACTGTACAAGCGGCTCATCGCTGAGCTTTACTTCGCCTATTGTATTAGCCTTAAGCCTATCGTTGATTTCAAAGGCCTTTGTAAGCTTTTCGGCGAGTGCTGCGATATCTCCGGAAATATCATCCATGGAGTACTCGAAAAATGTGCTTCCGCGGCTCATTTTAACGACAAAACCGCACTCCATATCCCTGTTGGAGGTGATGGAGGAGGTGTTTTTATCCACCCTGATGGTCTTGCCCTGAATATCCGCACCCAAAACGCTGACATACGTATAGTGCTTCTTCAATTCCTTTACGAGCTCCTTTGCGGCAGCACGCCTGGAATTCAGAAATTCAGAAAAACTCATGTATATCCCTTCTTTTCAAATAAGATATCTCCAGTATACCAGATTTAATAAAAAATGCAACTTTTAGTTTTGATTCCTTCAAAAAAAGAGAGCTACCAAGTGGGCAACTCTCAAGGAATCATCTCAATCCGTACAGTCCGAACGGGTCTGTCTCTAGCTCTTTCCTGTAGAGGCTGACCACATTCCATATATCAAAGAACATATATTTACAATTTCCTATAAAGCCCTCCGAATCAGTCGTCCATGTATTATGCGTGTGAAAGCTCCGGAAAGTACAGCTTATCCTGCTCAAGGCCGGAGAAATCGCCGCCATAGCACATCAATCTGTAGTCGCTTCCGCCGTCATACGGCACGGCGTCAAACAGCTCGGCATCCGTCCTGAGCGGTGCAAAGCCCAGCCTCAGGCCGATGTCACAGCCCTTGATTCTCGACAGTACGGTTTCAAGAGATATCCTCTCCCTGCATATCACGCTCTGCAACACCACATTTCCGTCCTCATCATCCAGCACTATGAAGCAATCAATGTCCTCTGCGTAATAAACATTGTCCATACCTGCGGTGTAGAACATCTGCAAGCCGATTTTATTCGTCTGCTCAAGGGCGCTGTTAACGGCACTGCCCCGGACATACTCCATATACTTTGCTTTTATTTCGGCATTGCCCTTATCGACCGGCTCAAAGGCTGCCTCCGAGCACAGTGTAACGGCTTTTTTCAGCCTGTATACATACTGACCGCAGGCCTTAAAGCCGAGCTTTTCGTAGAAGCCGAGCGCATCGAGATCTCCGAAAAGATAGAAACCGTCGCATTCATCCTTGAATTCCTTGATGATATGCTCCATAAGCTTCCTCGCAAGGCCCTCGTGACGCCTTGCCTCATCCGTCATTACCGTTCCTATCTGGATATACTTCTTTTTAACGCCGTTCTGCAAAAAGCTCATTCTGTTCGCAGAGGCATTGGAGATCATCTTGTCACCGTCCAAAAGCGAATACGGGATGTAGTCCCCATTCCAATATCCGCCTGTTACCCATGCTTCAAAGTCGAAGCCGAAGATTTTCCGAGTCAGCTCATTCAGTTTATGTCTCAGCTCCGCGCTTCCCATGTAATCCGATATCATTTGCATTTTATCACTCCTCTTTTTTATTTTCGCTCAGCCGTTGTCGCACAGGTCGCGCATAATGCCATTTAGCAGATATGATGCCTTAGGGTCAAGGCCGACGAAAGGCTCATCCATGATGATGAGCTTCGGCTCATGCACAAGCGCCGCTGTCATATCCCAGAATGCCGCAGCATGATCTCAGCGTAGTGGTCTTTCCGGCACCGTTATGCCCGGTAAAGCCGTATATCTCCCCGGGAAGTATCTCCAGTGAGAGATCGTCAACGGCCTTTTTCTCGCCATAACTCTTTGTGAGGTGTTCTATTCTGAGCATTCCGACCCCACTTTTATCGTGTCCCTCGGCACGATAAGCACTTGTCTTCATAATAATTCTCCTTTTTCAAATCAGCTCCTGACGAGCTGAACCAGATACTCCGTCGTATCCTCTTCAAATTTCTTCACGCCGTTCGGCTTAAAGCCGTGCTTTGCGTAGAAAGCCAGCGCCCTTGTGTTCTTTTCAAGCGCCCACAGGTTATCTGCGCCGAATCTTTCTATTGCAAACTCTATGAGGCTCGCGCCGTAGCCGCCACTCTGAAAAAACGGATCAACAAACAGCTTTACTATCTCCGTGCCGTCCACAAGAATGAAGCCGCGTATCACAGTGTCCTCAAAGACATACAGATTCCTCATGATCTCCTCCCTTGAGAAGAAATCATTTATGATGCTCTCCACCTGCAAGGTCTTAAAGGAATATTCCTCATCCCCGAATATCGGGAAGAAGTTTATCCTGTTATTGAACACGTATATCTCGGCTACCCTTGAAAGATCGCCTCTTTCCGCTCTTCTGATGCTCATTTTTTCTCTCCAATATAGTTCAAAACCGCATTGAACTGTGCTGTGAGCAGCTCTCCTATCTCTCTTTTTGAGAAGCTGCAAACCCTTGTGGCGCACAGCGTACCTATGCCGAAGGTATATATCCACATGTTTTCGAAGAGCGCTTTGGCGCTTTCGTCATCCAGACCGTAATCCTCCTTGATAGCGTTCAGGCTGACCTGTGCCATATCGCCGAGCATTGAGAAAATTCCATCAAAGCCAATAGTCTCCGGGTGCTCCTGCATAAAGAGCATTCTGTAGAGCTTCGGCTCCTCAATGCCGAACATTATCATCTGCATACCTATCTGCTTAAAAAGCGGTATACCCTCTATTTTTCTCGCGGCATACTCATTAAAGCGGTGCATGGCGGCAAGCTGTACCTCCCCCTGCACCTCTTCCATATTCTTAAACGCAGTGAATATCGGTCTTGCGGAGCTTCCGAGGGCTGTGCCAAGCTCGCGTGCGGTAAGCGCCTCAGCTCCCTTCTCCGACACCAGCTTCAGTGCGGCCTCAACTATCTCTTCTCTTGTAAACTTTGGCTTTGGGGGCATATCATTACTCCTTTTGTATTAAACGTTGCGCAACGCATGTTTTAAGTATATCACTTATTCATCAATTGTCAACAACGACAATAAAAAAACACGGAGGGGTGATGTACCCACTCCGTGCAGTATATGAAACGCGGATCAATCCACATTTATTTCTTCCGTGCGATAGATGAACTTCACCGTTCCCTGCATTCAACTATGTAGTAACGGACGGATAGCTGCGTATTATCGACTCGGTCTCCTCCTTGATGATCTCCTCAATGAGCGACGGAAGATCCTGATAGTGATAATAGAAGGAATTCCTGTTTATGATTTTTTCTACCCGATGCCGATATAAAGTAAAAGTACCGATACAACTTTCGAAAAGCGGGTCAATCATGCCTTAAAAGCATGATATGTTGGATGAATTTCGTTACTGCCGGGCTGAACGGCTGTCCGCGCTTCCATGCGAGCACGCTTGTTGATTGTAGCGGCGGCTCAAACCTGCGGCAAACAAGCCTGGAATTATCAAGATACGGCAGTGAGCCCTCAATTATGATAGCGTACGCCGGACAATTATCTACCAGAATGGCGCTGTTGGTGCTCAGATTGCTTGTAAATTCCACATTCAGCGAATCATAATACACTCCGAACCAATTCGCAAGCTCGTTTTTCACATTGGCTCTTCGCGGCAGTATTAGCGGCAGTGAAGCCATATCCTGCGGAGTTACGGCTTCCTTTTCGGCAAGCGGCGAATCCGCACGCATCAGCAATACCCAGTTTTCCTTTACATCAAGCTGCATATATTCGCATTTTTCGACGTTTATCGGCTCAAGCAGCAGGCCGATATCCAGCAGTCCCCTGTCCATTTGCTCTCTTACATCGGAGGCTGTGGCCGTGCAGATATCGAAAACCACCTTTGGGTATTTCTTTTTGAAGTCGGCAATGAGCGCTGCAAGCAGCTTTACGGACTCCATTTCTCCGCAGCCGATGCTTATTTTTCCCTCTATCTGTCCCTCCTGCTCAAGCAGCTCCCTTTCCGTCGTGTCGACAAGCTGCAAAATCTCCTCCGCTCTTCTTTTCAGCAGCAGACCCTCACTTGTAAGGGATATTTTTCTTGAGCCTCTCACGAACAGGCTGACGCCGACCTCATCCTCAAGCTGTGAAAGCTGACGGCTGAGCGTCGGCTGCGTTATATGCAGCATTTCCGCGGCTCGGGTTATGCTTTCCTCCCTTGCCACGGTCAGAAAATATCTCAGAACACGTATCTCCATATTATCCCCTCCGTACAGCCCTATTCTATCACAGATAAATACCGCGTACAAGCCGAAAAAGTGCCACAAAAAGGCCCGTATCACGACTTATGATACAGGCCTCTGCGATATTTGGTGGGGG
This sequence comes from uncultured Ruminococcus sp., assembly GCA_964531265.1. Lineage (GTDB taxonomy): Bacteria > Bacillota > Clostridia > Oscillospirales > Acutalibacteraceae > Hominenteromicrobium. Next base: position 18,479 of record CAZHDW010000021.1, read on the forward strand.
TAACACCCATGACTGCACGAAAGGCATTTGCGAACTTGCTGCCGTTCTCATAGCCGAACTGCCCGGCAATGTCCAGAACCGTTCTGTCCGTCTTTTTCAGAAGTTTTGCGGCGGACTGCATTCGGTAGCCGCGCATGTAATTTGCAATGCTTACACCGTACAGATTCCTAAAGCTCAGGTTTATCTGCGAGGCCGAAACGCCGAACTGCTCCTCAAGCTCCTGCATGGGTATGCGCTTTTCCACATGCTCCGTAAGATAGCTGCACACGTTCTTCGCAAGGACTATCTGTGTCTCGGAAAAGCCTCGCTGCTCCGAAACCCTCTCCTCGGGCTTCAAGCTGCTCAAAAACAGGAATAGCTCGAGTATTTTCACCTTAAAATACCCCTTCTGCACTGAACTCGGCACCGCATACAGCTCCGAAAAAATATGCTCCACCGTCGGCAATTGCCTGCACGCAAAGAAAAAATTCTCATCCAGTCTGAGCTTTTTCGCAATGGCGGCCGGCTTGACATCCACATCCTCCAAAAAGCAGCTCAGGCATTTCACGCTGTTATCGAGATTCACCCTTATCGTAATTCCGTGGTAGTGATCCGTGGGGAATTTGTCGCATCGCTTGCCGCCGCCGGGCAGGTGGATTGACATATCCCCCGGCGAAAGGTGAAATGCCCCGTTTTCGGCACGGCATTCCATTCGGCCGTCCCTGCAATGGTCTATTTCGATTATTCTGTCTCCGACGTTCTCAGCTTCAAAGGCTATCTGCGGCGCAGTGATATCGTTATATGTGAGGGATATTCCCGGGAAAACATTGTACTGCGTGAACACGGCACTGCCGCCGGGAGAAGCAAAATGAAGGGTCGTGGAGCCATCCTCATTATCCCCTGTGTTCAAAACGGCGACTGTCCCGTTTATTCTCATTTGCTCCCGCATCTCATCATCTCCGAATTCTCCATAATATCAAGTTAGACTATTCTAACCCACTCTCTCACAAAAAGCGCACATAGAAGCTGTGCGCCCTTGCTTTACTCGGAAATTATACCATATTTTCGGAAATAATCAACAGTACTGTGCCTCAATCCGTTCCGAATAGCATTAGTTTACTCTGAACTTGTCTCATCCGAAACGCCGGAAGGAATTGCCTGCAAGTCGCCATCGATGTCGTCTTCGTCAGAACCGAAGATATCAACCAGCATTTCTTCGGTAATGTCATCATCAATGCCAGCGAAGATATCATTGAGATCCGCTCCTTCAGCCTCATCATCGGAGTGGATGCTTATCACGCAAAGTTACAAAAGCCGTTCCCGGGAACAGTTCCTGGGAACGGCTTTTGTGTACATAAACGGTTATTGCTTTCTTTTTCTAACATTTTCCAGATTTCGGCACCAACAGGATTTAAGGCGAACATGCCTTTCAGCGATAACATAGCTTCACCAATCGGAACGAGAATAAACTCATCCATAATCTCACGCAAGACAAAAATATTCCGTTAATTTTCATCTTGTAAACCTCTCAATTTTCTTTTTCGTGGGTTTCGTCTATCAAAACTTTCCTATATCCGATAACATAGTGAAGCAGTAAGGGGACTGTGCCAGCAAATGCCGTATGTTCCTTAAATAATGCCCAAATTCTGTAACTGATGAATGAATTCAGCAACATCCTTCTTTGCCGTTTCAGGAGGCACATCGTACTGTTCCAACACAGCATCGCATATTTCTTTTTCAGAAGTTACACTCGGCAGAATATCCCAAATAAAAGCGCCCAGTTCATTTAGCAAGAACAGACCGTTGGAGTCATATACTGCCCTGCCTACTGGAACCAGGATAGTATCTCCTGCAATTTCGCGTTTGATTACATCTTTTTTGATAATCATTTTACTTTCCTTTCCTCGCAAACCGCCTGTGTTAAGCTCACAAGTTCCTTAGCTCGCTGACAAACATATTCCGGGATGGCATCAAATTTTCCCGTTTCCGCATAGTATACCGCTGCGCAGGCACCGCAAATCTTTTTATAATCACAAGTTACGCATTGGGCAGGGGTCTGGATCTTGGCGGTTACAGCTCTGAGCTGCTCCCAAGCAGCATCAAAGCCGATTTCCAATGGTTTTACCACGGGGGTTGTCATCATACCGCAAGGCAGCATTTGTCCGTCCCAGGTCATCCAGAAGCTGCTGGTACCTGCCCGACACCGGACACCTTCTCCACACTCCACAGGACATCCATCCGGATCGGTATTGATTCGTTGCGCCATGTTTTGGGCGTGAAGGATAAATTCCTCGTCTGTAAATCTGAGTTGATCCCAAGCAACCGCATATTTCGCTGATTCTGCGCAGGAAAGCCGGTTTCCACAGCCATACTGCTCTCCGTTGACCCGAACAGAAGGATACATATAGCTGGATGCTCTAACCGCTACATCAAGTTCCACGGAATCTTTATATATCTGTGCAAGGTCATTTTTGTTATAAGGTGTAATGGACAGATTCAAGCTTACATCTACGCCAGCCTGTCGCAGAACACGAATGTTCTCTTTTACCTGATCATAAGCTGGGATACCGCACATATTCCGGTACGTTTCATTACTTCCACCGTAGAGAGAAATATTAAACCGCGTTGGTGGAGTTTTCAGGAAACGCTCCAGGATTTCACCATTCAGCATAGATCCATTGGAATTGATGGAGACCAAGATGCCCATTTCGCGCATACCATCGTAAATCTCAAAGAAGTCCTTCCGAACCAGCGGCTCACCGCCGGTTAAAAGAGCATAGACCATACCCCGGTCTTTGGCCGCTTTCGCGATATCCAACCACTGCTGCGCAGTCAATTCCTCCTTGCCGGAAGTTCTTAACTGCTCAGGCGTCAAATGGACATAGCACATAGGACAGTTAAAATTGCAACGGGCAGTCAGTTCGAAACTGCCCGCAATGGGCAAACCCAACCGGCGGCCCTTTTGGTGCAGATATGCTGTTATCTGAGATTCTACATTTGTTCTCTTCATACAAGCCCTTGCTTTCTTAATACTTCTTCCAATGCAATCACCGCAATTTTGTCAGGCGTACAGGCTAAGTGGTATACTGGAATTTCTTCTGCGGCTTTTTGAACTACATTCAACACGTGTTCCATGTCAGTCTTGCTCCACGTGTTTACGCTTACCCCTTCCCAAAGCTTTGAAAATGCCTCTGCGCCTCGCAGTTTCCGAATTGTTGTCTCCGGAGCTTGGCTCAGATAAACGATTGCGGCAATTGGCAACGTACGGTTCTCACAATATGAGGAGCTTCCCGAAAAAGGTATTCCGGCAGCAACCAGCAGGCCATCTTTGGCACGAACTGCGGCCCGGTCGCCATTTATGATCTCTGCGTTCCGGTATTTGCGCCATAACTCTGCCTGTGTGGATTTTCCCGTTCCAGAAGGTGCGGTGAACAGGATCGCTGCTCCGTCATGTTCAATGTAAGAGCAATGGAAAACAAATCCACCACTCTCAGCCACAAGGTGCTCTACGCCAAGGGAGTTCAGAACTGTTTTAACGCCAATGCACTGCATTGTTTCGTTTACTCTAACTTTAACGAGATGCTCATTCTTGCCATATTCAGCTCGAATATAGGCTTTTTCCCATCCGTTTGTTACCGTGCCGATATAGCGTACATAATGGTCTGCTTCACGATACACCCGCGCATGTTGAAACTGCGTCTCCATGTCTCCTGTCGGTGCGGGAAGAGAATCTACAGGTTCATAACGGAAAATATGAGGATCGGTAACTTGTGAGATTCGGAATGGGGCCAACTGACGGTCATCTTCATACATCCACTGATCTGGGATGCTTACAGTGACTTCGACTCCGGCAAACGCATAATGCTTTTCCATATCAGCCACACGTTACAAAAACAATTGCGCTGTTATCCGGATTGAAGTGCGCAGCAGACCCCTGCTTGATTTCTCCTGCTTTCAATCCGCCCTCGATACGGAGGCGATAGGTAATGCCGCCATAATAAGCTCCGTTCACATAGTTCTTATAGTAAATTAGAATATCCTCGGCAATGTCCTCGATAGAAATATTTGTGACGTTGATAATACCGTCCAGGCACTGGATTTCCAACTGATCCTGGCACATACCTGGATGTTCATCAAACAATGCTATTGTACTTGTTTCCGCACATTCAAATTCAGGAGCCGTACTGTAAGCCATGCGGTTCTTTTCCAGAACGACCATAGTTTCACCTGGGAACAGGGTAGATAGAGAGAACTGCGCTTCAGTCTCTCCGGAAAACAACGTAATATCCATGGTCTGGATATATTCATCACCGGAGTTCGTGACCTGGATTGCCAGCACATCAGTCACAACTTCATCCGAACGATCTTCCATAAATACACCGGTGTAGGAAATGATACCGGTCACTTTCACATTGCTGTCAAGATCGAACAGATTCTTATCTTCGGGTTCGGTTGAAAGAGTTTCCTCCGTGGAATCAGCTTCCGCGGTCTGAGCTTGATCGGATGTAGGATTTTGTACATTCTCCTGCGTCGAATCAGCATTACCTGTTTTAGGCTCGTGACCAATAGAATATAGAAGTATTCCCGCCAACGCAAAACACAAGATTATGCTCACAACCAGAATAAACTGTGCTTTCCTTTTACTTTTCCTTTGCTCTTTTTTTAAGTATTTTCCTTGCATATCAGTTCCCTCGATTAAGAAAAGGCCGCGCCACGAATGGCGCGGCCTTTCTGGATAGGTTTAAGAATTATGGAGATTCATAGCTCCTTCGCTGCTGAAAACATGATAACAAATTCCGTTCCACTCACCGTCTCCGCCACCGTTGACCACATCTACATCACAGGATTCGGTAAACGCGTAACCAAGACCGGTAAATTCCAGCGCCGGATCCTTGGGATCGGTAATTTCGCAGCCTGCAGCGATATTCTGGCTCAGAGAGAAGCTTTCAAAGATAATCATGGGTTTCGAATACACTTTTTTCATAGTTGTTCATCCTCCTCTCAGCCAAAAAGCCAGCCAAACAGCTTCTTGACAATCTTTTTAACGGTTTCGACAACTTCCTTGATTTCTTCATCAGAGTTGTCAACCTCGGGCTCCGTTACCTCGGGTTCCGTCTCCTCGGGAATGGTGGTCTCAGGGACGTCTTCCTCAACATAGGAATCATTGCGCAGGCTCATCAGAGCGATACCGGCACTCTCAGCATCCATGCTCAGCAGGCTGATACCGGATTCAGTTGCGGGGGCAGAAGTATGAGTGACCTTGATGTTGGTCAGGGACAGGATTCCGCCGCTGACATTCTTGATAGTCACAGTACCGGCCTTTGCGTACTTCAGAATACTGTAGTACATATCTGTAGCGGTGCTGACGGTGTAGCTGTCGCCGTTGATCTCATAGGTGACAGGATCACCGTTGGCCATCTTGATGCCCAACTGGATGTCGGCAACATTCTCAGGTACATTGACATTGAAGGCAATAGCCTGATTGGTTGCCAAATACAGCTCATTGTTGGGGCCGTAGCTTACGTAGTCGGCAATGGAAGTAACTGCATCGTTGCAATCGATGAAGATCGCACCGGACAGGTTGCTGCCACTGACAGTCACAGTACCATCCGTATTCTCAGTAACAGTGTAGTTGGAAGCTGCAATAATGTTGTTTCTCAGCTCGGTGTAAACAGGATAACCCTCGCCGTCAGCGATATAAGCATCCTCGATTACATCATCGATTTCGCTGCCGGTTGCGCCATCGTCGCCGTCATCGCCGTAAACAGTGCCTGCGGGATCATAAATGCGGATTGCATCCAGATACAGGTCATAACCATCAGCAGAAGTGTGATCCATAGTTGTGTTATAGGTTGCAGTAATGGTTACATCGTACTTGCCGTACTCCAGATCAGAAATCTTGACCACGGGTACTTGGTAAATGGACTCGGGATCATTGATAGCACCAGTGGTAGTGCCGTCAGCGTTCATACCATAGTAGGTATCCACCAGAGTATTTCTGACGCGGGTACCATTCTTGTAGACCTGCACCACAATCGTGCCGGTGGCATTGGAAGTGAGGGAGATCACATCAAAGCCGGTACCGTAGAAACTAAAGCTTGCGGTAGCATAGGAACTGGAATCCACATGGACTCTTGCAGCACTGTCAAGAGAATGCTCGGACATCTGAGCATAGGCTCCGTCATAGCCGTAAATGTTATTTGCATCGATGTAGGACAGGCTGTAGTAGCCGGGACGATCCTCTGCCTGCGTTGCATCCGCGGTTGTGCCCTGACGATACCACTGACCGGAGGTCAACTGACCATCAGCAGGTTCCACCGCAATGTCGCTCATAGCAGTACCATTGTTGCTGCCTGCAAATGTAACAAATGTATCCTCGTAGTAGATCGTAGTTGCGGGGATAACAGTGACTGTACCGTAGTAGTAGCCAGGGTTGGGGGTGCCGGTGTACTGAACCGCATAGGCAAACTTATCGTAACCGTTCATTTCCATGCTGGCTGGAGTATAGCGGACCTTGTTACCGTTGATGGTGGCATTACCATAGGTACCATCGTAGCTCGTACCGAAGCCGGTGGCCAGAGTTTCACCGTAAGTCAGGGAATCATTGTAAGCGCCTACACCGGCCAGGGTGCCGTTGTTACCGAACATATCGTTGATCAGGACGGAGATATCCACGGGCAGGCCGTAGTCGATGACCACGGAATCAGGCACGGTGCCGATGGTCCAAACGACCGCGAAGTAGACGGTGGTGTGGGTGTAATCGTAAGAGCCATCGCTGACGGTGGGAGCGTTGGAGTAATCCTGGGCGCCAGCGTAGCCGGTGACATAGGTGGTTGCAGGGTAACTGCCCGCAATCGTCCAACTGCTGCTGCCATCGCCGGAGGCAACGTTAACCGTGTAAACAGCATCTGAGTCATACAGGACATAGCCATCAGGCAGGACATCGTCGGCAATGGTACTCAAGACAGTTTCGCCTGCGTTCAAATTGATCTGCTTGTACAGAACGGGCTGGGTAACCTTGTAAGCAGTCACAATGTTGGGGACAACATTGCCGCTGGCGTCAACGGGCTTACCGTCGGCGTCGACCAGGTAGAAAGCGTAGCTGACATTGGCGCCGCCCCAGGGCATACTGGGAGACGGGACGGACTGCTCAACATCGTTGCCGAGCCAGTTGGTGTAGTGCAGGGTAGCATAATTATTAGTGTTATAGCTTTCGCTGGGGAGCGCCTTACCTTCCATAGAGCCGGTTAGGTAGACGGCGTAGGACAAGGTAAACTGCTTCTCGTTGATGGTGCCGATGTTCCAGTAGAAGGTCTCACCAGGCAGGCGGTATGTAGAACCGTTTGCAAATGTTATCGTTTTGATTGATGTTGTTGTGTTATAGAAGAAGTTCTCTGCGCAAATCACGCCGTCCTTAATGATGTTGGTTTCACCAGGCAGAGCGGTGGAAGTTGCGGCGGTGTCAGAGGTGAACCTTACGGTTTCCAGAACGGTGCCGTTGCCGTAGGTCTTACCGACATCATCATTAGTAACGGTATGACCGCCAACAGTGGTGCCGACCTGCTCCTTGGTATAAACATCATAGGAGGTGACAGTGATATCGGTGCTGATATCAGTGGTGGTAGTTCCGTCGGACTTGGAAATCGTGGGATTCATCTGCAGGTCAAAGTCAGAACCCATCTGATCCTCAAAGTAGGCATTCTGGGCTGCATAATAAATCTTGTTGCCAATATCCTTGAACTGGGCGTCCAGAGCTTCCTCAGAATAAGCGGTGGTATACAAGGGATTACCATTGGCGTCGGTGGAGGCAACACTCTTCATGACTGTCTCAATGGCAGGTGTATCGACGTTGCCGTCGGCGAACAGGCTCAGGCCGATGGCGTAAACCGTCGCGCCCAGACCGGGAACATAACGGAAGTACTCGCCGTATTCGGCGCTGGCGTCGGTTCCCAGATCGGTGCCGTTGTAGATGACGGGGTAACGGTCGCCGGTGCCCTTGACCGCTTCAGCCATCCAGTTCTGACCGTTTTCATTATAGAAGTGTCTGTGACCGGGATTTCCGCCGGCATAGTTTGCCCAGTTAGCGTCGGTCATGTTACCGGTGATCCAGTTCTCCCAGGTATCATCAGAGTATACGCCGTTGACTGCAGCGGGTCTATTACCGTTGCCATGGAAGAAGTTCCACTGGAAGGGCGCGCCGTCGGACATGAAGATAACGATCAGTTCCCGCTCTTCCTCGCCGTTGGCTGCCTGCTTGGCAGCGCCCAGCTTGTAGATGGTCTCAAAGGCCCAGTCATAGTTTGTACCGCTGGCAGTAGCCAGCTGATTTGTAATATTGGTGATGTTGATATCTTCGATATCCTTGAAGTCTTCCGCATTGCATTCGATGCCATCGCCATTGGTATAGACGTTACCATTGTTATCGTTGATCTTTGACTCAACATTGGTAAAGTAGTCATCTTCGCCAATCGTATGGTTCCTGTTACCATTGAAGTCCGCGATGGCGATATCAATATCCTGATAGTTGCCATCGGCATCCTTGGTCTGGAACAGCTCCAGAAGATTGGTCAGGGCGGTCTCCAGAGCATCGATACGGCTGGTAGCGCCCGTAGTATTTCCGGGACCATTTACGTCGTATTGCATGGAGCTGGAGGTATCCAGCATGATGACGACGTCAACGCCGCGCTTCACAGGCAGGCCGGAGGTGGACAGCTCAACACGGGCGACGCCAGTGTTCTGGAAGTCCTGGCCTTCAGCGCTCTTGGTCACATCAACGGAGCCTTCCTCGGGATAAGCAGGGAAGTTGTTGCCGGTGACATCGACCACGTTCAGGGTGTAACCCTCAACAGTCTGACCCACATATTCAACGGTCAGGCCGGTGTATGTGCCGTTCTTCTTGAGGTCATAGGTGCCCTTGAGCATGCCCACAGTGACAAGGATAGTCTCGGTGGTATTGTCATCATAGGTCACGGTCATGGTGCTACCGGTGGTGGCGCCAGTGCCGGAGCCGCGTTCAACGGAGCCGGTCATGGGGGTGACTTCGATATTGATGATCTTCTTGGTCTGCACGGTCACGGGAATCTCAACCTTTACCGTGCCGTTCACTGCCTGGCCGTTGGCACGGGTCAGGGTAGCGGTGATGGTTGCGGTGCCGTCAGCAACGCCGGTAACAACACCGTTGCTGTCAACGGTAGCGACATTGGTATTGGAGGAGGCCCAATTGATGGTGTAACTGGTTGCCTCATTTTCCCCAACCATGACAGCCGTCGCCATACTCTTGGTCGCTTTGGGCATCAGGCTGAGGCTGTTGGGTGCAACCGTCAAGGTAACAGAATCCGCAATGCCGTTGACGACTTTATAGAAGTACCACGCACTACCATCATTTTTGTTACCATCATCACCATATCTGCCCGCAATGGTAGCACTGACACCGCCGAAGCGGTTCAGATAGTAAGTCCTGTAAGTAGTACCATAGTAATACCCATATCCCAGGGTGAAGGACTCACCGTCATTGTTCAAAGTGATGGAGTTAATCTTATTCGAGCCAGAGAGATTAGCTTCGCCGTTACCACTACCGAGGCACAGATACGCACCAGTTGTTGCATTCTTATAACGCAGATAGGTGCCATCGTAGTACCACAGGTTGTCGTTACCTTCCGTCAGGCCGCCCTCCAGAAGCAGCGCTTTACCGCTGGTTTTTCCGGTGAGGGTCAGCACGTTGCCCTGCTTGGGAACGATCAGGTAGCCCACGCCCTTCTCAAGAGAGGTAACACGCTCGAAAGTAGTAGCAGACAGATTACCCTCAGCGCTCAACTGTTTATCCTCAGCATACTGAGCGATATCGTAAACAGAGAAGTGGTTGGTGGTGAAGGTGACCTTGCCGTCCACGATGCTGACCTTAGCAATCTGAGTACCCTGATCCAGCACCACAACGGGCTTGGAAGCATCAAATGCCGCGGTCACAGGTGCAGTAACAGTTGCTTTATTGCCCTTGGTGTAACCCTCGAGGGTGATGTCGTAGGATACATAAGCGCTGTACGTCTCCGCGTCATAGGAAGGATCCTCCACCACGGAAGCGGTGACGCCGGTGATGCCGGGTGCAGTTACAGAAATGCCGGTCTCATTGGAATCGGACAGGGTCACATCAGGTACCGACGCCGCCAGCGAAATGGTCTGCCCGCTGGAATAGGTATCGGTATTGACGGTCATGGTTTCAGTAGCTTTATGTTCGCTCTGGACATGGGTATTCCGTCTGCCCACGGACTTCAGATTATACTCGCCGAACTGATTGTAGCGCTTAACGAGAACCTGAGAATCCGTGATTTCAAAAACAGTCATAGTCAGATAATTCTCATTATCAATATCACGACCGCATTCGTCGGTATAGTAGCCGACAAATCCGGCGTTCATGTATGTAAAATTCAATGTCTCTTCTTTATAAACGGTAGTGCTTTCCTGGGCGATATTGATCTTATCGCCGACAGGCAGATAAACAGCCTCGCCTCCGATATAGTTGTCCCAGCCGTGGGCATGGTTGTGACCGTACAGGAAAATAATATCCAGACCGGCAGCACCGCCCTCGTTCAGAACATCAAAGATATAGTTGGCATAAGTACCGTCACCTTTATCTTTTTGGGCTTCTACTGGGTTGCGCATGGTGTAGTGCAGGGGCAGGTGGGAAACGACGAAGATGGGGTCGGTGTAGCCTTCGGCTACCTTTGCATCCAGATAAGCATCCAAATTAGAGGCTGTCTGCTGGATTCTGGCCTTGTTGTCGTTGTGCCACATATAGTCCTGCTCATGGATAACGAAGACGCCGTAGTCACTGGTGTCGTTTGCGCCGCTGGCAGAGAACACTCTATCTGTCACCAGGCTGTCTACATCATGGTTACCCTGTAAATAGACCTCATGGTCAATGGTGCCAAATACACCATGGACAGCTTTGATTAAGGCATTCTTGCCGGACTCAGAGCTATTATAATCATAGTTATTGCTGTAGTCACCGGAAAACAGGAAACCATCCACTGAGGAATAGTCCTCTTTAACTTGATTCAGGATGCCGGTAACAGTTTTCGCACCGGCACTGTCGCCGGCGTCATGCTGGAAATCGGAACCGGCAATGACGATGGTTGCATCGCCTGCGTAATCAGTGGAATCACCCTCGCCTACGGTAACTACACAGGTAGCGCTGTACTCGCCACAGGTTGCAGTAATAACAGCTTCACCCATGTAACCAAAGGTCAAGACACCGTCAGCAACAGATGCCACACCGGGTTCGGAAGAAGTCCATGTGACAGTCTTATCGGTGGCATCCTCGGGCAGCACAGTGGCTGTTAGGGTAATGGGCAATTCACCCACACCGACCTGCAGCGTAGTCCGGTCCAGTGTGATACCGGTAACGGCAACCACTTCGGGTTCTGTTGCTTCCGTAGAAGGTTCGGTAGTCACTTCCGTTGTCACGGCAGCGACAGCTTCTCCACTTTCTACTGCAAGCGCACTGACAGGCAAGCAGCTTGTCACCAGCACGATACACAGCATCAGGGAGATAACTCTCTTCAACATTGTGTTCATAAATTATGCCTCCGTTTTTTCAAACAGTTTTTTATAGTTTATATTAAGGGAATTACCCCTTATTTTTTATCAGATTGCACTTACAACTGTGCTACCAATTATCGTGTCATTGATTTCTGTGCCACATTCGCAGCGACATCTCCATAAAACCGAGCCGTTACCGTCGTTTAATGAAGTGGGCGCAATGGCTGTCAATCGGCCAAACACTTGGTTTGTAAGCTCTTTAGCCTCTCCTCACGATAGTCCCTATGTATGATATCGACTTTCGTAGAGTACCCTACTCTTAGAAACGGTTGAATACTAAAAAAGGGTACAAAAATCCATATAAATGATAGCATACTTGCTCGATTTTTTCAATAGGATTTGATAAAAAGAAGTGCACAAGAAGTGCACACGAAATAAAGAAGCAAAAACAAGTCAGAAAATAACTTTTATTAAATTTTCTTCAAGTAAACGATTTCTATCCGCCGTCAAATAAGTGGTCAACACCGAAAAAACACTCTGCGGCAGAGTGCATTTCCGGTGTTTTTCGTATATTAGGGTACTCTACGAAAAAATGCTATTGCGAACGTCATCTGCATCAGCACCTATGGGTATAAGAAAACCCCGGAAAACCTTGATTTTCCGGGGTTTTTGTTGTGTTCTGATTTGATTTTTGGGTCTCTTTATCTCTTTGAGAACTGAGATTATCGTTTTGAGAACTGGAAGTCCTTGATTTTACTGGGTTTTGTCGGCGGAGTGTTGCAAACAAGTTACAAACGCATGGCTTCTCATTACTCCTCACCACACCTCAAATATAAAACTATTTTGCAAGTTCATTTAAAGCGGTTAAGATATCATCTAAATTAAATGAACTAACCCACTTTGCGCCAATACCATATGCCTCATTTGGTGCAATATATGAACTGTCTAGTTTTACTACAACCAATCCATTTCCTTTTTCATGATTTTTAGCAATCTCATAAGCTTGCCAATTTTTATAGCCGATTTCCTCACTATCAGAATGTTTATCATTTGAATGTTTACCGATAATAGCAATCATATAATTGGCTTGACCTATTTTAGTACTCAAAACCTGTTTGATAACCGAAATTGATTCGCTCTGAATTTCACTCGGAGTACAATCATTTATAGAAAAATTAATATTATCATTTTTGTTCCATGCTTCTAATAAATTGTAATAGATTCTATCATGTTCATAATCAAATGAACAACATACTTTTTTCTTTGCCATTTCTATACCTCCTTCAGTACTTTTCTCAGCGCACAAGCAATCTTATCAACAAACGGTACGTATTTTTTACAAAAAGCCGTAATCTTTGCATGAATTTCAAAGAAATAAAACCATATTATAATCAAAATTGCAATGCACAAAACAGTATCACATACTACTGCTATGGTTATGCTATTCACGCTTTTCCATTCTTTACAAATCCGCACAATGTTAATGAACTCAAATAAGACTGGCATTAACATCTTATAAAACAAATCTATAAAATTTAAAACCATCGGATAATTATGTAGATA
>CAZHDW010000022.1:0-30811 GCA_964531265.1 uncultured Ruminococcus sp.
CAGCCTGATAGTTTGCTATCATTTTGCTATCAATTCGCCTTTTGAAATCGCCTAAGCCCGCATAAATACTGGGTTTTTAGTGACCTCAAATTTATTCCCACTCAATAGTGCCGATGGGCTTCGGAGTAAGATCAAGGAGGACGCGGTTGATACCGTCGACCTCATGGGTGATACGGTCTGTGAGGTGGTGAAGCAGGGAGTAGGGGATCTCTTCAATAGTAGCGGTCATGGCATCCGTTGTGTTAACTGCACGGATGATTGCCGGCCAGCCCTCGTAACGCTTGCCGTCCTTAACGCCAACACTCTTGACGTCCGGAACAGCCACAAAGTACTGCCAAACCTTCTCTGCAAGACCATTCTTATCGAATTCTTCTCTCAGGATAGCGTCAGCTTCGCGAAGAGCATGCAGACGGTCGCGTGTGATAGCGCCAAGGCATCTTACGCCGAGACCCGGGCCCGGGAACGGCTGACGATAAACCATGCCATGGGGGAGACCGAGAGCCTCGCCGACAACACGAACCTCATCCTTGTAGAGAAGCTTAACGGGCTCGACAAGCTCCATCTTCATATCTTCCGGCAGACCGCCAACGTTGTGGTGAGCCTTAACGCCGTCAGATTCCAAAATATCCGGGTAAATAGTGCCCTGTGCGAGGAAGGAAATACCCTCAAGCTTAGAAGACTCTTCGTCGAATACCTTAATGAATTCGCCGCCGATTATCTTACGCTTCTGCTCAGGGTCGGATACTCCGGCGAGAAGATCGAGAAAACGATCTGTTGCATCAACATAAATGAGGTTAGCATCGAGCTGATTGCGGAAAACCTCAATAACCTGCTCACTTTCACCCTTACGCATGAGTCCGTGGTTAACGTGAACGCAAACAAGCTGCTTGCCGATAGCCTTAATGAGAAGGGCTGCAACGACGGAGGAGTCCACGCCGCCAGAAAGTGCCAGCAGAACCTTTTTGTCGCCAACCTGTGCACGCACAGCAGCTACCTGCTCTTCGATAAAAGCATTGGCAAGCTCAGGCGTAGTGATACGTGCCATATTTTCCGGTCTTTTGTTGTTATCCATGTTTTGACCTTCCTTTCCACGAGGTGCAGTACCGAACAGAATAAATATCGGCACTTGCCTCAAGGTATAACTAAATCTACCGTATAATAATATCAAATCAAAGAAAAAACGTCAATGTGCACTTTACTATTTTTTCTAAGACTTCAAACTGCGAAATTAGTACAGATAGCAAATCGATGACGAAGCATACGACTTATCTCGGAAGCTTTCTTCCGCATTGTCGACTATATCGTATTCGGAATATCTGTTTTCACTTGTGGCATTTTTAAAATGGTAAACAGCATTGAATACAGCAATGGCGATAAAAAACAGGCCGAAAAGAGAGAAAAATCCCGCTCCAGCACTTGCTGCAAATATCATCCAGAATATTCCGAAAACAATGGCGACTATTGACGCAATACCGCTCATGAATGACGGGCCGCGTCCGGGCTTAACGCTTTTCATAATTATCCTTCTTTCAAGATTGATTTTACAGCTTAACGCTACTTTGAATATGAGTATTGAAGTCTATTATGCCCATATATTTTGCCGATTATCCAACTAATACATTTTAATTATAAACTTTATACAGATTACCTGTCAACAGTAATCTGTATAACAAAAAGCTTCGGTGAAGTGATATCGTCAAAAAACAAGAGGGAAATACTCAGTTCACCTATTAATGAAAAATAAGAACAGCACCTTTATATTTGACTTTGCTATCCCATTATGCTATACTCAAATCGTATATGTAGGTCAATATTGTTATGTTTTGTGCGGAGGATACAGTGGCTATGGGCCTTGAAAAAATATCGATATTTGATTCCACTCTGCGTGATGGTGCGCAGGGGAAGGGAATAGCGTTTTCGGTTGAGGACAAGCTGCAAATAGTCAAGCTGCTAGACAGGCTTGGTGTTCAGGTAATAGAGGCCGGACATCCGGGCTCGAACCCCAAGGAACTTGAGTTTTTCAGAAGAGCTGCTGATATCGAGCTGCACAATGCGAGACTGGCAGCCTTCGGAAGTACATGTCGCAAGGGCTCTGAGCCGAAGAATGACCGCAATTTGCAGGCTCTGCTCAACAGCGGTACCGAGCTGTGCGTGATATTCGGCAAGTGCTGGCGTTTTCATGTTGACAGCGTTCTCGAGACAACGGAGGAGGAAAATCTCCGCATGATACGTGAGAGCGTGAGATACCTTGTTGATAACGGCAGACATGTTATTTTTGATGCTGAACACTTTTTTGACGGATATATAAATGACAGGGAATTTGCCATGCGCGCGATAAGGACAGCGGCTGAGGCCGGTGCTGAGATGGTATGCCTTTGCGATACAAACGGCGGAACCTTTACTTCTGATGCAGAGAGTATTGTCAGAAGCGTTATAGCTGAGTTGGATGTGCCGGTCTCGGTGCATTTTCACGATGATTGCGGAATGGCGGTCGCAAACAGCATAGCTGCCGTCAATGCAGGCGCGGTGCAGGTTCAGGGAACTCTGCTCGGCTTTGGTGAACGTTGCGGCAATGCGAATCTCTCCACGATAATTCCGAATTTGCAGATCAAGCGTGGTGTGCAGTGCATACCGCAGGAGAATCTGTGTCTGCTCACGCATTATGCACGCGAGCTTGCCGCAATAGCAAATCTCGATGTACCGGCCGGGTCGCCGTATATCGGAAGTCATGCTTTTGCACATAAGGCAGGAATGCACGCCGATGGAGTGATAAAGACCTCAAGGTCATTTGAGCATGTAGACCCGTTTTTGGTTGGCAATAAGAGACGCTTCCCGACGTCTGAAATAAGCGGCAGAGCTGTGGTTTTCGAAAGAATTCATCAGATTTTGCCGCAGCTTACGATACATTCCGAAAAAACAGAAGAAATACTTGATGAGATAAAGAGGCTCGAAATGTCAGGCTACCAGTTTGAGGGTGCCGACGCAAGCTTTGAACTGCTTGTACGCAGAATGGTCGGCTTGTACAGACCGTATTTTGAGCTTAAATATTATAAAATACTTTCCGGTGCAGGCGTCAGCGAGGAGGCCGGGGCGAGCGCGATAGTTAAGGTCGGAGTCGGTGAAGCCATGCATGTTATGGCGGCAGAGGGTAACGGCCCGGTCAATGCACTCGATAAGGCACTCAGAAAAGCACTCGAGCTCTTCTATCCCGTGCTTAACAGAATGAAACTGACGGACTATAAGGTTAGAGTTCTCGACGGCGGCAGTGCCACGGCTTCAAGGGTAAGAGTCCTCATAACCTCTACGGACGGCGTCAATACCTTCACGACCGTAGGAGTCTCGGATGACGTTGTTGATGCCAGCTTCCAGGCACTACAGGATTCAATAGAATATTTGCTTCTTATCACGGATAAGAATAGAGATATGACAGTGGGAGGATGATAATATGAAATTGAAGGAGCTGCTTTCTTCTATAGAATATAGCTGCGATGCGCTGCCGGATACAGATATTTGTGACATAGTTTATGATTCCCGAAAGGCTGTGCCGGGCTGCCTGTTCGTGTGTCTGCGCGGTGCTAACAGTGATGGACATAAGTATGCGGCAATGGCAGTGGAGAAGGGTGCTGTGGCGATACTTGCGGAAGCTCCCGTTGAGGTCTCCGTTCCGGTTATACTTACCGGGAACACAAGAGCTGCTCTTGCACGTCTGAGTGATAAGCTTTTCCGTGAGCCGTCCAAAGGTGACATACAGGTCATCGGTGTTACCGGAACCAAGGGTAAGACCACGGTTGCGTTCATGCTGCGCTCAATTTTGGAGGCTGCCGGTCACAAAACCGGTATTATAGGGACTGTCGGCGTCGCATATGGCGATGTTCAGTATAAGACGAATAACACTACTCCGGAAAGCTATGAGGTGCAGAAATATCTCAGAGAAATGGCTGATAACGGATGTGAATATTGCATAATGGAGGTCTCGTCGATCGGCCTCAGAGATAACCGAGTGGACTGCGTTGATTTCAGGTTGGGTCTATTCACAAACTTTTCCGAGGATCATATCGGAGGGGTTGAGCATAAGGATATGGAAGAATATCTTGAGTGCAAGAGTATGCTGTTCAGGATGTGCAAAACCGGAGTGGTGAATATCGATGACTCGAATTGTGAGGGTGTGCTGAAGGGTCACACCTGCGATATCGTGACCTACGGCTACGGCGAAAACGCCGATGTTGTCGGGCACGGCGGAAAGCTCATCGTGCGTCCGGGCTTCCTCGGTGTTAATTTTAGTATGACCGGCTTGCTGGACTTTTCGGCAGAGATATCCATACCGGGTAAATTCAATGTATATAATGCACTCTGCGCCGCAACGAGCGCACATTTGCTTGGCGTCCCAGTCAGCGCCGTTATAGACGGACTTAAGAGCGTAAAGGTCAAGGGCCGAGTTGAAATGGTTCCCGTGCCAGGAGATTATACGCTTCTGATAGATTTTGCACACAATGCTCTCAGTATGGAAAATCTGCTTTCGACGCTCAGAATGTATGAGCCGAACCGACTTATATGCATGTTCGGTGCGGGAGGAAACAGACCCAAGGTTCGCCGCTATGAGATGGGAGAGGTCTGCGGCAGGCTTGCCGATATTTCTGTTATAACGGCGGATAATTCACGATATGAGAATGTGCTTGATATTATAGAGGATATCAAGCTCGGCATGAATAAAACGGATGGCAAATACATTACCATACCGGATCGCAGAGAGGCTATACGCTGGT
This sequence comes from uncultured Ruminococcus sp., assembly GCA_964531265.1. Lineage (GTDB taxonomy): Bacteria > Bacillota > Clostridia > Oscillospirales > Acutalibacteraceae > Hominenteromicrobium. Next base: position 4,764 of record CAZHDW010000022.1, read on the forward strand.
GTCTGAATAACGCACGCCCCGGCGACATAGTCGTTCTTGCCGGCAAGGGACATGAGGACTATCAGGAAATCAACGGCGTTAAATATCCGTTTGACGAGCGTGTAGTGGTAAGGGAGATACTTTCGGAAGAAGCTTCCGTTTGAGCTTAAGGAGGATATATGGTTCTTTCACTGGCTGAAATAGCAAGAATGACCGGCGGCAGGCTCGTCGGAGATGCAGATGCGACCGTCACAGGCTTCTGCACGGACAGCAGACAGGCTGCACCGGGCAAAATGTTTGTGCCGATACGTGGAGAAAACGTGGACGGACATAAATTTATAGCTCAGGTCTTCGCTTCCGGCGCCGAAGCCTCTTTTTCCGAGACCGATATTTCCGAGCCGGACGGTTCTGTTGTTTATGTTGAAAATTCCCGTGCGGCGCTTCAGGCCGTTGCAAAGGGCTGGCGCGAGCGTTTTTCCATTCCTGTTATCGGTATCACCGGAAGTGTCGGAAAAACCACAACCAAGGAAATGGTGGCTCTTGCGGTAGCCGCAGGGCTGAAAACCATGAAAACTGCCGGAAACGCGAACAGTCAGATTGGCTTGCCGATGACGGTTTTGAGAATATCCGAGGATGATGAGGCTGCCGTGGTTGAAATGGGCGTCAGCATGCCGGGCGAAATGGAGAGAATTGCGAATACGTCTCGTCCTACAGTGGCTGTTGTGACGAACATAGGCGTGTCACATATCGAATTCATGAAGACACGTGAAAATATCATGGCTGAGAAGCTGAAAATAGCCGAGTATTTGCCTGAAAACGGGAAGATATTCGTTAACGGCGATGATGATTTGCTGTCCACTCTCGATGTGGTTTACGGACATCATGTCGTTTCCTTCGGCTTTGGTGAAGGCTGCGATTGGCACGCTGTGAACGTCAGTGCCGATTCCCTCGGTACAAGCTTTATCTGTCGTCATGACGGTATGGACACATCCGTATATGTACCGGCTGTCGGTGAGCACATGGTCAGAAATGCTCTTGCAGCTCTGGCTGTTGCCGATGCGGTCGGTGTGCCCGTCGATGCCGCGGCAAAGGCTATTGCAGGCTATAAGCCGCCCGAAATGCGTCAGCGTATCAGCGAGGTCAATGGTATCACTCTCATTGATGATACATATAATGCGAGCCCGGATTCCATGCGCGCCGCACTTGGCATACTCGGCGGACTCAAGGTTAAGGGCAAAAAATTCGCTGTGCTTGCCGATATGCTTGAGCTTGGCGACTATGCGGTGAAGGGTCATCGCGAAACGGGTGAATTTGCCGCAAAGTGCGGTACGGATGAGCTTATCTGTGTCGGAGAGCTTGCAAGGCATATAGCGGAGGGGTTCGCTTCTCCGTCGCATTGTCATTGCTTTGAAAGCAATTCCGAGGCCATTAATTGGCTGAAAGCACATATCGTCAGCGGAGATGCGCTTCTTTGCAAGGGTTCTCGCGGTATGCATATGGATGAGGTAATTGCCGCTTTTTCTGCAGAAAAACAAAATAAGTAAAACTTTTCCCTCGGAAACTATTGCGGTTTTCGAGGGAGTTCTTTATAATAAAATAGGGTAATTGTGTACGGCGAAAGGAGTTGTGCTGATGCGTCAGGACCCCGTGGTCATTGTCTTGGGTGCTCGTGTGTTTGAAAACCGATTGAGCGGCACACTTTTAAACCGAGTGGAAGCGGCGAGAGAGTATATGGAGCTGCATCCGAATTCCATGTGCATAACGACAGGAGGAAAGGGGAGCTCTGAGCCCTGCTCCGAGGGAGAGGCTGCAAAAAGCCGCTTGGTGGAGCTTGGTGTATCGCCGGACAGGATATTTACGGAAACACGTTCTGTGAACACATGGGAGAATCTTCTTTTTGCAAGAGATGTTTTGCTGCGTGAGGGGCTTGGTGCTGATGTAGTTATCTCGACGCAGAAGTTCCATCATTGGAGAGCGCAAAAAATGGCAGAGCAGCTCGGCTTGTCAGTTACCATGCTGTGTGCTGAGGACAGACCTGGTACACGCCTGAGACACAGCCTCAGAGAATGCTTTGCAATAATTAAATTCTTGATTATTAACAGAAAAAATTGAGGTGGGTATATGGAGCATAATGAAAAGAGAATCCTTATACGCGGCGCAAGGATAGTTAATCCGGCACGCGGCGAGGATTATGTCGGAAATATACTGATATCGGGTGACCGGGTAAGTGCTGTATCCGAGAACATATATGATGACGATGCGTATGTTATTGAGGCCGACGGACTCGTAGCCGCTCCGGGCTTTGTGGATCTTCACGTTCATCTCAGAGATCCGGGATTTACGGATAAGGAGGATATTCTGTCCGGCTGCCGTGCCGCTGCCGCGGGCGGTGTCACAAGCCTTCTGTGTATGCCGAACACTAATCCGACCATAGATTCACCTGAAACAGTCAAATATATTTTGGACAGAGCGAAGGATGTCGATGCCCATGTGTATGTTGCAGGAGCGATAACAAAATCACTCAAGGGCTCCGAGCTGTGCGATATCGATGCTTTGCGCGATGCCGGTGCGGTTGCACTGAGCGATGACGGACGACCCGTTGTGGATACGGCCTGCCTGGTTGAGGCAATGAAGGCTGCACCGAAGCTCGGAATGCTGGTTGCTGCACACTGCGAGGATCTTTTCCTTGCGAAGAAGTGGGTCATGAATGAGGGTGTGGTTTCCGAACAGCTTGGCGTTCCCGGTGTTCCGGCCGCTGCCGAGGACTGCGGAACAGCGAGAGAGATCGCAGTTGCTGCGGCCTACGATGTTCCCGTGCATATCTGTCATGTCAGCACACGAACCTCTGCGGCTCTGATCCGTGATGCAAAGGCGCGAGGTGTCAAAGTTACGGCTGAAACCGCTCCGCACTATCTGCTTTTGACCGACAGCGAGCTTCTCAAAAGGGATGCGGATTACAGAATGAATCCGCCGCTGAGAAGTGAAGAGGACAGGCTTGCCATGGTTGAGGCTGTTCGTGACGGTACGATAGATGTAATCGCTACTGACCACGCACCGCATACCGTTAAGGAAAAGTCGGATTTCATGACGGCTCCCAATGGCTCTATCGGCATGGAGACCTCCTTCTCCGGTGCATATACCGCACTGGTGAAGACCGGTGTTCTTACCTTGAATGAGCTTGTTGAAAAGATGAGCGTTCGTCCTGCACAGATATTGAATATAAATGCCGGTGTGATAGGCGCCGGTGAAACAGCGGATATAGTCCTCATTGATGAAAATGAGGAGTGGACTGTGGAGCCGGATAAGCTCCACGGCAAGAGTCGCAATACCCCGTTTAAGAACATGAAGCTCAGTGGTCGCGTAAAGCTGACAATATGTGGCGGAAGAATCGTATTTAATGAGCTTTGATTTTGGTAAACCGAGTTTTTAAAACTCTTTGAATTACAAAAGCACTATTTTCAGAAAGAGGTAAAGAGAAATGTCCTTTGACCGTTTGATTGAAAAGATCGTAGAAACTCAGAACCCCACCGTTGCCGGACTTGACCCGAAGCTGGCATATATACCGCAGTATATTTTGGATGCAGCGGTTGCAGAGCATGGTAAAACTCTTGAGGCCGCAGCTAAGGCGCTTCTTGAATACAACAAGGGTCTTATCGATGCACTCTGCGACATAGTTCCCGCTGTTAAGCCGCAGGCTGCTTACTATGAGATGTATGGCTGGCAGGGCGTGCGCACACTCGCAGAGACCATAGCATATGCCCGCGAAAAGGGCATGTTTGTTATTACCGACGGCAAGCGCAATGATATCGGAGCTACAATGGAGGCATATGCAACAGCACATCTCGGCACCACGGATGTTTTCGGCGAGAGTATTGAGGCGTTCAATGCCGATGCTCTTACAGTCAATGGCTATCTCGGTACTGACGGTATTAAGCCGCTGCTCAAGGTCTGCTCCGATAAGGATAAGGGCATTTTCGTGCTTGTAAAAACCTCCAACCCGTCCTCCGGCGAATTGCAAGATCAGAAAATGGAGAGCGGTAAGAGCGTCTATGAAACAATGGGCGAGTTCAGCGAGAACTGGGGAGAAGCAGTAATGGGTAAGTACGGCTATTCCGGAGTTGGTGCTGTGGTAGGCGCTACATATCCGGCTCAGCTTGGAGAGATGCGCGAAAAGGCACCGCACACCTTCTTCCTTGTACCCGGTTACGGTGCTCAGGGCGGCGCTGCCGATGACGTTGCACCTGCATTTGATGAGAACGGTCTTGGTGCTATTGTCAACTCCTCACGCGGCATCATGTGTGCATGGCAGAAGGAGGGCTGCGATGAGCATGATTATGCAATGGCAGCACGCAGAGAGGCTATCCGCATGAGAGATCAGATAGTCGGACTCATCGGTACAATTAAGATCTGAATTGGAGACGAAACGCGATGAAATATGATGTAATGCTCTGTAAAATCGTCAAGCGTGCTGAGATCGCAGAGGGCATATATGATTATGTGGTTCATGCACCCGAATTTGTAGAGGTTGCAAGGCCGGGACAGTTTGCGCATATCTATGTTCCCGGAAAAACTCTCAGACGTCCGATATCGATCTGTGATATAGATAAAGAGGCCGGAACACTCAGATTTGTTTTCCAGGTTCGCGGCGCAGGTACGGAGGAGCTTTCGAAATTCGAGGTTGGTGACAGCTTTGATATTCTGGCACCGCTCGGAAACGGCTTTTCCGTTGAGCCCGGCAAAAAAGCTCTTTTTGTGGGCGGCGGTATAGGTGTTCCTCCGCTGCTCGGAGCTGCAAAGCACTACGGCAAGGACGCTGTTGTCGCTGTAGGATTCCGCAGCAAGGAGCTGGTCATTCTTGAGGATGACTTCAAAGCAGCCGGCTGCGAAATTCGTGTTGCAACCGATGACGGCTCCTATGGCTATCATGGTCTTGTAACAGACCTTATTAAGGATGTTGAGCCCAATATCATTTGCGCATGCGGCCCCATGGTAATGCTCAAGGCCGTTGCTGCATATGCAAAGGAAAAGGGCATCCGCTGCGAAATATCGCTCGAGGAGCGTATGGCGTGCGGTATCGGCGCATGCCTCGGTTGTGCGGTTGAGCTCAACGGTGAAAACGGTACATATATGGGACATGTCTGTAAGGATGGCCCGGTTTTTCCTGCTGAAAGGGTGGTTATGTAATGGCTGATCTTCGTGTAAATGTAGCCGGGGTAGAATTCAACAATCCCCTTATAGCCGCCTCCGGAACATTCGGATTCGGCAGAGAATATGCAGAGTTTTATCCGCTGTCAACACTTGGCGGTATTTCCTCAAAGGGTATTACGCTTGTGGCGCGTCCCGGCAATCCCGCACCGCGAATCGCTGAGGCGGCAGGCGGTATGCTTAATGCCGTAGGTCTCCAGAATCCCGGTGTTGATCACTTTATTGAAAAGGATCTTCCGTGGCTCAAGGAGCAGGGTACACGCATCATAGCAAATATTGCCGGAAACACTCCTGAGGACTACTGTGCTATGGCTGAAAAGCTCAATGACACGGATATCGATATGATCGAGATGAATATTTCCTGCCCCAACGTAAAGCGGGGCGGTGTTCAGTTCGGTACATCCGCAAACGGCGTTGCGGATATAACAAAGGCTGTTCGCGCGCATTGCAAAAAGCCGCTCATGGTCAAGCTCTCTCCGAATGTGACCGATATCTCTGAGATAGCTCTTGCTGCCGAAAGCGAGGGCGCGGATGCCATATCCATGATAAATACGCTGACCGGAATGCGCATCGACATCAACACAAAAAGACCGATAATCCACAATAACACAGGCGGATTTTCCGGCCCGGCTCTGTTGCCTATAGCTGTTCGTATGGTTTGGCAGACCTATAATAAGGTTAAAATCCCGATCGTGGGACTCGGTGGTATCACAACTTGGCAGGATGCTGTTGAAATGCTTCTTGCAGGTGCTACAGCACTCCAGATTGGCACAGTGCTCTTTACAGACCCGTATGCACCTGTCAAGATCGTTGAGGGACTTGAGCAGTATATGGATAAAAACGGCGTGAAGTCCATATCCGAGCTGACAGGAGCCATGCGTCCGTGGTAAATAACAGCAATAACGAGACTGCCGTGACAAGATTATTTCTCATCAGGCATTGCCAGAGTGTCGGAAATCTTCTAAAGGTGTTTCAGGGTCAGACCGAGTTTGATGTAAGTCCACTCGGAGAAAAGCAGCTTGCTCTGCTTGGGCTGAGCTTGAGAAATGAGACGATCGACGCCATATATTCAAGCCCTCTCTTAAGGGCGTGGAAAACTGCCGAGGCTATCAATGAGTATCATGGGCTTGATATTATTCCGTTGGATGAGCTTAAGGAAATAGACATAGGCGAGCTTGCCGGCAGGGAATCCGGCAAAACCTTTGAGGGCTACCCCGAATTAGCGTATAACTGGGCCAATGCCCGTAATCTCTGTGCTTTTCCGGGCGGCGAATCCGCGTCAAATGTTTGGTCTCGCGCAGAATCAGCGCTTAAAAGGGTACTGTCAGAGTGCAGTGGAAGGACAGCGGCAATAGTTTCGCATGGTTTTTTGCTGCAATGCATGATCTGCCTGCTTAAATACGGCGATATTTCCATGCTGCAAAAATGCCATGTGGGTGATAATACCTCTGTCTCCGAGTTTCTCATATCGGACAACGGTGCAGAGATCGTCAGGCTGAATGATTCAAGTCATCTGCCAAGTGTCCTCAACGAAACAGTTGACTATAACACGATATAATTTACGCACGGTGAAAGGAAGAATAAGATGATTATTTTAGGGGTTGATCTCGGAAAGGCGCGTACAGGCATTGCCGTTTGCGATAGAAGCGAGCTGCTTTCAAGTCCGGTTGAGGTCATTCATGAGCATAATCGTGAACGCCTTTTGAAGCGCGTAGAGGCTTTGGTTGTTGAACTCAGGGCTGAGATGATCGTTATGGGACTGCCGCGAAATATGGACGGCAGTGAGGGGGAAAGTGCACAGAATGCGCGTGCATTCGGAGAAGAACTGCATGAACTTACCGGCTTGCCGGTGAATTTTTCCGATGAGCGCGGCACAACTATAACTGCGCATAATTTCTTAAATGAAACCAATACTCGCGGTAAAAAGCGAAAGGAAACCGTCGACGCCGTTGCAGCCACGATTATTCTGCAAAATTATCTCGATTTCAGAAGAAATCATAAATAAAATCTTAAATTTGTCCGCGTATTTTCAAAATGCGTGGACATTTTTTTGTTCCAATGCTATAATATATTTGTATAGGCTTTGGCTCACAATAAGGTGAGCATACAGAAAGGAATGAAATAATTGGGATACAGAATAGTGACTGACTCCAATATCGACCTGACACAGAGGATGATAGAGGAGCTCGACCTGACAGTTGGCTTGATGAAATTTACGGTTGAGGGAAAAACCTACACCGATCAGGGCGATAAGTCTGAGATACCGCTGTCAAGGTTCTATGACATGCTACGAGAGGGAAAGACCTCAATAACCACGCAGATAAATACGGCTGAGTTTGAAAGCTTGTTTGAGCCGATACTTCAAAACGGAGAGGATGTTTTGTATCTCGGCTTTTCAAGTGGACTTTCGGGTACATATCAGAGCGCATCCATTGCGGCTGAAGAGCTTAGAGAGAAGTATCCGGAGCGCAAGATATACACAGTCGATACGCTCCAGGCATCAATGGGCCAGGGTCTCATCGTTTACCATGCGGCAATGCTCCGAAAGAACGGAACGGATATAGATGCTCTCTATACATGGGTGAAGGAGAACAGCCCCAAAATGTGTGCATGGTTCACCGTTGATGACCTAAATCACCTTAAGCGCGGCGGCCGTGTTTCGGCAGCTACTGCGTTGGTGGGTACAATGCTCGGCATCAAGCCCGTGCTCCATGTTGACGATGAGGGTCACCTCATCAGTATTTCCAAGGCAAGAGGTCGCAAGCAGTCCCTCGACATGCTCGTTCAGAAAATGGAGGAATCAGCGGTTGACCCTGATAAGCAGGTGATATTCATCAGCCATGGCGACTGCATTGATGACGCCAAGTACGTGGCGGACAAGGTCAGAGCTAAATTCGGTACAAAGAAGATAGAAATCAATTTTGTCGGTCCGGTAATCGGCGGACATGCAGGCCCCGGCGTTGTTGCGCTGTTCTTCTTTGGCACACAGAGGTAATCAAATGTCGCATTGCAGATGCGTTCATTTTGTATAACCGTAATATGGCTGTAAAGCCGAACAGGAGGAGTTAAAATGAGAGAAGAAGAAAAGATTTTTGCAGGTCAGTTTTATAATCCCGGCCATCCCGATCTTGTGGCTACGAAGCTGCGCTGTCATAATCTGTGCACGGAGTACAACCGTACATTTGAGGACGAATATGAAAAGCGCGCAGAGCTTCTGCCGCAGATATTCGGCGAGCTTGGCGAAAACTCACGTGTTCAGGGCCCGCTTACCGTTCACTATGGCACTCACACAAAAATAGGTAAGAATTTCTTCGGAAACTTTAACCTTACCATTCAGGATGACGGACTTGTAACGATTGGCGATAATGTCAATTTCGGCCCCAATGTCACTATTGTCACACCGCAGCATCCTCTTCTTGCCGATGAGAGACGTGCACTCAAAACTGCCGATGGCAGAAGTGTGCGCGTATGCTATGCGCAGCCCGTAACCATCGGAAATGACTGCTGGTTCGGCGCAAATGTCGTTGTGTGCCCGGGTGTCACTATCGGTGATAACTGTGTTATCGGTGCAGGAAGCGTCGTAACAAAGGATATTCCCTCCAACAGCATTGCGGTCGGCAATCCGTGCAGAGTTCTGCGCACTCTTTCAGATGCGGACAGCATGAAGCATCATCCGGAGCTGTTTGGCGAGGAAGAATACGTATTTTAATCATTTGTGCGGCCCGGGTATGTTCACTTGGGTCGCATTTTTCTTTGAATTTGATGTCTTTAGGTTGGCAAATGTTGCCGAAAAAAAGATTTCTATTGCGTTTGTAATGGGAATATGTTACGATTACGCTAATAAGTCAGCTTTTCAGGAGGATGAAAACATGAAAATGTCATTTCGCTGGTATGGCAGTGATGATAAAGTAACACTTCAGAATATCAGACAGATACCGGGCATGGAGGCCATAGTTACCGCCGTTTACGATGTGCCGGTAGGTGAGGTTTGGAGCCGCGAGAGTATTTCTGCACTCAAAAAGCAGGTTGAGGACGCAGGACTGAAATTTGAGGTTATCGAGAGTGTTCCGGTGCATGAGGACATTAAGCTCGGCAAACCCACTCGTGACAGATATATTGAAAATTACTGTGAGAATATCCGCAGATTGGGCGAGGCAGGCATTAAGTGCATCTGCTATAACTTTATGCCCGTATTTGACTGGACACGCACACAGCTCGACCACGCACTGCCGGATGGCTCTACAAGCCTTGTGTACTATCAGGAGCAGGTAGAGGCGGTTGATCCTCTGAAGAGCGACAGCGACCTTACACTTCCGGGGTGGGACGCAAGCTATACAAGGGAAGAGCTTAAGAATGTGGTTGCAGAGTACAATGCAATGACGGAGGATGATCTGTGGAATAATTTGCAGTATTTCCTCGAGAAAATCATACCTGTAGCGGCTGAGCAGGATATCAACATGGCTATTCATGAGGATGATCCCTGCTGGAGCATTTTCGGACTTCCGAGAATCATCACCTGTGAGAAGAATCTGGACAGATTCCTCAAGTTGGTGGATGATCCGCATAACGGCATCACACTTTGCACGGGCTCTCTCGGATGCAGTGCACAGAACGATGTGGTACACATGGCTGCAAAGTACGCTGCAATGGGCAGAATTCATTTTGTTCACGCAAGAAATGTGGCAGTTCTCGAGAACGGCTTTGAGGAGCGTGCACATCTGTCCTCCTGCGGTTCACTGGATATGTATGCTATCTTGAATGCGCTGGCTAAGAACGGCTTCAATGGATATATCCGTCCCGACCACGGCAGAATGATCTGGGGCGAGACCGGTCGCGCCGGTTATGGCCTGTACGACAGAGCTTTGGGTGCAACATACCTGAACGGTCTTTGGGAGGCTATCACTAAGCGCAGCTCCAATTCCGAAAGATAAGCAGTCATTAATAAATCAAATACGAATATCATTAAAGCTCTTTCCGAATCCGATGCTTTTCAGCATGGCAGTGGAGGGAGCTTTTTTATGCAATATTCATATCGGAGCATAATAAAAACCGCATGAACACTGGATTTTTCAGCATTCGTGCGGTTTTTATTTGTGGAGCAGGTAAAGGGAATCGAACCCTCCTATTGAGCTTGGGAAGCTCACGTTCTACCGATGAACTATACCTGCAAATGAAGTACATAAGTATTTTATTACAAATTGCAGGAAAAAGCAAGGCTTATATTGCGAAAAAATAAAGTTAGGTACCTTAGCAAATTTGAAATACAGGGTGTAAATTATCAAGGTACCTTGATAATAAAGCTATTCGGAGGCAGATATGAACGAAAGATATAACTCATTGGATTGAATAATAAGCTGATATGGAATTTCAGGGATATCAGCCACACAATGCGAAGAACCTCGGAGGGTAAGGGCAGTCAGAAGAGAGTGCTGATAATTCTGCTCGAAAACAATGGGATGACGCAAAAGGAGCTCACAGACCGCCTTGGCGAGCAGTCGGGCTCTGCAAGTGAAATTCTGGCAAAGCTTGAAGGCGATGGGATGATACTGCGAACCGCCAACGAGAAGGACAGAAGAACGACCGACGTTGTCCTTACCGAAAAGGGCAGAGTTATTGCGCAGGAGGCCTATGAAAGCCGAAATGCACGTCATCAGGCCATGCTTGAGGTGCTTTCGGATGGTGAAAAGGAAACACTGATCGCGCTGCTTGAAAGGGTGAACAGCGATTAGGAGACAAAATTCAAAAAGCAGGATGGTGAATGATATGTGGAAGTATGTAAAAAGATACCTGCCATATGCCATTATTGCCGGTCTGTTCATGATCGATGAGGTGCTCATGGATCTTCTTCAGCCGGAGATTATGGGTAGTATTGTTGATGACGGTGTTTTTGGCATGAATAACGGCGGTGTAGGTGATATTGAGCTTATCTGGCGGCTTGGAATACAGATGATAGCGCTCGTGCTGCTTGGTGGTCTTTCAGGCTCTCTCAACAATGTATTTGTGCATATGACAGGCCAGAATATCGGCAATGAGATGCGCAAGGATGTTTTTAGAAATCTCATGAAGTTCTCATTCCCGTAGGTGGATAAGTTCAGCACAATACGCGATTCAGACCTTATCGTTGTAATGGACCAGGGCAGAATAGTTGAACAGGGCAATCGTGATGAGCTGCTCAAGGCCAAGGCAAATACTATCAGCTCTATATGACACAGGTTGCAGGCTTTGCAACCTGATAAATCCAAAGAAGAGCATAAAGCGAAAGTGGAATGTATCCTTAGATAGAGGTACGCTCCACTTTTTCTGTTATAGCTGTGTTATCCCTAAATTTGATTCAAGGTTTGTTGTTCTCACTTCTGTCGGCAGGTGTTTTCAATGTGATGGCATAGACCGTGTGTATCTGCATCGGATAGCTTTCTGCGACAGAGCCGTCGTAATAAACCACAACCTCGTCTCCGATATTAAAATGGGTCATGCTGTCTTCATTTTCCACATTCAGAGATACCCAATATTCACCATTGTTGTTTTTGATCAGAATTGTATTTTCATTTGTATCTTTGACAATACCGGTAACGCTTGGCTCGTTAGCGATAATGTAATCCATGCTTCGGTTATCGCAGCCGACAAAGCAGAGCATACATATCAATACAAGGATCAACGCTAACAATCTTTTCATGTTTACACACTCCTTTGCAGAATCTAATTTGTACTATACCGATAACATCTAAAGTGTAGCAGAAATACATTAAGAAGTCCAGCATTTGCACTTGCAAAAATCAATGTTTTTATGTATTATATAGGTAAGTTGTTCGTACAAGTTTTGCGTTCAGCTCTATCATATAAAGTAAAGGACGGATCGTGATGACTAAGGATCAGATCGCAGAATTGATAAATTCCGGAGAAGCGGTGTTCGGTCTGGAGCTCGGCTCCACAAGGATTAAGGCTGTGCTTATTGACAGCCGGGGTACGCCTCTGGCTTCGGGAAGCTATGACTGGGAGAACAGGCTTGAAAACAATATTTGGACGTATCATCTTGACGATGTATGGTTCGGACTGCAATCGGCTTACAAGGCAATTGTCGAGGATGTGTATCGGAAATACGGTGTCAAGCTGAAAAAACTTAAGGCACTCGGATTTTCGGCAATGATGCACGGCTACCTTGCATTTAACAGTCATGATGAGCTGCTTGTGCCGTTCCGCACATGGAGAAATACAATGACGGAGCAGGCGGCAAAGGAGCTGACAGAGCTCTTCGGCTTCAATATTCCTCAGCGTTGGAGCATTGCACATCTGCATCAGGCCATTTTGAATGGTGAGGAGCATGTAAAAGATATTAGCTTTATTACGACGCTTGCAGGTTATGTTCATTGGAAGCTGACAGGTGAAAAGGTTCTCGGAATCGGCGATGCGTCCGGTATGCTGCCGATAAACAGTGAACTTAATACATATGAGCCCGAAATGCTCAGAAAATTCGATGAGCTGCACGACGATAAGGGCTTCAATTGGAAAATTTCAGATATTCTGCCCGCCGTACGTGCAGCCGGTGAGAATGCCGGAGTGCTGACCCGTGAGGGTGCGCTGCTGTTGGATCCGAAGGGTGAGCTTGAATGTGGAGCGCCTGTTTGTCCGCCGGAGGGAGATGCGGGAACCGGTATGGCCGCAACAAACAGTGTTAGGGAGAGGACCGGCAATGTTTCAGCAGGTACATCAATATTCTCCATGGTTGTATTGGAGAAGCCGCTTAACAAAGTACATGAGGAAATAGACATGGTGACTACCCCAAGCGGCAAGCCGGTTGCCATGGTGCATTGCAATAATTGTACGTCGGAGATCAATGCATGGGCAGGAGTTTTCAAAGCCTTTGCAAAGGCAATCGGCGCAGAATGCTCAACACCGCAGGTTCTGGATGCAATGTTCTACTCTGCGCTTGAGGGTGCACCTGATTGTTCGGGCCTGGTTGCATACAACTATGTTTCGGGCGAACCGATAACCAGAATGGAGGAGGGCAGACCGCTGTTCATTCGTAAGCCCGACAGTGTGCTTTCGCTTGCCAATTTCTCCCGTGCACAGATCTATTCCGCAATGGCAACACTGAAAATAGGTATGGATATCCTTTCCGGTGAAGAGAACGTTGTAATCGATACGCTTCTCGGACATGGCGGATTCTTCAAAGCAAAGGGCGTTGGTCAGAGGCTCATGGCAGGTGCTATGTGCACGCCGATCTCCGTAATGGAGACTGCCGGAGAGGGCGGCCCATGGGGTATGGCACTGCTTGCATCATACCTTGTGAATAAAGCGGCGAACGAGTCACTTGAGGATTATCTCGACTCTGAGATTTTCTCGGAGGTCACGGCGGAAACAATTTATCCCTGTGATGAGGATATAGAAGGATTTAAGAGCTTTATGAATGGCTACAGGTCAGCACTGACAGCCGAGCGTGCGGCAGTGGATGCTCTCAGATAAATAGGTTTTCCGGCGGCCACGTACTATGTATGTGGCCGCTGTTTATATATCGTTTGCAGAGCTTTACATTTTGTCCGGCAAATGCTAAAATAATAGTAAATAAGTATTAAGGAGATTTTCCATGGAGGGAAGCGTTTTCGGAGCTGTTTTGTCGCTTGCGTACTTCTTGCTGTTTCAGGTCTGCGGAGTTATCTTGACACACTGTTTTTTTAAGCATGAGCGAAGCTTTGTAAGTCTGGTAATCGGCAGCTCGGTCGGCAGTGTGCTGCTCATGTGGCTGCCGGTGTTGGTTGCCTTTTTCCTCGGATTTACGCTGTCCGCACATATTCTTGCCTGTGTTTTACTGCTGATTTTGACCGGGATATCGGCGTATTTCAAGCGTTCGAAGCTGAATACAGATGTCAGTGTTAGGTCATTTATTCGTGCTGAATATCTGCTCTGCGTCCCTTTGGGTCTTTTTTGCATATTTGTTTTTTTGCTACTTCACAGCTTCAAATATGTTAACGGCGAGATATGGTCAAGCCAGTGCACATACGGCGACATGAGTATGCACTTCGGCTTTATAACCGCTATCGCTGAGCAGGGAGTGTTTCCGCCTGAATATTCGATTCTGCCGGGGACAAAGCTTTCCTATCCGTTTTTGTCCGACAGCATTTCCTCGAGTCTGTATCTGCTCGGCGCGTCGCTACGCTTTGCATATCTTCTGCCAATGGTCTTTGCAGGTGCTCAGGTGTTTTTCGGCGCATGGCTGTTTTTGAAGCAATGGCTGAAGGATAATATAAAGGCGGTCGTTGCTATGCTGCTGTTCTTTTTGAACGGCGGCTTCGGCTTCGCCTATTTCATGTCCGACCTCGGAGACAACTGCTATAATTTCACCAGAATATTCACAGAGTTTTATGAGACTCCGACCAACCTCGTTGATGAGAATATTCGGTGGGTAAATGTTATAGTCGATATGCTTGTGCCTCAGCGAGCGACTCTGTTTGGCTGGGCAGTCCTTTTCCCTCTGCTGTATATACTTTACAGGGCTGTTCATGAGCGCTGCGACGATTATTTCGCGCCGGCGGCAGTTATTGCCGGCGGTATGGTAATGATACACACTCATTCCTTCTTGGCGCTCGGTATAATATGTGGGGCTTGGATGATGTTTGACCTTGCAGGCAGAGCCGGGGTGCTGAGCAGGGTGTTCTGTGGTTTTAAGGTCGCCGCTATTGCTCTTCCGATTTTTTGTGCACTTATAGGCTGCATAGTTCCGGGGGTGCTGCCGAGAAGCTCATCGATATGGCTGCTACTTGTAATTACAGTGGCAGGTGTCTTTGTAATAATGCTTTGCATCCTGCTTTTGAAAGCATATGCTATGCGCAGGTCATGCCGTCTGCTGCGTACATGGGGCGTTTTCTTTATCATAACAACGCTACTCTCAGTGCCGCAGCTTATAACATGGACATTTACTCAGGCGGACTCCAATGGCTTTGTTCGCGGCTGGTTCAACTGGGCGAATATTGACGACAGCTATCTCTGGTTCTATATAGTGAATATTGGCGTTGTTGCTCTTGCTGTGATTCCGGCTCTGTTTTCGCTTGGTCGACGCACATTTTCGGTGGCTGCTCCGTCGGTGCTGATATGGTTCATGTGCGAATTTGTTGTGTTTCAGCCAAATGATTACGACAATAATAAGCTTCTCTATGTTGCGTATTTCCTGCTCTGCGGAGCGGTGGCCTCGTTCCTTGTGGATGCTTTCCGAAAACTGAGAGGTATAAGAGGGCGCAGCATCGCGGCTGTCATTTGTGTCGTTTTGTGCACTGTGTCAGCTGTGCTTACCATAGCACGCGAGGGTATATCCGGCTATTGCTTATACGGCAGCGTACAGCTTGAGATCGCTGACTTTATTTCCGAGGAAACAGAGCCGCGCGATACGGTTCTGACAAATATGCGGCATAATAACGAGGTAGCGGCGCTTACCGGGCGCAATATTGTTTGTGGTTCGCCGAGCTATCTGTATTTTCATGGCCTCGATTATTCGGTGCAGCAGAATGCGGCGGCAGCCATGTTCAGCAGCCCGAAGTCCAATATCGATAAATTTGAGGAACTTGAGGTCGATTATGTTCTGGTGTCAGCCTTTGAACGTGACAGTTATGATATCGACGAAGCTGAGCTTGCAGAGCTTTTTCAATGTGTATATGATGAAAACGGCATAAGGCTTTATAAGGTAGAATGATTTTATAGATCGAGAAAGGAATTATTTTCTGTATGAAAAGATTATCGGATATATCCACTATTCGTGAGATAATGGAGAAGAATGGCTTTAGTTTTTCAAAAGCTCTGGGTCAGAATTTTCTTATCAATCCCTCTGTTTGCCCACGTATGGCAGAAATGAGCGGTGCTGCTGACTGTGCCGGTGCAATAGAGGTCGGGCCGGGCATCGGTGTGCTTACCTATGAGCTTTCGCAGGTGTCGAAGAAGGTGGTTTCAATCGAGCTGGATAAACGACTTCTTCCGGTGCTTGATGATACACTTTCGGATTGCGATAACGTCAAGATAATAAATGCGGATGTAATGAAGATCGATCTGCTTAAGGTTATTAATGAGGAATTTAATGGCGAAGAGGTAGCTGTTTGCGCCAATCTGCCGTACTATATCACTTCACCGGTCATAATGCGCCTGCTTGAAGAGCATTTGCCGATAACAAGCATAACGGTTATGGTTCAGAAGGAGGCTGCCGACAGGCTTTGTGCCAAGCCGGGAACACGTGAATGCGGTGCTGTCAGCGCTGCTGTGCAGTACTATGCCGAGCCGGAGATATTGTTCGGAGTCAGCAGGGGCAGCTTTATGCCGGCGCCAAATGTCGATTCCGCAGTTATTCGCTTGAACATAAGAAAGGAGCCTGCGGTTCAGATCACGGATGAGAAAATGTTCTTCCGCGTCATAAAGGCTGCATTTGCTCAGCGCAGAAAAACCGCGGTGAATTCCATTTCCAATACCATGGGTATCAATAAGCAGGAGCTGACCGCTGCATTTGAGGAAGCCGGCATTGCTTCGAATGCGCGTGCTGAGGCGCTTTCACTTGAGCAATTGGCGGAGCTCTCGAATAAGCTGGCATCTATGAAGAACGGGAAGTGACATTATGAATAAGAAAACAGTCGAGCGCATAAGTAAGGGAACATATATCGCGCTCATGGTGCTTGCCGCCATTGCTGCCATCGTTGCAATGGTGACAGGGCCGATGGGAATGGATAAGCTGTCGTACACTGCCTCTGCGTGTGCATGTGTTATAGCCGTTATGGTGCTGATTCGTGCTATATCGGCGATGACCTCAAACAGCATAAGAAAGTGATTTATTGTTTTAAGGGATAGGGCATTCGGTGCTCTATCCCTTAAATTTTTGCTGTTTACCTGTAAAAAATCAATTGTTAATATGTAAAAAAGAACGCAGAACTAATTTTGCTCTGCGTTCTTCTTTACGATTGTGTATTAAATTTTGACAGTTTCACTCAGATTCCGAAGTAGACATATTCGAGTCGATTACTGATGAGACCTTATCCTTAAGCGCATCAAGATCGATATCATCGCAGTTCTTTATCAGAGAATCCAGAAGGTCGGGGATATCACATGGATTAAAAAGCTCTGATGCAGATATCTGCATTGCGTGATATTCTGTGTGAGTGACTGTGGGGGCAAAAGCTCTTGCCTGATGCTTGCCATGTCCACGTCCGCTGACGGGAACAATGTAGTTTTTGGCAAGAAGATCGTTAATGAGAACGTGGTAAGAGCTTTTAGAGAAAACAGGACCCTCGGGTCTATTGTCGATGATCGACATGATCTCCGATCCGCATAAAGGTCTTTCAGATCCCCACAAAGCCTGCATGATTGCCAATTCGGATTTTGTCAGGTGGATCTGCTGCTGGTTAACGGTTAGCATTTGCATACCCCTTTCTACCGCAATCGTTCACTACCGTAAGTGTATATCGAAAAAACGTTTTTGTCAAGAGTTTATGAAAATTTTCGATAGATTTGAGGTATATATACAAATTTCACACAAAAGAATACCACGCAAATATAAATCTATTTGCGTGGTAAAGCATTACATGGGCTGCTTAGTAAAATAGTAGATACAATATATAGTGCTGTTGGAACGGATCAGAGTGTTACAGCGCCGCCGGTGGATTCAAAAAGCTGGTGCATCTCCGCTCTCAGTCCGCGGTGGATCGGCATGGAGAGCTCGGGGTCGGCCGTCAAAATTGACCGGGCACAGCCTTGGGCTTCACTGAGGACGCTCATGTCGTTTATCATGTCGGCTATCTTCATTCTCGGAAGTCCGTGCTGGCGCTGACCAAAGAAATCACCAGGGCCGCGAAGACGCAGATCCTCATCGGCAACCTTAAAGCCGTCATTTGTGCTACAAAACATGCGCAGGCGCTGAATAGCCTCATCGTTCTGCGCTTCCGTTACAAGTATGCAGGTTGAACGGTGCTTTCCGCGGCCAACTCTGCCGCGAAGCTGATGAAGCTGTGAGAGACCATAGCGCTCGGCATTTTCTATCATCATGATAACCGCATTCGGCACATCGACACCGACCTCGACAACAGTGGTGGAAAGCAGTATCTTGGTCTTACCGGATGAAAAATCATTCATCACGCTGTCCTTATCCTTTGGCTTCATCCTGCCATGCAGCACACCTATGGGCAGATCTCCGAAGTATTCGCGAAGTGTATGCTCGTAGGCGGTGACGCTTGCCATGTCGCTGTTGCCTTCCTCTATTAACGGACAAACAATGTATGCCTGCCTGCCCTCAACGATATGCTTCTGTATATATCCAAAGGCGCGTCTGCGCTTCTGAGGGTCAATGAGAAAGGTCTCAATGGGCTGGCGTCCAGGCGGTAGCTCATCGAGGACGGATACGTCAAGATCTCCGTATATCATCAGAGCAAGTGTACGGGGTATCGGTGTGGCACTCATGACAAGGGTGTGGGGGAACCCACCCTTTTTTGCGAGTGTCATTCTCTGCTCAACACCAAAGCGGTGCTGCTCATCGGTGATAACAAGTGCAAGGCTCTTGAACTGCACACCGTCGCTCAAGAGCGCATGTGTGCCGACTATCAGCTGTATGGAACCATCCTCAAGTCCTGTAAGGATTTCCTGCTTGAGCTTTGGGCGTGTGCTGCCGGTTATCAGCTCTACGCGTATACCTGCCGGTGTAAGCAGGGAGGAAAGAGACTCATAGTGCTGAGTGGCAAGTATTTCCGTCGGAGCCATAAGAGCCGCTTGAAATCCGTTTTCTATGACATTGTAGCAGAGAGCTGCCGCAACAGCGGTTTTACCGCTGCCGACGTCGCCCTGAATAAGTCTGTTCATCGGATGCTCTCCGCGCATATCGTTCATCGCTTCACGAATTGAGCGCTTCTGAGCGTTCGTCATCTCAAATGGCAGAAGCTTTGAAAAGCTCTGTGTGCAGTCCTTCTCGATGGGGTAGGGATTCTTTTTTGCTCCGGCACGCTTTAACTGCATCATTCCGAGCTGTAGGATCAACAGCTCCTCAAATACAAGTCTGCGTCGTGCGGTTGAAAGCTCCTCGGGGGAGGAGGGAAAATGTACGTTTTTAAGGGCGTATTCAAGCCGACACAATGAGTGCTTCATGCGAAGCTCATCCGGAATTGGGTCGTTTATAATTTCCGGCAGAAGCTTCAGAGCCTCTTTTACTGCGTTGCCAATAAGTCTGGAGCTCAAGCCCTCGGTCTGCGGATAAACGGGAACCATATCCTGCATTCGGCTCTCGTGAACAAATTCCGGCGAAGCCATTTCTCGCCGCGTAAACGTTCCCGTTACCTTGCCGCGAAACGCATAGACGGAATTATCCTGCAAAAGATTTACTACGTATTTGTTGTTGAAAAAAGTAAGCTGCATGTCGTCGGAGCCGTCGGTTATCACAGTTTTATACAGGGTCATTCCACCGCGTATACGCTGCTCGACAGGTCTGCGCAGAACAGTTCCCTTGACAATGTTTACTTCGTTTAAGAGCGTGTTCCGAATCGGGACGGTATTTCTCCAATCCTCGTATGCACGGGGATACAGACGCAGCAGATCGCCAATAGTCGGAGCGCCGATCTTTTTGAAGAGCTCGGCGCGCTTTTGGCCAATGCCTTTCAGTGTGGAGATATCAGCGTCAAAAAGCGAGGGCATAATGCAGCCTCCTTTCAATGAAAATGGATTGAAAATAATAAAAGGGCGGAGCTTTCGCCCCGCCCCGGAGGGTACGGATCATTCAACAGAAATGATAAAGTGATATACGGGCTGACCGCCGTTTACAAGGCTTATCTCAACATTGCTGCCGGCCTTTGCACGAATGAGCTTCTGGAGCTCCTCTGCGTCTGCTTCGGAAACACTGTCGCCGTAAATAATGGTGACAAAGGTGGAATTCTTGTTCAGCATATCCTTAGCTACCTTGTAACCAATGCGAACGGGGGATTCACCGACAAACTCAAGCTTGCCGTTGACAAGACCCATGATGTCGCCCTCTTTGATCTTGAAGCCGCCAAACTCTGAGTCACGTGCGGCGAAGGTAACATTACCGGTGCTTACATTCTGAGCAGCTTCAAGCATTGCCTCGGCATTAGCCTCAATGTCGCTGTCCGGGTCGAAGGAGAGCATTGCGGAGAGTCCCTGCGGAACTGTACGTGTGGAAATAACATGAATCTGTCGATCTGTAACAAGCGGAACAGCCTGCTCAGCAGCCATGATGATATTCTTATTATTCGGGAGAACAAATACGTGCTTAGCCGGAGTAGCAAGAACAGCAGCAACGATGTCCTCGGTGCTCGGGTTCATTGTCTGACCACCACTTACGACCTGTGCACAGCCAAGGTCTGTAAAGAGGTCATGCAAACCGCTGCCTGCCGCAACAGCAACAAAGCCAAAGTCCTCAACGGGCTCAAGTACCTCAGTCGGCTTCTTCTCGGTCTTTGCAGAATGAGCCGCCTTTTCAGCCTCATTCTGCTCGGCAGCCTTCTTGTGCTGCTCCTTCATGTTTTCAACCTTTACGGTGAGGAGGGAGCCGAATTTCAATGCCTTTGTGAGTGCATCGCCGGGCTGCTCCGTGTGTACATGAACCTTAATGATTTCCTCGTCATCCACAACAACAACGCAGTCACCGATGGTTTCAAGGAAGAGGCGCAGCTCATTGGGATCGGATGCATTCTCCGGATCACGGCCAACGATGAATTCCGTACAATAGGTAAAGTTGATAACACTGTCAAACTCAGCGGCAACACTTGCGAAGAACTCCTCATTGTCGGCAGCTCTTTCTTCCTCGGACATGCCGGTCTGAATTATCTCGCCATTCTTAAAGACGCTCTGCATTCCGTCAAAGATCATGCAAAGACCCTGTCCACCGGCATCAACAACGCCTGCCTTTTTAAGCACGGGGAGGAGGTCCGGTGTGGTAGCGAGAGCCTCGGCAGCACCAAGGCATATAGCATCCCAAACATAAACGGGATCGTTGTCAAGCTTAGCAGCAGCGGTACCCTTTTCAGCAGCAACACGGGCAACTGTCAGGATAGTTCCCTCAGTCGGCTTCATAACTGCCTTACGACCTGTGCACAGCCAAGGTCTGTAAAGAGGTCATGCAAACCGCTGCCTGCCGCAACAGCAACAAAGCCAAAGTCCTCAACGGGCTCAAGTACCTCAGTCGGCTTCTTCTCGGTCTTTGCAGAATGAGCCGCCTTTTCAGCCTCATTCTGCTCGGCAGCCTTCTTGTGCTGCTCCTTCATGTTTTCAACCTTTACGGTGAGGAGGGAGCCGAATTTCAATGCCTTTGTGAGTGCATCGCCGGGCTGCTCCGTGTGTACATGAACCTTAATGATTTCCTCGTCATCCACAACAACAACGCAGTCACCGATGGTTTCAAGGAAGAGGCGCAGCTCATTGGGATCGGATGCATTCTCCGGATCACGGCCAACGATGAATTCCGTACAATAGGTAAAGTTGATAACACTGTCAAACTCAGCGGCAACACTTGCGAAGAACTCCTCATTGTCGGCAGCTCTTTCTTCCTCGGACATGCCGGTCTGAATTATCTCGCCATTCTTAAAGACGCTCTGCATTCCGTCAAAGATCATGCAAAGACCCTGTCCACCGGCATCAACAACGCCTGCCTTTTTAAGCACGGGGAGGAGGTCCGGTGTGGTAGCGAGAGCCTCGGCAGCACCAAGGCATATAGCATCCCAAACATAAACGGGATCGTTGTCAAGCTTAGCAGCAGCGGTACCCTTTTCAGCAGCAACACGGGCAACTGTCAGGATAGTTCCCTCAGTCGGCTTCATAACTGCCTTGTATGCCGCTTCAACGCCGATTGTAAGTGCCTCGGCAAGCTGAGTGCCGTCGGCTTCCTCTGTCTCGGCGAGACCCTTGGAGAATCCGCGGAACAAAAGGGAAAGGATAACACCGGAATTTCCGCGAGCACCGCGCAGCATAGCGGATGCAGCGGATTTAGCCGTCTCGGCAGTTGTTACCTCATCGCTGAGCTTTTCCATAGCGTCACGGCCTGCGCCGATTGTCATGGACATATTTGTGCCGGTATCACCGTCCGGAACCGGGAAAATATTGAGGCTGTCAACGTATTTTCTGTTCTTCAAAATGTTATTGGCGCCTGAAATAATGGCGTCACGAAGCTGTTTTCCTGTGATCACAGAGTTACACATCCTGTCTGAAAAATAATGAGGCAACGAAAATTCGCCTCTTGGTGGGACATTGATAATAGTCAGTATAGCACAAATCTTTTCAAATTACAAGTAATGCAGGGCTTACAGACAATGAAATAATATAAAAATCATGGCAAATTACAGTAAATAAGCCGATTTTTCTTATTTGACCGAGATTCGTTCGACCTTTCGGCACAGTCCTGTCTTCTCATCTATGTCGAAAAGCACACAGTCCATCTTGCATTCACCGTCGGCATAATCGAATCTGACCGGCATCTTGCTGAGCTGCTTCTGGATGACAAGCTCGGATTTTACACCCAGAACGGATTCTATCACACCGGTCATGCCAACGTCGGTTATATATCCTGTGCCGTGGGGAAGGATTGTCTCGTCAGCCGTCGGCACGTGAGTGTGCGTTCCGAAAACCGCAGAGACCCTGCCGTCGGCGAAGTAGCCGAGTGCACGCTTTTCTCCGGTGGCCTCTGCATGAAAATCTACTATGCAGACCTTCGGAAGCTCCTTCGTTTTAAGAAGGTTATCGAGAGTTCTGAACGGACATGCAAGGTGCTCATCAAGATACACGGCACCCATGAGGTTTATAACCGCTATCTGAGTTCTGCCAAGGTCGAGTATAGTCACGCCGTGTCCGGGTGCCTCCGGCGGAAAATTAGCCGGACGCAGAATGGCCTCGGTATCATCCAGATAGTCATATACCTCACGACGGCGGTAGGTGTGATTGCCGGTGGTTATAACATCAACGCCACTGTCGAAAAGGTGGTTTGCGGACGCAGGCGTTATTCCGTTGCCATCGGAGGAATTCTCGCCGTTGGCAATAACAACATCAATACCCATGGATTTTTTGAGCTTCGGCAGGCTGCGGCGCAGATGATTGCATCCGTTTCCGCCAACAACATCGCCAATACAGAGGATAAGCATAAAAATCTCCTTAATCTTCAATGTTAAAATCAATTGTCGCAGCATCGCGCGGCAGGGACTCGGTATATCTCAAGAATTTCGGCACCTCTTTGTCATAGCTGTCGGTTATACAAAAGCCGAATCTCTCGGCAGTGATAACAGAAAGCTTTGAAAAGCCGTCACAGGCACTGAATAATGCTCGCCAAATATCCTTCTCGTCGCATATGGCAAAGGTCGAAAGATAGTCCCTCCACAGCTCTTCCGGGAGCAGCTTTGCCAACCTGTCACCGGCCTTTCCGACGGATAACTCAATGCTGTGGATAGCGCCTGCATACCATTTGAGCATCTGTAAATGCATTTCGCGTATGATACCGAGATGCTTGTAAGCAAAGAGCAGCTGGCCGCGCCAAAGTCCCTTGGATACATAGGGGGCGACCCACCAGAATTCGGTTCTGCACTCGCTAAATGTGCGTTCATTCGGCGGAGTAATGAAATGAGAGCTTTCATCGGGCGGCAGCAGCTTCGGTATTATTCCGTCCTTGTCCAGCAATACGACCGACAGTCTGTCGTCAAAGCAGTAGGCCTCGTAGCGCTTAATATCTGCGATAGTGAGGTCTATGCGGTTTCCGTCGGCAAACTGCATAAGGTAGCAGACTGTGTCCGGGATATCATCTCCGAACAGCTCGTTATCATCCGTTCGTTCAAAAACAAGCATTTTGCCGAACAGCTTTTCACCGTATTCGATGTGGAGGGGTGTACTCTTATACGGTGCGGCATCATGAACAAGATAAACGATATCAAAGTCGTTGAATGGGTCGGGTACACGCGCAGGATTTGCACGCGAGCCGTTTAATATCACGGCGCGAATGTCATCGTTTTTCTCAGCATAGCCCAGTATGAGCTCGTACATTTCCTTTTCGCTGCGCATGGTAAAGCTCCTTTGTCTCAGTCCTTGTTATTATTTTACAGTATTTTGAAAGCTTTTTCAACAGTAATTGATTTTGAATTGAGTTGAATTCACGGTATTAATGTGCTATACTGCGCTATAGATACATTCTCAGAAAGGGTGGAGAGTATGTTGAAGTTTATAAAGGAGGCGGCCTCGGTAGTGCCTTCCGAGCGACAGATGAAGTGGTTCGACACCGAGCGCTATGCATTTGTGCATTTCGGAGTCAATACATTCACAGATAGGGAATGGGGCGACGGCACTGAGCCCGAGTCGATTTTTGACCCCAAAAAGCTCGATTGCGATCAGTGGGTGGAGGCGGCAAAGTCAGCCGGACTGCGCGGCCTGATTCTGACAGCAAAGCATCATGACGGTTTCTGCCTGTGGCCGAGTAAGTACACGGAGCACAGCGTCAAGAACAGTCCCTGCACAAAGGATGTTGTCAAGGAGGCGGCCGAGGCGTGCAGACGCGGCGGCATCAAGTTCGGTTTCTATCTTTCTCCGTGGGACAGAAATTCCAAGCTCTACGGTACACCGGAATATAATGATTATTTCTGCTATCAGCTTGAAGAGCTTCTGACCGGCTATGGCGATATCTTCTGTGTTTGGTTCGATAACGCATGTGGCGAGGGAGAGAACGGCAAAAAGCAGGTTTATGATTTTCCGAGATATTTCGAGCTGATACGCAAATATCAGCCCAATGCCGTTATTTTCAATGATTTCGGCCCGGATACACGTTGGTGCGGAAACGAAGCAGGTGTGGCACGTCATGCCGAGTGGGCGGTAGTTCCCAGTGAGCTGTGCCATTACAGTGAGGTGCAGACAGGCCCCGGCCCGATGGCGGATATGGGTTCGCTTTCCTATGTGTATAACACAAACAAGGAGCTCGGCACCATGCCGCAGATTTTGTATTCAAAGGGACTGACCTTTACTCCTGCGGAGATAGATATGTCCATCAGACCGGGTTGGTTCTGGCATGAAAAGGAAGATCCGCATTCACTTGAGCGTCTTTACAAAACATATCTGCGCTCCTGCGGTGCGAATACCTGCCTGAATCTCAACATACCGCCGAATCGTGACGGCCTGTTCGATGAGCGTGATGTTAATCGACTCAGAGAGCTTGGAGAAATGATAGAGGCGACTGAGAACAGAATTCCCTGCACTGTTGAGCGAATCGGCGGTACGGATACACAGCCGATCTTTGAAATTAAGGCAGAAAGGCCCGTAAAGATAGGCGCAGTCGTTCTTCAGGAGGATATCACAAAGGGACAGCGTGTCGAGGGCTTCAGAATTCTTCCCTCCGGCAGTGACCGTATGGACTACGCTCTCTATGAGGGTACCTGCATCGGTCATAAGCAGATATGTCCGCTTGAAGACCCGTTCGCCGTTCAGAATCCGCTGACAAACTGGATGTCCAATGATGAGCTTACCGGTGTTCGTGTGCAGATAACTGCTGCAAGAGATACTGTTATCATGAGGGATATGTATATTACGGAGGGCCCGAAATGTATGCTGTAATTGATCTTACAACAGTAAAGAATATTCGTGACCTTCATGAGTATATCAACGCGGAGCTTCGGCTGCGCAGAGTGATGCCAACCATGGATTCGCTTAAGGCGGCGCTCGAAGACCCGAAGTGCGAAGCGGATATTGAGTTTACCGGATACGGCAAGATCACCGGAGAGCTTGCCGACTATGTCAATAAGCTCATCGAGATGATCGTAATAGTATCGGAAACCAATCCAAATGTAAACATGACAATAACTATTTAACAAACAAAGGAGAAGTACACCGGTTTTGGAGCGTTCACTTAGGGATTATTGAAAACGACGATAATTTTTGAGTGACGT
>CAZHDW010000023.1:0-28474 GCA_964531265.1 uncultured Ruminococcus sp.
TCGAACGAACTGCCGCTTAGGAGGCGTGTGCTCTATCCAACTGAGCTATTGCGACGTATTTAATTTTTTTTGACAGCCCCCGTAGTTATCGGACTTAGCTCCCACCTGCACTTTTTCAGAGGTGAGCGTTGTAACGCCACCTTAGGAGGGGTTTATTATATCCATTTAACTAAGGAGGCGGATATGTTTTAATTTTACAGCATATCGGCTTATTTGTCAACTAAAGAAACTCATACTTAATATATGCTTTTCTTCCTTGACTATCTTCGAAGACTATACTAAAATGATGTAGGATTGATGATTATGTTGAAAAAGAGAGGAATATGTAAAATCATGAAAAATCTTTATCCACTCCCGAAGACAGGTCTGCTGTTGGCCCTGTCTATCATCCTTACAGTGGTGCTGTTTGTCGGCTGTGCCGCCGGACACAACGGAACCATAGATATCCACTCCGGCTTAAATGTCGGCAGCCGCGAGCTTTTGTCGGCATCCTACACGATTGACGGCAAAGCCCCGGAGGAGCTTAGCAGTTCCGTTGATGCGGAGGTATCCGATGTTGACCCGATGACCCCACAGTCCCCCGAGCCGATCACCCCCGAGGTGACAAACCAGAAGCTTGTGGCGCTCACCTTTGATGACGGCCCTGTCGGTGCAACGGAGGATTTTGTTCACGCACTCGACGAGCTTGACGTAAACTGCACCTTCTTTATGCTCGGTTCACTCATCGAGAGCTACCCCAATGCCGTCAGTGCCATGGTCAGCGGCGGACACCAGATAGCAAGCCATTCCTATGACCACCCGAACCTCACCGAATCCAGCAATGAGAAGGTATCGAATCAGATAAACACCACCGAGAATTTGCTCAGCAATATCGACGGCAAGAGCGGCCACTATATCCGCTGCCCCTACGGTGCATCGAACGACTACGTCAAGTCCGTGGCCTGCGGCCCCCTCATTCACTGGAGCGTCGACACTGAGGACTGGAAGTCCCGTGATGCCACCGCCGTGTATAATTCCATAATGTCCAATGTCTACGATGGCTGCATCATCCTGTGTCACGATATTTACGACTCAACTCGCGCCGGTGTGCTTCGCGCCATACCGGATCTCCAGGCCGCCGGATACGAGCTTGTCACTGTAGAGGAGCTATTAAAGCGCCGCGGCGTCGACATTCAAAACGGCGGCACCTATTACTACGGTCTCAACAACGGTACCACCTATTCAAAGAGCGAGGTAACGCTTACATTCGGCTCCTTTGCCGAGGGCAAGCAGCCACAGACACCGTAAGCAGCTTCATATTTTCAGCCGATGTGCCATCACATCGGCTTTATTTATTGACTTTTACGGATTTCGTTGCTATTATGAGCACAGAATATGGCAGTGACCATAAAGGAGTTGTTTGTATGTCAAAGATAATCGCGGATCTTTCCGAGCATATCGGTAGAATCAAACCCATGCACGCCGTGAATAACGGGCCGGCAAAGCCGCGTTTTGACCAGACACGCGGAAACTTTGAGGATTTTGCAGCCGCCGGAATACCCTTTGTACGAAATCACGATGCATCATACTGTGCTGATTACGGCGGAGAGCACACGGTGGATATCTGCGCGATATTTCCCGATTTCGATGCCGATGTGAACGACCCGGCCTCCTATGATTTTGTCCTGACGGATGAATATACGGGAACAATCCTGGAAGCCGGCGCTCAGGTGCTGTTCCGCCTCGGAAACAAAATCGAGTACTGGAAGAAAAAATACGGCACTCTGCCGCCGAGAAGACACTCTCACTTGAGCTCAAGGGCGGAAGCGAGCTTTATGATATGCTGCTGCTCGATAACGACTCGAATGCCGAGGTTGTTGGCTTTGCAGCCGCAAACGGTCAGCTTACGATGCAGCCGAACACTGTAGTGCTGCTCGAGGGTTCAAAATAAACCGCATATAAGCTAAAGGGATCTGACCAGAATTCTCCGGTCAGATCCCTTGTTTTTTATTTGTATTAATAGCGATTCATAAAGTCGTTGTAATCTTCGCTTGCCCTTCTCTTCTGCTCCGCAGCACGGGAATTCTGTGCTTCCTTTCTGCGGCGTGCCTCGCGGCGCTTTTTGAGCACCCACTGGCCGTGTGCATAGATGACTATGAAGCCGATGATAAGGAGCAGTATCACGATGAGAATGATAGTTCCCACAACGCGGAGGAAGGTCACAAAGCCGGAGCCGCCCTCTTCCTTTTTCTCGGGCTGAGCGGATTCTGTCGGCTCCTCCGTAGCGGTGGGTGCCGGGTCAGCCGCTGTGATATTATTGGTAGCAGCGTAGAGCTCCGCCTTATCGGCTATCGCATTGAAGAACTTGAGCACGCCTGCATCATACTGCTCTGCTGCAAAATCCGGCTCAAGATACTGTGTGAACAGAGTTGACCATGTTTCCACCGGGAACTCGGCACTCAGGCCGTCACCGGCGACTGCAACATAGTTTTTCTCATTGACGGAAAGTACGAGCATCAGGCATTTTTCGGATGTACCGCCGGCCTGCCAGCTATCGATGATCTGGTGCAGGTACTGTCCCTTGACGTTGATGTCCGCACCGGGGATCTCATCCATGGTCAAAACGATTATCTGTATGCCGTACTTCTCATAGAGAGTAGCATTTCTTGTAAGTATCGTGCTCTTGGTATCCGAGCTGAGAATGTTTTCGTCGTCATGAACATAGTAATTTGCGGACGGGCTCGGTATATTTGACACTGCGCTGCCCTCACCGCCGTCAGCAGACTCTGCGAACACGCTTGCGGCACAGACCGAGAATACCATTATCAATGTCAGTATCAGTGAAATAATTCTTTTATGTCTTCTGTTTTCATACACCATGCGAATCACCTTTCCCTATCCGGGTCCTGTGGAAACAAAACCCCAATTCACATATAATTCTACGTTTATTTTCATATTATGTCAAGCAAAAGATAAAGGCCTCGCATTACTTCAACTCAACCACCGTCACACCGCTCTCGCCCTCGCCGTACACACCGAGTCGGAAGGATCTGACAGCCTTGTGCTTTCTGAGGTGCTGCTGTATACCGTTTCTCAGCACACCGGTTCCCTTGCCATGTATTATCGTAAGCTGATTGAGATTTCTGAGCTGAGCGTGGTCGATGAAGGAATCCACCTCCATAATGGCTTCTTCAACATTCATGCCGCGCAGATCTATCTCGTTGCGCACGGCGGAATCACTGCCCGGTGCTTTTGTGACATTTCTTTGTCCGCCGAGCTTCTTCTTTTCCTTATCCTTTCTGTCGGTAAGGCGCAGATTCTTAAGCGCCACGCGCGTCTTTATTATTCCTGCCTGTACAAGCACCATGTCCCCTGTTTTGGGAAGCTCCAGTACCGTTGCGGTCTTATCTATATCGTAGATGAGGACATTATCGCCCACCTTAAGCGGACGCGGCAACACATAATCGCCATTATCGCGTGTCCGGCTTACCGGGTCACTGGCGTGCTCCATATTGCGTATACCGGCCTTCAGCTTCGCCTTCTGCTCCGCCGAAAGCTCCGTCAGCTTTTCACGGCGCATTTTTTCAAGCTCATCCATCAGGGTCTGTGCCTGAATGCGCGTCTTCTGTACTATCTGGGCGGCTTCACGTCGCGCGGACTCCACCTCACGCTTTGCGTCCTGCTCAGCGCGCTCACGTGCGGCTTCGGCCTCCTTTATCATGCGCTCGGCGTCCATTCTGTACTGCTCGGCATCGCGGCGCTCGTCCTCCATTTTACGCCTGCTATCCTCAAGGCGCGTTACGACCTCCTCGAACATCGTGCTCTCTTCCGAGACCAGAGTTTTCGCTCTCTCAACGATATCGTCCGGCATACCGAGTCTTTTGGAAATAGCAAAAGCGTTGGATTTTCCAGGAACACCGATGAGCAGCCTGTAGGTCGGACGCAGCGTTGCCACATCGAACTCGCAGCAACCGTTCTCAACGCCCTCAGTTTGCAGGGCATATGCCTTAAGCTCGGCATAATGCGTCGTGGCCATTACTCTTGCGCCCTTTGCGCGCATTTCCTCAATTATCGATATCGCAAGCGCAGCGCCCTCAACGGGGTCCGTACCCGCACCGAGCTCATCTATCAGAATGAGGCTGTTATCGTCCGCCTCGTTAAATATTCTGATGATATTCGTCATGTGTGCGGAGAAGGTGGAAAGCGACTGCTCAATACTCTGCTCATCGCCGATATCGGCAAGCACATGGCTGAACACGGAAATCTCACTGCCCTCGCCGGCCGGTATCATCAGGCCGCACATTGCCATCAGCGTCAGCAGACCCGCCGTCTTCAGAGATACCGTCTTACCGCCGGTATTTGGGCCCGTCACAATAAGTGCATCAAAGTCCCTGCCGAGTTCGAGATCGGTCGGCACAACCTTATTTTTGTCTATGAGTGGATGTCTCGCCGCCTTAATCGAAATGCGTCCCTCGTCATTCAGCTTCGGCACAACACCCTTCATCTTATAGGCAAGCTGGCCCTTTGCAAAAATGAGATTCAGCTCCACCGCAGCATTGTAACTGGAAACGATGCCGTCAGCAAACTCGCCGACCTCTCTCGAAAGCTCATAGAGTATGCGGTCTATCTCATCCTGCTCCTCGGAGCGGAGAACGCGGATCTCGTTATTGGCCTCCACAACGCCTATCGGTTCAATGAACACCGTGGCGCCGCTTCCGGAGGAATCATGCACAAGGCCCTTTATCTCGCTTCGAAACTCAGCCTTTACCGGCACAACATAGCGGCCGCCGCGCTGAGTGACGATAGCCTCCTGTAAATACTTCTGATATGTCTGGGAGCGTATCAGCTTGTCGAGCTGTTCACGAACGCGCAGTGATGCAGCGCGGATCTTACGGCGAATATTCGCCAGTGCCGTGCTCGCGCTGTCGGATATCTCCTCCTCGCTGATTATCGTCATCGAGATGCGCTCCTCAATATACTTGTTGGGCTGGAGCGCCTCAAAGCGCCAATCGAGCTCAGTCTTCATGCCCTCGCTCTTTTTTCTCCAATCCGAAACACTTCGTATCGCACGAAGTGTAGCCGCAACAAGCAGCAGCTCGGACGGATTCAGTGTAGCTCCGGCCTGTGCCCGGCGCAGAGCGTTTGTCACATTCGTCATCCCGTAGAAGGACGGCGCACCAAAGCGTGCCATAAGCACGAATGCATCGTCCGTTTCCTGCAAAAGACGAGCTGCATGCTTTATATCCGTATCCGGCTCGATACGCATCGCCATGTCAGCGGCATCCGCACAGGTGGTTTCATTCGCCAGCATGGACAGTATCTTATCCAGCTCCAGCGATTTGTAATCCTTAAGCATAATTATCTCCTGATATGAACGATACCTGAAAATCGTTCCGAAAAATCAATCCAAAAAGGTTTTGTAAAAATCCAGCGTTCTCGGCACATTATGAAGAGTGCGCACCATGTAGCTCTCAGTGGCGGCCGTCAGTACTTTAAGTGCACCCTCCGGCAGCGAAAACGCGTACAGCTTCTTAAAATCGGAAAAAACTATATGGCGCATAGCCATCAGCACACCGGGTGGGAGGGCGATATACGGCTCATTTGTGCCTTGAAAGCAATCCTTGCAGCGTATGATACCGCTGTCCGGCATGAAATACATTGGGTCGGATTCATAGGCGGCACAATCCGCACACGCGACAAGGTCGGGCATATATCCGGCTATCGCAAGCATACGCAGCTCCGTAACCGCCTGAAGCATCCGCTTGGGGCGCGTTCCCTTGGAAAGAAAATGCAGGGAATTCAGCACCAGCCGCAGATATTCCTCAGAATCCGTATCCTCCGGCACAAGCAAATATGAAAGCTCGCAAAAATACTGTGCCAGAGCCAACGCACCGATATCACGGCGCAGATCAAAGAAAACCTCTATAGGCTCGGCATCGTCGATTATGTACTTTTCCCGCCCCTTAAACACGGAGAGACGGGAGTAGCACAGAAGCTGTGTGGCAGCGCTCTTGCTGTCCTTCAGGCTTTTGGCACGGCGCGCAAACGCACGGAGCACGCCCGAGTCCCTCGTCAACACGGTAACAAGGCGGTCGCTCTCCCCGACTGTCTGCTCTTTAATTATCAATCCCTCTGTCTTTACCTGCATCAGTAGCTCCCGGCGCACAGTCGGCAGCACCCTCATCATGCTTTAACTGCGCATATCTAATGTAATCCTCGATTTTTCCGCTGTTATAAAAGCAAGCCCACGCGCTGTTCTCATCCGATACCCCTTTGGCGGCATCGCTGTTTTCGCGCGCTTTGATATCCTTGTCGGAAGGCATCCCGCAGTCACTCCTTTACAAACACCCTACTCTCTAAAGTATTTGCGTTTGCATAGCGGCTATGACAGGAAAATAAATCTTCCATTGACAGGATACGGCAGCTTTTTCGATCAAAATATGCTACGGGGCGTTAATCAAGAAAGTCCTTCTTGTCGAAGCCGAGGGAGGCCAGCACCTGCGGACGCTGTCTCCAGTCCTCCTTGACCTTTACCCAAAGGCGAAGATTTATCTTGCAACCGAAGAAGCGCTCCATGTCCTCTCGTGCCTTGGAGCCTATCTTTTTCAGCATTGCTCCGCCCTTGCCGATGATTATTCCCTTGTGAGTGTCGCGCTCACAGTATATCGTAGCGTCTATCTCTGTAAGCTCTCCGCGCTCCTTCATGCTCTCCGTCACAACGGCAACACCGTGCGGTATCTCCTTATCGGTGAAGCGCAGTATCTTCTCTCTTACGATCTCCGCCGCGATAACGCGCTCCGGCTGATCCGTCAGAGTATCCTCGGAGAAGAAATGTCCGCCCGGCTGAGCAAGCTTTTTCAGCTCGTCCATCAATATATCAAGGCCGTTTCCGTCCTTCGCGGATACCGGAACAACGGCATCAAAATCATAGAGCTGTGAAAGCGACATTATCTGCTCCATGAGTATGGATTTATCCTCAAAAAGGTCTATCTTGTTTATTGCAAGCACTGCCGGAAGCCCCAGCGATTTAAAGCGCGCCACCAGCTCCTCATCGGCCTTCGATATCCCGGTTCCGGCCTCTGCAACCAACAGGCAGGCATCAACGCCGGCAACCGACTGTGTTACGCTCTTCACCATGTAGTCGCCGAGGGAGTTTTTCGGCTTTATCAGACCCGGAGTGTCGATGAAGACAAGCTGTGTCTCATTCTCCGTCCACACACCCATTATACGCGTACGCGTTGTCTGCGGCTTACTTGAAACTATGGCAAGTTTTGTGCCGATGAGCTTATTCAAAATGGAGGATTTACCGACGTTCGGTCTGCCAACTATGGCAATGAACGCCGCCTTTTCGTTCATGTAATCCTCGCCCATACCCATGTAATTGTTATTCATATCCATATTATTTTTCCCTTTTTCTTATTTTCTCCAGCCGGTCGGCAATAGCCACCGGGCCCACAAACACAAAGATAAATGCCAGTATCACGGATACCGCAAATGCGATAAGGCGTCCCGGGTGCGTAGCTATCGCACACAGCAGCAGCCAAAGCTCCGTCGGCCTGAACAGCACCACCGCGCCTATAACCACCGCGAACAGTGCGCATATCAGTACGGCACCTGCCGCAATGTCCTTGGTTCGTCCTATGAACGGATTATAGCTCTTCTGGGCATAGTCGCACAGCATTTCTATCGCCGTATTAAAGCCCTCCGCCGCAATCACCATCGCTATGGTCAGCAGCAAAAGCGCATACTCTCCGCGTGATACCCCTAAAAACGGCGCAAGAAACATCACGTATACTGCCGCTGTAAGGTGTATACGCATGTTTCTCTCTGTTTTCACCGCAAAAATAATGCCTCGTGCCGCATCCCCAAAGCTATCCGCAAGGGTACGGCGCTTACCGTCCTTATTCTGATACAGCGCCATCTCAAACAGTGTAGCTGGATGTACGCGGCAGTCCGAGCTGTGTCATTACAAGCTCTTCCTTTTCGCGCATACGTACACGCTCCATACCGCCGTTTTCATGGTCGTAGCCAAGCAGATGCAGCATGGAATGTGCTGTCAGATAGCCGATCTCGCGTTCAAGGCTGTGACCGAAGCGCTCGGCCTGATCCTGTGCCATCTGCACGGAGATAACGATATCGCCGAGTATTTTTGCACCGGTGTCATGGTTGATATCATACACACCGTTCTCGCCCATCGGGAAAGAGAGCACATCCGTGGAGCTGTCGTTATTTCTGTACTGAGCATTCAGCTCTCTTATCTGAGAGTTGTCTACAAAGGTCACGCTTATCTCAGCAGGATCGTAGAATTTTTCCATGCGCAGAACCGCGTGGCAGCAACGGCGGATAAGCATGCGGATGCCTGTGGGGATCTTTACTGCTTTCTGGTCATTTGTGATGATAACTCTGATCTTTTCCATATGTCATTATCCTTTCGCTTGGAAATTACTTTGAATTGGCTGCTTTTTCATAAGCCTTGATTATATCCTGGACGAGGCGGTGACGCACAACGTCCTTTTCTGTAAATCTGAACACCGCTATGTCATCGACATGCTTCAGCACCCTAACGGCGTCTTTGAGGCCGGAGCGCTTTCCGTCCGGCAGGTCTATCTGCGTAATATCGCCCGTGATGACCATTTTTGAATTAAAGCCCAGTCTTGTCAGGAACATCTTCATCTGCTCACAGGTGGTATTCTGCGCTTCATCCAAAATGATAAAGCTGTCATCAAGAGTTCTGCCGCGCATGTAAGCCAGGGGCGCCACCTCTATGCTGCCGCGCTCCACAAGGCGCTGATAGGTCTCCGCACCGAGCATATCAAACAGCGCATCATAAAGCGGCCTCAGGTACGGGTCTACCTTCTGCTGCAGGTCTCCGGGCAAAAAGCCCAGCTTTTCGCCGGCCTCCACCGCAGGACGCGTCAGGATGATACGGTTGACCTCATTTGCACGGAAGGCTGTTACCGCCATTGCCACAGCAAGGTAGGTCTTGCCCGTTCCGGCAGGCCCAACGCCTATCGTGATAGTGTTCTTGCGTATATTATCGCAATAGGATTTCTGTCCCATTGTCTTCGGCTTTACGGGCTTTCCCTTACTGGTGATGCATATGCAGTCCCCTGCAAGCGGCACCATCTGTGCCTCGTTATTCTCATGCACCATTTCCATGCAGTAGCCGACATTCTGCTCAGTAAGAGTCTCGCCACGCTCCAGCAGCTTTAAAAGGCTCTCCACCGTACGGGCAGCCGCAGCCACGCCCTCATCCTCACCGAGTATCTTCACCTGTGAATCCCGGCACACGAGCATGACATTAAAGGTTTTCTCTATTCTTTTCACATGCATATCGAAGCTTCCGAAAAGCTCCGCTGCATACTCTGCTTTTTCTAAACGAATATACTTCTCCAAGTTTTTCTCCTTAATATGGAAGTGTTTATCCGGACTTACAAATATCCATGGTTATTATACCATAGCAATCGAAATATTGTTCATGGTAATTTGTACGAATTTTTACCTCTTCAATGTACATTTTTCACAATTTTACGCAAAAATCCATGTTTTTTCGTCATCAGTCACCATTCAGCGCCGCTTCCCGAGCAATATTTTCCTCTATAACACAGTGTGCCGAGGCATATATCACGCCGTCGCTTTCCCATACCTCAATCTCCTCGCTGAGCAGAACCCCGTCCTCTCCGAGGTAGTTCTTTCGCAACGCACGTGCTCTCCTGATCGCTCTGACCTGCGCCTCCTCGCGTGTCAGCTCCACGGTAGTTTTTTCCAATACTCCGCAGCTCTGTGTCTCTATCCGGACAGGCAGCTCCGTGCCGAGCAGGGTGAGTGAGTCCCTCCGTACAGTCGAAAGCTCCTCTCCGCTGACACCGACAAGGGACAGCGGCAGTCTCAGGCCTAGAATGTACAGCATTTTGCGCGTACCGCTTCTTCTTTCTCTTTCGGCCTCAAAGCGCATGGGACAGCTTGCCGTGAAGGTGTGGCGCGTCTCCGCTATCACCTGTGCACGTGCATGGGACAGCAGATGGCGCACCTCGTCGTTCGGATCCCATGGATTTCCTATAACCGTGATGCCCGAGACAAGTATCTGCCCCCTTTTAACCGCCGAACCGACCTTAACAAGCACTGTTCCGCTCTGCGCCGCGATTTTTTTGACAAGCCCCTCACGTGCGGCGACAACATCACATACGCCATCAGCCGGCACACCCTCGGCTTTTTCCTCTGCCGCCTTGAATTCCAGCGTCACTGCACAGCCGTCGGAATTGAAGCTCGCCCACGAAAGCTCAGGCAGAGCCCGTATAAAACCGTTTGCCGCCGTGGGAAGATCGACCTCGCTCCTTTTCGCTCCGATATACACACCGTTCTCCGCCGCTGTTTTGAGTATCTCCGTTTTGGAGTACGGTGCAGCCCCGGCGATATCAACACACCAGTAAAACCCGGAAAGCCACACATACACAGCCATTCCAAGGAGTATTCCGCCCGATATACCGGGCCTTTTGCCGACAGCCCACATAATAAGCGGCAGACCGCTCCTTTCGATCAGCCTCACCCTTGAATGTGTCCTCAGCTTCACCGCGTGCAGTCTGCCGAATTGACGTGCATGTATCAAAAGCTCCATGCCACCTTCCCGGGGCAGCAGCTCCATGGGCCTTATTCCGCTGCGCACAAGCAGCTTTATAAATCTCTCGGTATCACCCATCACGCTGACTCGCGCGGTGCCACGCAGCCACCGCATTATTCGATTGATCACCTGAAGCACACCCCCTCTATCATGCCGCAGATAACTACACTGTCGGCATCCATGCACACAATTTTGAGACCTCTGCCGTTCACCCATATCTGCCTGTGTCCGCAGCGTAGACCAATGCTCTCCGTGCCGTAATCTATTATCCCGTCACAGCCCTCAAGTATAACGCGATCCCTGCCGAGTATCTCCATTCTTGTGCTTCCGCCCGTAAATCCATACCTCAGTTTTTCCGCCGCTTCTCCCATAGCATCACCCCCTGGCATCACAAGATAAATATGCCGTCACGCTCCCGCATATACTGAAACACTCAGTTAGGAGATGTTATGATGAAGATAAAATCAGGGCTTTCGGGCATTTTGAAGACCATTTATCGCGCGGCGACCGCCCTTGCACTTACGGCAATCTGCGTATTCACAGTGATGTATCGCGAACACGCATTTTCCGGTGTATATGCCGGGCTGATGCTGTGTCTCAACACGCTGATACCGTCCCTGTTTCCGTTCGTGGTGCTCTCGTGCATAATAAGCCATTCGGCAGCCTGCGAGCTG
This sequence comes from uncultured Ruminococcus sp., assembly GCA_964531265.1. GTDB lineage: Bacteria > Bacillota > Clostridia > Oscillospirales > Acutalibacteraceae > Hominenteromicrobium. Next base: position 11,272 of record CAZHDW010000023.1, read on the forward strand.
CTGTGTCGGCCGTTATCGCCGATACTGCGTCATGTTTTCAGACTGCCGCCCTGTGCAGCGCCTGCCGTAATATTCGGGCTCACCGCAGGCTATCCCACCGGCGCCAAAATAACGGCTTCGCTCTATGAGGATGGCAGGATGAACCGTGAGCAAATCTCAAGACTGCTGTGCTTTTGCACCTCTCCGGGGCTTGCGTTTTCGCTCTACACAGCCTCCATGCTCCGCGGCGGCAGCCGAACCGGTTTTCTGTTGTTTGCAGTCTGCGCAGTCTCATCCATATTGATGGGCGCATTCATATCACGGCGAGCAGCCGTACCTCCGCGCACTGAAAAAGCAGCTGTTCAGAGCGGTAGCTTCACAAATTCGGTGCGTGAGGGAGTCTCGGCAATGGTTTCAATGTGCGCCTTCGTCATCGTTTTCTCCGGAATCATCTCCATGCTGGAGGGCTCCGGCCTGATATCGGCACTTTCCACCGTTTTATCCGCCATTCTCGACATCACAACGGATGAGGCATCCGCCGCCGTGAAATTTCTTTTAGAGGTGACCTCGGGAGTTCAGAGTTGCGGCCTTTACAGGCTTTCGCCGGTGCTTGCAGCGCTCGGCCTCGGCTTTGGCGGAGTGTGCGTACATACCCAGCTATTCTCGTTTTTCAAGGGCAGCAAAGCCCCCCTGTCCTACGGCGCGTATCTTTTTACACGCATAATGAACTCACTTCTGTGCGCCGCAGTATTCGTCCTGCTGTCATTTCTGTTTCCGACATCCGAGCCGGTATCGACCGCAACTGTACCGCTGATCTCCGTGCGCCGCTGTGACCCGGCTCTAAGTGCGACCCTGTTGCTGCTCTCCGTATACTTTCTTATATATTGCGGAAGTCTGTGTCGGCGCGGCCATTGACTTTTACCGTACAAAGTCATATACTTTGCTTTGTATTTCGGACTTTATCAGATAGGACGGAGCATAGCAATGGAGAAGATAAAAGCCTTTGTTAAAAAAGAAGCCGTACTGTGCATATCGGCAGTATTGGCCGTTATATCAATGTTCTTTGTACCGCCGGACGCGGAATACGTCGGGTACATCGATTTCAGAACGATATGCCTGCTGTTTTCACTCATGGCGGTCGTCGCAGGCTTTCGGGCCGCAGGAACCTTTTCGGCGCTCAGCCACACCCTGCTTAAAAAGGTTCATACCGCGAGAGGAGTGGTGCTCAGCCTTACACTGATGTGCTTTTTCTCGAGCATGTTCATCACAAATGATGTCGCACTTCTCACCTTTGTGCCTCTTTCAATACTCGTTTTGAACAGTGCCGGACTTTCGGAATTCACCATACGCACCGTCACCCTACAGACCATTGCGGCAAACCTCGGCAGTATGCTGACCCCTATAGGAAATCCACAGAATCTTTACATATACACTCGCTCCGGGATGAGCATGGGAGAATTTATAATGACACTTCTGCCGTTTGCGGCGGCCTCCCTCATCCTGATACTCGTCTGCTGCTTCTTCATAAGGACTGTGCCGATCGGCGCACAGAGCCACAGTGGAGAAAAGCGCGTTGTAAAAACCGAGCTTCTGTGCACGGCTCTTTTTATAATGAGCCTTTTGAGCGTATTGAGGGTACTTGATGCATGGGTGGCAGCCGCAATAACCGCTGCTGTCCTGCTTTTGTATGACAGAAGGCTTTTAAAGCGCGTTGATTACTGCTTGCTGCTCACCTTTGTATGCTTCTTCATTTTCATCGGAAACATGGGCAGAATAGAGCCGATACGCGATTTTCTCAGCACATTCATCACCGGACGCGAAATGCTGACCGGCGCACTGCTCAGCCAGATAATCAGCAATGTTCCGGCCGCCGTGCTGCTTTCGGCATTCTCCGAAAACTGGGAGCCACTGCTCATCGGCGTGAATATCGGCGGACTCGGAACACTGATAGCCTCACTCGCCAGCCTCATCTCGTATAAGCTCTACGGCTCAAGTGAGAATGCCGATTCCAAAAAATACCTGTTCGTATTCACAGTGTATAATGTCATATTCTTCGTCATACTGACAACCCTATGGTTCGTAATAGGATAAAAGCAAGAGCACCGCTCCCCCGTTAACGCGGAGAACAGTGCTCTTTTTATTTACTATTTAACTTTTATTTTTCGATGTGCCAGGTTATGCCCTGCGGAGTGTCAATAACGACGACATGACGGGCGGCAAGCTCATCACGGATCGCGTCGGCAGTGCCCCAATCCTTCGCCTTACGTGCTTCGGCACGCTTTGCGATAAGCTCCTCTATCTGAGCAGCCTCTTCAGCGGACACACCCTCGGGGATCGCATGGCGCTTCTCCTCCTGCTGACGGTTAAGCTCGTCCGCAGCAGCGATGAGGCCGAGGGACAGCACCGTGTCGAATTCCTCAACGAGCAGAAGCTTATCGGCATCGGATATCTTTGCCTTGAATACATCGTACAGCGCAGTAAGTGTCAGAGAAGTATTCAGGTCGTTTTCAAGGGATTTCTTAAACTTTGCACGTACAGCCTCGCATCCGGCCTCGTCGTGCTCTCCATCCTTGTTAAGTGCGGCTATCCTCTGAACGAGCTTCTTATATGCGACAGCAGTGTTATCAAGGCTCTCAAAGGAGAAGGTGAGCGGCTTTCTGTAATGGGACTGCAAGCAGAACATGCGGTATACCAGCGGAGCATAGCCCTTTTCCTCAAGCAGTGAAACCGTGAGGAAGTCACCCTTGGACTTACTCATCTTGCCCCTTGCGTCATTGAGGTGCAGCACATGGAACCAGTATTTGCACCACGGATGGCCGAGATACGCCTCGCTCTGTGCAATCTCGTTTGTATGGTGAGGGAATGCGTTATCTATGCCGCCGCAGTGAATATCGAGGTATTCGCCGAGATATTTCACGCTGATACCGCTGCACTCGATATGCCAGCCGGGATAGCCAATTCCCCACGGTGAATCCCACTTCAGCTCCTGGTCATCAAACTTGGACTTTGTGAACCACAGCACGAAGTCGCTCTTGCTGCGCTTGTTGCTGTCCTCTTCAACACTGTCGCGAACGCCAACGTCGAGATCCTCGGCATCCATATTGCCGAATACATAGTAATTTTCAAGCTTTGCCGTATCAAAATAAACATTTCCGCCGGCGATGTAGGCATAGCCCTTTTCAAGCAGCTTTTCCACCATTTCGATGAAGGTATCGATGCAGCTTGTAGCCGGAACAACTATCTCCGGCTTCTTTATACCGAGCTTCTCGCAGTCCGCAAAGAAGGCATCCGTATAGAACTTTGCTATCTCCATTACGGTCTTCTTCTCACGGCGTGCACCCTTGAGCATCTTGTCCTCACCGGTATCGGCATCACTGGAAAGATGTCCGACGTCGGTGATATTCATAGCACGGGTAACGTCATAGCCGAGATAGCGCAGGGCTTTTTCAAGCATATCCTCCATGATATAGCTGCGGAGATTGCCGATATGCGCAAAATGGTACACCGTCGGACCGCAGGTGTACATTTTTACACGGCCCTCCTCGTGCGGTACGAAAACTTCTTTTTTCTGGGTAAGTGTGTTGTAAAGAAACATAATTAAAACTCCTTTTAAGCTTCCTGAGATATATCTGAATGCTGTTCCTTTTTGATATGTGACAGCTCCACACGCAGTCTGCACAGCTCCTGCGCGACCGGGTCGGAGACATGTATCTGATCCAGTGTGCTGTTATCAAAGATGCGCTTGCCGTCCACTCTCACAACTCTGGCCGGCACGCCCACCGCCGTGGCATTGTCCGGTATTTCGCTTAAAACCACCGCACCTGCCGCAACGCGGGAATTATCCCCCACTCTGAACGGGCCGAGCACCTTGGCTCCGGCACCTATCAGAACATTATCGCCGAGCGTCGGGTGGCGCTTTCCGTGATCCTTTCCCGTGCCGCCGAGCGTCACTCCCTGATACAGCGTACAATTGTCGCCGATCACCGTTGTTTCACCGATCACGACGCCCATGCCGTGATCGATAAAGAGATTCTTACCTATCGTTGCTCCGGGGTGTATCTCGATCCCCGTTTTTCTTCGCGCCCTCTGGGATATCCACCTTGCGATAAATTTCATATCGTGTTTGTAGAACCAGTGGGCCCGTCTATAAGCTCTCACTGCCTTGAAGCCGGCATACAGAAAATAAACCTCCGCCCTGCTTCGTGCGGCCGGGTCCCTCTCCATAACGGCATCCAATTCAGCCTTAAGTTTGTCAAACAAAAGAATATATCCATCCTTTCAAAAATAATAACCAAAGCGCAAAAAGCCCCCGAGCATCCAAAGATGCTCGGGGGCGAATATGCCATACGCAATTCCGCGGTTCCACTCCGGTTTATCACTCAGCCGGCTTAACGCGCCGTCATCGTATATCGCTACTGAGGTTCGCGATATCCGCTCACGAATGCACTTCACCGGTAACTCTCCTGCGGCGGCTCTCAGCCGACGACCACCGCTTTCTGTCGGACGTACCTCCGGCTACTCTTTTCGGTCATTGCGTTTATTTATCACTGTTATTTTAGCACACCTTGCCCTAAAACGCAAGAAGAATTCGCCCTCGTTATTATATGCGGCTTACTCTTTCTTGGCTGCGCCAATGTACATTATTTCCGCTATCACAGATACGCCGAAGCCCGCCGCCGCAAAAACAAACGGCACCAGCGGATCGATATTATAGAGGAAGCCGGCCATGAGCGAGCCGAACATGCCGCCTATGGAACGGATGGCCTGATAAAATCCCATTACCAGGCTGCGGTTATTCTTATCCGCCTGATCCGCAACCAGATTCTGTATGAGCGGTGTTGAAACCGAATAGATCGCAAACTGTATAACGGAAATAGCCAGAAAGCTCCAGATATTCGGAGCGAATATAACGCCGACTATGGACAGCGTGCCGAGGAAAAGGATCGGTATCAGCGAGCGTCTTGTATCGGTCTTTTTCATCAGATAGACGCAGACTGTGGAATTCGCGATGAGCGAGATTATGCCAACGGCAAATTTTATGGTACCGTTATATGCCGAGGACAGTCCGAACTGATCCTTTATGTAATAGTTGAACACCTGTTCAAAGGCAATATAGCCCACATAGCTCAGGCAGCACACCGCAAACAGCTTCACCCATGTCATATTCATGAATTTTCTGCCGTCGGCAAAGGCCGCAAAGGGATTGCATTCCTTGACAAGGGACTTAAGCTCGGGCTTTTCAGCACCGCCGTCCGTGGCCTTATCCGGGCCGCATACCAGCACGAAGGCAACGGCGGAGAGCAGCAGAAGTGCTACCTGCGCAATGAAAGCCGCCGCAGTGCTGATCTCTCCCAACATACCGCCGATGAAGTAGCCGAAGGCGCCCACAACACTTTGGAGTGTGGCATATATCGTGAGGTACGCTCCTCTTGTTTCATTGGAGCTTGTAGTTGTGATATAGCCGAGTATCGATGTGAAAAGTCCGGCGGTGAAAACGCCGGCAAGCATTCTCGCTATAAGTATGCCTGACATATTTGTGGCAAAGCCGAACATCGCCTGGGCTGCCGCATAGCCGACACAGGATATGAACAGCGATAGCCTGTACGGGATATATGAATTTATCTTCCCCCAAAAGGGTGAAAACAGGAACATCACGGCATTCATAACAGCCAGTGCCAGGCCAAACATATAGTTTGGCAGGGCAAGGTCATAGATTACCGTGGGGGTTACAGGGTGCGCGAAATTCGATGCCAGAAATATCATCACATTTACTGTGAAAAAGCCAAATACTCGTTTTTTGCTCGTCATAGGGATATCCTTTCATTTTTTGCTGCAAATATTGTACCCCAATTTGCGCTGCCCGTCAATCTGCGAATATAAAAGACCGACCGCAGGGCCTTAGCCCTACAGTCGGTCGTGTGAAGCTGTTGATCTATCGGATAAATCACTCAGCAGCCTTTTCCTCTGCACGCTTCTGGAGCAGTGCATCGATCTTGCTGTGCGGATCTATCATTTCGCTGATGGAGAAATCATGATTCAGAGCGGAGATATAGTATGCAACGTACTTGGAAACATCGACCTCATGGAACCACGGACGCTCTCTGAGCTCCGGATTTACATAGGTGAGGTTGCTGCCGAAGATACCGTCGATGAGACCTTCCTCATATGCCTTGTCAAACTTCTCGAGGCCGTTTGTGAAGATAGCATATGTTGCATAAGCGAAGAAGCGCTTTGCCTTGCGAGCCTTAACGTTTCTTGCGATATCGAGCACGGAATCACCGGAGGAGATGATATCGTCGGAAACGAAGACATCCTTGCCCTCTACCGGAACACCGAGGTACTCATGTGCAACGATCGGGTTGCGGCCGTCAACTATCTTGGAGTAATCACGGCGCTTGTAGAACATGCCCATTTCAACACCGAGAACGGAAGCATAGTACATGTTACGGCTGAGTGCACCCTCATCCGGGCTGATTACCATAAAGTCATCCTTGGAGGTGGACATCTCCGGGAAGTCCTTGAACATCTTCTTGAGCACCTGATATGTCGGCATCAGGTTATCAAAGCCCATGAGCGGTGCTGCGTTAACAACACGGGGGTCATGTGCATCAAAGGTAAGCACGTTATCAACGCCCATACTCTGGAGCTCCTGAAGCATATATGCGCAGTCAAGAGATTCACGGTAGCTGCGGCGATGCTGTCTTCCGCCGTAGAGCAGCGGCATAACAACATTGATACGGTGTGCCTTACCGCTTGCTGCCTGGATGAGTCTCTTAAGATCCTGATAGTGGTCATCCGGGGACATGCGGTTTTCCTTGCCAAAATACTTATAAGTTACGCTGTAATTTCCTACATCCACGATGAAGAACAGATCGTATCCACGTACTGTGGACATAATCATACCCTTGCCGTCACCGGATGAGAAACGCGGGCAGCTGTTTTCAATGAGAAAGGTCTCAACATCTATGCCGGCACGCTTTGCCCAGCGAACAAGATGTGCCTCAACCTTTTTTGAAAGCTCTGATGCGCCTGCCAGAGAGACGATGCCGAGGGGGGCTACCTGATTTTCCTTGCTGAAATACATCTTCGGTTCCATTACCATAAGAACACTCCTTCAACTGCATTCGTTATCCGTTTTTCCCGATCACAGACCTTGCGAATCATGTCGGGTTTTGTCAAGATAAATATACCACAAATCGTTTCACTTTGCCATACGAAAAGTGTTTTTATTAAATTTTTGTAAAATCTGATAACACAGCCGTGCCAAATGGGGGCAGTTTAAGGGATTTTACCATCTCTGTTGTGCCGTACAGCTCATATTCTTTGTCGAGTTCAACGGTTTTTTCCTCATCATTGTAGTTTCCAACAAAGATGATTCTGCCGTTTTCGCCGCAGCGGTCATGCGCGGTAACGCCGCCCGGAAGCTCCACGGGCAGAGCGCGTGCAATATCGAGCTTTTCTATGACGCCGCTGTAGAAATCCCTGAGGAAATCCGCATCAGTGCGCGCCGCAATGTAAAATGCCTCGCCCTTGCCGAATTCATTCTGTGTCAGAGCAGCCATGCCCTTATAGAAATCCTTCTCATATGTGCCGAGCACCTTGGCTGTTATCGGATGCACCAGTGCGCACATGTCCTTCGCGTCATAGTGCTTATCCGCAACGGCAATACTGTTCATCATGTCCTCGGGCAGGGCGTCGATCTCCTCATTCCAGATGCCGAATACATCCATCATGTTACCCGGATTTCCTCCCGGAATGCACAGATCGTTTTCATCTACAAGGCCGCTTAAATAGGTGCCGACGAGCGTGCCGCCGTTTTCCACAAAGCTGCGCATCTTCTGTTCAAAGCCGGAGCGGTACATGTAGAGCATGGGCGCTATAACAAGCTTGTAGCCGGAGATATCGCTGTCACTGTCCACAATCTCGACCTGTATGCCCTTTTCCCAGAAGGTTCTGTAGTGATCCACAAGGGTCGGGATGTATTTTTTATCTATGTTATTTACATACTGCGCCTCATCCATTGCCCAGCGGTTTTCAACGTCGTACACCAGTGCTACCTGTGCCTTTACGGTCGTATCGTATACATCTCCGCGCTCATTCATTCTGTCCAGTGCAGCGCCAACCGCCTGAACATCCTTATACACTCTGGTGTTCTCCGTTTTGACAAATTCATACGGGCCGTCATTTCCGACATGGTCAACGACCGCGCCGTGGAATTTCTCGCTTGAGCCGCGACTCTTGCGGAACTGGAAATACTGAATGGAATTCGAGCCGTGTGCTACTGCCTGCATTGCCGAAAGCATATGCATACCCGGTCTTTTCAGCATACAATACGGCTGCCAGTTTACTGCACTGGGGGTATTCTCCATGAGCAGGAAGTTTTCATGCTTCACACCCCTCATAACATCATGAGTAAGTCCGGAGAGAACGCCGACCTCAGCGTTGTTCTTTACGGTATGCCACATCGGATAGTTATCCCAGGAGACCACATCCAGCTCGGGAGCGATCTTGAAATAATCCAGTCCGTCATAGAAGCCCATGAGGTTTGCCGTAACGGGTATATCGGGATTTACTGCCTTAACAGCGTCCCTCTCCCACTTGATAAAGTCCAGTGTCTGGTGCGTCACAAAGCGCTTCCAGTCCAGTGTAAGGCCGTGCACGCAGGTCTCACCGTGGGGCATGGGCGCATTTATCTGCTCCCAGCTCGTATATGTGTGGCTCCAGAAGCTTGTCCACCATGCGTGGTTCAGTGCATCCAGAGTCTTGTACTTATCCTTGAGCCAATCTTTGAAGGCTGCCTGGCAGAGCGGGCAGTAGCATTCTCCGCCGTATTCATTGGAGAGATGCCAGAGTATCACGCCGGGATGATTTGCAAAGCGCTCGGCAAGACGGCGATCCATCTCTGCCACCTTTTTTCTGTACACCGGGGATGTATAGCAGTGATTATGACGTGTACCGGAAAGGTCGCGCACGCCGCTCTTCTGCACCCTGCGTATCTCCTCGTATTTCTCGCTCATCCATATCGGCTTTGCACCGGAGGGGGTAGCCAGCACGGTATATATGCCGTTATCGTAGAGATCGTTTATAATCTTCTCGAGCCAGTCGAAATCGTACACGCCCTCCTCGGGCTCCAGCTTTGCCCATGAGAAAATACCGACGGACACACTGTTGATATCGGCCTTCTTCATCAGCTCGATGTCCTGCTTGAGTATTTCCGGACGGTCGAGCCACTGATCCGGATTATAGTCGCCGCCATGCAGCATTTTGGGAAATTTCGGTGTGAGTGCTTTCATATACAAAACCTTCCTCTCAAAGTTCTGCTTTCAGTATAATCTCTGCCAATGCTTATTGCAAGAAGGAAACGACAAAATCTTCTCGTTATCGCCGAGAGACACATCTATAATTTGATGTGGAAATTTTCATTCTTCAATGCTACAATATATCTATTCTATTACGGAGGTGAGCCACGTGTTTGGACGCAAGAAAAAGAAAAAGGAGACCGCCCTGTTCGGCAGCACCATAATCCCAAGCTGTGAATACTGTCAGCACAGTGTGAACGCTCAGGGTACCGTGCGCTGTAGAATCGGGCAGATACCCGAAAGCGGAAGCTGTAAGCGCTATGCCTATGACCCACTGCGCCGTGCGCCGAAGTCCCGGCCGAAGCTCGGAGATTTCACAGCGGAGGATTTTGAGCTATGAGATATCTTAAAGCCCTGCGTCTTAAACGCTTTTGGCTGCTGCTCCTTCTGCCGATGGCCCTGCTGCTGGACTTTGCCGCAAGGTCTTCTGCGGATTTTGCCGAATGGTACGCTGTGAACATCTATCCCGTATATTCCAAGGTTTTTTCCGCCGTAACGGCACTTGTACCGATCTCTGTCGGAGAGCTCTTACTGGTGGCAGCGATGATATTCATCGTGCTCTACCTCATAATCGGCATCGTCCGCCTTGTCCGCACGAAAAACGGACGGTTCGAGCGCCTTGTGCGATTTATTTCCGTGCCGCTGCTCATAGCCGTGTGCATCGGCTTTCTCTGCGTGACAAACTACGGAACCAATCATCGCAGGTACGCCTTTGCGCGGGTTAGCGGACTCGATGTACATGATTCGTCGGTCGATGAGCTGTACGAGCTGTGCGTGACGCTCACCGAACGGGCGAACGAACTCAGGCTCAACGTCAACGAGGACGAAAACGGCGTTTTCTGCCTTTCAAAGGATGTTTGGGAGACCGCCGAGGACGCAAGCCGCAATTTTAATTTGCTCAACGCGGAGTATCCGACGTTGTACACCTGCGGAAAGCCAAAGCCGGTTCTGGCCTCCGAGGTGATGTCGTATCTCGATATCAGCGGAATATACTGTCCGTTCACCTTTGAAGCCAACGTGAATGTACATATGAACGACGTATTTATACCGTTCACCATGTGCCATGAGCTTTCACATCTTTCCGGATATATGCGCGAGGACGAAGCGAATTTCATTGCGTTTCTTGCCGGTGTCAACAGTGATGATCCGGATTACGCCTATAGCTGCGTATTTGCAGCCATGGTGCATTCCTCAAATGCGCTTTTCTCTGCCGACATCGAGCTGTGGAAGGAGCTGCGCGAAATGAGAAGTGACGGTGTTATCCGCGACAGCGCATCAAACAGCGCCTACTGGGATAAATACGATACACCGGTGGCGGAAGCCTCAAACCGCGTGAACGACGCTTATCTGAAAGCCAACGGGCAGACGAACGGAGTGAAATCCTACGGTCGCATGGTCGACCTGCTCCTGGCCTATTACCGAGCAGAGTAACATACATAACAATAAAGAAAAGCCAAAAAGACCTCCAAAGGCGCTTTACGCCCCGGAGGTCTTCTCTTATGTCTTTAATTTTGAATCAAAGCTTGCCCTCGCGTATCTCGTTCAGTATGTCGTCAAGATCATACTTTGGCTTTGCAGGCTTGGTTTCTTCGACTCTCGGCGCCGGCTTCGGCTCGGCCTCTGCACGGTGAACCTCCTGCGGCACCACCCTCTGCATCTGCGGCTGCACCTTTACGCGCGGCTTTTCGGGCTGCATGGACACCGGTGTGGACGGCACTATCGGCGCCTCCCTCACAAGCCTTATCGGCTCTGCGGCATCATTCTCCTGAGTGTCGAAAATATCTATCTGTCCCGCGGCCGTTATAGCCTCGTCCTGCTTCTCCGGAGCACGCTTTTTCGGCTTTGTCGCCTGCTTTTTATTGCGCTGCTCAGCCAGCTCTATCGCGTTCAGTATACCCTCACGCGTCTCCTCGGTACGGTCGCGCTTTTTATATGCGCGCCGCCAGGCAATGATGCAGACAAGTCCGACTGCACCCGCAAAGGCCAGCACCGCACCCACGGCGAACAGCGTATTTTGCAGGCCGTTATCAGCTCTGAGGCCGTTAAAGAAGTTGATTTCTATCTCTTTCTCGTTCGGCACGCCTTCATTCGCCTGCTGCACAAGTGTGCTGTCCCTGCCACCGGTGGATTCCGTGGCAAAAACCGGGAATGTACAGAAAGCGACCATGAGCATCAGCGCTACGGACAGCACTACAGCCCTGAACCCTGTTTTATTCTTCATCCAACCCATTCCTTATCGCAACGATCAGCAAGATCAGAATTCAATGCGTGCAGCAATGTAAGCTTCAAGATCTTCAATGCGGATGCGCTCCTGCTCCATTGTATCACGGTCACGAACCGTTACGCAGCCGTCGTTCTCACTGTCAAAGTCATAAGTAATGCAGAACGGAGTACCGATCTCATCTTCACGGCGGTAACGCTTACCGATGGAGCCGGTCTCATCAAAGTCGACCATGAACTTCTTTGCAAGGCTGTTATATACCTCCATAGCCTTCTCAGAAAGCTTCTTGGAAAGCGGAAGCACTGCTGCCTTGTACGGAGCGATTGCCGGATTGAGGTGCAGAACAACACGTGTGTCGTTCTTTTCTGCGTCGAGAACCTCCTCGTCATATGCCTCGCACAGAAGTGCAAGCACTGTACGGTCGAGGCCATAGGTGGACTCGATAATGAACGGAATAAACTTCTCGTTTGTCTCCGGATCGAGATATTCCATCTTCTGTCCGCTGTATTCCTGATGACGTGTAAGGTCGAAATTGGTACGGTTGTGTGTACCGTTGATCTCGCCCCAGCCGAACGGGAACAGGAACTCTATGTCACATGCTGCCTTAGCATAATGAGCAAGCTTCTCATGGTCATGGTAACGCAGATGCTCTGCCGGCAGGCCGAGATCCTCAAAATACTGCTTACCGTAGGCCTTGAAGAAATCATACAGCTCGGAGTCAGTGCCCTCTTTGCAGAAGGTCTGGAACTCCATCTGCTCGAACTCTATTGTACGGAAGGTGAAGTTACCCGGGGTGATCTCATTTCTGAATGCCTTACCGATCTGACCGATGCTGAACGGAAGCTTTGCACGCATTGTGCGCTGAACATTCAGGAAGTTTACGTATTCACCCTGAGCATTCTCCGGACGGAGGTAAATTGTGCTCTTGCTGTTATTTGTAACACCGCGGAAGGTCTGGAACATCAGGTTGAATTCGCGGATATCGGTGAAATTGTGCTTGCCGCAATTTGGGCAGGGAATGTGATGATCCTTAATATACTGGAACATCTCTTCCTTTGTCATACCGTCTGCATGTGCTTCGGGGTCAAAATCATCTATAAGGTTATCTGCTCTGTGACGCATTTTGCACTCTTTACAGTCGAGCAGCGGATCGGAGAACGATGCGACATGGCCGCTGGCCTCCCATACTCTCGGATGCATCAGGATGTCTGCATCCACCTCGTAGCTGTTCTTTCTCTCCTGAATAAAGCGCTTTCTCCATGTGTCCTTAACATTGTTTTTCAGTCTTGCACCCAGCGGGCCGTAGTCCCATGTATTTGCAAGGCCGCCGTAAATATCGCTGCCCGGGAAAATAAAGCCCCTTGTTTTGCACATGGCAACTATTTTCTCCATGCTCTTCTCTTCGGGTTTCAATGTACAGTTCATTTTTATTAGCTCCTTCCATGCCGCTGGCTGCGGCACTCTGTGATAAAACTATCATACCATTTTTCAATGTGGTACGCAATCTCCGTTCAATAGAAAATAACACCAAAAACACAAATTTTTCCGTCAAAAGGTAGACAAGTCAAAAAAACGCGGATATAATAGTGGCGGAAAGTGCCGACTGTATGTCGGCCGATAACGGGAATACGCACGGCAGAAAGGAAATTACTATGGCTATCAGAGTTACCGTATGGAACGAGTATCGACACGAAAAGGAATCTGAAAAGGTCGCTGAAATTTACCCGAAGGGTATTCACGGCTGCATCGCAGATTTTCTTGAAGCAAACGGCATGGATGTCAAGACCGCTACACTTGACGAGCCGGAGCACGGCCTCACAGAGGAAGTGCTGAACAACACCGATGTCCTCATGTGGTGGGGACACATGGCTCATCATCTTGTGGATGACGAGATCGTAGAGCGCGTACACAAGCGCGTTATGGAGGGCATGGGCCTCATCGTTCTCCACTCCGGTCATGCCTCCAAGATCTTCCACAAGGTCTGCGGCACAACCTCCCTTGACCTTAAGTGGAGAGAGAACAACGAAATGGAGATCATGTGGGTGGTCGACCCCGCACATCCCATTGTTGACGGCCTCGATGAGAAGATTGTCATTCCGCATGAGGAGACCTACGGTGAGCACTTCAACATTCCGGCACCGGACGAGCTGGTATTCATAAGCTGGTTCGAGGGCGGCGAGGTATTCCGCAGCGGCTGCTGCTTCCACCGCGGCAAGGGCAAGATCTTCTACTTCAAGCCCGGTCACGAGACCTTCCCGATCTACCACATGCCCGAGGTACAGAAAGTGCTTACAAACGCCGTAAAGTGGGCTGCTCCGGTCAATATGCCGAAGCTTACAACAGGCCATGTTCCGACTCCGTTTGTACAGAAATAAGAGTAAAAAATCATCCCGGAGGATATTCCGTATCCTCCGGGATATTTTTATATCCGACCTATATGCTTCATCGTCTGCTTTACTCTGTCCGAGACCCTGACAGTGCCAACTCCGAAAATAGACGTATGCAGTGTATCGTTTATCGGATCGGTCCACACAGCATCTATGCTCTCAATGCCCTTGGCAGCACCCAGCACGGAGCCAACCGTTGCGCCGTTGCAGTCGGTATCAAAGCCCGTTTCCACCGCCATGCACAGCGATTTTCCCATATCCCCACCGCCGTACAGCAGCGAAGCCGCGACTATCATGGCGTTGGATATGGTATGGCACCAGTCATGCGCGGAATGCTCATCATATCTGCTGTGGATATCCGCAAAGCAGTCCTTCTGCGAAACACCGCTCTCGTACTCCGCAATAACATCGCTCACCGCCTCATAAAGCCTCGAGGTGTGCGGTATCTGCGCAAGACCCTCCTCTATTATCAGCTTGATGTCCTCCGTACAGAACGCGGCCGATATCATTGCAGCAGCAAACATTTCGCCGTAGATTCCGTTTTTAATATGGGATATTGAAGCATCCCTGAAGGCCATGTCAGCGGCAAGCTCCGGATTTCCGGGATTGATATATCCGAAGTAGTCGCCGCGTATCTGTGCGCCTATCCACTCACGGTACGGATTCTTATATTCAGCAGACTCCGGCGGCTCAAAGCCCTTAACAAAATTGCAGTACGCCACTCGCTCGGCCGTACAGTAGGCGTCCTTGCCCTGAAGATCGAGCCACGCACGCGAAACATCATACGGAGTGAAATCCCTGCCGTACTTTTCTATTATCTCCTGTGCCATAACGGTGTAATTCGTGTCATCATCCACTGGCATACCGTCCACCCTGTCGGCATAGCATCTGTTTGCAAAGCGATATTTATACTTATTCAGTATGTCGTCGTTGAGGTCGCTGTAACGGATGTATCTGTGCATCGGATAGTTCCCTGTTTCCTTTAAAAAAGGTATCAGCTCGTCCGTTCTTATGCCCTCCACAGTCTTACCGAGAAGACAGCCGCACATTCTGCCCATCCATGCGCCGTGTACACGGCTTTCGAGCTTAGCTTTGTCGACCCCGGTCAGCGACTCGCTGTCCCGCCTTAAAGCCCTTATCTCTTCAAGCGTCGAGGGCTCGGTGTATTTATAGCCTTTAACGGTCTTCGCATTGATAACAACATCGAAGAGCACATCTCCAAGTCGCTTCTTTATCTCGTCCTTCGGAAGCCTTGACACGGCGAAAAAAACATCCGCGTACGCCGCTATATCAAGCCCCTCCTCGACCGATTGCTGATACTCCGTCAGCAGATTCGATTCGTACGACTCCCACTCATGGATATTCGCATACTTCGGCTTCAATTTTCTCGTAAAATCCAGTTCCTCCGTAATACGTGTATCGCTGTCGAGCACAAGTGAATCAAGTGAAATATCAAAATGCTTTGCTATTTTGATAAGGTTTTCGAGCTCCGGCACGGATGCATCGCTCTCCCACTTCTGTATAGACTGGCGCGAAACTCCGAACAACGCGCCGAATTCCTCCTGCGACATATTCGCACTCATGCGCAGCTTGCTTATCATATTGCTGATTGCCATAACAGCACCTCCCTAAGGCTAATTATATCCGCAAATTTCCCCACGTGCAATACACCATCGGTTGCAATTTGCGCAACTCGCGGTTGTCAGGCATATGTACCATATCAAGCCTTGATTTCTCCTGCTTTGAATGATAAAATCATACCATAAAAGAGAGTGCGCGAAAGGGGTATTTTATGCTTGCTCAAAACGAAAATCGCTGTCCATACAGCAAAAAGTGCGGTGGATGCCAATTACAAAACCTCAGCTACGAGGCACAGCTGGAGTGGAAAAATCGCCTTTGCATAAAGCTTTTGGGCCGATTTGCCCATGTAGAGCCGATAATCGGTATGAAAACACCGTATCATTACAGAAACAAGGTGCAGGCTGCCTTCGGCACAACTCGCTCCGGCAGGATAATCTCCGGCATATACCAGAGCAGCACCCATAATATAGTGGCGGTGGATAGCTGTATGACGGAGGATAAAACCGCCGACAGCATTATTCTGGACGTGCGCAAGCTGATAGCGGATTTCAAGCTGACCACCTATAACGAGGTGACGGGGCGCGGATTTTTGCGCCATGTGCTCGTAAAAAGAGGCTTTTCCACAGATGAAATAATGGTGGTGCTCGTCACGGGAACACCGGTATTCCCGGCAAAGAATAATTTTGTAAAGGCACTGCTCAAAAAACACCCGGAGATTACCACGATTATCCAGAACGTGAATGATAAATTCACCTCCATGCTGCTCGGGCCGAACGAAAAGGCACTGTATGGCCCGGGGTACATAACCGATATACTGTGCGGACTGAAATTCCGCATATCCGCCAAATCCTTCTACCAGATAAACCCGGTGCAGACCGAGGTGCTTTACGGCAAGGCGATAGAATTTGCACAGCTCACCGGCAAGGAGACCGTGATAGACGCCTACTGCGGCATAGGCACAATAGGCATGGTTGCCGCGCCAAATGCAGGACAGGTGCTCGGCGTTGAGGTGAATCGCGACGCTGTGCGCGACGCCATAGTGAACGCAAAAATAAATCACATGAAAAATATTAGGTTCATCTGCGCAGATGCAGGTGAATTCATGGTGGAAATGGCCTCTGCCGGCGAGCAGTGCGATGTGCTCCTCATGGATCCGCCTCGCGCGGGCAGTGATGAGGCATTCCTCTCCTCCGCCGTGACACTTTCGCCGAAGCGCATAGTGTATGTCTCATGCAACCCGGAAACCCTTGCACGAGACCTTAAGTATCTTACCGCTCACGGCTACAGCGTAAATAAAATCCAGCCCGTGGACATGTTCCCCCACACAAACCATGTCGAGACGGTTGTCTTGCTTTCCAAGGGAGAGGTTGACTCAAAAAAGGTGCGTGTGGAGTTCTCTTTGGAAGATATGGATATGTAAGATTTTCAGGACAGTGCAACCTACACACAGATTAAGGACTATGTATTGGAACATAGCGGATTAAAGGTATCAAACCTGTATATCTCACAGATTAAGCGGAAATGTGGGATTGAGGTAGGCAAAAACTATAATCTGCCAAAGTCTGAAGATAGTAGACAACTACAGTGTCCACCGGAGAAAGAGAATGCAATCCGAGAAGCGTTTGAGTATTTTGGACTAATTTAAGGAGCTACAACGAACATACAACAGTTTTGGT
>CAZHDW010000024.1:0-23907 GCA_964531265.1 uncultured Ruminococcus sp.
ATATAAAATATTACAATATAAAAGAATCTCTTTACGAATCCACTTTTTTGAGATATAATTAATAGTGAATAAATTTGGTCGCTCGGCCGATAACATTACACGGAAAATGAAAGGTTGGTTTTGAGGATGCTTACCGATATCGAAATTGCTCAGCAGACAAAATTGAGACCAATTGCGGATATTGCCGAGGAGCTCGGTGTCCGCACGGAAGAACTTGAGCCCTATGGCAGATTCAAGGCAAAATTGAACGATGATCTTGTTCAGCGCTTGCAAGACAAGCCGGATGGAAAGCTGATACTTGTTACAGCGATCAATCCGACTCCGGCAGGTGAGGGAAAGACAACCACCACTGCCGGTCTGGGACAGGCAATGGCTAAAATCGGCAAAAACGCCGTTATTGCCCTCAGAGAGCCGTCTCTCGGCCCTGTCTTTGGCGTTAAGGGTGGCGCTGCCGGTGGCGGATACGCTCAGGTCCTTCCGATGGAGGATATCAACCTTCATTTTACAGGCGATATGCACGCCATTACCTCCGCCAACAACCTGCTCTGTGCTATGCTGGATAACCATTTGCAGCAGGGAAATTTGCTCGGTATTGACCAGAGAAGAATTCTTGTTAAGCGCTGTGTTGACATGAATGACCGTGCGCTTAGAAATGTTATTGTCGGTCTCGGCGGAAAGATTAACGGTGTTCCGCGTGAGGATGGCTTTATCATAACAGTAGCCAGTGAGGTTATGGCTATTCTTTGCCTTGCAAGGGATCTTGCAGATTTGAAGGAAAGACTGGGCAGAATACTCATCGCTTATACATATGACAATAAGCCCGTATTTGCTAAGGATATCAATGCAGACGGCGCTATGACCGCACTGTTGAAGGATGCTATCAATCCGAACCTTGTTCAGACTATCGAAGGCACTCCCGCAATTATGCATGGCGGCCCGTTCGCAAATATTGCTCATGGCTGTAACTCCGTTCGTGCAACTAAGCTTGCTCTTAAGCTCGGTGATTACTGCATAACAGAGGCCGGCTTTGGCTCTGACCTCGGCGCTGAGAAATTCCTTGATATCAAGTGCAGAATGGCCGATCTGCATCCGGACTGCATCGTTGTCGTTGCAACAGTTCGTGCGCTTAAGTACAACGGTGGAGTTCCTAAGACAGAGCTTGCTACGGAAAATGTTGAGGCACTTAAGAAGGGCGCGGTCAACCTCTGTGCTCATGTTGAGAACATGCAGAAGTACGGCGTTCCGGTCGTAGTGGCTATCAACAGATTCCATACTGATACAGAAGCTGAGCTTCAGGTTATCGATGATACATGTAAGGCTCTCGGCGTTGAATACGCTCTCTCCGAGGTCTTTGCAAAGGGCGGAGAAGGCGGCATAGAGCTTGCTGAAACTATCTGCAAGGTTATTGACACAACTGAGTCCAAATTCCAGCCGATCTATTCCATTGAAAAGACTGTTGAAGAAAAGATAGAGACCATCGCAGAAGAGATTTACGGTGCTTCCGGTGTGGTATTCACAAATGCCGCCAAGAAGTCCCTCAAGGATATCAAGGCTCTGGGTGGGGATGATATGCCCATTTGTATCGCAAAAACACAGTATTCTCTCTCCGATAACGCAAGTCTGCTCGGCAGACCGAGTGGCTTTGAGATAACCATTCGTGATCTCAAGCTCTCAAACGGTGCCGGTTTTGTGGTAGCATATGCAGGCGATGTTATGACCATGCCCGGCTTGCCCAAGGTACCGTCAGCAGAGAAGATCGATGTCGGCGAAGACGGCATGATCCACGGCCTGTTCTAAGAGCATGGCGGTATTTGTATCTAAATCCCTCAAGGAAACGGAAGCACTTGCTGCCAGAGTAGCAGAAAAGCTGCATGGCGGCGAGGTAATAGCTTTTACCGGGCCGATGGGTATGGGTAAAACTGCCTTTACACGTGGTTTGGTACTTGCTTTGAACGGTGAAGATATTGTTTCAAGCCCCACATTCGCACTTGTCAATGAGTACAATACTCGACTCACGGTACAGCATTTTGACATGTACCGTGTTTCGGGTTGGGACGATTTATATTCTACCGGCTTTTTTGATTACCTTGACACTGATAATGTTCTTGTGATCGAGTGGAGCGAGAATATCGAGGGTGCGCTCCCCGAAAACACCATCCATATCGATATCAAGAAGGGTGCTTCGGAGAATGAGCGAGTCTTTACAATAGACGGAATTGAGCTTTAAGCTTAAAAACTTCGCAAATGTAAGAAAAGGATAGTTTATGCTGATTTTAGCACTTGATTCCTCAGCAGGCCCGGCTTCTGCCGCTCTGATCGAGGATGAAAAGATAGTTTCTGAATTTTATATCAATACTAAACAGACACACAGTCAAACATTGATGCCAATGGTCGAGTCCGTCTTGAAAATGACCCAGAAAACATTGGACGACCTGGACTGCATAGTTGTATCGGTTGGCCCGGGATCCTTTACAGGTGTTCGCATCGGTGTTTCCTGCGTTAAGGGCTTGGCTATGGTAAAAAACATTCCCTGCGTAGGTGTTTCCACCTTAAGGGCTATGGCTGAGAATGCCCGCGGAACCGATTGCGTCTTGTGCGCCGTTATGGATGCAAGATGCGGACAGGTGTATAACGCCATCTTCCGCGTGACGGGTGATAGGATAGAGCGTCTGTGTGAAGACAGGGCGTTGCCGATTTCCGAGCTCTACGAGGAATGCTGCCATTACGGCGAGCAATTGATGCTGGTCGGTGACGGCGCGCAGCTCTGTTACAAGACCTTTGCAGATTTCGGCGCTAAATTACTCCAGCCGCAGCTCCAATATCAAAGAGCCAGCGGAGTCGGAATGGCTGCAAAAACAATGTTTGAAAACGGCGAGCACGTAACACCGGATGCACTTATGCCGCTGTATCTTCGCTTGCCGCAGGCTGAACGTGAGCTTAAAAAGAAAAACGAAATGAAAACGGAGGGTTAAAAAATGATCGCACTTGGTTGTGACCACGGCGGCTTCGCTTTGAAGGAAGCTGTCAAGAAGCATCTTGAAGAAAAGGGAATAGAGGTAAAGGATTTTGGCTGCTATTCCACAGATAGCGTTGACTACGCAGTTCATGCCGCTAAGGTGGCTCACTGTGTAGCGGACGGTGAGGCTGAGTACGGAATTCTTGTTTGCTCTACCGGTATCGGTATCTCCATTGCAGCGAATAAGGTAAAGGGCATCAGAGCTGCTCTCTGCTGCGATACTCATGCCGCTGAGATGACTCGCCGCCACAACAATGCCAATATTCTGTGCATGGGCGGACTTGTTATAGATGAGAAGACCGGACTCGACATTGTTGATACATTCCTGTCCTTTGATTTCGAGGGTGGACGTCATCAGCGCAGAGTCGACCAGATCTCAGCAATTGAAAATGGCGAGCTTTAATTGCCAAATAAATAATAAGGGGTATTTGTCATGAATGATAACATTTTCATTATGGATCATCCACTGATCCAGCATAAGCTTACCTTCCTGAGAGATAAGAATACCGGAACACAGCAGTTCCGTACACTTGTCAGCGAAATTGCAACGCTTATGTGCTATGAGGCCACACGTGATCTTCCGCTTATGGAGGTACAGACCGAAACACCGATGCAGGTAGCAACTACCAAGGTCATCGCTGGCCGTAAGCTTGCTTTTGTTCCGATTCTCCGCGCCGGTCTCGGTATGGTAGATGGCGTTTTGCAGCTTGTTCCGAGTGCTAAGGTCGGTCATATTGGCCTTTATCGTGACCACGATACCCTCCAGCCTGTTGAATACTACAACAAGCTTCCGTCCGATATCAACGAGCGTGACGTTATCGTTCTTGATCCGATGCTTGCAACCGGCGGCTCTGCTATAGACGCTATCACCATTGTTAAGCGTTCCAATCCGAGGAGCATCAAGTTCCTCTGCATCATTGCAGCTCCCGAGGGACTCAAGGCTCTCAGCGAGGCTCATCCCGATGTTCATATCTACTGTGCATCCCTTGATGAGAAGCTCAACGAAAACGGATATATCATTCCGGGTCTCGGTGATGCCGGTGACAGAATCTTCGGCACAAAATAATTCTAAATGATTAAAACCTCTGCATGGCAGCTATTACACTGCCTCGCAGAGGTTTTTGTTTATCACAGCTTATCTTTTGAACATCTGTGCTATATACGGTATATCTTCGGGTTCGAAAAACTTTGAGAAAAACACATTGATTATAACGGAAGGATCAATGCTGCCGTCAGCCAGAGAGCCCTCCTTAACAGTGTCAGAAATACCGCGGAACATTCTGGAGAGATATTCGACGCCTTCTTTTCTGCGTTCTTCACCCTGAGGATCCCACCAGATTTCCGGAGTACCTGCAGCTCCAAGCTTTTCAGCCTTTGCTGAAAGCACGATAAGACGTCTCTTGAAATCCTCATAATCTCTCTCGTTAGACCATGCGACTTCTGCAAGTGCATATGCGCGGGGGAAGATTCTCTGTAAGAGAAGGGAAGACTCCACTATATGCTCGGACCAGAGGCAAGATTCTATTCCGACAAGGTTTTCAGATTCACCGCATGGCGTGCTTCCGATCATCGGAGTGCAGTTATATATGCGCTTAAGCGGTATCATGCTGTGAGGATAGTCAAAGTAAAGGTCAAACATTTCGGAGTAAATAAATTTGCCGCCCTTATTGTAATACTCTATCATCTGCGGAAGATGCTGAGCAGTCCAATACTGAATCAAAGTATTCTCGGGGATGTCTCTGGCTTTCAGAGAATCATTCCAGCAAATCGGCTCTTTGCCGAGCTTTCGAAGAATTTCAGCAACACGCATTGAGAAATATCCCTGCAGATCCTCTTCGTTTTCCAGTCCCTCATCAAGCATGCGTTGGCGACAATGAGGACACTTTTTCCATTCGGTCTTCGGAGCTTCATCGCCTCCAATATGGAACTTCTTGCCGGGGAAGAGAGGGCATATTTCTGTCAGCAGGGTGTCGAGCATCTCAAATATGCTTTCCTTGCCTGCACAGAGGATTATCGGATAAATTCCGCCCGTAACGGCCAGCTGAACCTTCTCGCCGGAACAGCTATACTCCGGATATGCGGCCAGCAGGCCGGTGGTATGACCTGGGAGATCTATCTCGGGAATTATTTCAACGCCGCGAATATGTGCGTAATGCACTATCTCCCTGATCTCGTCCTGAGTATAATAATCTCCGCTGGTTTCATGGAGCAGCGGGAAAGACTGACATTCGATGCGCCAACCCTGATCATCCGTCAGATGCCAGTGAAGCGTATTCATCTTTACAAGCGAAAGCTGCTCTATTACCTTCTTTACGGTTTCGACCGGGAAGAAGTGACGGGCACAATCAAGGCTCTGAGCTCTGTATCCGTAACGAGGCTTATCTGTAACCGTACCGATTGGAATAGTGCGGCTCTCGTCCAAAAGATGATATACCGATGTCAGCGCCCAAATAACGCCCTGCTCGGACGAAGCCGATATCTCAATGCCATCGGAAGTCACGGTCAGTCCGTATTCTTCATTTTCCATGGCATCGTCACAGCTGAGTTTCAGCCACGGTACAGCATCAATTTGAGCAGACTCCGTTCTCTGCAAAAAAGCAGTCACGCACCACGGCGCAAAGCCTCCGAAATCTATTGAAAACGAGTGGGGAAGAGTAACGCGCAAGGTATCAAAATCTGCCAAACCATTTGGATTAGGTATGATCGTATGCATAATATATCCTCCTCAAATGAGATTTACAGAAGTCTTGTATTGTTAATAATAAGCTCAAAGGTAAGCGAAAAAAAGTCCGCAGCCTTACGACAGAGAACCATTCGGTCGAGGAATATTTCAAAATACTCCATAACCGGGCATATTTCTGTATCGATGTCTATATCAAATACGCAGAGCTTCTTCTCAGCGTCGATTCTGAGGTCGGAATGCTCAACGGCAAAATTGACGCGGTCGTGTATGTCCGATGCAATGATAGCGTCCTTGCGTACTCTGCTGCGGCGAACATCACTCTTATCGGATAATATTAGTGCTGCCGAAACCGCATTGACCGGAAAAGCTGTCTTTTCATCATGATGACCGATAGCGGAACAGATGGTAGCTATCTCCTCAGGGGGCATATTCAGCTTATTCAACAACGTGAAAGCCATTATTGCGCCGCTGTGAGCATGGTCAACACGATTAACAGTATTGCCGATATCATGAAGATACCCTGCGATCTCAGCAAGATCACAGGTTCGCGCGTCGTACCCGAGGGATTCAAGAATCCCCCGGGCATATTCTGCGCATCGCTTTGCATGAGCCCGTCCATGCTCCGTAAATCCAAGAGCGTGCAGACAACTGTTTCCAGACTCTATGTATGTCACAACCTCGGGATTTGAGAAAATCTCCATTGGCGTGATTATATTATATTGATACTCCATATGCTTATTATTCCGCAGTGAACATGCGATACATTGCTTCAAGGCATATCTGAGCATGAAGCTTATAGTGCTCGAGGTTCAAAGACTCGTTGCAGTTATGAGCATTGGACTCATCATCTGCGAAGCCTGCACCGAAGGCAACACCATTGCCGAACATCTGTCTTGCATATGTGCCGCCGCCCATGGAGTAAATATCGCACTCTTTTCCTGTTATATCCTCGTATGCGCCGGAGAGCAGACGTACAAGATCGCCATCCTTCGGCAGATACAATGGAGCCTCATCATGTCCGAGAGTATAGGTGAGGCCATAGCTCTCAACGTTTGCACGAAGTGTCTTATCGATAGCAGAGCCATTTGCAAGTGCGGGATAACGAATATCAATAAAGAATGTACCCTCGCCGTTTTCTGCCTTCATAACACCAAGGTTGAAGGTAAGTGCTCCACTGGGAGCATCGGTCATATTTACGCCAAGGAGAGAGCCGTCATAGGTAAGGCCGATTTTCTCGTCGATAAATGTGAACAGTTTACCGCACTCATCACCCCAAACAGCTACAAGGAGCTTAACGAGATGAGCTGCCGCATTAACACCGGCCTGCGGCCAGGAGGCATGGGATGCAACACCGTGAGCTGTGATGTGAGCTCCGTCCTCGGTACGTGTAATATCGAATTTGACCTCAGCAGCCTCTGCTGCGGCTGTCAGCTTTGCAAGCTCAGCATCGTTGCAAATAACATCGGCCTCTGCCTTATAGGGAACAGCGTTAACAACTGTACCTGCCTTGAAGCTCTTGATTCTTTCGCCAACCGGGCCGGAAACAGAGAAATTGAACAGACCCTTTTCACAATGGCAAATGCCATAAGAGGAGTCGGGAGTAAAGCCCATTGTCGGCTTCTGCTCCTTAGCAAAATAATGAGCCATGTCCTGCATTCCGATTTCTTCGGCAGAACCGAGAACAACACGGAGCTTACGCTTACCGATAACACCTGCATCACGAAGAGCACGCAGGCAATGCAGAGCAACGATAGCCGGGCCCTTATTATCGGAAACACCGCGGCCGTATGCAATGCCGTCACGGATATCCATTGTGTAAGGATCGCTCAGCCAGCCCTCACCCTCGGGAACAACATCGAGGTGAGCCATAACGACTGCATTTTCATCGCCTTCGCCGAGTTCAGCGTGCATAGCGTAATAATCCACATTCTTAGCGGTCAAGCCGTAACGCTCGCAAAGCTCCATTGCCTTATCTACAGCAGCAGCGGCGTTTTTGCCAAACGGATATTCGCCCTCCTGAGGAACGGCTACTGACGGGATTGCAACGATCTCCGCAAGATCACGGAGTATATCGTCCCAATATTCAAGTATTTTTTCACCAAACATACATAACACCCTTTCTTAAGGAATATATCAATATTATCATAATATATTCTGAGGACAAAATCAACCAAAACAATCAAAGAAGGTATGAAATCGTGCTGAATTATATTTGGTCGGGCATCATTTTGATAGCTTTTCTTTCGGCATTATTGACCGGACATATCCCGGAGCTCGCTGTATCGTTAGGGGACGGAGCGCGGTCTGCGATTGAAACTGCCTTTTTGCTGCTTGGCAGTATGTGCTTTTGGAGCGGTCTGATGAGGATAGCAGAGGCTTCCGGCATAGTTGACGGATTCTCCGGACTTCTGCATCCGTTTATAAGGCTTTTGTTCCCACGCTATGCAGAGGAAGTGTCCATATCAAAGAAAATCACTTCAAATATTGCCGCAAATCTGTTTGGCATGGGAAATGCAGCTACTCCGGCCGGTTTGGACGCCATGGATGAAATGCAGCGCTTAGATCGATCACCGGACGCACCAACACCGGAGATGATAATGTTTGTGGTCATGAATACGGTAGCGTTTCAGTTACTGCCGTCGTCTGTTGTTATGCTCAGAGCTTCGTATGGCTGCGATTCCCCTTATGATATCATGCCGCATATATGGCTCACATCGTTTGGAAGCCTAATTACCTGTATAATTATGTGTAGGGTCATGGGATGCATATGGAAAAAATAGGGTCTTGTGTGATCTGTGCTGTAACAGCACTCATCGTATTAACGGGATTTATAAAGAGCTTGCCGGTATTTGATTTATTTATTGAAGGCGCAAAAAGTGGGGCCATAGCCGCAAAAACGCTTATGCCGACTCTTGTGGGGCTGATAGTCGCTATAACCATGCTCAGAGAGTCCGGCTTTCTCGATATGATAGCAGCCGCAATAGAGCCCATGATTTCCGGGACAGGCATAGATTCCGAGCTGCTGCCGCTAATTCTTCTTCGTCCTCTCTCCGGCAGTGGAGCCATATCATACGTAACAGAGCTGTATTCAACATACGGAGGGGATGCGGAAATATCAAAATTAGCTGCAATAATGGCCTCATCCACTGAGACGACCTTCTACGCCGCTGCTGTATACTTTGGCGGACGGGGATATAAATCCATAAAATACACCATACCGGCTGCCCTTTGCGGAGATGCAACTACAGTAATACTGGCAATAGCTTCAATAAAGCTTTTAGGCTGAAAGCAAAAACGACCGGCACGCAGCTTTTCATTGTAAAACATACTGACTTGTGTTATACTAAACTCAAGTTAGTATGGGGGATGATCATTTTGCTGCTTACACTTGATGTAGGAAATACCAATATAACACTTGGAGTATATGACGGCGACCAATTGCTGTTTGTGTCGAGAATAGCAACAAAGCCTGCACGAATGGAAGATCAATATGCCGCAGAGCTTCTTGCTATACTGCGTCTGTACGGAGTTGAGCCCGATGAGATAGACGGTGCTGCTCTGAGTTCCGTTGTACCTAGACTTACTGATTCATTGTCCAAAGCGATATATCGCATTTGGCATGTTAAACCGTTTGTTGTAAGCTCAGCTACAGTGCCGGAGGTTACAGTGGCTGCCGGCGTCTCAAAT
The DNA here is from genome assembly GCA_964531265.1 of uncultured Ruminococcus sp. Lineage (GTDB taxonomy): Bacteria > Bacillota > Clostridia > Oscillospirales > Acutalibacteraceae > Hominenteromicrobium. The sequence continues at coordinate 9,387 of CAZHDW010000024.1, forward strand.
GAGCTTGGCGCCGATTTGATCGTCGGAGCTGTTGCCGCAAAGCAGCTTTATCCAAGTCCATCGATAGTTATCGACATGGGTACAGCAACAACTCTAACCGGAATCAATGCTGACGGAGATGTTTGCGGCGTAATCATTATCCCTGGCATGGGCACTTCACTTGATGCTCTGACAAACGGCGCTGCACAGCTCTCGTCGGTCAGTCTGCAGGCTCCGCCCAATGTCCTTGGAACCAATACAATGGAATGTATTCAGTCTGGCATGATATTCGGCACATCCTGTATGCTCGATGGTCTGTGTGACAGGATAGAGGAAGAAATAGGTGAGCCGTGTACAGTTGTCGCGACCGGTGGACTTGCGGGAATGGTAATTGAGCATTGCCAACGCAGAATAGTATTCAGTGACACGCTCCTGCTGGATGGCCTCAAGCTCATCTGGGAAAATCACAGAGAATAACAGAGTTTTCTCTGACGGAATCACTTAGGTGGTTCCGTCTTTTTTGCGTGTTTTTCCTTATATTTCGACAAGCTTTATTGCTTTTTTCAATAAAACATGCTATGCTGTAAATCACTAAACATGTTCCTTAACCGGAATAACAGATTTGAGGTTAACTACACAATGATATATACTGTTACACTCAATCCTGCCATAGATTGTGTGCTTTCGCTCGATGAGCTATGCTTGGGTGCAGTCAACCGAGCAGGGAAAGAAGCACTGGTTATCGGAGGTAAGGGCATTAATGTTTCGATAATGCTAAATAACCTCAATACGAAGAGCCGAGCCATGGGCTTTATCGCAGGCTTTACAGGCAGGGCTCTGAACGACGAGGTTGAACAAATGGGAATCAGTACTGATTTCGTCACCGTGAAAAACGGTTTTACGCGAGTCAATATTAAGCTTCATGCGAAAGATGAAACAGAGATAAACGGTAACGGCCCGGATATTTCCGAGGAAAACCTGAACGAGCTTCTTGAGAAGCTAAATGTTCTTGAAAGCGGCGATACAGTCGTATTGTCTGGAAGTGTGCCAAAAACAGTGCCTCAGGATTTTTATGCCATAATAGCGAAAAAAGCCAAAAGTCATGACGCTCACATCGTCGCGGATGCCTCCGGAGAGCTATTGCGAGGAGTTCTTCCGTATAATCCACTGCTAATAAAGCCAAACAGGGATGAGCTTGCTGACTTTTTCGGTGAGTCAATGGATTCTCGGGATAAGGTGATTTGTGCCGCTGAAAAGCTTCAAAGGCTCGGCGCACGTAACGTAATAGTTTCAATGGCAGGTGATGGCGCGATCCTATATACTGAACAGGGAGAGATATACACAGCTCCCGCTGCAAAGGGAACGGTTATCAATTCCGTCGGAGCCGGAGATTCAATGCTTGCAGGCTTTCTTGCAGCACGTGAGAATGGTTCTGGGTATGCCGAAGCGCTCGCAATGGGTACTGCCGCCGGTGGAGCTACCGCGTTTTCTGTCGGTATTGCGGAGCATCAAAAAGTCATGGTCGTTTATGAGTCTGTAAAATCGGAGGTACGTCATGTTAAATAGTTTTCTCGTCGCACTCAATGCTATAATGCCCACTTTTCTGATACTTACGTTCGGTTATCTGCTGAGGCATTTCAACTTTGTTTCGGACGAATACCTGAAAAAGACCAACAGTCTTACCTTCAAATTCTTTCTTCCGGCAATGCTTTTCAACAACATTTATAAGACAAATTTGTTGGAATTATTCGACGGCAAGATGTTTGTTTTCGCTGTCGGAAGTCTGCTGCTGCTCTATATTATGCTGTGTATTATTGTACCGCGTGTTGTAAAGGAACCAAAGCAGCGCGGAGTCATCATCCAGGCTATTTTCAGAAGCAACTATGTTATCTTTGGTGTCAGCTTAGTAACTAATGTTTTCGGAGCTGAGCATGCCGCCGTTGCATCCGTGCTCAGTGCGGTTCTTGTTCCGATGTATAACACCCTGTCCGTTGTTGCTCTTGCGGTATATACAAGCGGTGAAAAAGTCAACATCGGTGCTACCGCCGCTAAGGTTGCCAAAAATCCGTTGATAATCGCTACCCTGCTCGGTATAGCGGTTTCATTTGCCGGTATCAGATTTCCTGCCTTTGTGGAAACCACAATAAACGACATTGCCAAAATCGCAACACCGCTCGCAATGATAGTTCTCGGCGGTGACTTCCGATTCAGAAAGCTCAAGGGAAATATCAGCAAGGCGGCTGTCGTTGTCGCATTTAAGCTTGTTATTATCCCTCTCATCTTTATTCCGCTGGCCATTATGTCCGGTATCAGAGGAGCCAATTTGCTCGCCCTGTCACTGGCATGGGAAACCCCCACGGCAGTTTCAAGCTATATCATGGCTCAGGAGGCCGGTGCAGACGGAGAACTGGCAGGTCAGCTCGTTGTATTGAGCTCCGTGTGCTGCATTCCGACTGTTTTCCTTATGATCTTTATTTTAAAGAGCTTTGCTCTTCTGTAATACTATAATTTTGAAACGGAATGGTAGATATGATAAACACCGAAAGGCTGATTAAGCTGTTTTCGGACCTCGTGTCGATCGACAGCCCGACTCTCGGAGAAAGACAGGCCTCAGAATATGTTAAGTCAAAGCTTCAAGAGCTCGGTGCGGAGTACTATGAGGATGATGCCGGCACACAGATCGGTGGCGAATGTGGTAATATCTTTGCCGAAATACCGGGTCATAACAGCAGCAAAGAGCCGATACTGCTTTGCACGCACCTCGATACCGTTGATCCGTCTAAGGGTAAGATGGCTATAGTGCATTCGGATGGTAAAATAACAAGCACCGGAAGCACCGTTCTCGGGGCAGATGATTTTTCAGGCGTTGCCGCAATACTCGAAGTGCTCACCGAGCTTAAGGAGAACAATGAGGATCATCGTCCTGTGGAGCTGATTTTCTCTGTTGCCGAGGAGAGCTATTGTACCGGAATAAGATATTTTGATTTTTCAAAGTGCAAATCCAAAATCGGCTTTGTTCTTGACCTTACCGGTGTCGTTGGCACGGTAGCGGTTTCTGCACCAACTATACTGTCATTTGAGATTACACTTCATGGCAAGGCAGCTCATGCAGGCTTTACACCTGAGTTGGGAATTAATACCGTTACAGCCGGTGCTAATGCAATATCAAAGCTGCAGCAGGGTAGGCTAGACAGCGCTACCACGTTGAATTTTGGCGTGATTACGGCCGGAAAGGCTCCGAATATCGTATCGGATGAGTTTATTCTGCGAGGGGAAATACGCTGCGCAGAGCATCAGCGGGCAATAGATATTTATAAGCATGTTTGCGATACCTTCAGAAACGAAGCCGCAGCCATCGGGGCTGAAGCTAAATTCTCTCACGACATACCGATACACGCCTATAGGGTTGAAAATGACAGTACCGCTCTGGCTATGTTCTCAAGTGCCTGTAATCAGTGCGGCTTTAACATTCAGAAGACGGACACTTTTGGTGGCAGTGATAACGCAGCGCTGAAGGTCAACGGCTTTGACAGCATTGTCATTGCAAATGCAATGTTTAATTGTCACAGCACCGATGAGTACACGACAGTTTCCGACATGTCAAAAACGGCGGAGATAGTTTATCATTTACTTAAAAATTGATTTTTGGGGGGTAGAGAGTTGAAAATACCGCTTTCATATCAGAAAACAGAATACGATTGTGGCCCTACCACGCTTATGAATGCATTCAGTTATCTTTTTGAGCGTGAAAGCATTCCACCGGAGCTTCTCAAGGCTGTTATGCTGTATTCTTTGGACTCTTATAATGTTCGCGGAGAATATGCGAGAGAGGGAACTTCACGCATGGCTATGGAGTTTATATCCGGATGGATAGACCATTTCGGTCAATCAAAGAAATTTCCGATACACAGTGAATATCTTTCCGGCTCCGAGGTCTTTTTAGACCCGAACAGTCGAATAGTGGAGGCCCTGCAGCAGGGAGCGGTTGTTGTTGCGAGAGTAATGTATGATTGCTGGCACTATGTGTTGATTACCGGATATAAGAAAAATTCCGTTTATATTTTCGACCCCTATTATCGACGCAAGCCCTTTAAGTACCCGGGTATCGAAATGATATGGGACAGACCCCTAAGACATAACAGAAGAGTAAGAGTTGACCTCCTGAATGCAGAGGGGGATACTCCATATGCCTTTGGAAACATGGATATTCGTGAGGCAGTGCTGTTCTTTAATACCGAGCACACAAACAGATGGAGTGTGAAAGATGAAATTTGATGCGATCACTTTTGAGTTATTAACACAGTCTAATATTACCAAGGTTCGTCAAATACAGCGTGACGATATAAGCGAAGCCTTTGTGGACACTGTTGATACGATCATGGAAATCACACAATATGGACTTGACAATAACTGCAAAGGACATGCCTATACAATTAAACGTGGAAATGAGTATATTGGATTGATTTTGCTTGGAGAAGCGCTTGAATGGGATACCGACCCCGAAGAAATGAAAGGCGTTCCTTTTTATCGACTCATGGGGTTCGTCATCGACAAGCGTTATCGAAAACGTGGCATTGGCGGTTATGTTTTAGAAAAAGCAATTGACATGATCTACACTGAATTTGGCGTTCGTCCCATTGCACTTGGCGTCCACAAAGACAATTTCGGTGCGGAACGCTTTTATCTTAACCACGGTTTCCACAAAACAGATGTTATGGAGGGCAACGACTATTACTACTTGCGGTATCCGAACGAAAACCGTTTGCATTTTGAGGAGGCGTAAAAATGTCAGAAGCTTATTACAAGCCTTGCAAAGAGCTTGCTATCAATACGATGGTTCGTGAAATCAGCAGTGTCCTCTCGGATTGCGAACCGTCATTTATTTGTATGGCTCGTCTGTTCTGAACGATTTCAGATTGGGATGGAGCGACCTGGATATTCTTGTATTGACGAGCAAACAAATCACAGAGGAACAGGCAAAAACGCTTGTTGGACTTCGTGAGGCTATGCTTGCAGATGAGCCTTATAATCCCTATTACTGTTCTTTTGAGGGTGGGATGCTCACATTGGATGCGTTCCTCTCAAAGGAAACTGACCGGGTGGTCTACTGGAGTACGAGCGGAGAACGCATTACCGATCGTTATGCGTTTGATAGTTTTGGTATGGCAGAGCTGGTAGGAAGCAGTGTTCTTTTGCACGGAAAGGATACCAGAAGCAAACTGAGCTATCCTGCTTTTCAAGAGCTGTATGCCGATGTAAAACGCCACTATGAAACGATCAGGCAATATGCGCATACTACCGGACGCAGCCTCTACTCATATTGTACAAAAAAGATGTGTCACCACAACTGTGACACATCTTTCATGTTTTAAGGCATTTCAGGAATGCTCATTCATTTCTTTTACATGCTGTCTGATACGCTCGAAGCTCTCCTGGCTTATCACATGCTCTATCCTGCACGCATCCTCAATGGCAATGTCCTCAGGCACACCAAGGTAAACAAGCCAATCAGAGAGAAGCTGATGACGCTCATACATGCTGGAAGCAATCTCCATGCCGCGATCAGTCAGCTTGATGAAGCCATCACCATCCACTGTGATCATTTCACTTTCTCTAAGCTTTTTCATAGCAACGCTTACACTTGGCTTAGTATAGTTCAATTCAGTAGCGATATCAATGGAACGCACGTGCGCGTTTTTCTGTGACAACATGAGTATGGTTTCCAAATAGTTTTCGGCTGATTCTTGAATCTTCACAATACGCTCTCCTTCGATAATCTATTAACAAGCGTATTATATCATACTTCTTCGCTTATTTCAAACACTAATGAAAAAATTAAAAATGGTGCAGATATATAGTCGCTAATGGCTATGCATCTGCACCATTAATTATTATACGTGGAACATCAGATCAGCATATGTAGGATAGGGCCAGAATTCAGAGGCCGTCATGGTCTCCATACCATCCACATAGGTTCTCAATTCCTGCATAACGGGAAGAACCTCATCCTTGTAATAGAAGGCTATCTTTGTAATATCGGAGCCCGCACTTCTAATATCCGTCATCGTGCGCTCCAGCTCATTAAGAGCCTCATAGGTGCTGTCTTGGAGGGAGGAAAGGGCAGTGATGATATCAAGCTCAGCGGTACAGGGTATGGATGCGCTGAGATTTCTCTTAGCCAATACGCCGTTAGTAAGTTTGGCAACATAAGAGGAAACAGCCGGAATAATGTCCCTCTTAACCATATCTATTGCCGTACGCGCCTCAATATTAATCGCCTTGCTGTACATCTCAAGAATTATCTCCTGGCGTGAGCGAACCTCGACCGGAGTATAAATGTTGTGATCACTGAAGAGCTTAAGATTCTTTTCATCGGTGTAATGAATAAGTGCATCCGGAGTGGTAGCGTAGTTTGAAAGTCCGCGTCTGGCAGCTTCTTCTTTCCATTCCTCAGAATAACCATCACCGTTGAAAATAATGCGCTTATGCTCTTTGATAACACGTCTTATAAGCTTATTAAGTGCTGCTGTAAAATCATCCGCCTTTTCAAGCTCATCCGCGAACTGCTTCAATTCCTCTGCGAGCATGGTATTGAGAATGATATTTGAGCAGGCAATGTTTATCTGAGAGCCGAGGCTTCTGAATTCAAACTTGTTGCCGGTAAATGCGAACGGGGAGGTTCTGTTTCTGTCGGTGGTATCCTTGGCAAATATGGGCAGTACATTTACACCGATTTCCATATTCACGTGCTGTGTGCCGGGATAAGCCTCTTCAGATTCAATATGATCCAATATATCCGCTAATTCGTCACCGAGGGAAATCGAAATAATCGCCGGAGGAGCTTCGTTAGCTCCGAGACGGTGATCATTACCGGCAGACGCAACGGACAACCTGAGAAGATCCTGATACTCGTCGACACCCTTTATGACAGCGGCGAGGAACAGCAGGAACTGTGCATTCTCATGGGGAAGCTTGCCGGGTTCAAAAAGATTTTTGCCGGTATCTGTGGTAATTGACCAGTTGTTGTGCTTACCAGAGCCGTTAACACCCTTGTAGGGCTTCTCATGAAGGAGACATACGAGACCGTGACGCAATGCAACATTTTTCATTGTCTCCATAGTAAGCTGATTATGATCGGTAGCGATATTTGTAGTGGCAAATATCGGAGCCAGCTCATGCTGTGCAGGAGCAGCCTCGTTGTGCTTTGTCTTTGCAAGCACTCCGAGCTTCCAAAGCTCAAGATCGAGCTCTTTCATGAAAGCCGATATTCTCGGCTTAACAGCGCCGAAATAGTGGTCATCCATTTCCTGACCCTTGGGCGCATTTGCTCCGAAAAGCGTTCTTCCGGTGAAGATGAGATCGGGACGCTTATTGTATAATTCCTGATCTACAAGGAAGTATTCCTGCTCTGCACCAACCGTGGGTGTTACTCTCTTTGTAGTTGTATCTCCGAACAGGCGCAGGATTCTGAGGGCCTGTACATTGAGCGCCTCCATGGAGCGGAGCAGTGGAGTTTTCTTATCGAGGACTTCGCCGCCATAAGAGCAGAAGGCTGTGGGAATATAGAGCGAGTTGTCCTTAATAAACGCATATGATGTGGGGTCCCATGCGGTATATCCGCGAGCCTCAAAGGTAGCACGCAAACCACCGGAGGGGAAGGAGGATGCATCGGATTCACCCTTTATTAGCTCTTTTCCGGAAAACTCCATGATAATGCGGCCGTCAGCAGTGGGGGAAATAAAGCTGTCATGCTTTTCGGCTGTAATTCCGGTCATGGGCTGAAACCAATGTGTGTAGTGGGTTGCGCCGTGCTCAACAGCCCAATCCTTCATGGCATTTGCGACAGCATTAGCGACCGTAATATCCAGATCTTTTCCGTCGTCTATAGTCTTTCTGAGTGACTTATATACATCTTTTGGGAGCCTTTCACGCATGACTCCGTCATTGAAAACCATGCTTGAAAAAAGCTCCGGCACAGTTTTTTGAGATGTGCAGTTCATTAAACCACGCTTCCTCTCGATGGAATTAGTAAATCTTTAATAAGCGCACAGGATTTCAGTGGGCTCTACTAAAACGGCGCTGAAGATGGTGACCCACCACAGCGCCTTTTCTATAGAAATTTTACGACTCTGAGCTACATTTGTCAACACGCTTTTAGCTTCAAAATTAAAATTTCAACATTGCACAATTAATACACTGGGTTCTGCAAAGTATTTTGTGTGTTATTGTCCGACCTGCTTTTTCTTACGGGGCAAATATTAAAAAAGTGTTGACAAACGTCGACATCATGTTATAATATTAAAAATTAGGGTGGGGCTTGTTGCGCGAGGATATATTGTTAGACCACAGCAGGCGTGAATGGTCCCACTTCGTGTTTCTGTGCGGCTTTCGCATGGGATCGGTTGATAAAATTTACTGGGAAAGAGGAACAACGTTATGGGCAGCAAAGCATATTTGGTACTCGAAAACGGAAAAGTGTTCAGCGGCAAGCCTTTTGGTGCTGTTGAAGATGTTATGGCAGAAGTTGTGTTTACTACCGGAATGACTGGTTATCTCGAAACGCTCACCGATAAGAGCTTTTTCGGGCAGATTGTCGTTCAGACTTTTCCTCTCGTTGGCAATTACGGTGTTATTCCCTCTGATTTCGAGGGCGAAATGATTGGTCCAAGTGGTTATATTGTTAAACAGTGGTGTCAGGAACCTTCGAATTTTCGTTCTGAGGGAAGTCTTGACACCTTTTTTAGAGAAAGAGGCATAGTCGGTCTTAGTGATGTCGATACAAGAGCTCTTACGAGAATAATCAGAGAAAACGGCGTTATGAACGGCGTCATCACATCCGACCCTGATAAGGTCGATTTCGAGAAGCTTAAAGCCTACAAGGTGACAAATGCTGTTGAGGGCACCTCCACAAAGGAAATACAGACATATCCCAACGATAATAAGTGCTGCTCCGTTGCAGTTGTTGATTACGGTATGCTTAAGAGCCTGCGCACCAAGCTTGAGCGTTTCGGCGCAGAGGTAACTGTCTGTCCCCATAATGTCACAGCACAGCAGCTTGAGGAACTCGGTGTCGATGCTATAGTGCTTTCCGACGGCCCCGGTGATCCGACTGACTGCAAGGACGAGATAGAGGCTATCAAGGAGATCGTGAAGCTCAATAAGCCGATCTTTGCAGTGGGCATGGGACACGAGCTGCTTGCACTTGCAAACGGCTTTAAGACAGAAAAGCTTACCTACGGTCATCGCGGCGCTAACCAGCCGGTTAAGAACATCGATAACGGCCGTGTGTATGTCACAAGTCAGAATCACGGCTATGCCGTGGTTGCTTCCTCCATCGATACCGGCGTTGCCGAGGAGTATTTTGTAAACGTTAACGACAACACCTGTGAGGGCATTCGCTACAAGTCGATCCCGGCAGTTTCAGTTCAGTTCATTCCCGATGCAGGTAATGGCTCTGCTGATACTACCTTCCTGCTTAAGGACTTTATAAGTAAGGTTGCTAAGAATTAAAGCTATAGTTTCTGCAGATTTTCAAGCCACAGAAAGGAATGTTTTATCTATGCCATTGAATAAAGATATAAAAAAGGTTCTTGTTATCGGTTCCGGCCCGATCGTTATAGGTCAGGCAGCTGAATTTGACTATGCCGGCACACAGGCTTGCCGCGCACTTAAGGCCGACGGCATTGAGATAGTACTCGTAAATGCAAACCCGGCTACTATCATGACAGATAATGCCATGGCGGATCACATCTATATTGAGCCGCTGACATTGCCCACAATAAAGAGAATAATTGAGAAAGAAAAGCCCGACAGTATTCTTTCCGGCTTCGGCGGACAGACAGGCCTTACACTTTCCATGCAGCTTGCAAAGGACGGCTTCCTTGCTGAGCACAATGTCAGACTTCTCGGTGCTTCTCCGGAAACCATCGACAAGGCAGAGGACAGACAGATATTCAAGGATACCATGGAAAGCATCAATCAGCCGTGCATTCCGTCCAAGGTCGTTACAGATGTAGCGGACGGTCTCGCATTTGCTGAAGAGATCGGCTATCCGGTAATCATCCGTCCTGCGTTCACACTCGGCGGAACCGGCGGCGGTATCGTTTATAACAGGGAAGAGATGATGGAGGTTGCCGCTAACGGTCTGGCACTTTCTCCTATCACACAGATCCTCGTTGAGAAATGCATCTCCGGTTGGAAGGAGATTGAGTTTGAGGTTATTCGCGACAGCAAGGGCAATTCCATAACTGTATGCTCCATGGAAAACGTTGACCCGGTCGGCGTTCATACCGGTGACAGTATCGTTGTTGCACCTGCGATAACCCTCTCCAGCAAGGAATACTCCATGCTGCGTACAGCCGCTATTGACATTGTCAATGCTCTCGGTGTTGAAGGTGGTTGCAACGTTCAGTTTGCGCTTCATCCGACATCCTTTGAATATGCTGTTATTGAGGTTAACCCGCGTGTTTCCCGTTCCTCTGCGCTGGCATCCAAGGCTACAGGCTACCCGATAGCTAAGGTTGCAGCAAAGATCGCAATCGGCTATACACTCGATGAGATCGTTAACGCCGTTACAGGAAATACATACGCCGCTTTCGAGCCGACGGTCGACTATATCGCTCTGAAGTTCCCGAAGTGGCCGTTCGACAAATTCGTATATGCTAAGCGTAACCTCGGCACACAGATGAAGGCTACAGGCGAGGTCATGTCCATTGCCGATAGCTTCGAAATGGCACTTATGAAGGCTGTAAGAGGCGCCGAGATATCTCTCGACACGCTCAACATGCCGAAGTTCTCAAAATTCACAGACGAATCTCTCTGGCAGATACTTAAGGATGCCACGGACGAGCGTCTCTTTGCTGTATATGAGCTCATGAAGCGCGGAGTCAGCACTCAGGAAATCCATGATTTCACAATGATCGACAAGTGGTTCCTTGACAAGATGTTGAATCTTCTTAACTTCGAGCGTGAGATCGCAGGCAAGCCGCTGACAGAGGAGCAGTACATCAGAGGTAAGAAGTTCGGCTACACCGATATCGCTCTTGAGAGATTTACAGGTGTTAAGCCGGAATTCCACATCGACGAAACCTTCAAGATGGTCGATACCTGCGCCGGCGAATATGCTGCATCCACTCCGTATTTCTACGGCACCTACAACACTCCCGAGCAGGGCGGCGAGAACGAGGCCTATGAGTTCATCGGCAAGAGCAACAAGAAGACTGTCATGGTTTTGGGTGCCGGCCCGATTCGTATCGGACAGGGCATAGAATTTGACTATGCGAGCGTTCATTGCGTAAAGTCCCTCCAGCGTCTCGGCTATGAGGTAGTTATCATAAACAACAACCCGGAAACAGTTTCCACGGACTTCGACACTGCTGACAGACTCTATTTTGAGCCGCTCAACAGTGAAGATGTTATGAATATCATCAATATTGAAAAGCCGATAGGTGTTGTCGTTGCTTTCGGCGGACAGACAGCTATCAAGCTTACAAAGACCCTGGCTCAGAACAATGTCCCGATCATCGGTACATCCGCTGACAGCATTGACGCTGCTGAGGACAGAGAACGTTTTGAGGCACTGCTTGAGCGCTGCAACATTAAGAGACCTAAGGGTCATACAGTTATGACTGCTGACGAGGCTCTGGCTGCCGCTCATGATCTTGGCTATCCGGTTCTGATGCGTCCGTCCTACGTTCTCGGCGGTCAGAACATGATAATCGCATACGGCGATGCTGACATCAACGAGTACATGGAAATCATCCTTCGTCAGAAGCAGGACAACCCTGTGCTCATCGATAAGTACCTCAGCGGTACCGAAATCGAGGTTGACGCTATCTGCGACGGTGAGGATATCCTCATGCCCGGTATCATGGAGCACGTTGAAAGAACAGGCATCCATTCCGGTGACTCAATCGCCGTTTATCCTGCAAAGGACATTGATGACGAGCTCTGCGCTAAGATAGTCGCTACAACAGAGATACTCTGCAAGGAGCTTAAGGCCATCGGTCTTATCAACCTGCAGTACATAATCATGAACCGCGAGATCTACGTTATTGAGGTAAATCCGCGTGCATCCAGAACAGTTCCTTACCTCAGCAAAGTTACAGGCGTACCCATGTGCGATCTGGCTACAAAGGTAAGCCTTGGCTACAAGCTGAAGAATCTCGGCTACGGCACAGGTCTGTATCCGACATCCCCATACACCGCAGTTAAGGTTCCGGTATTCTCCTTTGAGAAGCTCACCGATGTTGATACTCAGCTTGGACCGGAAATGAAGTCCACAGGCGAGGTTCTCGGTATCGGTAACAATCTCGAGGAAGCTCTGTATAAGGGACTTATCGCATCCGGCTGCAAAATGAACAAGGAAGGCGGCGTGTTCATTACAGTTCGTGACGGCGACAAGAAGGAAATCGGCGAAATCGCAAAGAAGTTCGACAAAATGGGCTTCCCGCTCTATGCAACAACAGGTACAGCAAGCGTGCTCGCTAAGCTCGGTCTCTCCGTCCGCATTGTTGATAAGATTCATGAGAGCCCGGTCAACACCATTACTCTTCTTGAAAGCGGTAAGCTGGCATATATCATTTCCACCTCTGCAAAGGGCAGAAACCCGGCACGTGACAGTGTTAAGATCCGCCGTAAGGCTGCTCTGCTCGGAATTCCCTGCCTGACAGCTATTGATACTGCAAATGCGCTTGCAGATAGCCTTATGAGCCGCTATACTCCGTATAACACAGAGATCGTTGATATCAACAACCTCAAGAAGGAAAAGGTTAAGCTGCCGTTCACAAAGATGTCCGCATGCAGCAACGACTATATCTACATCAACTGCTTTGAAAACGAAGTATCTTCTCCGGAGTTCCTCTCCATTTACCTCTCCGATCGCCACAATGGTGTTGGAGGTGACGGCGTCATCTTGATTGGGCCGTCCTCCGTCGCAGACGCAGAAATGCGTATGTTCAACCGTGACGGCAGTGAAGGTATGATGTGCGGCAACGGCATTCGTTGTGTTGCAAAGTACTTGTACGACAACGGAATCGTCCGCAAGCCCGTACTCCGCATCGAAACAAAGAGCGGCGTCCGTGAGTGTGGTATAACCACCATGAACGGCAAGGCCTACAAGATTACTGTTGATATGGGTGCTGCTGAGCTGGCTCCTGAGAAGGTTCCGGTTAATCTCAGCGGTGATGCAATTGTCAACAAGGCAGTTATTATTGATGGTCACGAATACTACATCACTTGCTCTTCCATGGGCAATCCGCACTGCGCGGTATTCGCACCGACAGTCGATAAGCTTGATCTTGCTTCTATCGGCCCGAAGTTTGAGAATAACCCGCTGTTCCCGGAGCGTGTGAATGTTGAGTTCATCGAAGTCGTCGATGAAAAGACACTTAAGGTTCGCGTTTGGGAGCGCAGCAATGGTGAAACCATGGCTTGCGGTACAGGCGCTTGTGCTGCTGTAGTTGCAGCCACACTGAACGGCAAGTGTGAAAAAGGTGAATCCATCCGCGTCATTCTTAAGGGCGGTGACCTGGAAGTTAAGTACACCGACGAAAAGGTTCTCTTGACCGGCGGCGCAGAGATCATTTATAACGGCGTCGTAGAGGTCTGATAATTATTCATCCACAATAAAACATAATGCAACCCCGGCAAACTTTCTCTTGGAAGCTCGCCGGGGTTTGTGTTTGATATTGATATTCAGAAAGGTTTGGGGACAAATGTCGTGCTTATTACTGGTGGATGGCAGTGACCTGCTATTCCGGATGTTTTCTAGCATGCCGTCGCAAATCAAAAACAGGCAGGGGAGACCAACACACGGAGTATTGGGTTTTGTTGGAGCGCTTCTCAAAATAATAGGGATGACCAAGCCAACGCATATTGTTGTACTTTTTGATGGTGAGCATGAAAACACACGTATCACTCTCAACGATGCCTACAAAGCAAACCGAGTGGACTATAGCAGTGTACCGGAAGAGGACAATCCATTCTCACAGCTGACGGATATTTACCGGGCGCTCGATTTTCTCGGTACGCGACTATCTGCTTCGCGACTGTTGGTTTTGCAACTATGTGACTGTGCGAGGTAATCGCGCGACTATGAATTTGAACGACTATCACAACTATGCACTATCACGCAACTATGAAAACAATCAAGTGATTATAAAAAGAATGTGAAAGCGGTGAGATAAAGAAGTTGCACATGCTGCGAGCCGAAGAACACGCGCAATGTGCCGGATAGATCGGAGAGCCGCAGCACTCTGGAAAGTAGCTGAATGCGCCGCTTCCGTGTGATTTTGTGTTTGCAAGCGCATAAAAGCGGCGGCAATACATCAAAAGTGGCTCGAATTTGCGTTGTTAGCGTTGTTTGTACATTTGGAATATAGTTGCAATACAGCGCGTTTAAGTGCTCGAATTTGCGCTATAACAGTCATCTGAAAAAAGCAATAAAGGGGGTATCTGCAAACGCAAAAAAAGCCCCGGACATTAAGTCCAGGGCTTGAAGATCAATATTTTTTTATGAGTTCCCAAATCACTAAAAGCGGAA
>CAZHDW010000025.1:0-23140 GCA_964531265.1 uncultured Ruminococcus sp.
ACGCCTTTTATTTGTGCCCGCTGCCGTTTTGATTTTTCACGAAATACACGCCCCGCCCCTATGTTTAGTGAGCCGCTGCACAAGTAGCCATGATTTTATTTTTCATAAAAATTTTGATACACTTCCGCAAATGTCATTCTCTTTGCTTCTGGTTTGCTAATGCGGCTCATTCTATCGCGCAATATAGCATTGTCACGCGCACGGAACGCCGCTTTGAAGTCACGAGCGAAGCGAAGTGACTTATGAAATGGCAAAAGACGAAGCAAGACATGGTAAGGCATTTGCAGGCCTCCTGAAGAGATACTTCGGCAAGTAATCCAATACAAAAAACCAGAGGACGGAGTGAAAGCTCCGTCCTCTTTTTTGCTTAATTTCTATGATAAGCTTCTGCGAAGGGTGTGACGTCGGGTGTGCCGTGGAGGGCTTCGTAATCCGGGCCGAGATAGCACGCAAAGCTGCTGATATCCGTGAAGCCGAGTGCGCGATAATACTTAAAGTCGGCGCGGATGACCGCAGCATCCGATGAAAATGCTGCCGGTGGCTTTTTCCAGCCGGAGAACATCGAGTTGTCCAGCCAATAATCCAGCACCTTGGCGTTTTCTTTTCCGAAGAAGCTGAGCAGTGCCTGTAGCGGCCGGCTCTGAGCGTCCTCCCTCAGCGGTCTGTGAAAATCGCGCTCAAAGGGGGCGTACTCCAGGAATATGCCGTCTTCCGGTCGAATAACGGTTGGCGGTTGGATGCACTCAAAATAGGCAAGATATGAAAGACTTGCCAGGGGATCATCGCGTCGCAGTCGGCGCAGAAGATGATTCATCACCTTTAGCTGCTGATCGGATGGGGAAAGCTCCCTGCACAGGGGACAGTGACAGCAGGAGTCCTTGGCGTCGTCCATCCACAGGAAATAGCGGTGAGTTGAACGGTATAGCTGCTTTACAAGGGCAGCAGCGCGCTCCGCCATGTAGTCCAGTACCTCGGTGTTCGATGCACAGCAATTCCAGTCGGCCGTGCGTATTCCGTCCCTGTTCATGCGAAACCAGTCGGGATGACGCTCAAATTCCTTTGTCGGAAGCAGGAATCGTGCGGCGTGCATTTCATATTCGACAGAAAGCCCCTTCTCCGCAGCTCTGTCAAGCAGTGCTGTGTAATCCGGATTTTTAAGGCGTTCAAGCAGCCCCACAAGAGATTTATCGGCCGCGCCGCCTCCAACGGGATGCAGTGAAAGCGTCGGCAGCTTCAGCTCGACCATGCGGTCTATCCAGACGTCTGTAAGCTCATCGGGATGTATGAGCAGTGACGCGTGCTTCATGATATCCCCTCCTTTTTGCCTATTGTAGCAGAGAAAACCCCGTGTGTAAAGCAAGGGGATATGCGATAAATTGTTTTTCTCAACATATGTCGTACAGTATAGTTGAAAATAATTATTTTCGATGCTATAATTTTGAAAAAGAAGGAGTTTTGGAATTGTCGCACCGGCAGAGTATACGGCTCAGCCGTTGAAAGGAAGGAGATACAATGGAGCAGAATCCGCTCGCGCTGGATAAGTTTGTGAATGACCCCGGTTACCGTAAAAGGGTGATAGACTACTTTTGCGTAAAGCCTCTTGAGGAGCATGGTAAAAAGCTCAGTATCTACAGAGCTCAGCTTGCCGAGCTGACCGAGCAGAGACGTAGGGTGCAGAAAAAGGGGCATAAGAGAAAGGATAAGGGCTCCTGGGAAAAGCTTTACGGCGGTAAGCTTATGATAGATCGTACCACGGGACTTGTTCGTATCAATAACTGCATAGCTAAATTTTCGGATATAAGCGATGCGCGCATAAATATGCAGGAGGATGTTAAAATCGTCGTCGTCGATAACCGAAGGCTTGTAGGACGGCAAAAAACCTCCATACGCGGCACGATACTCGGCGGAATCGCGGGCGGCTTTTTAGGTGCCGCGCTCGGTGGCTTGATTATGGGACACACCGAGTACGTAACAGAGGGACGGGTTTATGAGCAGCGAATACCGATGTGCACACACCTCGGCGTATTGGTAAAGGTGAACGGCAGGATAATGGAGATCAGACTGATTTCCTCGCCCATAAAGAAAGCCGCCATGCGCGTTAAAAATGCCACGGCGGAGGCAAAATTGATAGTAAATACCCTGAATTCGCTTTCGAAATTTACCGTTTTGGGTGATTATCGGAGCGTTGACGATGACCGCGATGTGCGTGGGCTGGATATTCGCATCTACAGGCTGCAAAGGCAGCTTCAGGAGGCTGTAAAGAGTGGGCCGAACATAAAGCTGCCCGATATTTACAGATTACCGGAGCTCGGGCATCTGTCGGATAGGGAGTATATTAAATATTTGTACAGCATGGATGCAAAGAGAAAGAATGAAGAACGGAGGAAAAATGATGACGAGAATCTTGAGCTTTTTTGAGAGAATAGGACTGCCTGCCGATACCGCGGTCGAGCATACTGTGGAGCTTCTCGGCAGAATACAGTCGGCCTGCGTAGTGAATATCGCCTATGAGAATATGGATATTCTCGAGGGCAAGCCGATTTTACTCGAGCCCGACGCACTGTTTGATAAGATAGTTCTGCGAGGCCGCGGCGGATATTGCTTTGAGCTGAATGGCCTGCTGACGCATATGCTGCGTGAGATGGGCTTTACGGTAACCGAACGCTTTGCAAGATATCTGCGCGGTGAAAGCGAGCTGCCGATGCGCCGACACAGAGTATCGATAGTTTCGCTCGATGACGGTGACTACATGTGCGATATAGGCGTTGGACAGATAGCACCGAGACTGCCGCTGAAGCTGGAGGCCGGACTTGTTCAGGAGCAGAACGGCGAGACATATAAATTCGAACGCGATGAGCAGCATGGCTGGGTGCTTTGGGATATGCATCACGGCGCATGGCGCGAATACATATGCTTCACCGATGACATAGCGTATGACGTGGACTTTATTCAGCCGTCGTTTTTCTGCGAGGCACACCCGACCTCACCGTTCAACACCGAGCCGATGATAGCTATCAAAACGGAGGACGGCAGATGCACCATAGACGGTCATGTTTATAAATGCTTTAAGGGCGAGGAGCTCGAACATATCGAAGAGGATATAACGGATGAACGCCTGAATGAGCTGTTGTGCACTGTTTTTAAGTTGAGGCCGAACGCATAAAGCAGAGTGCATATGCTGTCGATGAGTAATGAGCGCATAGCATAATTTAGTCGAAGGGACTTGAAAATATGAAAATCACGTTTGTAGGCAGCAGTCACGGAGTACCCGAGCCGCACAGAAAATGCACATGCATAATGATAGAGGTGGGCGAGAGTATTTATTTCGTGGATATGGGCACATCCGCAATAGAGGCTCTTGTTAAGCGCGGCAAGTCCGTTGATGCGGTAAAGGGCGTGTTTGTGACACATATGCACGGTGACCATACAAACGGCCTCATACAGTTTGCAGACCTTATAACCTGGTACTATAAGACACCCGATCCGCTGATCTGTCTGCCAATGCCGGAGGCCGAGAGCATTATAAACTCATGGCTCGACATCACTCTGAACGGCGGCGAGAAGAAGCTTCGCTATGCCGAAACGCATGAGGGTCTTGTTTTCGATGACGGAACTCTCCGCGTGACTGCTGTTCCGACACAGCACTGCGAGAAATCCTTTGCGTACATCGTTCAGGCAAAGGGCAAGACTGTGCTGTTCACAGGTGATCTCAAAAATCCGCAGATAGATTTCCCGGAGCCTGCCATGAACATGGCGCTTAACCTTGTTGTATGCGAATCCGCACATTTTGAAGCAACGGATTATATCCCGGTGTTTGAAAAATGCGATATCAAAAGGGTTTGTGTCACACATTATTCGGATCATTTCCTTGCAAGCGTTCTGGCGCTGGTCGAGCACCTCAATGGCAGCGGTATTCCGGCAGTGCGCACAAGTGATGATCTTGAGATAGAGGTGTGATTTTTACTATTGCTCTTTTTGAGCTTAAGTGGTATTATTAACAGACCGATAAAATGGGTGAGGTGTATAGTATGAAAACAAAAAGAGTAGCAGCTCTTCTCATGGCAGCCTTAATGCTGCTCGGTGGCTGCTCAACGACCCCCGCTGACAAGTCTGCGGTGGAAACTCCCTTCTATGAGTCGGAAATACCGACAATGGGCAATGTTTATCTTACTACAGCTAAAGAGATAGACGATGAATACTCAAAGGCGGATATAAAGGTCGAGTGGGAGGACGGCAGTCTCGAGGAGCAGCAGGTCAAGATAAAGCTGCGCGGCAATTCCAGCAAGAGCTCCGAAAAGAAATCCTATACCGTAAAATATGAGGAAAAGGTCTCCTTTATGGATATGGATTCCGGCAAGAAATGGGCTCTGCTCGGCAATCCCTTCGATAAGACTATGCTGCGTGTGGGACTTGCATTTGAATATGCAAGGGCGCTTGAAATTCCGTATGTATCCCAGCTCAGGTACTGCAAGCTCTATCTGAACGACGAATACATGGGCGTTTATATCGCCATGGAGCCGATAAGTGACGGTAAGGGCCATATAGATGTGGATATAGATAACGGTGATGCCATCTTCGAGTGCGATAAGGATCGTACCGAGGAGGATAAGACCTACATAACGGCATACCCGGATATTCGTATGCAGATGAATGAGCCGGAGGAGCCCACGGATGAGCAGGCGTTGGAGTTTGAAGATTTTCTCCACGATGTTTACGACGCCATAGAGTCAAAGGATCATACCGAGTATGAAAAGCTGATCGATGTTGATTCCTTTGTGAATTTCTACATCTTCAACGAGGTAGTAAAGGATATTGATTTCGGAGAGTTTTCAACGAGATATTACAGGAAGGACGGAAAGCTCTATGCCGGCCCACCATGGGATATGGACCTTTCCATGGGCAATGTTTCGCGCATATACGATGACCCGAAGTACCACCGCTATAATAACAGACTGGGCTACGGCAATGATTCCGAGGACAGCGCACAGGAACTGTGGGCTATCGGAAATTACTATGGCCTGCTGATGGAGGACCCGTATTTCCATGACCTTGTATGCGAGAGATGGCAGGAGGTTCTCCCGATAACAAAGAACCTTATCGAGGCAAATGACCTCGGCGACAGCCTTATAGATCGCTATCTTGAGGCATATGAGGAGGATATCCTCTCAAACTACGGCCCGGAGAATACAGGCTGGAGCGTATGGTATCAGGAGGGCACATATGCCGACCGTTCGCTGGCAATCGATTATGACGGAAATCTCGATGAGCTTCGCGATTGGCTGGAAAGACGCATAGAGTGGCTCGACGAAGAGTTCAACAAAGGTGAATAAAGCGAAAGCAGGGAGTGATCCCTGCTTTTTGTTCGCAATAAAAGATATAAAAAAATAAAGGAAATAAGTGAAATGAAGAAATTGACGGATGAAAAAAAGGGAATGCTGGCAGCCGGAGTGGCATACAGTATATTCGGACTCAGCTATTTGTTTTCAAAAATGGCACTCAATGTTACCGAGCCCATGATATTGCTGCTCGTAAGATTTACGGTTACCTTCGTGATACTCAATCTGCTGGTCGTGTTTCGTGTGATGAAGCTGAATCTCAAGGGCAAAAAGCTGATAGGCCCGATACTGCTCGGCATTTTGCAGCCGGTGCTCTATTTTGTTTTTGAGAACTACGGCCTCAAATTTACCACCACAGCATTCACCGGAATCGTTTCGTCGATAAGCCCGGTGTTCACGGCGATACTCGGTGTGTTTATTCTCAAGGAGAAGCCGAGCCTCAAGCAGTGGCTGTGCATCGGTCTTTCCATTACAGGCGTTCTGCTTGTCTCCATCGGCTCATCGGATGGCAGCAATACCTGGTACGGCTGTCTGTGCCTGCTGGCCGCATATCTCATAGGCTCATTCTATTCCATTCTGGTGCGTAAGCTTTCCAAGGACTTTTCGGCCTTTGAGCTGACATACATAATGTTTGCGGTCGGCTTTGTTTTCTTTGTGATTTTGGCCTTTGCGCAGCACGGCGGCGAAACCGTTCCCATGCTTTCAACAGCCGTTGCGGACTGGAAATTCATGATCGCCTGTCTGTATCTCGGCGGTGCATCCTCCGTTGGTGCTTACATGCTCGCAAATTACTCACTCGCACGTCTTCCCGTGTCGAGAGCGACCATCTTCAGCAGTTTTTCAACGCTGGTGTCCGTCGCCTCCGGAGTTATAATAATGCACGACCCGTTCAGTATCGTCAGCGCTATCTCGTTCATTCTTATAATGGTAGGCGTGTGGGGCGTAAATCGCTTTGCGGCAAAATAATATTCTAATATCATAGCATAAAAAGCAGGAGTTAAGCATGTGCTTGACTCCTGTGTTTTTTGTCATGATTTATTATCTTTTTACATTGCCGACATCGGTCACTATGCTGTAGCCCACATTTGCCACGCGCTTTTTCAGGTCATTAAGGTTCTGCGCAGCCTCATCGCCGGTGTGGAGCTTATTGTCGTAGAGGGTGTAAAGCTTCCTGACATCGGATGGCGACAGGTTAGGCATTACCACGTTTGCACCGGCCTTAAGTCCCTTTTCGCGGCCCTCCGGGTGGATCGTACCGAGTGCCGTGGTGGAGGGCAGAAGTGTCCATGGAAACATGAGACGCAATATGGCAAGCAGACGCAGCGTAAGCTCCATGGAACCGCTCTTTTTATCGGCAAAGGGTGTCTGCGCATGTGTTAAATACGGCCCGATGCCTATCATATCCGGGCTGAGCTTCTGCAAAAAGCGAATATCCTCAATGATGTTCTCGGTGGTCTGCCAGGGTGAGCCGACCATGATGCCCGAGCCCACCTGATACCCTATCTCCTTAAGGTCAAACAGACAGCGCTTTCTTTCTGCGGAGCTGAGCTCAGCCGGATGCAGCCTTGCGTAGTGCTCCTCGTTGGCAGTCTCGTGTCTCAAAAGATATCTGTTCGCGCCGGCATCGAAGTATTTTTGGTAGCTCTCCCTTGATTTTTCGCCTATGGAAAGCGTTATTGCGCAATCGGGATATTCTGTGCGGATTTCCGAGACTATCTCGCACACGCGCTCATCTGTAAAATACGGATCCTCGCCGCCCTGAAGCACAAAGGTGCGAAAGCCGAGCGCATAGCCCTCTTTGCAGCAGGCCAGTATCTGCTCCTTGTTCAATCTGTATCGCTCGGCACAGCGATTATCCCTGCGAATTCCGCAATAGTAGCAATTATTTTTACAATAATTCGTGAACTCTATCAAGCCGCGGATATAAACGCTGTCCCCGTAATGCTCGCGTCTGATGCGGTCAGCGGCGGCAAAAAGCTCAGCATCGTATTCCGGTGCTTCTATCAAAAATCCGAGCTTTTCGTCCGAAAGATCTCCTGTTTCTTCAAGTATCCTGACTAAATCAAGGTTCTGCATAAAAATCCTCCGCCCGTTATACCATGTATGCTCATAATGCTAATAATAATCATTATGCTTGCAATTGTCTGTTTTGTATTTTATAATTATACTTATATAAATCCGTACCGTCAACAGCTGACGGAAAAACAAAAGGGAGGATAAATAAATGAACACAGGTTATCTTGGTGACACAACTCCGAAGCTGGGCTTTGGTCTCATGCGTCTTCCGATGAACGGTGAAGAGATCGATATGGAGCAGACCATAAAGATGGTCGACCTCTTTATGTCAAAGGGCTTCACGTACTTTGATACCGCATATGTTTACATCAACGGTAAGAGTGAGGTAGCAGCACGCGAGGCTATCGTAAAGCGCTATCCGCGAGACAGCTTCACACTGGCTACAAAGCTTCCGCTCTGGGACAATGTTGAAACAGAAGAGGATATGCAGAAGATTTTCGATACCTCCATGGAGCGCGCAGGTGTTGAGTATTTCGACTACTATCTGCTTCACGCAATGGACAAGGCAAAGTTTGAAAAGGCTGATCGCATCGGCGCTTGGGACTTCCTCTTCAAGATGAAGGAGCAGGGCAAGATCAAGCATGTAGGCTTCTCTTTCCATGACTCCGCAGATGTTCTGGATGAGGCTCTTACAAAGCATCCCGAGGCTGAGTTCGTACAGCTCCAGATCAACTACATCGACTGGGAGAGCGATAATGTTCAGTCCCGCAAGTGCCATGAGGTATGTCTCAAGCACAACAAGCCGGTCATCGTTATGGAGCCGATCAAGGGTGGCTCTCTGGCATCCATGGCAGAGTCCGCACAGCATTTCCTGACAGACGCAAAGCCGGATGCT
Organism: uncultured Ruminococcus sp.; assembly: GCA_964531265.1. Classification (GTDB taxonomy): domain Bacteria; phylum Bacillota; class Clostridia; order Oscillospirales; family Acutalibacteraceae; genus Hominenteromicrobium. Next base: position 8,248 of record CAZHDW010000025.1, read on the forward strand.
TCCGTAGCTTCCTGGGCTGTTCGTTACTGCGCAGGCCTCGACAACATTCTGACAGTTCTCTCCGGCATGTCCACAATGGCACAGGTAGAGGATAATGTTTCCTACATGGAGAACTTCCAGCCACTCAGCGAGGAAGAGCAGGGTACACTGAATAAGGCCATAGACGCCCTCAATGCTATCCCGACAATCCCCTGCACAGGCTGCCGTTACTGTGTTGATGATTGCCCGCAGCACATCAACATTCCGGAAATCTTCAAGGCTGTCAACGGCTACAAGCAGTTCGGCAATGCAATAGGCACAGATAAGCCCTATAATCAGGGACATTATGACAATGTGACCAAGGAAGGCGGCAAGGCAAGCGAATGCCTGCAGTGCGGCTCCTGTGAGGCACATTGCCCGCAGCATATCAGCATTATTGAGGAGCTCAAGAACGCTGCCAAGATTTACGAGGCATAATTCGAACTCTCTGACTGAAATTACAAAAGATCCGACTCATGGCTTACCATGGGTCGGATCTCTTTTTATATCTCGTTTGATTTTACAGAATGAGCAGAGGTACGTCCTTAATGCAGGCATCTATTGCCGCCGGTGTCGGAAGTGCCGGTATGCCGCCCTTCGCGGTTGCACACATAGAGCCGGAGGCGTTGCCGTAGACTGCGGCAGCCTTAAGCTCCTCCGCGGTGATTTCGCCTATGGGTTTTCCTGTCTGCATGAGCTTTGTGAGGAATGCGCCGAAGAAGCTGTCACCGGAGCCGGTTGTGTCAACAACCTTGGTATCGAATGTGGGCAGAGCCTGACAGCCGTGCTTTGAGCAGACGACACAGCCCTTGGCGCCGCGTGTCACAACGACCACCTGAACACCGAGCTTGAACAGCTCAGCGGCGCCGTCCTCTATGCCTTCACAGCCGGTGAGCATAAAAAGCTCCTCGTCAGCGGCCTTAACGACATCCGCAAGCGGAAGAAGGCTCTTCATTGCATCAATTCCGGTTTCCTCGTCGGGCCAGAGCGGCTGACGCCAGTTGGGGTCATATGCAGTGATAACACCGTGCTCCCTTGCAAAGCCGACTATCTGCGGAACAGCTGTACGGCCCGGCTCGGAGGTCAGCAGCAAGGAGCCGAAGCACAGCACCTTGGCATTTGCCAGATCTTCAGCACAGACCTCGTCAAAGCGGAGCTGTGTGTCCGCTCCGGGATCTCTTCTGAAGCTGAAATCGCGGTCGCCGTTTTCGAAAAGCTGAACGAATGCGAGCGAGGTCGCCGTATCATCGGAGAAGAGAAGATTCTTCGTATCAACGCCGTTATCCACCAGAGTCTGCTTCAGGAATGTGCCGAACATATCCCGGCCGACCTTGCCGATGAAGCCGGAGGATACACCGAGGCGTGCAGCCTGCACAGCCACATTTGCCGGGGCTCCGCCCGGATTCTGTTCAAACATCGGTATGCCGGCCGCAGTTTTTCCTGCCGGGGTAAAATCGATCAGCATTTCGCCGAGTGCATAGAAATCTGCCATATTCTCAACTTCCTTTACTTAAAGAACTTCCGTCTCAACGCACTTCATAACGAATTCGCTGAACAGAGAGTTTGACCATGCGAACCACGGTCTTGTGAACTTTGTCGGGTCATCCTTGTGGAAGCCCTCATGCATGAAGCCTGTGCCTGCATCGCAGTTTGCGAGCATATCGAGCAACTCCTCGCACTCCTCGCGGCTTGTGCTTGTGAGTCCCTGCATGGAAAGGGCGATCGGCCAGATGTATTCATGCGGAGTATGGGGGCTGCCCACACCCTTTGCGGCGGTACCCTCAAAGTAATACGGATTTTCGCGGCTCAGCACGAATGCACGTGTGTTCTTGTAGGTCTCATCATCGGCGCTGCAATAGCCGAGGTAGGGGATGGACATGAGGTTCGGAACATTTGCGTCATCCATATAGGTGTAGTGGCCCATACCGTCCGTCTCATACACATACATTCTGCCGAATTCAGGATGCTCGACAACGCCGTAGGTCTCGATTCCCTCTCTGATCTGCTCACGGAGCTTTTCCGCACGTGCGGCAACGGCTTCATTCTTATAAACCGTACGCATGATCTCCGCTGTGTAGCCGAGTGTAACAACAGCGAACATGTTGGACGGTACAAGGTAGCCGTAAACACATGCGTCGTCACTCGGTCTGAAGCCGGACCATGTCATGCCGGTCACTGCTACAGGCTCGCCGCGTCCCTCGTGGGTCAGTGTATCGGTCGGCGGACAGTTCTCTCTTACGAAGAAGTACGGGGATTTTGAGTGATCCTGCTCAGTTTCAAATACATCGAGAATCTTCTCGGTGCTCAGCAGGTACTGCTCATTGAACTGTGAAACTCTGCCGGTGGTCTTCCAGAAAAGCCATGCAAGCTGCACTGGGTAGCAGAGAGAGTCGATCTCGTACTTTCTTTCCCAGACCCAATCGCTCTTGAAATCGGTGGCATCCTTTTCTGCCTCATACGGAGCGTCCGGAGTGTGCTTTATGTAGGTAGCCTCATACTTCGGCCAGCACATTCCGTTTTCCTCCTCGTTGAATGCGTTTGCGTAGGGGTCAATTGCAATGCACTTGAACTGGCGATTGATAAGACCCTCTATCATATCCGCTGCTGCGGAGTCGTTTGCCGCAACCGGGAGATAATGTCTTACCTGTGCGGTTGAATCTCTGAGCCACATTGCCGGGATGTCGCCGGTTATGACAAAGGTATCCTCGACACTGCTGCGCTTAACAGTGGTGTCGATGGTGTTCAGATAGCAATCCTTGAACATCTTCTGGATTTTCTCATTTTTGGTGAGCTTTGCGGTGATTTTTTCTGCTTCTGAGTATACGCTGTTCATGATAATTCTTCTTTCCGGGTAATTTGCTTAGTTTGTTTATTACAGGCTCTTTAAGAAGTCGACGGCAAGGTCGAACCACTTTGCGGCACTGGGTACAAGGTGATCGGGGCTGTTTGCGGTCAGCTCATTACAAAGAGAAAGACCGTGTACGCCCTCGGGGAACATGTGAAACTCTGTTTTGATCTTCTTCTCCTGGAGTGCGGATACCATGAGAATGGAGTTCTCAACGGGAACTGCATTGTCCGTCTGTGTATGCCAGAGGAAGGTAGGCGGTGTGTTGTCGTTTACAGAGTTTTCAAGAGAATGGTTTTCCTTTTCGCTCTCATAAAGATCGCCGAGCAGGTTTCTGAATGAACCGTCATGTGCGAACGGGCCGGAGGTGATGACCGGGTAGGAAAGTATCTGTCCGTTCGGACGGAGTGTTTCCGTATCACACTGCATTGCCTCAGCAACGAACGGACGGCTCCAGAAATTGCCGTAGCTGCCTACAAGGTGTGAGCCCGCCGAAAAACCTATGGCGAACACCTTATCCGGGTCACAGCCGTACTTTACGCCCTCCTCGCGAACATACTTGAAGGCCGAGGCCAGCTCAAGCAGAGCGGTGGGGAAGCGTGCCGGTGCTGTGGAATAGCGGACGAGCATTGCATTAAAGCCGGCATTCAGCATACCGATAACTATCGGCTCTGCCTCACGGTCGCTGGTCATTGCGTAGCCGCCGCCGGGACAGACTATAACTGTGGGACGCTTTTTGATCGACAGCTCGTTTGACGGCTGCTGAAAATAAGTATACATTACCGCATACTCAGCCGAACCCTCAACGTTCAGCTTTATTTTTTCGTGTATCATAGTATCAACTCCCAATACTTTATCCGAAAAAACGGATACATCGCATTAAGTATAGCAATACTTTCGGCATACTGCAACCGAAATTTCATAAATTATCAAATATTGTTGAACTTCAAAAGCGCCGCTTTTTCCCTCAAACGGTTGACTAATTTCCCTTCTAAAGCTATAATAACTATGAACAAACACAATATGTGAAAAACTTTTTTATACATATTTGACATATATTTGCTAAATTTGAACCGGAGAAAGGACAGTGGCCATGAGATATAAGATCCTGGAGATCGACCCGCTTTTGGAGAAATACGAAAGCGATATCGAGCTGCGCATGAACAATTTAAAGATCAAAAAGCGTATGCTCCTGCAGCGCGGCCAGAAGCTCATCGATTTTGCGAACGGTCACCACTATTTTGGCCTGCATCGCGGCAATGACGGCTGGTATTACAGAGAATGGGCACCCGGAGCAGAGGCCATGTACCTCACCGGAGACTTCAATAGCTGGCAGCGTCACAGTCATCCGATGAAAAATGTCGGTAACGGTACATGGGAGATATTTGTCCCGGGAGTCGACAGCATCAAAAACGGGCAGAGAATAATGGCCATAGTTGTCCATGACGGCGAAGAGCTTGACCGTATACCGCTGTATGCAAATTATGTTGTACAGGATCCGAAGACCATAGAGTGGAATGCGGTGGTGCATGCGCCGGAGCAGCCCTTTAATTGGACGGATGACGGTTTTCGCCCCGAAAAACGCCTTTTCATATATGAGTGCCATATAGGTATGGCACAGGAGGAGGCAAGAATAGGCACATATAGCGAATTTGAGCGCAACATACTGCCGCGTATCAAGAATGATGGCTATAACGCTATTCAGATAATGGCCATAATGGAGCACCCGTATTATGCCTCGTTCGGCTATCAGGTGACAAATTTCTTTGCGCCCTCTTCCAGATTCGGTACACCGGAGGAGCTGAAATCACTTATAAACACAGCTCATCAGATGGGTATTACCGTGCTTTTGGATGTCGTTCATTCACATGCCGCAAAGAATTCCCGAGAGGGCCTCAATATGTTTGACGGTACCGTGAAGCAGTTTTTCCACAAAGGCCCGCGCGGTGACCACAGTGCATGGAACACAAAGCTCTTTAATTATGCAAAGCCGGAGGTACTGCACTTCCTGCTTTCGAATTTGAAATATTGGCAGGAGGAATTCCATTTTGACGGTTTCCGCTTCGACGGAGTTACCTCCATGCTGTACCACGACCACGGCCTCGGAAGTGCATTTGGAGAATACGATAAATATTTCTCGCTGAATACCGATACCGACTCCGTGACATATTTGCAGCTTGCAAATGAGCTGATACGTCAGGTGAATCCCCATGCTGTGACCATAGCGGAGGATACCTCCGCCATGCCGGGCCTCTGCCTACCGATATCCTACGGCGGCATGGGCTTTGACTATCGCCTTGCGATGGGAACTCCCGATATGTGGATACGCACACTGAGGGATATCAGCGATGACCACTGGGATATGTGGGATATTTGGCTGGAGCTCAGCGGAAGACGCCCGAAGGAGCCCGTTATCGGATATGTTGAGTCGCATGATCAGGCTCTTGTAGGTGACAAAACTCTCATGTTCCGCCTGTGTGACAAGGAAATGTACTGGAATATGGACAGGGCCTGCCCGAGCCTCGTTATAGAGAGGGGCATGGCGCTGCACAAAATGATACGCCTTATCACGCTTTCAATCGGCGGAGAGGGCTACCTGAACTTTATGGGCAATGAGTTCGGACATCCGGAATGGATAGACTTCCCACGTGAGGGCAATGACTGGAGCTATCAGCACTGCCGCCGCCAGTGGAGTCTTGCGGAAAACGGATATCTGCGATACAGCTACCTAAATAATTTCGATAACGCCATGATAGAAATGGCAAAGAAGCGAAAGCTGCTCACCGGAAAGGCCAAACAGCTTTTCATATCCAATCAGGAGAAGACTCTGGTCTATGAGCGTAACGGCTTGGTGTTCGCATTCAATTTCCACCCTACAAGGTCGTATACGGAGTATTTTGTTACAACACCCACAACCGGAAATTATAAGGTTGCGCTCTCAACGGATTCCAAGGATTTCGGCGGTCAGGAAAGAATATCCGAGACACGCACCTACTACGCTTCCCGTAAGGCTGACGGACGTATCGGCTTCAATGTCTATTTGCCGAGCCGCTGCGCAATGGTGCTCCGACCCGTCGGAACACATCACTAATATATTTAAGAGAAGGATACAGACATGTCAAAAGAACTGCTTGTATATACAGATGCGGCAGTGCCGCAGGATGCCGATCTGATAGGCGGGGACGATGTAATAACGTTTTCTGTTCTGCGTTCAATATTGAATGTAAGCTGCACAAAGACCGTTACAAACCACGAAAGTATCATCATTTGCTACTCAAATCCACCGTTTCCTGTATGGGTATGGTGTAAGGATCACACCGATCCCGAGCTCATAGCGCAGCTTTCCGATGCCCTGAAGGAGCATTTTCCGGCTGAAAGCGGCTATGCATGGAATATTTCTGAGGCTCTTTTTGATGTATTAAAGGCGCATGACCCGTATTTTTCCGATATTAAGACGGATATGGGGCTGCTGTCCTACCGACTTGAAGCACTGACTGTGCCGACACGTCCGTGCAGTGGCCATTTTGACAAAATCTACGAGTATGATTTTGAGCTTCTGTGTAAGCTCTGGCATGATGCCTGCCTTGAAATGGAGGGCATAGATAACAGTGAGGAGTTCTGCCGCGAACGCATCAAGCGCGCATTTGAGGAGGGCTCGCTGTTTACATGGCGCAATGACGAGGGCGAGATCCTTGCCATGGCCTCACGCAGTGATGCTCCTCCGTTATCCAAGGTCATATGCGTGTATACGCTTCCCGGGCACCGCAGAAACGGCTATGCAATGCACCTTGTCCATGATGTGTGTGCCGGTATAATAGAGGATGGCTTGACAGCGATACTGTATACAGATGCAGGGTATGAGGCTTCCAATGCCTGCTACAGAAAGATCGGCTTCAAGGAGATAGGTTCCCTTATAAAGGTCGCAAAATAATGCGGCCGATGCAGAGCTGCCATGGTACAAGCCCAATACGGCGGCAATAAACCGAATAAAAGAATCTCCCGATGCAGAGGACAAAGCTGCATCGGGAGATTCTTTTATTGAGAAAATATAACCGAACGGGTGTTAACCGAGGTCTATGCTGCGCTGTGCACAGGCGTTGAGCTCCATTCCGGCAGTGTTTCCGGCAAGAAATTCGTAATATGCCTGAGCGCCGACCATAGCGGCGTTGTCACCGCAGAGTGAAAGCTCCGGCTTATACAGTGTGCGTCCGGTGCGGCGGCACTCCTCCTCAAGGCGTCTTCTAAGCAGTGAATTCGCAGAAACGCCGCCCGCTATAACGAGCTTTTTGTGCCCGGTCTCATCGGCTGCACGCAGGAAATTGCGTACAAGGCAATCCACAACGGCCTTTCTGTAAGAGGCTGCAAGGTCGGCGGTATTCACCGTAAGACCCTTTTGCTCGGCGTTGTGCAGTGTGTTGATGACGGCGGTCTTAAGGCCGGAGAAACTGAAGTCGAGCGGTGCACCCTCGACTGTAGGGCGCGGCAGTGTGAAAGCACTGTCGTCACCGGTCTCGGCAAGCTTATCCATATGGATTCCGCCGGGATAGGGCATTCCCATTGCACGAGCCGCCTTGTCAAAGGCCTCGCCTGCGGCATCGTCACGCGTTTTTCCGAGAATGCGCAGGGAGGTGTAGTCGCTGACCTCTATGATATGCGTATGTCCGCCGGACACAACAAGGCACAGGAACGGCGGCTTGAGCTCGGGATTTGTTATGTAGTTGGAGGCGATGTGGCTGCGCAGATGATGCACCGGTATCAGCGGAAGACCGGAGGCAAGCGAGAGCCCCTTGGCAAAGTTCACGCCGACCAGCAGTGCACCGATAAGGCCGGGGGCATAGGTCACACCGATTGCGTCAATGTCTGAAATGCTGAGACCGGGGCGCTCAAGGGCTTCACGTACCACACCGACAATGGATTCGCTGTGTCTGCGCGAGGCAATTTCCGGCACAACGCCGCCGTAGAGCTTGTGCTCTTCTACCTGAGTTGCGACAACACTTGATATGACTTTGCGGCCGTCCTCGACAACTGCGGCAGCAGTTTCGTCGCAGGAGCTTTCAATAGCAAGAATTTTCATATTTCATCCTCAATTCGTTATTCTTAAATTTCATAGGGACACGCATGTCCGATAGCACTTTCGTCGGATAATGCGGTAAAAAATATTTTTTTCTTCAAAAAGTCCGATATATACTTATTTTATCATAGAAAAAAGAGTAACACAACCCTGAACAATCAATTGACAGCTATCACTTTGCTTGCTATAATGAAACCAAAATCCGACCGGAGAGTGATTATTTTGAAACATTATATTCCCGACTATCCGCGTCCGCAGATGGTTAGAACCGATTGGGAAAACCTGAACGGCGCCTGGAATTTCGCATTTGACGACGCTAACAGCGGAGAAAAGCTCGGCTGGCAGAAGGGCTTTGAGAAGCAGTACGACATTGAAGTACCCTTTACCTACGAGACAAAGCTGAGCGGTATCGGACGCGAAGAGGCACATGAGCATGTGTGGTATTCCAGAACACTCAATATCAAGCCGCACAGCGGCCGTGTTCTTCTGCACTTTGAGGGCAGCGATTATCATACACGTGCATTTGTTAACGGACAGCTTGTCGGCGAGCATTTCGGCGGCTATGCCCGTTTCAGCTTTGATATTACCGACTATGTGAACGACGGCGAGAATCAGCTTGTTGTGCATGTAGAGGACAGCTTCAGCCGCAATCAGCCCAGAGGCAAGCAGCGCTGGATTCCGGAGAATTTCTCCTGCTTCTATGTGCAGACCACCGGCCTTTGGAAGACAGTTTGGCTTGAGTACGCACCCGAGGTCAGCATCAAGAGCCTCAAAATTACTCCCAATGTTGTCGAAAAGTGCGTTTATGTTGAGGCACAGGTCACTGCTGATGACCCGACACTCAAGGTGCGCGCAGCAGCTTCCTTTAAGGGTCAGGAGGCCGGTGTAACTGAGGTAGCAGTACGCAACGGTCTTGCCAAGCTGACACTTAACGTTGAGTGCCGCACTATCAACGAGTGGAACGCAATGCTGTGGTCACCGAACAGCCCGAACCTCTATGACCTTGATGTTGAGCTCATCAACGATAATGAGGTCATAGATACCGTTGGCTCCTATTTTGGTATGCGCGAGATAAAGATAAACGGCAATCGCATTCTTCTCAACGGTGCAGAGCTCTATCAGAGACTTATCCTTGACCAGGGCTACTGGAAGGATTCCCATCTCACACCGCCGAGCGAGGCAGCTCTTATCGAGGATATCGACAAGATCATGGCATTCGGCTATAACGGCGTAAGAAAGCACCAGAAGACAGAGGACGAAAGATTCCTCTATTGGGCCGATGTCAAGGGCCTCCTTGTCTGGAGTGAGTTCCCGGCAACCTACACCTTCACGGACGATGCGATACAGAATATCACAAGCGAGTGGATGGAGATCGTTCGCCAGAACTACAACCACCCGTCCATAATCACATGGACTCCGTTCAATGAGAGCTGGGGCGTTCCGAATATCGGAACAGAGCAGGATCAGCAGGATCTCACCAAGGCTGTGTATTACCTCACAAAGTCCTTCGATAAGATGCGCCCGGTCATCACAAATGACGGCTGGCAGCACACCATCTCCGATATCATCACTCTGCATGACTATGAGGAGAGCGGCGACACCTTCTTCAAGTATTATACCGAGCATAAGGATGAGTTCCTGAAGAACGAGCGCTCCTACAGCACCGGCGGACAGTTCTACGCCTTTGCAAACGGCAACGGTTACCGCGGACAGCCGATCATCATCAGCGAGTTCGGCGGCATCGCCTTCAATAACGGCGAAGCTGGCTGGGGATATGGCAATAAGGTCGCCGATAAGGATGCTTTTGTAAAGCGCTTCGATTCCATAGTTTCCGCTGTTAAGAAGCTCGACTATTGCTGTGGCTTCTGCTATACACAGGTTACAGATGTTCAGCAGGAGATCAACGGTCTTATGGATATGGACAGAAACTGCAAGATCGACCCGGAGATCATCGCTGAGATCAACGAGAGATAATCTGAAAAAAATACGGCTTGACCCTCTTTGGGGGAGAGCCGGAGCTTTACCGAATAAACAAGAAGAGGAGCGTATCGAAATCGATATGCTCCTCATTTTTACGGATAAACAATATTTCCTGAACGGACACCGGGCGTATCTGGAGTCCGTTTTTTATGCTCGCCTGTTTATATACCACACGTCTATCTCATCATGCGCAGGCGGCTCAAAAAGGGAGAGAAGCTTCTTCATAAGCCCCTCATCAAGCTCGAAGACGGAATTGTCCCCGGCACGCACCGCAGCATTTCGCGCAGCAATGTTCTTTTGCCAGTCCTCATCCGAAATATCGATATAGTGCCACTCTATCTCAATGCCCTGCTCCCGATAGAGCGCCGTTACCTCCGCTCTATCGGCATGGGACCAGAAGCCCCACTCCAAAATGACATTGCAGCCGGAACGGACTATCTCCGCAGCCTTCTTGTGAAGATATCGCTTTACGCGGAGCATCATGGCGTCGTGGCCGTCGCCGAGGTCATTGTCAAAAAGCACATGGGTGAGCTCGTCGCAGGAGAGAACAACGGCGTTCAGCTCATTCTTCAACTTATCGGTATAAAAGCTTTTGCCACAGCATATTTTGCCGCAGACGGCAATGATCCTTGCAGCGGTATCGTTCCTTGTCATAAGATTCTCTCCGTGTGGGCAGAATCAATTATAGTAGCGAACAACGGCAATGACCTTGCCGAGTATGGATACTTCGTCGGAGATTATCGGCTCGAAATCCGGATTCTCCGGCTGAAGCCTGAAAGTACCGTTTTCCTTATAAAAGCGCTTTACCGTAGCCTCATCATCAATCATGCCGACAACTATTTCGCCGTTTTCGGCAACGGGAGTTTTTTCGGCGATAACATAATCGCCATCAAGTATGCCTGCGTTTATCATGCTGAGGCCGTCAACATGCAGGGCAAAAAGCTCTTTGCCGGTTTTATCGGGGTAGGGAATGTAGCCCTCGATATCCTCAACTGCAAGTATCGGCAGACCTGCCGTGACCTTGCCGAGGATCGGTACCTGCTTTGCGGCAGCCGCACCTGCAATATGTATGGAGCGGTTCAGGCCGGCATCACGTGTTATATATCCCATGGCTTCAAGGGATTTCAGGTGTGAATGTACGGTTGAGGTGGAACGCAGGCCGGTGGCCGCGCATATCTCTCGTACCGATGGCGGAACAGCACGCTCAGCCATAGTGGCACAAAGATAGTCGTATACAAGCTGTTGGCTTTTCGTCAATGCCATATAGATTTCCTCCGTTATCAGCGGCCATAATGAGCCACCGTAATATTCTGAACTCATTGTAACACATTTGTTCGCAAATTGCAAACGTTTGTTTCGGTTTTTGCGCCTGTTTCTTCAATTTTCTTGAAGCTTAGTTAACAAAACCGTTCAAAAATCTTTAAGTTCTGTTCACGGCTGATTAACAACTGATTTTGTTCTTGGGGTATAATATACTTGTATTCAAACAAAAGGAACCGCACCTTTTTTTGGATATATGTTCTACCCTCCTCAATATACCCCTCAAGCTAAAGGAAAAAGAACCGAGCCATCGGTTCTTTTTTCTTTTTGTATATTTGTATATTTGCGGCAGGTGAGCCAATACTACCCACAACGGAACTTCCAGAAAGGGTTGAAGGTATATGGCATTGCCAAAAAAAGAAAATGAAAAAGAACAGAGGGCAAGAAAGACCGATAAGCGCGGCTTCTATGCCGCACTTGCAATATGCTTTCTTGCAATAGGCATCGCCGCATGGAGCACCTATGACACGATGTCGGATTATATGTCCTCGGGGTCGGTCGGTACTGTGACATCGGCGGCGATACACGCGCACGAGGATCCCGGCTCGTCAAGGCTCGGTGGCCAAAGCACGGCATCGGCCGTTGAGACGGATACAGCACCGGAAGTAAACATAACCGAAGAGAGCACTGCTGCACCCGTGCAGGAGGTATCCGAGGCGGAGGAAGCACCGGTATTGGAGCCTACAGCCGAGCCGGTCGCAGCGCCTGCGGATTACGTCAGAAGCGACTGCTATATCAGACCGGTCAGCTCCGATGAGATATTGACACATTACTCCGAGATACCGGTTTATTCCGAGTCCATGCGCGACTACCGCGCACATCTCGGTACGGATTACAGAGCAGAGCGCGGTGAAACGATAAAGGCCATGGCCAACGGAATTGTAAAGGATACGTATACGGACATGCTGCTCGGGAATATAATACTGATAGAGCATGGCGATACACAGATAAGCTATTGCGGAGTGGGTGAGACCTTCCTTGTGAAGCCCGGCGAGGTCGTCAGGAGCGGTCAGGATATCGGCAGTGTGACCGCCGCACCGTTTGAATCCGCCATGGAGACACATCTGCATATCGAGGCCACACGGGACGGAAATGTAATCGACCCGGAGACTCTGTTCAATTGAATCCTGCCCCCGTCATCGTTTCAGGGGCAAAGCGGCAAGAGCTTTCTGCCTAATAGGTCGGAGCTCTTGCTTTTTGTATACAAAAAAGTCCGCATCGGCATCGGATAGAGATATAAATCGACGAAAATCGACCGCCGCGTCTTGATAAATCCGCTGAAGTGTGATAGAATTTTTCGACGTAAGCCCGTGCGTAATTCTCTCTGCCGGGTGACGAGTGTTATCGTGCGGAGCAGTCCGCGAGATGTGACCAGGTGCGGTTACGCTGCGCTTGGAATTTTTTTGCTTTCAGGAGGCTGAATATGCTGATAAATGTTTTGCTTTTTGCCGTGGGTCTTGTCCTGCTGATAAAGGGCGGCGACTGGTTTGTTGACGGTGCAACGGGTATCGCACGCAGATTTCATCTGCCGGATATCATCGTCGGTGCTACCGTTGTTTCGATAGGCACGACCCTGCCGGAGGTAATGGTCTCTACGACCGGTGCATTGCAGGGACAGGGTGCAATGGCATACGGAAATGCCATTGGCTCCATAATATGCAATACGGCGCTCATCGCTGCCATATCCGTTACCTTTAATCCCGGCCCGGTGAACACGAGTACGATGAAAATGCCCGTTATTTTCTTCTTCGCATCCGCTGCAATATACTGTGTTGCTGCCTATGTGCTCGGAGAGTTTCCGCAGTGGCTCGGCTTCATCATGCTTGCTATCTTTGTGCTGTACATGGTGCTGAATGTCCGACATGGCTTTAAGAATCCGGATGAGGCGGAGGCGGAAGAGGATGCCTCAAAGCCGCGTGCCTTCTGGCTCGAGCTCGTCCTTCTCGTCATCGGCGCTGCCGTTATCGCTGTCGGTGCCGATCTTCTGGTTGATAACGGAACTGCCATCGCACAGACCCTCGGAGTACCCGAAACCGTTATCGCGCTCACCTTTGTTGCTCTCGGAACCTCACTGCCGGAGCTTATCACAACGATAACCTCCCTGAGAAAGGGACATGCTTCCCTCGGCATAGGCAACGTTATCGGCGCAAATGTTTTCAACCTTGTGCTCGTATCCGGTGTTTCCGTTTCTCTTGCGCCGTTTGAGGTGCCCGTCGGAAAGCTGCTGTTCGGCCACAATGCTTCACTGGTGCTCGACATGCCGCTGATGCTCATCGTCATGCTTCTGCTGACAGTACCGGCACTGGCCACCAAAAAACTCAAGCGCTGGCAGGGCATTCTGCTGCTTGCGATATATGCAGCCTTCTGCATTTTTCAGTTCGTGGTTTAAGCTCTCCGAAGGCTGTGCGGCATTGACTTTTATATGCGGATTTTCTATAATAACGTCGATACCTTTAATGGGGTAGGATGTATTGAAAAAAGCGGAAAGACCGCGGAAATGAGGTAGGATTATGTTTTTTACAAGGGACAAGAGCTTCTATTCGTCACTTGTCAAGCTGGCTATTCCGATAGCGCTGCAAAATGCGGTCACCTTTGCGGTGAATTTCGCGGACAACCTGATGATAGGCTCACTGGGCGACAGTGCGATATCGGGCGTATATGTCGGCGGACAGCTCCAGACACTGCTGCAAATGTTCATCGGTGGCATCGAGGGCGCGATACTCATACTTGCCGCGCAGTATTGGGGCAAGCGTGACACGGGAAGCATCAAAAAGATAATCGCGACCGGCGTTCAGTTTGCTTTGGCCGTGGGATTGATTTTGACACTGTTTGCATTTTTCTTCCCAACGCAGATAATGAGCTTCTTCACAAATGATGCCGATGTTGTCAATATGGGCACACCTTATGTCAGGATAATCGCTCTGTCCTATGTTTTCTTCTGTATTTCACAGGTCATGGTGGCATCCATGCGTTCGGTTGAGACCGCAAAGATAGGTCTCTATGTCTCCTTTATGACGCTTGGCGTGAACGTTATCCTGAACTATGTTCTCATTTTCGGTAAGCTTGGCATACCGGCACTGGGTGTTACCGGTGCGGCTATCGCAACGCTTATCTCCCGTATACTCGAAGCGGCGGTAATGGTCGTGTATGTCAGATATGTTGACAAAAAGCTTAGGGTCAAGTTCAGAGACTTTCTCAAGACCGACCGTATGCTTGTTCGCGACTTCATAAAGTACGGCCTGCCGATAATCGGCGGACAGATGGTGTGGTCTGTCAATATGCTGGCTCAGACATGGATACTCGGCCGCTTCGACGGAAGCGTCATGACAGCCACCAGCATCTGCGGACAGCTCCATAACATGATGTACATTGCAATGAACGGTCTGTCCAGTGCGATAGGCATCATAATCGGCAAAACAGTAGGTGCCGGACGCATCGATAAGATACGTGAATATGCACGCACAACACAGGTTATCTTCCTCTGTGTCGGCCTGCTTTCCGGCTTGGCAGTTCATCTGCTGAGAGACCCGTTCATTGCTCTCTATTCGGATGCGAGCGCTGAGGCTGTAAAGTATTCAAAGGAATTCATCAATGTTATAACCGTTACGATAATAGGCACCTGCTATCAGGCGGCCTGCCTGTCCGGCCTTGTAAAGTCC
>CAZHDW010000026.1:0-21159 GCA_964531265.1 uncultured Ruminococcus sp.
AGCCTTCATCTCATCGATGAGCTCCTCGAAGTACTTCTTACCGACTTCCATAACAACGTCGGAATACATCTGGATGAATCTTCTGTAGCAGTCATATGCCCAACGCGGATTGCCGGACTGCTTAGCCATAACCTCAACAACTTCCTCATTAAGACCGAGGTTGAGAATTGTATCCATCATGCCAGGCATGGATGCGCGTGCGCCGGAACGAACGGAAACCAGAAGCGGATTCTCAAGATCGCCGAACTTCTTGCCGGTGATCTCTTCCATCTTTGTGATGTTCTCCATGATTTCAGCCTCGATCGCTTCGTTGATACGACGGCCGTCTTCATAGTACTGTGTGCAGGCTTCTGTGGTAATGGTAAAGCCCTGGGGAACCGGCAGACCAAGAGAAGTCATCTCAGCCAGGTTTGCACCCTTACCGCCGAGAAGCTCACGCATATTGGCGTTGCCCTCTTTGAACAAATAAACATACTTTTTGCTCATTGGAAACTACCTCCTAAAAATTTACATCGGTATAACCGAGTATTGACTTTGCTGTGCAAAAAAGCGAAAAGAAACCTTTCCACCGTTTCGCCGCACTCTATTATAGCAAATCTTTTTCGGAATTTCCATACCTTTTTTTGATAAATGGGAGCTTTTTCAAAAAAAATACGTTCTTTTGAATTTTAAGCGGTTCGCAACGCGAAAATGTGGTACTTTTAAATGAAAATGTAGTTGAAAATCACTTGCAAACATGTGATTAAAATGGCATAATAATTGTATAAGAAAAAAATATGGGCTTTTCAGCGCAGCCATACGGGGTAGCTACCGTTGTCTGCGCAGTTTTGGCGTAGATATGATTTAGCGGATGCGCTCCCTGCCGCGTCTGTTTATCCGTCAATTCTTTAAGGATGTTTTGAAAGGATGAGGAGATATGATGAAGCTTTTTTCTCAAGGAAATGCCACCGGCGGTGCCGATTGGCTGATAGTGGGCCTCGGAAATCCGGGAACGAAATACGATAATACAAGGCATAACGCAGGCTTTATGATGATAGATGCGCTGGCAGAGCAGAATAGCTGCGATGTCAGAAAGGTGAAGTTCAAGGGTTTGTACGGCAAATGTAAAATAGCCGGTCAGAGCGCAGTGCTTTTGAAGCCCTCCACCTTTATGAATCTCAGCGGACAGTCGGTCGTTGAGGCAATGAACTTCTTCCACATTCCGCCCGAGCGCGTTCTGATACTCTTTGATGACATCTCTCTCGATGTCGGCAAGACGAGGATAAGGCTCAAGGGCAGCGACGGCGGACATAACGGCGTGAAAAACATAATCTACCTCAGCGGCAGTGACAAATTTCCGAGGATGAAGATAGGTGTCGGTCATAAGCCGGAGGGCTGGGATCTCGCCGACTGGGTGCTTTCACGCTTCAGCAATGATGAGGCGAAGCAGCTTGAAAAGGTCTCGGAGAATGTTTGCAAGGCGGTGGAGCTGATAATCACCGGACATGCGGACAGAGCCATGAATATGTTTAACTCATAAGACCCACGGAGGTTTTATTATGCATATGAATTTTCTTACGGATGCGATATCCCGTGTGCCGGAGTATCGCACCATTGAAAACGCGGTTCGACGCGGCAAGACACCGGTTGCCGCAACGGGCGTTTCTTCTGTGCACAAGGCAAATATCATACATGCGCTGCTCAGCTCATTTCAGAAAAGAGCCCTGCTGATAGCCGGCGATGAGGCTGAGGCAATGCGTCTTCTGGATGATCTTAATGCCATGGGAACGAGCTCGGCATTTTATCCACTGAGGGATTTCAGCCTAAGGGATACCGAGGGCAGCTCACACGAATATGAGCGCCAGAGGATAGAGGCGCTGACACTGCTTCAAAACGGCGAATGCTGCTGCATAGTCACCACCATAGATGCGGCGCTTCAATATGCGATTCCGCCGAAAAAGCTTGAGGAGCGCACGATAACGCTTGAGGTCGGTCAGGAAATTGCTGTAGCCGACGTTATCATGGCGCTTGTAAGGTGCGGTTATGTCAGGGCGGATCAGATAGACGGCACGGGTCAGTTTGCACAGCGCGGCGGCATAGTGGATTTCTATTCTCCGGGCGGCAATGCGCCTGTTAGAATAGAATTTTGGGGCGATGAAATAGACACCATTGCGTATTTTGATGCCGAAACACAGCGCAGAACCGATAATGTGGACAAGGTTACGATATCTCCGGCCGTGGAGGTAGTGCCGGATAATTCCGCATTCCTTGCCAAAAGGATAGGCGAGCACGCGAAGTCACTGCGCGGAAAATCCGCTGCCGCCGCAAGAGAGATACTTCTTCGAGAGGCGGACAAGCTGCAAAATTCACTGCACATAGGTTGCATGGATAAGTACTATGCGCTGATATATGACGAAAGAGCGACGCTGTTCAGCTATTTCGATACCGATTCACTGCTGTTCTTTTCGGAGGGCACAAAGCTCAAGGAGCGAATGAGAACCACCCTGTGGCAGTGGGGCGAGGATGTGCGCGGTCTGCTCTCGGAGGGTGTTCTGTGCAAGGAGCTCGACATGTTCACGGAAACCTACGAGTATGCAATGGGCAGAGCCGTTGATACTCCTACCGTGTATCTCGATTCCTTTGCACGAGGCAGCTACGATACGCCGATCGGCACCCTGTCAAATCTTACCATGCGACAGCTTTCGGTCTGGGGAGGAAGCACACAGCTTTTGGCGGAGGATCTTTCCTCTCCGCTTTTCAACAAATATGCATGTGTCGTTCTGGCTGGTACTGAGCGTGCAGCGATGACTGTTGCAGCCGACCTCAAGGCCGCAGGGCTTCCGGCAGGCTATTTTGAGACGCTTTCGACAGTTGCTCCCGGTACGGTCGCAGTAACTACCGGAACGCTTTCCGCCGGATTTGAGTATCCGAATGCAAGGTTTACGCTGATAACTCACGGCAGGGTCAACACGGTAAAACAGAAGCCGAAGAAAAAGGACAAGAACGGTCAGGCCATATACAGCCTGGCAGAGCTTTCCGTCGGCGACTATGTTGTTCACTCCACACATGGTATCGGCATCTTTGAGGGTATCCACAAGGTGAATATGCAGGGCATCACCAAGGATTATATCAAGGTGCGATATGCTAAAAACGACACGCTCTATGTTCCTGTAACACAGCTCGACCTTGTTGCCAAGTACATAGGCCCGAGGGAGGACTCCGGCGTTAAGCTGCACAGGCTCGGCGGAGCGGAATGGCAGAAGGCAAAGACGAAGGTACGTGCAGCCGTAAAGGATATTGCAAAGGAGCTGATAGTGCTGTATGCTCAGCGCTTAAAGCAGAAGGGCTTTGCGTTTCCCGAGGATAACGAGTGGCAGCATGATTTCGAGGCGCACTTTGAGTATAACGAAACCGAGGATCAGCTTCGCTGCATAAACGAGATAAAGAACGATATGGAGAGGGAATCCCCCATGGATCGTCTTCTCTGCGGAGATGTCGGCTTTGGAAAAACCGAGGTCGCCCTGAGAGCGGCGTTCAAGTGCATCTCTGCCGGAAAGCAGTGTGCGATACTTGTTCCCACCACAATTCTCGCATGGCAGCATTACCAGACGGCTCTCAAGAGAATGGAGGGCTTTCCGATAACTATCGAACTGCTGTCGCGCTTCAGAAATACACGTCAGCAGGATGAGAT
Source organism: uncultured Ruminococcus sp. (assembly GCA_964531265.1). GTDB lineage: Bacteria > Bacillota > Clostridia > Oscillospirales > Acutalibacteraceae > Hominenteromicrobium. The sequence goes on from CAZHDW010000026.1 coordinate 3,671, forward strand.
ACTTCGCAAGCTGAAAAGAGGCAGTGTCGATTTGATAGTCGGTACGCACAGGCTGGTTTCCAAGGATGTTCAGTTCAAGGATCTCGGCCTTGTCATAATAGACGAGGAGCAGCGCTTCGGTGTTCATCAGAAGGAACGTCTTAAGGAGGTCTGTAAATCCGCGGACGTGCTCACGCTGTCGGCTACACCGATACCAAGAACTCTCAATATGGCCCTTTCCGGCATACGTGATATGTCGGTAATAGAGGAGGCACCGCATGACCGCCATCCGGTGCAGACTTATGTTATGGAATACGATGACGGTGTTATAACCGATGCCATAAAGAAGGAGCTTCGCCGCGGCGGACAGGTGTATTATCTGCATAATGACGTTGCGACTATTGAGCGTGTGGCAGCGGGAATTCAGGCACGTGTTCCGGAAGCCAGAATAGGCATAGGCCACGGCAAGATGACCGAGCAGGAGCTGTCCGAGGTATGGCGCAGGCTCATGGAGCAGGAGATAGATGTCCTGGTGTGCACCACCATAATAGAAACAGGCGTTGATGTTCCGAATGCCAACACCCTTATAATAGATAACGCGGACAGAATGGGCCTTTCACAGCTTCATCAGCTTCGCGGACGTGTGGGAAGAAGCACAAGGCGCGCATATGCCTACTTCACCTTCACACGCGGCAAGGCATTGTCGGAGATATCCCAGAAGCGTCTTTCGGCTATCAGGGAATTCACCGAGTTCGGCTCCGGCTTCAAGATCGCTATGCGAGACCTTGAAATAAGGGGCGCCGGTAACATCCTCGGCGGAGAGCAGCACGGGCACATGGAAAGCGTCGGCTATGATATGTACCTTAAGCTCCTGAATGAGGCTATCACGCTGATGAAGGGTGAAACACCGGAGGTGCCCGTTGAGGAATGCACGGTGGATCTCCAGGTGCAGGCACATATCCCCGAGAAGTATATTGATTCCACTGCGCTGAGGCTTGAGGTCTACAGGCGCATAGCGGATATCAAGTCGTATGAGGATTCGAGCGACGTTGTGGATGAGCTTATCGACCGCTTCGGTGAGCCGCCGGAAAGTGTGTACGGCCTGATAGACATAGCGCTTCTGAGAAATCGTGCGACCTCCATCGGCATAACGGAGGTAAAGCAGCAGCAGAACGCACTGCTTCTCTACAAGGAGAAATTCGATATGGAGCGTGTAAAGCGCCTGATACAGAGTATGCCGAACAGAGTTATGCTGTCGGCCGGCAGCAAGCCGTATATCAGCGTGGCTCTTGCAGGAAAACAACCGCTGGATGTGCTTGAAGATACCCTTAAGGTGCTCTGTGGTGATGAAAAAACTGCATAAGCCTCAATATCTTCACAAAAAATACACATTACTCTGGTAATATAACTGGACATTCGGAGCCTTAAGCGTTATAATTACGTTTATGGCAAATATGATAAAGGATACGGTGATCTACTTATGAAAAATTCAATCAAGCGTGCAGCTTCACTGCTGCTTGCGCTCGTTTTGGTATTCAGCCTTGCAGGCTGCTACAGCGAGGATATGACATGGGCTGCTAAATGCGGAGACAAGACCATGCCGATCGGTGGATATATTTACTATCTTTCCACTGCATACACAGAGGCTGCTGCAAAGGTCGACAGTGCTGAAAAGGTAATGGACAGTCAGATCGAGGAAAAGGATGCTGAGGAATGGATCCGTGACCGTGCAGCACATTACATCCGTCAGTATTTCTGGATGGATGAGGAAATGGAGCGTCTCGGCATTGAAATGACCGATGCTGATTATGAAAATGCTTCCGCTACAACAAATTCCTACTGGACGATTTACGGCGGTGACGAGGTGTTTCAGGAATACGGCATTGCACGCTCCTCCTTCGATATCGCATTTTCCCAGTACAATATAAAGTTCCAGAAGATATTCGAGGCTATCTACGGTGAGGGCGGCGAAAAGGAAGTTCCCGAAAGCGACCTCATTGCTCAGTTCACCGATAATTATTACAGCTACGAGTATTTCACTGCACCCATGGCTCTGCCGGATGCAAGCGGAAACCCGGTTGCCATGACCGAGGACGAGAAAGAAGCCTTCAGAGAGCATATGGAGGACGTTAAGAGCGAGATTCTGAGCGGCGATAAGACTGTTGCCGATGCAGCGGCTGATTATGCAGCAGCTTACAATCAGGAAAAGACCTCCTATGTTAAGGAAGTTAACAATCCCAGCGGTCTTGCAGGAAGCTCCCTGCCGACAGCCTTCCTTGAGTCCCTTGCAGGTCTCCAGGAGAACGAGCTGACAGTTCTTGAAGTTTCCAACTACATGGTAATTCTCAGACGTCTTCCGATAAAGGATTCCGTCAATGAAATGCTCGAGGATGCATCAAGCAGACTTACGGTTCTGTCCGAGGTCAAGAGCGAGGAGTATCGCGAGTATGCAGAGAGCTGTGCGGAAGAGTTCGAGGGCATTGAGTTCAACACTAAGGCTATGGAGCACTACAAGCCGAAGATGTTCGTGAACGACGATACAGAGTATGGCACACTTTCATCCGTTGAGATCAGCACTGCCGATGACGAGACAGTGAACGAGGACAGCGCAGAGACTTCCTCCGAGGAGAGTGCTGAGGAATAAGCTCGGCTTTTACAAATCAATATTGATATCTAACCGGTGTGGCGCCTTGCCATGCCGGTTTTTTTATATTCTATAAGTGATTTTACAGGTTCGTTGGGGAAGAAAAGGCCTGAAAACAAAAATAGAAAGAGTGTCGCTTACGGCACTCTTTCAACAGCTTTATCGTCTATATGTTTATTTGTAGAAATCTCCGATGGTTCCGAGATATTCGCCGATAGACTGGTAATGTCCGGAATACACAACGGGATTGAGCTTCGTGAGATTCACTCCGAATTCTTGAACCTCAAAATCCTCCGGCACCTGAACATTATGCACACGGCAGAAGAAGGTGTCGGACTTGCCGACTGCAATGGACTTCATAACTTCACATTCGCACACCCATGGGGACGCATCGAGGGTGGGAGCATCGACAAAGGCGGAACGGCTGTATTCGTAAGGCAAAGCATTTTTTGCTGTGTCATGTGCGGAGACCGAGCCGAAATAATCTACAAGCTTAAGCATATCCGGTGTCGCCATATTCAGGGTCAGCTTACCGTTTCTCTGAACATTGCGCTTTGTTTTCTTATCACCCCACATGCTGATAACTATCACAGGCACCTCATCGTCCTCATAGAGCTGGCTGACCCAGGTTATCGGGGCAAAGTCCGGAGTTCCGTCCTCATTGATCGTTCCTATGATATATATCGGCTGTATCGGCATAGCGTGTCTGATTCCAATATCTTTTCTTTTCATTGCTGTCCTCCTGATTATCCTAACTGAATATTATCGGGGATCACCTTGAATATCACGAAGTTGATTTCTTCCTCTGCGGGGTATTCCTGATGTATCATGGGGTACAGTGCTATCATATCGCGTTTGGCGCTTTCGGCCTTTTCCACCTCAGCCGTACCGGTTATTCGCAGCCATTTTCTGGAATTCAGATTATAGCTTGCGATTGATATCTGCGGATTTGCGGTCAGCTCGACAAAGACGTTTTTGCGCTTGTCAGTTGCGATAAGAAGAGAATTGCCACTGGTGCACACCATTCCCATTGGGCGCAGATGCGGTTTTCCGTCCGTGCTGGTGGCTAAAAAGAAGTAGCCGCATTCGCGTATGAACCTACAGCAATCCGCAGCGGAATAGCCGAGATCGGGCATGATCGTTTCAACAGCATCATTGTTCAGCAGAAAATCTATGCTGCATGAAAACAGCTTGCTCAGGCGTATCAGCTTTTCGGTTTCCGGAAAAGCCGCGTCCATTTCCCAACGCGATACAGATTGCCGCGAAACATGCAGCATTTCGGCAAGCTGCTCCTGCGTTATTTCATTTCTGCGGCGCAGCGCACTGATTTTTTTTCTCCTGTGGTCATTTTATCCCCTCCCGATGTTGTCCATACAAGCGCTTGTATGAGTAAATTATAGCGTGCTTTTTTGCGAAAGGGAAGAGCTTTGAGATTTCTCCGTGTAAAGTTTGGATTGCAATTTAAATTCTCGATATTATCCAATAAAAAATCCCCCATGAACAGCTCATGGAGGATCCGGATGTCAATTCGGTAAAAAAATCTTGGCTCTCCCTTTGGGAGAGCTGTCACCGCAGGTGACTGAGAGGGCAAGGTTTCAGCGAAGTGCAAGTCTTTGCCTTGCGTTAAGTTATGCCATGTAGCATAGTGTAATTAAGTGTGCCTTTTGGCACACTTAGAAGAAAAAGCCCTGATGCAAAGCATCAGGGCTTTTTCTGGTGGAGGAGGGTGGATTCGAACCACCGAAGCGAGACGCAACAGATTTACAGTCTGCCCCCTTTGGCCACTCGGGAACTCCTCCATATGGAGCTGGTGAACGGACTCGAACCCCTGACCTGCTGATTACAAATCAGCTGCTCTACCAACTGAGCTACACCAGCACATATGATGTGCATGTCGTCTGACACAAGCAGTATTATAACGCAAATAATCCTGATTGTCAAGCATAAAATTCGAAAAAAAGAAATTTATTTGTCGTTGCTTGACTGCCGCACGGCATACGGTCAGAAAGAAAAATACCACATCTGCCAAAAGACAAATGCGGTATTTTCAGTGGTGGACACGCTGGGGCTCGAACCCAGGACCTCCTGCGTGTGAAGCAGGCACTCTAACCAGCTGAGCTACGCCTCCGATTTCTACCTGAATATTTTATCACAAATAAAAAAGCTTGTAAAGACAAAAAGAAAAAAACTTTTTTCCCGAGGGGAATATTTGGCGGATTTTGCACTATACGTGACAGGATTTGACATGTTTGACGGCGGAAAAGTGTTAATATTCTCGGGTGAAAACGTTGCTGAAAGGGTAAAATACGTAAACTTTGTGTCAAATGCACAAAGTTCAGTGTGGAAAAATGAATAATTGATAGAATACATCTAAAAGCCCTTGAACTTTTTTCTACTTGTGGTATTATATATACAGGAAGAAATGACGGGTGAGAATTTACACCGAAAACAGTATATTCCGCTCGCAGATCTGCGGTTTCACCCGCTGCAATAATTAGTTGCACTCGTTATTCGGCAGATCATACTCCGTGCATTACCCTGCAAAGGCTAAATATTTTATTCAGAGAGGGGTCATCAAGTCATGTTACCTAAGCAAGAAGTTGTCGCTATGCTGCTCGCAGGCGGCCGCGGAAGTCGTCTTGGCGTTCTGACAAAGAACCTGGCCAAGCCCGCCGTACCCTTTGGAGGAAAATACCGTATTATAGATTTTCCGCTTTCAAACTGTGTAAACTCCGGTATAGAAACCGTTGGTGTGCTCACACAGTACCAGCCTCTGGAATTGAATGAGTATATCGGTTCCGGTCAGCCGTGGGATCTGGACAGCATGAATGCCGGCGTACATATTTTGCAGCCGTATGAGCAGAGCAGCGGCTCTGACTGGTACAAGGGCACGGCAAATGCTATTTACCAGAATATCGCATTTATCGACAGATATAATCCGGATTATGTTGTCGTGCTCTCCGGCGACCATATCTATAAAATGGATTATTCCAACATGATCGATTTTCATAAGAAGAACGATGCAGCCTGCACAATTGCTGTATATGAGGTGCCGATGGAGGAAGCTCCGAGATTTGGTATACTCAATACAAACCCGGATGGCTCCATTTATGAGTTTGATGAAAAGCCGGCAGTGCCGAAGAGCAACCAGGCTTCAATGGGTATCTATGTCTTTTCATGGAAGAAGCTACGCGCTTACCTTATAGCGGACGAGCAGGACCCGAACTCTTCCAATGATTTCGGCAAGGACGTTCTCCCCACAATGCTCAACGCAGGCGAGCGCATGTTTGCATATCGCTTTGACGGCTACTGGAAGGATGTCGGAACGATTGACAGCCTCTGGGAGTCCAATATGGATATGCTCAACCCCAAGACGGGTCTTGATCTTTCCCGTGAGGACTGGAAGATATATTCCAGAAACCCGGCTTCTCCGCCGCAGTACATCGCAAAGGGCGCTAAGGTGCAGAATTCCCTTGTTGCAGAGGGCTGCAATGTTTACGGCGACCTTGAGTTCTCCGTCCTGTTCGAGGGCGTATACGTAGCTCCGGGCGCAACCGTTACAGACTCCATCGTAATGCCCGGTGCAGTCATTGAGGAGGGCGCTGTTGTTCAGTATGCTATCGTGGCTGAAAATGCAGTTGTCGGCAAGAATTCCGTTGTCGGCATGAGACCCGAGGATATGGAAAACAGGGATGACTGGGGCGTTGCCGTGGTCGGCCCGGATGTTAAGCTCGAAGAGGGCAGTATCGTTAAACCCAAAGAAATGATAGAAGCCAAGGAGGTGCGTGCATAATGCCCGGCAATAATGTTATCGGCGTACTTTTCGCATATGTACACAATGAGAGAATCAGAGACCTTACAGAGCACAGAGTTATGGCTTCTGTTCCCTATGGCGGACGTTACCGCCTGGTGGATTTCGCGCTTTCAAATATGGTGAACTCCGGTCTCAACAAGGTCGGCGTTGTGACTGACGAGAACTATCAGTCCCTTATGGATCACCTCGGATCCGGTAAAGCATGGGATCTTTCCAGAAAGAGAGAGGGTCTGTACCTGCTTCCGCCGTTTGGCAAGACCTCATCCAGAACCGACGGCAAGATCGAATCCCTCGATTCAATACGTCGTTTCCTGAAGAATTCACATGAGGATTACGTCATCCTCTCCGATTGCGATACAGTCTGCAATATCAATTACCGCGATGCGGTCAATCAGCATATCCGCACCGAGGCCGATATCACGATAATCTACCGTCACGGAGATTCTCCGGATGTTGACAGAAACAAGATATATACTATCGATCCCTCCGGCAGAATGAGAGAAATGCTCATTCACCGCGGCAGCGAGCACGGTGTAAACTACGGCATCGGAATGTGCGTTATAGGACGTCAGCTCCTTATGCAGCTTGTTGAAGGCTGCATGAGCCGCAACGAATATGATTTCGATAAGGACATAGTCCAGAGAGTTATTCCGGATCTCAAGGTCATGGGCTATGAATTTACCGGACTTGCATACCAGATATCCTCCTTCGAGGCTTATTTCGCTGCAAATATGGCGTTGATGGAGCCGAAGGTAAGAGCTGAGCTCTTCAACGCAAACAGACCGATCTATACAAAGGTTCGCGATGACATGCCTGCAAAATACGGCCTGAATTCCTCCGTTTCGAATTCTCTTGTTGCTGACGGCTGTGTCATTGACGGCGAGGTCGAAAACTGCGTACTGTTCCGCGGTGTCAAGGTAGGCAAGGGCGCTAAGGTGCGCAACTGCGTTATCATGCAGGATACAGTGATAGGCGAAAACAGCCGCCTTGATTATGTTGTTGCTGATAAGAATGTAGAAATAGAGGCAAATCGTACACTGATGGGCTACCAGACCTATCCGGTATATATTGCTAAGGAAAGCAAGGTTTGATCCTGTTCCCACGATCTGTTCCGAGAGCTTTGAATAGCTGACAGATCTTCCCAGAAAGGATGGTTGATTCATGAAAGTATTATTCTGTGCAAGTGAGGCCCTGCCCTTTGCGGCTACCGGCGGTCTGGCCGACGTTGCCGGCTCTCTGCCGACTGCTCTGCGTACAAGACTTGTTGGCTGCCGCGTGGTAATGCCGCTGTATGAAAGCGTTCCGCAGGAGCTGCGCGAGAACATGAAGTTTGTCACAAGCATAAGCGTGCCCGTGGCATGGCGCCGTCAGTACTGCGGTATTTTTGAGGCAAAGGTAGGAAATGTTATCTATTACCTCATCGATAACCAGTATTACTTCAAGCGTCAGGGTCTGTACGGACATTTCGACGATGCCGAGCGCTTTGCGTTCTTCTCACGTGCAGTGCTTGAAATGCTGCCGTACATCGAGTTCAAGCCGGATGTCATACACGCAAATGACTGGCAGACAGCACTTGTCCCGGTATATTATCGCCTGTTCTATGCGAATACGGATTGGTACAAGGGCATAAAGACCCTGTTCACCATACATAATATACAGTATCAGGGACAGTATGGCTATGAGATACTTGAGGATGTCTTCGGAATTCCGAGAAGCGAGACCGGACTCATGGAGTATAACGATTGTGTTAACCTCATGAAGTCCGCAATTGAATCCGCTAACTGGGTATCAACTGTCAGCCCGACATATGCCAAGGAAATACTCGATCCGTGGTTTGCACATAAGCTCGACCCGATCCTCAGAGAGCGCTCATGGAAGCTCTCCGGTATACTCAACGGCATAGATGTTGTGGGCTACGATCCGCAAACAGACCCGAATCTTTTTGAAAATTATGATGTTGAGCATATTTCCGGCAAGGCAGTCAACAAGGCAAAGCTGCAGGAAAGACTCGGCCTCGAGCTTGATCCGGATGTTCCGCTCATCGGCATGGTAACAAGATTGGTTTCCCATAAGGGACTCGATCTTGTAAAGGGTGCGGTGGATGAAATAATGGCACATTCCAATGCGCAGTTTGCGGTTCTCGGAAGCGGCGATTGGGAGTATGAGCAGTTCTTCAAGGAGATGCAGGCAAAGTATCCCGGACGCTTCGTGCTCTGCCTCGGCTTCGTTCCGGAGCTTGCAAGAAAGATATACGGCGGTTCCGATCTGTTCCTGATGCCGAGTAAGAGTGAGCCCTGCGGCCTGTCCCAAATGGTGGCTGTGCGCTACGGCTCCATTCCGATCATTCGTGAGACCGGAGGCCTCAAGGATTCCATTACGGATTGCGGCGACGGCAAGGGTAACGGCTTCACATTCCAGACCTACAATGTTCAGGATATGCTGGATGCGGTTCATCGTGCTATCTATGCATATAATGAGGATAAGGAAAAGTGGGCTGAGCTTGTTGAGCGTGCAATGAAGTGTGACTTCAGCTGGGGACGCTCCGCAAACGAGTACATCAAGCTTTATAAGCAGCTTATAAACAGCTAAAAAAATAAGATGACTGGCAGCGAAAGCTGTCAGTCATCTGTTTTTTTATGCCTTATTACGTCTTTTTGAAATTCCATATGCCAGGAAGCACACGGCACTGCCGAGCACAACAAGTGCGAGTATCAATATTGCACAGTGCATGAAGAAGGTGTCCGGCAGCATCTTGATTACCGGGTCGAGCTCGGCATCGAATATCCAATAGTCATTGTTGAAGACAATCTTGTGGAACATGATGAACACCGAATCCCAGTTGAGGGCGATGAGCACCCCGAGCAGTGCCGGAATGCCGACGGTGAGTATGCCGGCGAGAAGAAGATAGAGCCTGCTCTTTTTTAAGAAACGGTATACGATACCTATTATAGATAGTATACCGGTCACTATAGCCAGCTTCTCAAACAGAGTGAATACCACCTTGACCTCTTCAAAATGAATTCTGCCTGTCTCGCTCATGGGCAGGGTCGGAAAATTCAAAGTATCCGGGCCGAATATTGAGTTGTAATCGATCAGCGCGTCATAATTCATCCTTATCTCTTCGCGAATGAATCCCGAGTCGGTGGGAATATCGAGAAAATCAATGTCGAAGTAATAGAGCGGTCTGAAATTCAGCGTGATAACCACTGACATTGAAATAATAAAGAGCACCAGGGAGAGAGCAAGCAGAAGATCGATTATTGAAAAACGTTTAGCCATGACTGTCACATCCTTTTGACTCAATGATCCCTGCATACCTGGAAAATATAAAACTTCAGGTAGTAGGACTCATCGGCACTCCAGAGAATGGGGTGATCGGCGGCCTGTGTACGGAATTCCACTTGTCTGAGGCGGCAGTGTGCGGCACGAGCGGCCTGGCCTATCGTCTGCGCGAACAACGCGGCATCCATATAATGTGAGCAGGAGCAGGTAGCAAGATAGCCGCCGTCCTTAACAAGCTTCATTCCGCGCAGATTGATCTCTCTGTATCCCTTAACTGCATTTTTTATTGCACTTTTGGATTTTGTAAATGCGGGCGGATCGAGTATCACAACGTCAAACTGCTTTCCCTCGTTTTCAAGCTTGGGAAGAAGATCGAAAACATCGGCACAGGTGAATTCAACTGTCTCGGTAAGATGATTGAGCTCGGCGTTATCGCGTGCCTGAGCTACGGCAAGCTCGGATGCATCCACGCCGAGTACATGCTTTGCGCCGGCGTATCCGGCATTCAGTGCAAATGAGCCGGTGTGAGTGAAGCAGTCCAGAACATCGGCATCGCGGCAAATGCGCTGCATTGCCAGGCGGTTGTACTTCTGATCAAGGAAGAAGCCCGTCTTCTGTCCGTCCTTTACATCGACCATATAATGTACGCCGTTTTCAACAATCTCGACCTTTGTGTCAAATTCTTCGCCGATGAAGCCTTTTACACGATCCATGCCCTCCTTAAGGCGTTCACGTGCATCGCTGCGCTCATATACACCGCGTATACTTATTCCATCCTCACGGAGTACCTTTTTCAGTAGCTCTACGATGGTCAGCTTCATCTTGTCCATGCCGAGTGCGAGTGATTCCACAACAAGCACGTCGGAGAACTTATCAATAACCAGTCCGGGGAGAAAATCCGCCTCGCCGAATATCACACGGCAGGAGGAGGTATCGACCGTCCTTTTTCTGTATTCCCATGCATTTCTTACGCGCTCTTCGAGGAAAACCTCGTCGATTTCTCGTTCTGCATCACGGGTCAGCATACGGATGCGTATTTTTGAATTCTGGTTTATGAAGCCGCGTCCGAGCGGATAACCTGTCCAGTCGTGCACAGTGACAACCGCACCATTTTTGAAGGTGCCCTTTATGGTGTCAATTTCGTTGTCGTATATCCACAATCCGCCGGCCTTAAAGCTTCTGCCCTCGCCTTTTTTAAGAGTAACAATAGTTTCGTTCATAATATCCCTTATTCCTGTTCGGGCTCGTCGTGCTTCATGCCGAGGCGATCCTCAAGGTCATTCAGCAACGCGGCGGCTGGCACCAGCGTGAGATTATCCTTTGTGGGAGAAACGCCGAAGCCGATTATCTCGTTGTATATCTGCTCGCAGATGAGGAAGAACTGTCCGACGCCGTGAGAGACGGGCTTCTGACCCTCGCCTGCAAAAGCTGCTGCGGATTCAGCATCATGCCAGAGGGGGAGAAAAACTCCCTCGGGTATCTGAATCGTAACATATCCGTCATCAGAGTCAAGCATCCACAGCTTCTGTGTGAGTGCGGTCATGTCGAGCAAACGCTCATAATTTTCTTCCGGTGTCAAAACCTTGTTATCCATAATAGTATTCCTTTCAAAGGTGTGATTTTTGGATGTATACTAATACCATTATATCATACCTTTTTTTATGCAGCATTTCAAGTGTTCTGCAAATTGTTCGGGAAAAATGATTTTCCAATGAATTTTGTATTGTGCAAAATAGCCAGAAACATATTGAGACTGTACAAAAATAAAGCTTATATTTATAATAACTGTGCATTGCAAGAGCCGCTTTAGCGTGGTATTATATAGTTGAAAACAGAATGAGCGGAGAGGATACCAATGGTTTATTAAGCTTTGTTCACAAGGTAGAAATTCGGAAATTTCTAAATCTACTATATTTACATGAGGGCAATGCAATAAAAAAGCTTGTTTCGTTATTACTTGTAGTAGTTTTGGTATTTACTTTTATGGCGGTTTCTGTTTCGGCGGCAACAGTAATCCAACCAAGAGGTACATGTCCGTCATGTACATACGGTTATATGGGAGAAGATACAGTTCGGGTTACTGAAGCTTTTTACGGCTATGCAACCGGTTGTAAGAATATCGGCACGTCACACGCACACTATAGGCATACTTTTGAGAATGCTACCATATGCAGAAATTGCGGCTATAGAAATGTTTATAAAACATATGACAGATTCCATTGTCCGTATGATGGTTATAAATCCTGATGTTATAGGTGTTGCCAGAGGACCTTTGGTTCTCTGGCAACTTTTAATAGGTGATTGTAATGAAAAAAAGAATAATAGCTTTTCTACTGGCACTGCTGCTTGTTCTGTGTACAGCTTGCAATACAACTGAAAAATCAAATGTGACGAGCGGTTTGCTTCATTATGGAGACACCGAGAGCAGTGATCCGCTTCGTATCTATATGGATATACAGAATTATACTATGGATATACTTGCAATCAGAAGAACTATGGATGACTTTCTATATAATATACGAATCAATCTGGGCATTGATGATGTGGTAGTTGAGTTCATGCCAAACGATGTAAAGATTGATGGAATGCCGGATAACTCTGAACGTAAAAGTGCGGCGGCCCGTCTGCGTGTGGAGATACTTTCCGGTGGAGGCCCGGATGTGTTTATTACACAGTATAAAAAAACTTTCGGCTACGATGGATATGATATTGACAGTGAAGACCAATTGATCAGATCTCCGCAGAAGCTCATGGAGAACGGTATGTTTTTGCCACTGGATAAGTATATCGAGAACAGTGCAGAGTATACCGCATGGGATGAGCTTCCGCAAGCAATTATGAATGCAGGACGAAATGAAGAGGGTCAGCAGATAGTTCCGATTGCATATACGCTTCCTGTGATGATTCTTCCGCGTGAAGCTTTCGACTATGAACCTGATAGACTGCTATTTTGGGATGACATGCTGACAGATGCGGTGCTGTCTCCCTACATGAGCGATTTGATAAATTGTAAGGACTATGATTCTACTCAAAATATCAGTGGAGAGTTTATAGTAGATTACAAGAACAACTATCTTGAATTTTCACTTGGACAATTAGTTGATTACAAAAACGGAGAGCTTTGCTTTACAGAAGAAGAGCTTTTGCAGCGGGTGCGGCAGATACTGGCAGACAATCAGGAGGATACGCAGCCGGATGCAAAGGAAAGCATGTTTAGTACCGAGCTTCGTACGAAATATGATTATCCCATAACAATTCTGCCAATGTATTCCGATGATGGCGGCGTTTCGGCAAGAATAGATTTTTTTGCGGCCGTCAATCGCAATACCGATCGCCCTGAGGAAGCCTTTAAGGTGATAGACACATTGTTAAGTACGGATATGCAGAATAACTCACTTATATATAGCGATTATTTCTGTACAAAATACAGTGGTTTTCCGATGAATAACGAGCTTATCAACGAAAAGAACTTGAATAGTCTGTACAGATATAAGGATAATCATGAGGAAGTGGCAGAGCTGGTAGGTCAGATAACAACGGCGAATTTCGACAGTGAGATAAGTTCGCTGCTTGAGTTAGCTTTTAGTGAGTGTATCTCATGTGAGGCGCTTGGTAAAACCGTTGAGGAAATCGTGCACGAATACTACGTTGCCATGCAGCGCCGGGTAAGAGAATAATCTGTGGCAAAAGCTGGTTTGTGCAAAATAGCCAGAAAGATATTAAGACTGCACAAAAATGAAGCTTGCATTTGTAATAACTTTGCGTTGCAAGAGAGCCGCTTTAGCGTGGTATTATGTAGTTGAAAAAACAGAATGAGCGGAGAGGATACCAATGGTTTATTAAGCTTTGTTCACAAGGTCGAAATTCGGAAATTTCTAAATCTATTATATTTACATGAGGACAATGCAACAAAAAAGCTTGTTTCGCTATTATTTGTAGCAGTGTTGGTATTTACTTTTATGGCAGCGTCTGTTTCAGCGGCAACCAATTCTTCTAATGCACCACCTCAATCATTGGCAACGGAGAATAGAGTATATACAACCACACGCCGTGCTGATAGAACATATTTATATGCATCAGAAACTTATCCGCATGCATAATATTTCGAAATTGATATAAAGTGAGGCGTTAAGCGGAAATTATATGAAAGATTTCTGCTTAACGCTGTGGTGTCTATAACAGATGATGTTTGGAGTCAACCTTATGAAAAGGGTATGTAGCTTAATAATAGCATTTACACTTATTTTAGTGGCTTTTTTCCGGCTGTAAGGCTGAGCCGCTGAGAGTCTGCATAGATGTAGAATATCTTAAGTATTTCAATGACGGCAGTTCGGATGAGACTCTGCGAAGATTTTTAGACCATGTGGAAGATCTCGGAGGCCCTGAAAATGTGGTTATCGATGCAGTACCGTCAAAGGGAGTGAAAGAGAATCCGCGCTTCAGAGACTTCGTACCGAGATCATGTCGGGTAAAGGGCCGGATGTTTTCATCGTAGCTTGTCCCGGCGGCGTTTTCAACAATCCGTCTGAGGCACTGTTCGCTGTACCTGAAAAAGCTATGCAGAACGGTCTTTTTCTGACTCTGGATGATTACATAGAAAATAGAAAATGCTCAGCTTATGGAATTTGAAAAGCTGCTGCCGGGTGTTATGTCCGCAGGACAGTATCACAGATGCTGTATTTGCCGATGAGGTCTATTATACGCTCGAGGCCATGTACAATAAATGCAGCTATGCCGAAAGAAAGGGCGAGAGCCACGACGGAATAGTTGCCGATACATATGATTCATTGAAGCAGTTAGTGTCTGAGTAAGCCAATTATACATTTTGCACATCAAAAGGAGGAAGAGAAATGAGGAAAACCTGGCATGCTTATGTACTTATTGCACCACTTGTGACCGGATGCTTGCTTTTTACGGTAATTCCGTTCATCCTGGTGCTCAGGTACTCATTTATGCGCGGCAGTGGGCGTACCGCACAGTTCCTTGGCCTTGATAACTATATAAAGGTCATGGGCAATGAGGAATTCATGCTGGCTTTTGGAAATTCAATGAGATTCATGATTGTCGGTCTGCCCCTGATAATGCTGATATCTTATGCTATTGCGCTGCTTTTGCAGAAGCAGGCCACAAAGCATAAGCTGTTAAAATCGGTATTCCTGTTTCCGTACATAATGCCGGTAGCAGGTACCGTGCTGCTTATCAACCTGCTGTTTTCCGAAACGGGTATCGTGAATGAGCTGCTCATTAAGCTGGGTGTTCCGCTGCAGCAGTGGCTGAGCGGCCCGAATGCCTTTTGGGTGATGATAGTTCTGTATCTGTGGAAGAGCACGGGCTACAGCGTTATCCTGCTGCTTGCCGGGCTTGTCACCTTGCCGCAGGAGCAGTTTGAATCCGCCGATATAGACGGTGCGACCGGCTTGCAGAAGTTCCTGTACCTTACAACTCCGCAGATGTGGTATTCGGTGTTCTTTGCACTCATTTTCTCGGTTATAAATGCATTCAAGTGCTTCAGAGAGATATTCCTCATCGGCGGTGAGCATCCGTCCAGTGAGCTTTACATGCTGCAGCACTTCATAAATAACAGCTTCAATAACCTGAACTATCCGAAGCTTTCGGTTGCATCCGTATTACTGCTTGTTATATTGGTGGTGTTCTTTGGACTGTTCTATGCATTTGTCAGAAAGAAGGAGGCGTTCCGCGGATGAAAAAGATTAAGGGTATATTCGCAGCAATTTTCGCTGTACTCATCATATTTATCTGCATCGCGCCGTTTGCCTACATCTTTCTGCGCAGCTTTATCGTATATGATACCATAACCTTCCAGTCATATTACGATGTTTTCCTTGCCTCGCCGCAGTTCCTGCTCAGATTCTGGAAGAGCATGGGAATGTCCGTCTGCATTGCAGCCGGTCAGCTTCTGGTATCGGTGCTTGCAGGCTATGGCTTTGGCAGGTATAAGTTTAAGGGACGCGATACTCTGTTCTTCCTGCTCATGATCCTCATGACCATGCCGGTGCAGGTAACGCTTGTCCCGAACTTTATCATGCTGAATAATTTGCAGCTTCTCGATTCCTACGCGGCGCTCATATTGCCGTCAATATTCACACCGTTCGGAACCTTCATCCTGACACAGAGCTTTAAGTCGATTTCCGACTCCGTTATTGATGCTGCCATGCTCGACGGCTGCGGCATCCCGAGACTCATATCCCTTGTAGCTATCCCAATGAATAAGAGCGGTATCGTATGCGTGCTGCTGCTCACCTTCCTTGATGCATGGAACATGGTGGAACAGCCGGTATCCTACCTCAAGGATTTTGAGCAGTATCCTATCTCCGTTGCGCTTGCATACACGCCGCCGACGGATCCGTCCATACAGATGGTGTGCTGCATACTCATCGTAATACCGGCACTGTTCCTGTTTACACTCTTCAACAAGGAGCTTGTTGAGGGCATTGTCCTTGCTGAGGTAAAGTGATTCACCACGTATACGGTATAAAGAGGTGATACTATGAAACGAAGAGTTATTTGCATATTTTCATTGGTATTCTGGCTGATCGCGCTGTCAACGTTCCTGTCCATAAGGATAGAGGAGTGGATGACACCTGTTATCAGCACTCTGGATGCTAAAAGATCCGGAGAGCGTTTGTTTGAATTCCCTGCCGACGGAGTAGTTTACGACGAAACGGGCATGATGCACCTGTATTGCTCCTTCGAGGGCAGCGGTTGGGAAAAGGGCCAGCGCGTTCACGATATCGGAAACAATATTCTCTACATAGAAGGCGATAATGTCATCATTGATTTCGGCGGTGACTGCATCAGATATTCCACCAGAGCGCTTCGCGAGGGTGAGGCTGTGACCAAGCCGAAGAAATTTGAACGTGCCAATGATACATGGGTGGCGGTTTTCCCGGACGGCGTTCCGGAATGTGAGCCGGCCATGAATGTTACCATTGCCGAAACGACGGATAATCTGCTCGTGGTCAATGCCGAAAACGCCAATATCCCGTTCATGGAGGGCTATGCGCGTACGCTGATAAACCCGGAAAAGGACGAGGACTACTATTTTCAGGAGCCTAACAGCAGCGTATACAGCCTGAACGAGCTCAAGCAGTTCATGGATTGTATGGTTCTGCTTGGAATACTTATGGCGGCCATTTTGTTCGTGGTGGTCGACTGGGCTTGGAGCTTTATCGTTTCGAGGGACTATAAAAAGAATGCAAAGCTCCTTATGATAAACGGCGGAGCTGCACTGGTGTTGCTGGCACTTTCTCCGCTACTGCTGCATTTTGTAAATCTTCCCCAGTCGATGCTGCCGCAGTTCCATATTACGGATTTTGCGCACTATTCGGCGGAATTTTCCAAAATCTTCTCGGTGCTCGATACGCTTGCCGCTAACGGAAGCTCCATTGCGGCTGAAGCGCTGGCCTATGCCGAGGGTAGAATGGTGCTGTTCTTCATCCTCTGCGCTATGGGTATCGTGCTTGGCATCGTACTTATAATTGCAGAGCTGCTCACATCCAAAAGAAAAAATAGTAAAAAGGGCCGTCACGCCGCATGGTAAGTGACAGCCAAACACAATAGAATCTCCTTTCTGACTGAAGACGTCCGGGTAACTGCTTAGTTTCCCGGACGTCCTCTTGCTGTATGCAAGTTCTGCTGCGATCACCACTGCTGCCATTGACGAGCAGCTTATGGAACTTCAGCAGGAACTTGTAAAAAAGGCCAACAACAAAGAATCCTATGACAAAATCGCTGATCAGATTTTTGAAC
>CAZHDW010000027.1:0-19692 GCA_964531265.1 uncultured Ruminococcus sp.
TCACCTAACCTCAAAAAAGCCCGTAATTACGCCACTTTTCGCGATTTATTTTTCTATTTTAGACATCAAACAGACCGTCTCAACATGCGCGGTGCAGGGGAACATATCCACGGGTGTGACAGCATTTATTTTGTAGCCGGCCTCGTCGAAATGCTTCAGGTCGCGTGCGAGTGTTGCGGGGTCGCAGGAAATATACACCACGCGCACGGGATCCATGTTCGAAATGCAGGATATCAGTGCGGTATCGCAGCCCTTGCGCGGCGGATCGATAACTATAACATCCGGTTTTTCGCCGCGCTGATACAGTGTCTGAGCCGCTTCTGCCGCATCACCACAGATGAATTCTGCGTTTGCTATGTTGTTGCGTGCAGCGTTCCGCTTTGCATTTTCAATAGCGGCGGAAACTATCTCCGCGCCGATAAGCTTTTTGGCCTTTTTCGCCATGGAAAGTCCGATGGTTCCGGTGCCGCAGTAGAGGTCGAGCAGGTTTTCGTTTCCGGTGAGAGCTGCATATTCGGCGGCTTTTTCGTACAATACCTCTGCCTGAGTTCGGTTTACCTGATAAAAAGCATGTGGTGATATCTCGAATTGAAGCCCGCAGAGCGTGTCAGTTATGGTATCCTTGCCCCAGAGGGTGCGGTTTTCCTTGCCGAGCACGACATTTGTTTTTTCACGATTGATATTCAAAACAATTCCGGTTATTTCAGGTACTGCTTTACGAAGAGAGTACACCAGAAGAGCCTCATCCCTCAGCTTCCGACTGTTTGCAACCACGCAGACGAGTATCTCTCCGCTCTTTTCGCCGCAGCGCATGTACAGATGCCTGAGAACACCGCAGTGCGAAGCCTCATCATATATGCTTTCTCCGGCAGTCTCCTGCCATGCTCTGAAAGCCTCGGCGATCCTGTCAAATTCCGTTGGCTGAAGCATACAGGTGTGCGTGTCGACTATGCGGTGTGAATTCACGGCATAGAATCCAAGCTGCATCTTGCCGTCCTTTGAAAGTCCTATAGGCAGCTGGCACTTGTTGCGGTAATGATTTCTGTTAGGCGCTGAGATGATCGGCTGAATCTCAATGCCGCGGAATCCGCCGATGCGCTCAAGAGCATCGCGAACCCGCTGTTCCTTGGCCGCAAGCTCAGCCTTATATGTTATGTGTCGATATACACATCCACCGCATTGGGCTGACACATTGCAGTCGGGCTCGGTGCGATCCTTTGATGGTATAAGCAGCTCCTCAAGGCGGCCGAAAGCGTAGCTTTTAAGCACCTTCACTATGCGCACGATGCAGTGATCTCCGATGGCTGTGCCGGGCACAAAAACAGCCATTTCATCTATTCTGCATATGCCGTTACCCTCAGTGGTAAAGGCGGTGATATCGGTTTCGTACAGTTCGTTTTTCTTAAGCATTAATGTTATCCTCCGGTGATAACCTGTGCGTTTTGGCACAGTCGATAATGAAAAGTTTATTTGTTTGTATCTTGGCACACTTCAAGTTACGGTTAAATTCATGTTGAAAACACGGGGAAAATACGTGTAAAAAATAAACAAAAAAGTGTGGTTCGATTTGTGAATGATAGGCAAAAGGGAGATTAGGAAAAAAACCGTTGACAATCGAATTTTCGGCCGCTATAATAGAGCCATAACAAATGACAACGAGCTTCGCGGTAAAGCTTTACCGCAACTTTTCAATACAACTCCTCCCCAAAAGAGAGCAAAAGGCGAGAATGATTTCTCGCCTTTTGCTCTTTTTTTACATTCAAAAAGGAAGTCGAGAAAAAGTCAGTCGTGATGCGGCAAAACGACGTTTCGTCGCGTTGAACTCCCAACACCGCAAAGCGTCGAAGTGTGCTCGGTGTAACAATTATACTGTATTTCACAGGGCGATTCAAGAAGCAATTTACTGCGGCGCTTTACAGCCAAAGCTAAAGTATAGTATAATATTGACACAGCAAAAAGTATCTGTCAAGGAGAAAATGAAATGATAAAAATTATGTTTGTCTGCCTCGGCAATATCTGCCGCAGCCCGATGGCGGAGTTCGTCATGAAAGAGCTTGTTAGGAAAAAGGGTGAGGCGGCGGATTTTGTGATAGCCTCAAGTGCGACGAGCCGTGAGGAGATAGGCAATGATATACATTACGGTACAAGAAGAATACTGGATGAAAACGGCATACCGTATGCGCCGCGCAGAGCCGTGCAGCTTACACGTGCGGATTATGCAGCATATGATTATCTGATAGCAATGGATACATCAAATCTTCGAAATATAGAGCGCATAACCGGCGGCGACCCTGAGGGGAAAATATCCCTGCTGCTTGAGTTTGCGGGCGAAAGCCGCAGTATCTCCGACCCGTGGTATACCGGAGATTTCGATGCTACCTATGCGGATATCAAAAAAGGCTGTGAGGCGCTTTACGAAAAAATCAAAAAAGACAGAAAAAGATATTGACAATCAGCGTGATGGTGTTATAATAAAACCAACAAATGAACATTTATTCATATGTCTGATTCGTCAGAAGGGTGGACAGCATGGCCGAGAAAGCAAAAAACGATACAAAAGGGATAAGGAAAAGATCTAAAAACGAAGAGGAGCTGTGCTCGGGCGAGCATGAGCATGCCGATTTGAATGCGGTCAAGGAGCATATTCCCGATCTCGATACTCTGTTTCAGCTGGCTGAGCTGTTCAAGATGTTTGGCGATACCACACGTATACGCATTATGTGCGTTTTGTTCCAAAAGGAGCTGTGCGTGTGTGAGATAGCCGAGCTGCTCGATATGGGCCAGTCTGCGATTTCACACCAGTTGCGTCTGCTGAGAAATGCGCACCTTGTTAAGGTAAAGCGCGACGGAAAGCAGTCATACTATTCCCTTGACGATGCACATGTCAGGGAAATATACTTTATGGGCCTTGAGCATATAACTGAATGACCGAAAGGTCATTTGTTTTTGCCAAACGTATGAACGATTGAACATATATTAAAAAAGAGGCGAGCAAAATGGAAGAAGAAAGAAAGCACCATCATGAGCATGGCTGTTCCTGTGAGCACGAGCATCATGAGCACGAGCATCAGCACGAGCACGAATGCTCCTGCGAACATGAACACCACGAGCATCATCATGACCATGAACACCATGAGCACGAATGCTGCTGTGGCCATGAGCATCATCATGAGCACCACCACGACCATGATGAGCACTGCTCATGCGGACATCATCATGAGCATGGCCATACCTGTGCCTGCGGACATGAGCACAGCCATGGCCCGGAAATGCCGAAATGGGCCTTTCCGCTGGCTGTAGTGCTTTTCGTGCTGGAGCTGCTTCTTGGCTGGCTGCTTCCGATACCGGAGTGGGCTTCCGCAGTTGTCTGTGCCATAGCGATACTTCTTGCAGGTGTCGGGGTGTTTATTGACGGCTTTAAGAACCTATTTAAACTCAATTTTACCGAAAACGTCCTCATGTCAATCGCGGTTATCACAGCCTTCTGTATGGGGGAGTTTGTTGAGGCCGCTGCCGTCGCGATACTGTTCAATCTCGGAGAAATGGCCGAGGAGATAGCCGAAGGACGCGCACGAAAGAGCATTACAGAGCTGACGGAGATGAGGCCGGATACCGCGCGTGTTCTGCACGACGGCGAGGAAATGAGCGTTTCGCCTCATTCAGTCAAAGTGGGAGAAACGATCGTCGTTAACCCCTATGAGCGCATTCCGCTTGATGGAGTGATAACAGAGGGTGCTTCATACGTTGATAATGCAGCGCTTACCGGTGAAAGCGTACCTGTTGAGGTGGCGGTTGGTGATGAGGTGCTTTCCGGCGGCGTTAACGGAGGCTCAAAGCTGCTCATCCGTGTTACCACCGCATTTGAAGATTCTACCGCCAGCCGAATCCTGAGAATGATCGAAGAATCCTCTGCCAGAAAGGGCAGTGCCGAGAAGCTCATAACAAGATTTGCTCGTATATATACTCCGGCCGTTCTGGTGCTTGCGGTCATCGTAGCCGTACTGCCGCCGATACTGGGCGCAGGAGAATTCACTACATGGCTGTATCGTGCGCTTACGATGCTGGTAGCCTCCTGCCCGTGCGCACTTGTGATTTCGGTGCCGCTGGGCTTCTTTGCCGGTATTGGTGTGGAATCCACTGCCGGAATGCTCATTAAGGGCGGCAAATATCTTGAGGCGCTTGCCAAGACGGACACCGTTATTCTGGACAAGACGGGCACTGTAACCACAGGTAAGCTTACTGTATCCTCCGTGTGGGCTAACGACGGTGTTAATAAAGAGGATGTTTTAAAGCTTGCCGCCGCGGTCGAATCGCGCTCCACGCACCCTGTTGCGAAAGCAATATGTGAGGCCGCAGAAACCACAGTCGAAGCCGAAAATGTGGAGGAGTTTGCAGGCCTCGGAATAAAGGGCACATTGAACGGTGCAGAGCTGCTGGCCGGAAGAAGAAGCTTTCTTGAAAACAACGGCGTAGATATTTCCAACGTTCCGGAATGCACGGTGGCTATATCCGTGAACGGACGCTGTGTTGGCGCTGTAACGCTTTCGGACACTGTTAAGAAGGATTCCAAGGAGGCGGTCGAGCAGCTCAAGGGTATGGGTGTGCACCGCGTTATAATGCTTACGGGTGATAATGAGCAGGCTGCCGAGGCGGTATCTTCACAGGTTGGAATAACGGAGTTCAAGGCAGGTCTCATGCCGCAGGATAAGGCACATGAGGTGGAAGCTCTGGATGGAGTTCGTGTTTTCGTCGGTGACGGCGTAAATGATGCTCCGGTGCTGGCCGCTGCGGACTGCGGAATCGCAATAGGACTCGGCTCACAGGCTGCAATAGAAACTGCGGATGCCGTGCTCTCAAGCGGAGAGCTTTCCATGCTGCCAAAGGCGATAAAGCTTGCAAAGCGTTGTATGCGCGTGATATATTTCAATATCATATTTGCACTCAGCATAAAGGCCGCTGTTCTGATATGTACACCGCTCGGCTTTGTACCGATGTGGATGGGAGTTTTCGCTGATGTCGGCGTAATGGCACTTGCAGTTCTCAACACTCTGCGCATATTGAAGTTTAAAACTAAATAATCATTGGTTGTCGGTGCTGTCCTCCGCTGTGGGGCTGCACCGACTTTTTATTTTTGCTCCTGAATAGAAGTAACTCAATATTTCCTCATAGTCCGCGCCGTTCTCCGCCAGATAAATTGCCCCTGCCTGACTCATGCCCACTCCGTGTCCCTGTCCGCGAACGGTAAAGGTAAAAATGAAGCTATCTCCATCAAATTCAACATCAAAGGCTGCACTTTTCAGTGCCAGGGCTTCGCGGATATCCAAGCCGGAGAGAGTAATGCCGCACAGAGAAATGCTCTCCGTGTAGCCCGAGCTGTCCATTGTGGGAGAAGCAAACCAGGTGGTCGGATCGGCGGTGAATTCGATTTCCGGGAAAGCGGCGCGAATATCATCCACGGAAAGCGCCGTATGTGACAGATAACCGCCGTATAGCTCATCATAGGGACAGGCTACCGGCTGCAAATATTCGATTTCTTCGCCGAAGACATCCTTGTAGGCTCTGGTGCATCCGGCGGATACCGGAAAATAAGGCGCTGTTATCAGGGTATCATCCCGATAAAGGCAGAGACCCTCAACCGATGCGCATATCTCCCGAGCACGGGCTAATGCGTCGCCTGCTCCCTCGCCGAGCTTAAAGGAAAGAGTGTCGGCAGGTGCATATGTGCTGAGAGCTTCGGTATTGCAGGTGATATCATAGCTGCTGTCCGCGTTTTGCTCGCGCAGCAGACAACAGGTGGTGTATATTGCTATGGCCTGTGCTTGCAGTGCGTCATCTGGTGCATTGGGGGACATCTCGCATAGCAGAGCGCAGGGCAAAAATTCACTGTCAGGTACGGTCAGAAGCTCGCCGTTGGCCTCGTTTAAGATGTGAAATACCTCCGGCTGAGGAGAGGGTGAAGCCTTGGGAGCCGCACTTTGCGTGGGCAGTGACTCAAACACAATATATCTCGCGGCTATCAGCGGAGCCGCAGATATCAGCAGCCAAAGCGCCAATATGAATACGGTAGCTATCAGTATCAGTTTTTTCATGGTTACTCCTCTCTTTTTGCAAGTTTGCGGTTGTATGTCATTCAAAAATATGGTTTAAATGTCGAAAAACAGATGAAAAATTAAAATTCATGCAAGAAAAATGCAAATGTTATTCAATTACACTTGACGAAAGCTCTACGCTGAGTTACAATTGGAAAAAGATTCCGGATTTGCAGAAGGGAGATTGTCGAACATGCGCAGATTACTTAACGAGAGCGACACGAGCACCACAGTCAGCGAGCTGTGTGCGGAGTACCGCGCCAATAATATGGTTTCAAAGGACGAATATGAGTATTACAGAGTAAAGCGCGGACTCAGAAACAGGGACGGTACCGGAGTCATGGCAGGGCTTACGCATGTGTGCAATGTTCATGGCTATCTTATTGATGACGGTGACAAGGTGCCCGATGAGGGCAGATTGACCTACAGGGGAATAAATGTATCGAATATCATTGACGGCTGCCGCGTGGAGAACAGATTCGCCTATGAGGAGATAGTCTGGCTGCTGATCTTCGGAAAGCTGCCCGATGAACGCCAATATAACAGAATATGCAATCTGCTGTATGAGAATCGCGAACTTCCGGAGTATTTCCCGGAGGACGTCATAATGAAGAATCCATCACGGGATGTTATGAATAAGCTGGCACGCGCCGTGCTGACGCTCTATTCGTATGACGACGATCCTGATGATCTTTCGCTTGAAAACAATATGCGTCAGAGTATTTCACTCATTGCGCGTATGCCGGCGATAATGACCTATTCCTATCAGGTAAAGCGCAGACATTACGATAAGCAGACGATGTTTTTTCACCCCTTCGAGCCGCAGCATCACACTGCGGAGGCCATACTGAACGCCCTCAGAGAGGATAAGCAGTTTACTGAGGAGGAGGCCAGACTGCTGGATCTCTGCATGGTGCTTCACGCTGAGCATGGCGGCGGCAATAACTCCACCTTCACGGCACGTGTGCTCACCTCGGCGCATACGGACATCTATTCCACGATAGCGGCGGCTATAGGCTCACTTAAGGGCTATCGTCACGGCGGAGCAAACCATAAGGTGCGCTCCATGATGGATGATATTATGCAGAATGTCCGTCATTGGGACAGCGACGACGAGGTGGAGGATTATCTTGAAAGGATACTTCGCCGCGAGGTTGGGGACAGAAGCGGCCTGATATACGGAATGGGTCATGCAATATATACGCTGTCCGACCCCAGAGCGGTGGAGCTTAAGAAGCAGGCCAGGCTTTTGGCGGAGAAAAAGGGCTTTGCTGATAAATTTGCACTGTATGAAAGGATAGAGCGTCTGGCTCCGCACGCATTCAAAAAAATCACCGGTCACAAAAAAGTGATATGTGCGAATGTGGATTTTTATTCCGGGCTTGTCTATGAAATGCTGCAGATACCTGAGGATCTCTATACCCCCATGTTCGCGGTGTCGAGGATCGCAGGCTGGTGCGCTCACCGCATAGAGGAGCTGACAACGGGCGGCAGAATAATCCGTCCGGCATATCGCGCACTGCCCACTAATCAGGTGTATGTGCCGCTTAAGGAAAGGCATTGATACGCTCCTGATAATGTCAAAAAAATGACGATAAATTGTAAAATATCGTTGTTTCTCGAAAAAGGATTGAAAACTTCCGACACAGCATGTATTTTAGCAATAGCCGTGGGCTATATATGATAAATGTCAAGGAGTGTTCATTTTGAATACAGAAACCATGTCGCGCAGACAGAGAGTTATAAATGCAATAGAGCATAAGCCGGTGGATCGATTTCCAATAGATATGGGAGCACATTTTTCATCCGGTATATCCGCCTTTGCCTATTGGAATCTCAGAAAGCATCTCGGGCTGGATTGCAGCAATATTGAGCTGATAGATTCCGTGCAGATGCTTGCAAGAGTGGAGGATGACATCATCGACCGCTTCCACATCGACACAAAGCTTCTGCGTGCCCGCTGGAAGGAGCCTGTGCGATGGAATGTCCGCGATGAATATGTCTTTAACGCCTGCAAAAAACTCGATCCGCAGCTTCAGCCCAACGGTGACTACATGGTTTACGTCGGTGACAGAAAGATGAGACTGCCGAAGGGTGGCTTCTTCTTTGACGGCGACTGGCTTCAGGTCGGAGAGCTGAATGAGGACGAGGAGATAGCGGCGGTCGTGGAAGAGGCCAATAAGATGCGCGAAGATGGTGACTTCTTCAATATGTACATGGAGTACAGCGCATATTTCGGCGGCATTGAAGAGGCCTGCGATATGTATACTGACCCCGACGATGTTATTGAGCTTCATGAGGCTCAGCTCAAGGAGAATATTCGCCATTTTTCAAAGCTGCTCGCTGCTGATAAGCTTGACAACATTGACTGCATAGCGCTGAATTCTGATCTCGGTGTTCAGAATGCCCCGATGCTCCGCCCGGAAATGTATGAGGAATTCTGCTTGCCGTACGTGAAGCAGTTCTGCGATTTTATCCACAGAAACTCCGATAAGAAGATATTCCTGCATTCATGCGGATCGATAGAGCCGCTGATACAGTACTTCATCGACGCCGGAATAGATGTTTTGAACCCGGTGCAGATATCCGCCAACAATATGGAGCCAGATCTGTTGAAAAAACGCTATGGCGACAAGATTTGCTTCTGGGGCGGCGGCTGTAACACTCAGCAGGTGCTCGGCATGAAGACACCGGATGAAGTGCGTGAAAATGTCCGCTGGCTGTGCAGCATACTCGGAAAGGATTCCGGCTTCGTGTTCAATCAGGTGCATAATATTATGGGCAATGTTCCGCCCGAAAACATTGTTGCGATGCTTGATGAAGCATACGCTTGCAGCTTCAATAAATAAACAATAAAACAGCAAACAGCCTCCGCGAGTCAATGACCTGCGGAGGCTGTATTTGTATGTGTAATTTTAGCAGCGTGTCAGCTTCATAAGCAGACTCTTCGGCAAAATATGCGCGAGGAAGCGGTAGAAGCGATAGAATGCACCCATGGTGTAGACGCTTTTTCCGTGTAAACCGGCCTTGAGTGCGTTGTGTGCCATTTTGGACGGAGACTGATGAGGCAGATTATCAAAGGTGGGGCTCTGTCCCTTTTCGCAGCCTGCAACGGAGAGAAATTCCGTATCCATCGGGCCGGGACACACGGCCATAACGTTGATTCCGGCAGGACGCAGTTCTTCATGCATTGCGCGTGAAAAGCTCTGTACATATGCCTTCGTAGAGCAGTACACGGACATTCTGGGGGTCGGGGCAAAGGAAGCGATTGACGAAATATTCATAATGAGTCCGCCGCGGTGCATGTAGGGCAGTGCAGCGTGTGTTACCGCTGTGAGAGCGCGGCAGTTGAGATCGACCTGCGTAAGCTGAGAATCGCGCTCGGCGTCGGCGAAATCACACAGCTTGCCAAAGCCGGCATTGTTTATGAGAATATCCACCTCGGGCTTTTCGTTGGCCAAAAGCTCGCTGAGCTTATCAAACGAAGCGGTATCGGTGAGGTCAAGTGAAATGGCGCGGATGTCCTTATTCGGAAATTGCTTTGCAAGTGCCTCAAGCCTGTCCTTGCGTCGTGCTATTAGCCAGAAGCATTCTATCTGGGGGCACAGCTCGACAGCGGCGCGAAGAAGCTCTGCTCCAAGGCCGGAGGAAGCACCGGTTATTATAGCTGTTTTCATGCGATATCTCCTTATATTGATATAGATTTATTGTACCGCGGCTGTACATAAGTGTCAAACTTCTTTTTGGCCAATTTGTAAATTCAATAAAAAATAACTAAAAATAGTACAAATCCTCGCCGGAATGTGCTACAATACATTTATGCTATGGCTTGATGGGCTTGCCCAAATACTGCCTGAAAGGAATAAATTATGAGACCCAATAACAAATTGACCGTTCGCCGCGGCTTTGCGGCTTTGCTCGCGGTTATAATGCTCGTATCGGTGCTGTGTACATCGGTTTTCGCTGAGACCGCCGGCGAAACATATGCGATACCGGAGACAAATATGTCCGTTACACTGCCCGAGGGCGTTAAGATGATATCGATAGATACATATTTTAATGACCCGATATGGCTCGAACTCGGAATTCTTGACCCTGCAACAAAGGGCAACGAAATGATAAACGGAAACGTCCTGGCTGAGATATATGCCTGTGACGGCGAATGCGTGATATCCGTTACAAAGAAGGAGTCCGACTTTTCAAGGTCGCTCTATAATCTGAATAATCTTGCGGAGGAAAACAAGGCGGAGTTCCTCGAGGGGCTTGTTCCGCGCACGGCGGATCAAACCACCACGGGTACGGCTAACTGGTATGAGCATCCCCAGATACCGTTTTTCTGCGTCGATATACAGTCGTCCTCGCTGTCTGATGACGGTACAGTGGTCTATGAGAGGCTTTACGGAACAATGTTTGACGGCATAATAGTCTCCTTTGACCTCTATAACGGCGATGAGCCGATAAGTGAGGAATACGACTCCGTGATGCGTCAGGCGGTGGACTCCGCTGTATTTTCCGAGTTTGCCGAAAAGCCGGGCTTTATTGCTAATGATGCATCCGTAATGGCGCTGGGCATCATAGTTCTGCTGTTTGTTCTGCTTATAGCATACATCATTTTTACCTCGATACGCAGAAAGCATGACAAGACTGCAAGACGTGAAATGGCCGAAAAGCTTGCAGCGTTCAGACGCTCCAGGAAGGATGATGTCAGTGACGGTGAGCTGAGATTCCTCAATGAGACGGTTCACGACGACGAGGCGATACGTACCTTCGCAAAGTATCAGGCGTTCCACGGTAAGAGCCTCTTTATTCCGATATTCACGGTAGCTCTTGCTCTTGCGGCTGTATCGGTCGTTATGCAGTATGATACATCTGATAACTGGTGGCTGATTCTTGCACTTGTCGCATGTGTCGGCTTCAGCCTTTACAAGTCTGCCACTGCCGGAACAGAGATAGAAAAGTCCCTCATACGCGTTTTCAGTGCCATGAGAAGCCGTAAGGCAACCTTCTATTTCTATGATGATGAGTTCAGGATCGGCGGCATACAGGCTTCAACGCTATATCCGTACTTCCAGGTAACCAAGATGGCGGAAACGAAGGATTATTTCTACCTGTACATGGGTGAGGGTACTACCTATTACATCAAGAAGGATCGCTTTAAGGGATTCGAAAACGGGGACGGTTCTGACGAATTCCGTGCATTCATGAAGGAGAAGCTTGAGGGTCGCTTCCATTGATGCTTTGCAACAAAATAACAGTAATTAGCAACAAACAGACGTGAAGTACAATTAATAAAACTATATAATCATTAGGTTGTTCGAGAGAGGAAGAGTGGAATGATAGGTATCATAGGTGCAATGCAGGTTGAGGTTGAGGGCATAATCAATGTTCTTACCGAAAAGAAAACGGAGAACATTCTCGGGGCTGATTTCGTCAGCGGCAAGCTGAACGATGTTCCGGTGGTTGTTGTCCGCTGCGGTGTCGGCAAGGTGAATGCCGCTATGTGTGCAGCCTCCATGATAATGCGCTATCAGCCGGAGCTGATAATCAATACGGGTGTTTCCGGCGGAATAGGCGAGGGCGTTCGCATCGGCAATCTCGTAATTGCAACACATGCGGTGCAGTACGATTACGACACAACCGCTATCGGTGAGCCCAAGGCATTCGTACCCGTGGCCGGCAAGGAGACCGTGGAGCTTGTTACAAGCGAAAAGCATAACGCCGTGCTTGCAAAATACGCTGCCGAGATATACAACGGTGTTCATCGCGGAGTTATCGCTACCGGTGATAAATTTGTGGCAGATCCCAAAATGTGCGAGGCACTTAAGGCGGAATTCGGCGCTATTTCGTGCGAAATGGAGACGGGCTCAATCGCACATGTATGCATGGCTGCCAATGTTCCATTCTGCGGACTGCGTGCCATCTCGGACAACGCCAATGATGACGGCAAGGTCGACTTTATGACCTTTGCAAAGGATTCTGCGGAAAAATGTATAGAGCTGCTTAAGACCTCGATCACGGCTCTTCACAACGCATAAATTTCATTTTTAAACCGAAAGGAAGATAATTATGCATAACAAGTATCTTGCCATGACTCCGCCGATGGGCTGGAACTCATGGAACACATTCACATGGAACATCAATGAGGAGCTCATTCTCGGCGCTGCCGACGCACTGTGCGCAAGCGGACTCAAGGATAAGGGCTATGAGTATGTTGTTATCGACGACTGCTGGAGCCTTAAGGAGCGCGATGAGAACGGCCGCCTTGTAGCAGACCCGGTTAAGTTCCCCCACGGCATGAAGTATGTTGCCGATTATGTGCATTCCAAGGGCCTCAAGTTCGGCATGTACTCCTGCTGCGGCACACATACCTGCGCAGGCTATCCCGGCAGCTTTGAGCATGAATTCATCGATGCAGAGACCTTTGCATCCTGGGGCGTTGATTACCTCAAGTACGATAACTGCTACAAGCCGAAGCACATCGACGGCGAGGTTCTCTATAAGCGCATGTCACTGGCTCTCAGAAACTGCGGCAGAGATATCGTTCTTTCCGCTTGTAACTGGGGTCATGAGGATGTGCATAGCTGGATACAGGGCTCCGGCGCACAGCTTTTCCGCTCCACAGGTGACATTCAGGATAACTGGCAGTCCGTCAAGAACATTTTCCTCTCTCAGATTGAGAAGGCTCCGTTCTCCGGCCCGTTCTGCCACAATGATATCGACATGCTGATAGTCGGTATGCACGGCTCCAGCAACAACGAATACATCGGCGAGCTGGGCGCTTGCACCGATATCGAATATCGCACACATTTTGCTCTTTGGGCAATCATGGGCTCTCCGCTGATGATCGGCTGCGACATCAGAAATATGTCCGAGGCCACACTTGAGACACTCGGCAATGAGGATCTCATCCGCATCAATCAGGACATCGAGTGCCGCGGCCCGTACTGCATCGGTCAGTGGAACAACCCGGACAGCGTTCTTGCAATGGTAAAGCCGCTCTCCGACGGCTCCCTTGCCATCTGCTTTGTCAACCTCGGCGATAAGCGCAATGAGATGTCCCTGCAGTTCTGGGATCTCGGTATTCCCTATGCGGCAAACATGGGTCTTGAGGTGTACAATTGCTATACAAAGCAGAATGAGGGCAAGTTTGCCGAGCGCTATGTCGCTATGCTTGAGCCGCACGACAGCTGCGTTGTAATAGCAAAGCCGGTAAAGCTGAAGTAATATGGCAAATTATAAAACCTGCAAAAACTGCGGAGCGGAGCTCGGCAGTGATGACAGGGCAATATATCAGAAGCTTGTGTATCGTGGTGCTGAGGAATTTCTCTGCATCCAGTGTCTCGCTGACTATTTCAAATGCCCAAGGGAAGAAATTGAAAAGCGGATACGTTATTACCGCGAAAGCGGCGAATGCACATTGTTTCGCTGATGCCGATGAGATTTCATCATCTGCTGATCGCAAATCAAGTTTAAGGAGAAGCCAACATGTATGAATTAACCATTTCTGCGGCGGTAATAGCCGTATTGATAGCCGAGGGTCTGTTCTCTCTGGCACTTCCGATAGTAACGCTTGTTATATGGAAGAAAAAGTACGACTTACCCAAGCGTCCGTTTGTTATGGGTATAGCTGCCTTCTTTATCTTCGGTGTTGTCGGTCAGCAGCTTTTACACCTGCTTGTGCTGGATATGAATCCGGTTATCGGAAATTATATCGAGTCACAGCCGTGGCTGAATGCGTTGTATGTCGGCTTTGCGGCAGGTCTTTTTGAGGAAACCGCACGTCTGATGATGTTCAGAACCGCGCTCAAGGAGGAGACGAGCCGTGAAAGCGCCGTGGCATACGGCATCGGTCATGCAGGCGTGGAGTGCATAGTGGCGCTCGGACTTACGGTCATGAGCAACCTCATCATCGCATACATAATGAATTCCGGAAATTTGGCTGATTCCATAGCCGCCATGTCACCGGAGGAGCTTGCAGTGATGCAGGAGACGGTCAACATGACAAACGACATAAGTGTATCGGGTGTTATTCTGGTAGTGCTTGAGAGAATATGCATGTTTGTGCTGCAAATAGAGCTATCGATAGTTGTCTTTGCCGCATACAAGAACGAAAAAATGTGGCTCTATCCCGTAGCTATCGCCGCACACGCTGTGGTTGAGCTGATCCTCACACTGTATCACACGAACATGCTCCCCCTTTGGCCGACAGAGATACTTCTTGTAGCTTATGTGGCTCTGCTCATGCTCCCGGTATCAAAAATATACAAATCACTTCAGAGCATAGTTCCGGTGGCTACCGATAATTTCGGCAGACCGGTCGATAAGAAATATCTGCTCTGACAGCAGCATCCAATACGGTAAGATCGGTCTGCGAGTTAAAGGTCGGTATTTGCAAAACGGATTCATTCCCGGAAGCCTTGGCTTCCGGGAATTCTTTTGCTGCGGCCATCTCAGTCGCCTGCAGTGACAGCGCTTCCAAAGGGAGAGCTAAGGTTGGGCTTTAATTACTTTAATTTGTTTTTTTATAAGTACTGTAATGGTTATTTATTATCAGATATAGGTAACTCTTGCCGCTTACCACAAAGAGGAGCAGTATGTTCGACTAAATTTTATGCGTTTCAATAAATTACTGAAAATCTATTGAAAAACAACTCAAAATCACGTAAAATAAGCTTATAAACTTGAAAGTGTTCAAATCCCGGAGGTGCAGAATGTTTTTTCGATTGCTGAGTTCATTTTTGTGCACTATGGGATTTTGCGACCAATTTTAGAATGTTAGGCTGTGTTTTTTACACAGCCTATTTCTTTTGCTCTAAAAATATTGAAAGGTTTGGTGTTTAGCATGAGTAAAAAAGTAGCTGTAATTATGGGGAGCGACAGCGATTTTCCGGTTGTTTCACCTGCAATCAAGAGATTAAAGAGCTTTGGTATACCGGTTGAGGTTCGTGTAATGAGTGCACACCGTACACCCGATGCCGCAGCAGTGTTTTCAAAGAATGCCAAGAGTGAAGGCTTCGGCGTTATCATTGCCGCAGCCGGAAAGGCAGCACACCTCGGCGGCGTGCTTGCAGCACACACAACACTGCCGGTCATCGGCATTCCGGTAAAATCATCCACACTTGACGGCCTTGATGCTCTTTTGGCTACAGTGCAGATGCCGTCCGGTATTCCGGTGGCAACAGTTGCTATTGACGGTGCGGATAACGCAGCTATCCTTGCAGCTCAGATGCTGGCACTGTCCGATGAGAAGCTTTCCGCTGCTCTTGAGCAGATGAAGATCGATATGGAAAAGGGCGTAGAAGCAAAAAATGAGGCTTTGCAGGCAAAGGTCGCAGAGCTGTAAAATACAGGGAGGAAGCAATGAACAAGTCAATTCTCAGAAAATATGCTCGTCTCATTGTAAGAACGGGCGCCAATGTTCAGAAGGGTCAGGGTGTCATCATCATGACCGAGACCGACCAGGCGGAGTTCGCACTGCTTGTTGCGGATGAGGCTTACAAGGCCGGTGCAAAGTGGATCGATATGCAGTGGGGCAATCAGGAGTTTGAAAAGCTCCAGCTTCGCAAGGAGAGCGTCAGAACGCTTTCCAATGTCCCGAACTGGAAGAAGGAGCGCTTGCAGCGCATGGTAGATGAGCTCCCGGCGCGCATCATGATAGCTTCGGCAGATCCCGACGGACTCAAGGGCGTCAATATCGAGAAGATGCAGAAGGTCAATATGGCTCTGATGAAGGTCAACAAGCCGTATCGTGACGCTATTGATAACAAGCACCAGTGGACAATAGTCGCTGTGCCGAGCGTAAAGTGGGCAAAAAAGGTGTTCCCGGGCGAGCGTGCAAGTACTGCCGTTGCAAAGCTTTGGGAGGCTATTTTGCAGGCGGTCAGAGTTTCCAAGGATAATGACCCCGTGGCAGAGTGGGAGGCACACAGCGCAGCACTCAAGGCTCGCTATGAGAAGCTCAACGCCTATCAGTTTGCAAAGCTCCACTATTACAGCGAGAACGGCACTGATTTCACAGCCGGCCTGATCCCGAATTCTGAGTGGACGGGCGGCGGCTCCGAGCTGCCGAACGGCACCTTCTTCGTGCCGAATATGCCGACAGAGGAGATATTCACATCCCCGATGAAGGGCCAGGCAGAGGGCACTGTGGTCGCTACAATGCCGCTTTCCTATCAGGGCAATCTGATCGAGAATTTTTCCATCACCTTCAAGGATGGCCGTGCTGTTTCCTGCAAGGCCGAGAAGGGACAGGAGCTGCTTGAGGGAATGATAGCAATGGACGACGGCGCTTCAATGCTCGGCGAGCTGGCACTCATCCCCCATGATTCACCGATATCCAATCAGGGCATACTCTATTACAATACATTGTTTGATGAAAATGCTTCCTGCCATATGGCTCTGGGCAGAGGCTTTGCCGTGCTCAAGAATTCCAATGAGCTCACCAAGGAGCAGATGAACGAGCTCGGCGTCAATGATTCCATGATCCATGTCGATTTCATGATAGGCGACGAGACACTGAACATTGACGGCATTACACCGGACGGCGAGGTTGTTCCGGTATTCAGAAACGGAAACTGGGCAGAGAAATTCTGCTGATACAAGTTACAAAAAAGAAATGGAGAGTATACAGATGAAAAGCTACAGTGATAGTTACAAGGCGGCCGGTGTTGACGTTACAGCAGGCTACAAGTCAGTTGAATTGATGAAGGAGCATGTTAAGCGTACACACATCCCGGGTGTGGTTTCCGGAATCGGCGGCTTTGGCGGCCTGTTCCAGCCCGATCTTTCCGGTATGGAAGAACCGGTTTTCGTTTCGGGCACTGACGGTGTTGGAACAAAGCTGGTAGCAGCTATGCTGCTTGATAAGCACGACACCATCGGTATTGATGCTGTTGCAATGTGCGTAAACGACGTTATCTGCTGCGGCGCAAAGCCCCTGTTCTTCCTCGATTATATCGCATGTGGTAAGAACTATCCGGAAAAGATTGCTCAGATCGTAAAGGGCGTTGCTGACGGCTGTGTTGAGTCCGGCTGTGCGCTCATCGGCGGTGAGACCGCAGAGCATCCCGGTGTTATGCCGGATGACGAGTACGATATCGCCGGTTTCACTGTCGGTGTGGTCGATAAGAAGGATATCATCGACGGTTCCAAAATGGTAGCGGGCGATGTTCTCATCGGTGTTGCATCCTCCGGTATCCACTCAAATGGCTTCTCCCTCATCAGAAAGGTTTTCGGCATGACCAAGGAGAATCTTGAGACCTATTATGAGGAGCTCGGCTGCACACTGGGCGAGGCACTTCTTGAGCCGACAAGACTCTATGTAAAGCCCGTTCTGGCTGCAATTGAGGCTGCCGATATCAAGGCTATCTCCCACATCACGGGCGGAGGCTTCTATGAGAATATTCCGCGTATGATGAAGGAAGGCCTTACCGCAAAGGTTCAGCGCAGCGCTGTTCCGGTGCTTCCGATATTCGATCTTATCGCAAAGACAGGCAATATTCCGGAGCGCGATATGTTCAATACATATAACATGGGTGTTGGCCTGTGCATGGCTGTTTCCAAGGAGACCGCAGATGCAGCTATCAAGGCTCTCAACGATGCAGGTGAAAAGGCATTTGTTCTCGGTGAAGTCATCGAGGGCGACGAGGGGGTCATCCTGTGCTGAATATAGCTGTGCTGGTTTCGGGCGGCGGCACAAACCTTCAGGCTCTTATCGATGCCGAAAGAGCCGGAGAGATAAAGGGCGGCCGAATTTCACTGGTCGTTGCAAGTCGTCCGGGCGTATATGCGCTTGAGCGTGCCGCAAATGCCGGCATAGAGGGTGTTGTGCTTGCACGCCGTGACTATGCGGACGTTGATGCATACAGCGAAGCACTCGAAACGCTTCTCAAGGAGAAGAATACAGACCTTATCGTTCTTGCAGGCTTCATGACAATAACCAATGAGAAGTTTACAAGAGCTTTTGAAAACAAAATAATAAATGTTCATCCGGCGCTTATCCCCTCATTCTGCGGAAAGGGATTTTACGGCCTGCATGTGCACGAGGCGGCTTTGGCACGCGGGGTGAAGGTTTCCGGTGCAACCGTTCACTTTGTGAATGAGGTTTGCGACGGCGGCCCGATCATCCTACAAAGGGCAGTTCCGGTTGAAGAGGGCGATACTCCTGAGGTTTTACAGCGCAGAATAATGGAGCAGGCCGAGTGGAAGATACTTCCGCAGGCAGTTTCACTTTTCTGTGAGGGTCGTCTGAAAGTTGAAAACGGAGTCGTCAGAATACTCCCGTAATGACCGAAGATCATAATCTTCTTTGTTTGGAGGAATTGAAATGGAAATTCTCGATATTAAAAAAGAGCTTGCGTCCAACGCTTATCCGGGACGCGGCATAGTGATAGGCAAGAGCGAGGACGGCGAGAACGCTGTTATAGCATATTTTATTATGGGACGCAGTGTTAACTCCCGTAACCGCGTATTCGTTGAGCAGGATAACGGCATCCGCACTCAGGCTCATGACCCGGCTAAGCTCTCCGACCCGTCACTTGTCATCTATGCACCGGTAAGAGTTCTGGACAACAAAACTGTTGTAACAAACGGTGACCAGACCGATACAGTGTATGAGTTTTTGCAGCAGGGCAAGAGCTTTACGGAGGCCCTCAAGACACGTAAGTTTGAGCCGGATGCTCCGAATTACACACCGAGAATTTCCGGCCTTGTCGAACAGGCTGACGGAGACTTCACCTATAAGCTCTCCATTCTCAAGAGCTGCAACGGCAACCCGGACGCTCCGCAGGAGTTCTTCTTCGATTATACTCCGGTAAACGGCATGGGACATTTCATTCACACATATAAGTGTGACGGCGCACCGCGCATTCCGTCCTTTGAGGGCGAGCCCAAAATGGTGAAGATAGAGGGCGACATTGATACCTTCACAAATGATCTCTGGACAAACCTCAATGAGGACAATAAGGTATCGCTGTTCACAAGATTTATCAATTTGAAGACGGGCGAGACCGCAACACGCATTGTAAATAAGAATCAGTAATTTTGGGGAAAGGATCGTTAATATGAAAGAGCTTGAACTTAAATATGGCTGTAATCCGAATCAGAAGCCGTCCAAGATATTCGTAAATGACGGCAGAGAGCTTCCTGTTCAGGTGCTCAATGGCAGACCCGGATATATCAACTTCATGGATGCCTTCAATTCATGGCAGCTTGTCAAGGAGCTGAAGGCAGCTACAGGTCTTCCGGCTGCTGCATCCTTTAAGCATGTAAGCCCGGCCGGTGCTGCGGTTGCAAAGCCGATGAGCGACACCCTTAAGAAGATTTACTTTGTGGATGATCTGGAGCTTTCTCCGATTGCTACAGCATATGCACGCGCACGCGGTGCCGACAGAATGTCCTCCTACGGTGACTGGGCAGCTCTCTCCGATGTATGTGACAAGGAGACGGCTAAGCTGCTTGCACGTGAGGTTTCCGACGGCGTTATCGCTCCCGGATATACCGAAGAGGCACTTGAGATACTCAGAACCAAGCGCAAGGGCACATACAATGTAGTTCAGATCGATCCTGATTATGTTCCGCAGGAGATCGAGCACAAGGACGTGTT
>CAZHDW010000028.1:0-18934 GCA_964531265.1 uncultured Ruminococcus sp.
GATAAAGAAAAAGCAATCAAGGAGGCATTGAAGCACTTCGGCATGATTTAAGGAGGCGAGCAAATGACCGACGTGTTCAAAAGCGAACAGGCCAAGGGGGTTATTGCTTATGTGAAAGATACATACGATGATGAACTTGAATAGCTGTGGCAGAAGTTTTCCGACAATGCAGTCGTGCGTAGAAAAGACAATCAGAAATGGTATCCCACTGTAAGTTAGACTTTGATTCAGATGAAATAATTGAAATTCTCGATTTGCGTATCAAGCCAGAGAATATGGAAAGCACAGTTGATAACATAAAATATTTTTCCCGGTTATCATATGAATAAAAAACATTGGTTTACGATTTGTCTTGACGGAACGGTCGGTATGGACGAAATATGCCGCACGATTGATGAGAGCTATGGACTCGCAAAAAGCAGGAAATGGATGCAGTAGTAAGGAAAGCCAGAAAAACCGATGCCGAACAGGTCGGCAATATACATTATAAAGCATGGATAGAAACTTACACGGGGCTTTTGCCGGCGACATATCTTGCCACACGCAGTGTTGAAAAAAGTATTGCTTTATTTTGTAAAAGCGAGTGTAAAAATCTCGTTGTTGCGGAAATCGACGGAAACCTCGTAGGCTTTTGCGGGTGGGGAATATTTAGAGATTCTGATGCAGATGCTCGTATGGGAGAAATACAGGGAATCTATCTGCTCAATGAGTATAAACGAAAGCATCTTGGTCAGCGAATGCTGAACTGTGCCTTGGAACAGTTAAAAGCAGAAGGTTACAACAAAGCAGGGCTTTGGGTGCTTGATACAAACAACCATGCAATCAGGTTCTATGAAAAGATGGGATTTGAGCGCTCTGAAATTACAAAAGCGGTAGATCTGGGACAACCGATAACAGAGCTTCTTTATACAAAAAGATTGTGAGGATATAAAATGATCAGCATTAAAATTATTGATTGTGAACATAAAGCGGATATCAACATAAAAAACGAACCCTTCAAACTGTTCGGGCTTATGCTCCCATCCTACAACAACGGCAAGTGGGATCACACGGTAATAAATTTCCCAACTGAAAACCACACAGAGATGTGTTTTCCCGATGAGAATTATGATTACGATGAGATGTCGAAAGATCACATTTTTATTGGGGCATATGATGAAGATCGTTGTGTCGGACTTGCCATTCTGAAACAAGAATGGTTCAAATATATGTATCTGTATGATTTGAAAGTAAACTCTGCATATCGTAGCAAAGGCGTCGGTGTTATGCTTATTGATAAATGCAAAGAGGTGGCTATTGAACATGGCTATCGCGGTATCTATACGCAAGGACAGGATAACAATCTCGGTGCTTGCAAGTTCTACTTAAAATGTGGCTTTCAGATCGGCGGTGTCAACACCTTTGTTTATAGTGGAACATCGCAGGAGAACAAGAAGGACATCTTTTTCTATATTGATGCCTGATATGCGAAGGAGAAACAATATGATTCGCAAAATGTCTATGGTCAGCATGAAGCCATTGTGTCCGAAGGACTGTGGCACGAAGCACAGGTGAAGCTACTGGCACAATCCAAGAAATATGAACACGTCAACCGTCGAAAGAATGTAAAAAAACCATATGCTGTCCGGTATGTGCGCTGCCCCATTTGTGGAGCAGGAATGTACGGCAACAAGAGTGTAAAGCACAAGGCGGACGGTTCCAAATATAAAGATTTTTACTACTATGCCTGTAAGCATCGTGCCATGAACCGTGGGCATAAATGCGATTATAAAAAGCAAATTCACGAAGAATTGCTGGACAGTGCGGTAGCAGAGGTCATTATAAAGCTGGTCAGCAATCCGAGGTTTGCTGCCATGATGCAGGAAAAGATCAGCATGAAGGTGGACACCACCGCCATCGAGCAGGAAATCGCCAATTATGAAAAGCAGCTCCGGCAGAGCTATTCTACGAAATCCCGGTTAATGGATGAAATTGATTCCCTTGACCCCGATGACAAGCACTACTACAAACGTAAGGCAGACCTTGATGACCGGCTTTACAAAATGTACGATAAGATCGAGGAAGCCGAGACGCTGCTGATCGAAGCCAGAGCCAAGAAAACTGCTATTGAAGCGGAAAAGCTGACCGCCGATAATATTTACAAGGTACTGGTTTACTTTGAAAAGCTGTACTCCGTAATGGACGAGCGGGAAAAACGGCAGCTTATGGAATCGCTGATTGCTGAAATTCAAATCTATGAAGAACGCCAGCCCAACGGACAGTGGCTCAAGTCCATCAAGTTCAAGCTTCCGATCATTGAGGAAGATATGGAAATCGGTTTGGACAATGACGCATATATGGAGACGGTTTGTGTGCTGTCAAGAGTAAATAATAATCACTAAATCGTATTTATTGGAGGGAATGAAATGGGAATAGAATATCGGAAATTGAGTTTAGAAGAATTGGATATATTCGTTGAAATGAGAATAAATCAGTTGAGAGAAGAAGGCGCTAAGGAAAATGTCGATTTAAAACCTGCGCTGATGGATTATTATATGCGTCATATGAATGATGGCACATTTGTTTCGTGGGTTGCTGTAAATGCTGGCAAAATTATTGCAACAAGTGGTATTTCTTTCGTGGAAAAACCACCGTATTTCGGATGTCCCAGTGGTAAGACAGGGCTTTTATCCAGTATGTTTACTAATCCAAATTACAGACGGAAAGGCATAGCTAAGGAACTGCTTTCTCGTGTTGTGAATGAGGCTAAGGAGTACGGCTGTGGAGTTATTCAAATTACTGCCTCGGATATGGGAGTTAAATTATACACAGCATATGGCTTTGTTCATAACGGTAATTTTATGCAATACAAGCTTTGATGTAACGTGCTATTTGTAAAATTGAAAAATTTGAATTATGGAGATAGTTATGGCTTTTGATTTTAAGGAAGAATACAAAATGGCAAATGGGACAGAGAATTTATTTATGCCCAAAGGTCATTTTTACCATAAGGACAGATTGTTTTATTATTCAACTTA
Source organism: uncultured Ruminococcus sp. (assembly GCA_964531265.1). Lineage (GTDB taxonomy): Bacteria > Bacillota > Clostridia > Oscillospirales > Acutalibacteraceae > Hominenteromicrobium. The sequence goes on from CAZHDW010000028.1 coordinate 3,018, forward strand.
CAGGTGGCGACTTAATTATAAGGGATATAAAGACTTCTGCGATAATTAATCAAATTAAGGGATATAACTATTTATATACTGGTGATGTAAAGCCTGATGAAAAAGAGTTATTTGCATTAGAAAAGGGAAAACGTTTTTATATAGTTTCCTTAGAGGATTTCAAACAGAAGATGAGCATTACATTACCGCGTTCCTATGAAGCTATTGATGTATATGGCAGTTATTCGGAAGATGGGAAAATTTTATATGTTCCAGTGTATAAGTATTTTGATGAAGATTATATGACATTAACGGCATTGTCTCGACCCATGTTGAGTGCGTGTGTTTGCTGGCTAAAAAAGATATTCCGCAATAAACAGCAAGTTCTATATTGGGATTCGGATGAGGCGCTTGCACGAAAAAAATACGTTGACATCAACCGAATTTGTGATACAATGAAGGTCTGGTAGCGAAAACGGAATTAAAACTTTCAAAAAAAGCAAGCAAATCAGTCATTTTCAAGAGGCATTGAGATGGACATATCCTACAGAGTGGAGAACGAAAAATTTAATTATCGAGTATGCGCCATGATGATTGCCGATGGCAAAATTCTGGCGATGCAGGATGAGCGTTCCCCCTACTATTATTTGCCCGGCGGAAGAGTTGCTATGGGCGAAACCGCGGAGGCTGCGGTCATTCGCGAGGTTCAGGAGGAATTGGGTGTAACGCCGAAGATCTCACGTCCTCTTTGGCTCAATCAGGCGTTTTTTACGGAGGATGTGGACGGTCTGCATTACCACGAGCTCTGCATTTATTTCCTGATGGACATATCGGATACCGATCTGCTGTCAAGGGGCGAAAAATTCACGGAGCTTGAGGGCAGCACGACCCACCGCTTCGAATGGCTGGAGTTTGACAGATTGCAGAATGAATATTTTTATCCGCTGTTTCTGAAAAAGGATATCTTTAATCTGCCGACCGAATTTACCATTCGCACCGAAATCGAATAAGACTTTAACGATATCTGTAAATATACAAAACATGTACCAACACAAGTAGAGGTATGCTTCATGTCAAAAATTATTTTCATATCCGGGCCTTGCGGATGCGGAAAATCGACCTTTTCCAAGCTTTACTCCGAGCACATGGCTCAGCTTGAGAAAAAGCCGCTGTACATCATACACGGCGATGACTTTCAGAACGGCTTTATTGAGCCGAAGCTCGACGACAGCGACCCTGAATATCTTATAAATTCGATACATTGGGCGGACATACTTAGCTTCAACTGGGACTGTATACTTTCGACCGCAAAGAGAGTGCTCGACCGGGGGATCGATGTAATTATTGATTATATAATCGAGGATGAATTGCCGCGTGTCAAGGAGCTGGCAAGAGCCACCGACTCCGAGCTGTACTACATCGTCGTCACTGCCGAAAAGGAGACCATTGAAAAAAGGCTGATAAAGCGCGGCGATACCGGGCTTATCGACAGAGCCTTCTTCCTCAAGGACGAGCTTGATGCCATGCCTGAAAACGACGGTCATTTCATCGACAACACCGCCCTTTCCCCGGAGGACATGATAAAATCCGTAATTCTTGAGAAGTACAGAGTGATTTAGGAGTAATTATGCAAACTGTAAGAAAAATATCCGTAAATGAGCTCGAGCTGCTGTTTGGACTTTTCGATTACAATGACCCGGAGGACATGCTGCGCGAGAATACCAGGGATATCAGCGAGGGCAGGATCGACATATTCGGCCTGTTTCTGGATGATGAGCTGATCGGCGAACTGCATGTCTCATACACAAACGAAGACGAGAGATTTGCCGTACGTGGCAGGCGTGCGTATTTGTTTGCTTTCCGCATAAATCGCGAGCATCAGGGCAGGGGCTACGGCCAGTTTCTCATAAATGAGGTCATGTCCGCGCTTGCGGAGGACAGCTATTCCGAGATTACCGTCGGTGTTGAGAATGATAACGAGCGCGCCCGGTATATTTACTCAAAGCTCGGCTTCACAGAGCTTGTCGGCAAGATGCACGAGGCATACCAGGGCGATGAGTACGACTACAATCTTTATCTGAAAAGAATATGACACGATCCGCTCCGCATAAATGGAGCTGACCGTGCCGAATATACGGTTTATGAAGTCCGGCTGCACCGATGTGATGCAGCCGGATTCTTTTTATTGTTCTTCACCGAGAAGCTGCTGTGCCGCAAGAACGAGGAACATGTAGTGCGATGAGCCGCCGCCCATAACGTATTCCGTCTGCTGCCACAGGAACGGGAAGGTGAGCAGCTCCGGGAAATCCGGGCGAATAAGCGCCGTGCCCGAAATAACACCGCCGGGAATATACGACCAATCCGCACGGTTAAGTCCATATGCCACGGTCGCGGACTGGGATCCTACACCGGACGCAAAGGAGACGGTATTCGAACCGGGATGACAGCCCAATATGAAATTGAGCGCATTATAAATGAGATCCGGCGCAAAAATATCCGGAAAGGCTCTGTTCAGGAAATAGTACTGGAAGCCCAGGCGCTGAATATCCCAGCCGGCGCCCCAGATATGCGGACGGTACGGAATGCCATACGGTGTTTCCGCACTCAGCTCATCCAGATGCTCGCGCAGTGTAAGCATTGCCGTGCGCATGCATTCGGTGAACGCCTCATCGTCCACTGCCTTAACAGCACGTGCGGCGATCCAGCCAAGCATCTTAATGCCTTCGGCAATGTACTCAGCCTCGCTCAGGATGAGTTCTCTGTATTTCTGCTCACCCGTCGTTATCAGCAGCTCCGTTGCCGCGTGTATCTTAGCCCTTCTTGCCCAGTCGTTTTCGCCGACCCTTGTTATTTCATAAAGCTCCTCGGCGGCCTCCAGAGCCTGAACACTCAGCTCATCATTGAAGCCCCTGAGCGCACGTGACGCCGCTGCAAGCTGTGCCGCAGTGGTAAGCTCTCTTGGCGGATTGTCCTCAGTGAACACCCAGCGGTCGTCGGCATTGCCCGGAATATTATCCGTCATGGCAGCGCTGTCCCCAAGCAAAACATACTGGCGCAGATCATTGCAAATGATACCGCGATACAGACGACCGAGAGAACGATAGCCGCCGACAACGGACAATGCGCCGTGCTCGATCTGCTGCAGGATATCGTTTTTGCCGTCCGGCTGATGTATCTCCGTCACCTTTCTGCTCTGGTCTATCGTTGTGGCATCGTAATCCACGCCGAAGGCTTCATAAGCCAGTGCGAGAATATACACCTCTCCGGCCTGGGACTCAACGCGCAGGTCAAAGTCACCGGCATCGTGCCAGCCGCCGACATTAAGACCCGGAACTGAATCGCCCGGCTGATATTTGCATAGTGTTGACGGGCCCTGGACATATCCGTCAATATGATTGTATCCGGTGGGGGCCATGCGTGCGTCATCATCATGACACAGGTCATGCCAGACGCGATACTTTTCATTCACGCGCATATGGCACATCTGTACCGGCAGAAAATACTCCAAAACCGGCTGCCACACGCCGCGGTCATATACATCGGGAGCAATGCGGAAAACGGACGAGGCGGAATCTCCGCAGCAGACCTTATAAAGGCCGGTCTCACGGACATCCGTAAAATCAAATTTCAGATAATTATAGCGGAGGAACTGTCCCCAGTTAACGCCCTTTGCCGAGAGCACTCTTTCGTCGCCATGCTCGGTGATTTTATACAGCTCGATCTCCCTGCTGCACTCATCCCTCTTATCCAGCTCGATCACGGCGACCTTCGGCTGCTCCGTATGGTAGCCAACCTGTGATACCTGAACTACCGGCTGATATATCCAGTCCTCCACAACATTCGGAGTTATCACCCACTGCACGGCACCCTTATCGACATCGGCGGGTATTTCGGAGGATATCACAAACCAACCGTTATTGTGATTCATTCGACCGTCGTAAAGCTTCAGGTCGGATGTTTTTGACTCTATCGTGAATCTATTGTACTTATCGTCAGGGCGAACGGTAAAGCGACGTCCCACGGCGTACGGTGCAGCTATGATATCATCGGCAATTATCGGATTATATCCGTTTTTGTCACCGGAAAGGCGCTTTCTGTCCGCAAGGATATCACCCTGCGGAGCAAGTGTCTCGCTGCGGTCATAATTCGTCGGCAGTGAAAGCGTGGGGCCGTTCGGCTGCTGCGGAAATATTCCCTGGCAGTCATCCATTATCCACGGCTTGCCAAAGAGTGCACCGGGGAACAGTTCCAGATTGAAGCACATTTTTCCGAGGTACTCCTCCGGGATCGGCTTATCGAGATCCACCGTAACAACAACGGCTTCGCCCTCGCCGCGAACCGTTACCCTGTACTCAAAGGCATAGTCCGGGTAGATCATCGGATTAAAGCCCTTCAAATGGTTATCCATATCAGGATAGCTCAGGCTTGTGGTTATGGTGTTTTCCTCCGTGCTCAGCACGCGCTCTCCCTGTTTCGGAAGCGGCTGCCACTGACCCGGCGTTTGTTCAAAGCGCAGGTCACCGTTTGTGGCCACGCGATTGCCATGCATAAGGATACTGACTCCGGACTGGTGCCCGGCAGGATAAATGTCATCAAAAGCCATTACATCCACGCCATGATTTCTGAAATATCCGGCGTCATCCAGCACAAAGCCTGCTTTCTGTTTATTATTGCTCATACAATTCTCTCCCCACTATATTTGGACTTGAGCACAGTTTATCACAATGAACTTCAAAACGCAATACAAATCCTCACGCCGCAGCGCGGAACATCGGCGGCAAAACATAGAACTTGACAGACCCCTGCCGCTTAAGGTATAATAAACCGTAATCATCTTTAATAAATTATCCGGGTGTAGCGCAGTTGGTAGCGCGCCTGCTTTGGGAGCAGGATGTCGGGAGTTCAAGTCTCTTCACTCGGACCAGTCGAGAGCCTCGACACGCAATTCGCGTGCTGAGGTTCTTCTTTTTTGAGTTATAAATCTCGCGTTTAAGGTTGGTTATGAATATTCGCACCATAACAGGCCACCGGTTGTGATACAATGCGTATCTGTGTTTACGTTGAATTTGTAAATTCCAGGCGTAGTGGCGCTTCTCTCGTAACTGAGAGCTCGCGCTTGTCGGAATCCATATAACACGCATAAATCATATCGCCGGTCATTTTGTCAGCATTAAACAAAGTATACTCCAACAGAATTTGTTTTTCACAAGCTATCGTATCAAATTCTACAACACAGTTTGCATCCAGGATGAGCAGCTTATCATCATAAGCCTGTAAATCATTATAGGGATGATTGCTCTCAGATGTATAGATATTAGATTATTTTTATAATAAACACCCTATAAAGATTCCCTGCCGTAAACACTCGGCAGGGAATCTAACGTTATTCTTATCTTTATTCTTCGCGTTCGTGCTTCATGCGGCGAAAGTATGAGCTCATCTCGTCCGCAAGACCCGAAAGGCGGTTAAGCAGCTTTGAGTAATCTCGCAGCATTTCGTCATCCTCGGCATCCTTGTAAACAATGTCGTGGTCAACCTCTCCCCAGCCCTCCTCGAAAAGCGTTCTGCCCTGTATTTCGATATACTGGCCGCGATACTTTACGATGTAATGCAGGGAGCGATAAATGCCGTCGGAGATTATATCCACCTCGTTTTCATCATATATCTTGCTGTCACCCGTTCTCTTATATGCTCTGGGGCGCTCGGCAAAATAATAATGTGCCGGATTCTCGTCGAAATCCTTAAGCCTGTCCTGAATATACAGCTTGGGGTCATTTTCAAATCTGCTTGTCAGGTAGCGGTGAAAGCTCTTCCAATCCTCACGATAGAGAAAGAAAACACGTATTCCGATGAGGTCTGTAACGAATTTATAGTAATTTGTGTGGTCAAGTGCGGCAAATTTCTCAGGGCTCTCCTTTTTCTTGCGTATCACCTTTTCCAAAAGCTGCATAACGCCCTTTGTGCGATAGCGGTAGGAATGTATCCCAGCCGTCTCAATGTCATACAGATATTCATCGATAAAGGATTTTCCTATCTCGCGAAGAGAGCGCTCCGTGCGGCAATACTCGTCCTCAATCAGCAGAAGCTCATCCCATGTGATGTTCGCCTCCGCAAGGTCGCTGTCACTTAGCTTGTACTCTGTAAAAAACAGCTCTTTATCCATAATGTCACCTCCTGAAAATTTCGTTCATATGTACTTATGATATTTATGCTCTGCCCGATATATATTAACACGTTCGCCGTAAAAAGTAAATCGAAAAGCCCCGCATCCCTGTGACAAGAAGCAAAAAGCCGCCTCCGCTTTCCATCATATATGTATTTCACACCCGGTATAAAACACCCACAGAAAACCATTACCCACCCATGAAAGAAAACAGGGCAAATCAAACAAAAACATCTCAGGCATCAGCGAATATATATTTCAGGAAGAAATATCGCATAAGCATAAATGTAAAAAAACTTTTCCAATGCATCCGAGCCAAAAATCACTTTGGTGGGATTTGCGTACTCAAAATTCAACATTTTAACTCCTCCAGTTGCAATTTTGCTTTAATAAGGCTATTAAATTGCTTGGGAGTAACTCTCAGTTAAGGAGGAAATTAACATGTATACAATAAAGGAAGTAGCCAAAAAGGTCGGAGAATCCGAGCACACGATACGCTATTACGCAAAGGAGGGACTTTTCCCGTTTCTGACAAGGGACAAAAATAATGTCCGCCTGTTTACAGAGGCGGACTTGGAGGGCGTGCGGATAGTAATGTGCCTGAGGGACGGCAACATGCCCATTCGCGAAATACGCCACTATATGGAATTGTGCAAGCAGGGCAATTCCACTCTGGAGGAGCGCCTTGAGATTATACGCACACAAAAAGCGCGTGCCTCAGAAGAGCTGAATGCCCTGCGGGAAAGAATAGCTCATCTCGAACGCAAGGAGGAAATCCACCTTGCTGCAATAAACGGCGCACGCGAGGACATCTGCAATCCGCTGACCTTCAACGAAAATCCGTGAACCAAACGCTCCTTACGCAAATTCGACGTAATCTCTCAACGCTACCTCGGTGATAATGTCGGAAAGCTTGCTGTCGGTATCCCACAGCATTTCGGAATACAACGCCACTATGAACATAACGCTCTCCTCAAACATACCGTCCTCCACCAGAGCGGTAACGTCGAGCTCGCCGTTTTTGTATTCACGAAACGCCCGTACCATATCATAGGCCTTATCGGCATTTGTCAGCCAATACGCCTGCAAGAATTTCCAGACCTTTCTCTTGCGCTCCACCCTGTTGTTTTTCATGGATTTTGAGCTTATGCCGAGATTCACCGGGCCTTCCACATGCTTAAATGCGCCCCAATCCAGCTTTGTAAAGCCCTTGGTGACCACGCCGAAGCGGTCATCCGCTCCGCGAAGCACCGAAACATCCGCCAGAAAGTGCTTTGTTTCATCAAATTTCTCAACATCACCTGGCAAATACGAAAACGGGAACGCGCCGAGATTCTCCCAGACGATCTTAATACGCGGATCGACATTCTTTATGTACTCCGTTTTTTCCTTTACGGAATTCGCATGGAGACCGAATTGCAGCTCGAGCGTCGGATATTCACCAAAGAAAAGCTGTGCCGTCCTGTTTACAAAGCGAGTAACCGCATCCGCAATGAGCACACCGTCTATATTGTCCTTATTAAGCTCGGTAAAGGACTGAAAATAGATACCGTCAAGCTCAAGATCGGCATACTGCTGCCGATATTCCTCGAATATTTTCGGAGCCATATCCATTATGGTCTGCATATCGAATTTGTTGCAGTCAGTATCCCAACACCAGGCATAGCCGAACACTATCCTTATGCCGCAATGATGAGCATAGGCTATTATCTCCCTTGCATTGAACGGCACCGCATCGTTCCAGACGATCAGCAGGTTCATTTTCAGCTTCACCATATTGTCGATAAAGCCCCTGTAATCATAAATGACGTGACCCCATGTCCATATTCCGCGGTTTTGGATGGAGGGTGCGGAGCAAAGCTTGAAGTCCGGAAGCTCGGTCGGAAGAGTCTTCGGGTACACAAGGCCCTCATCCTCAACGTATTCCAGCTTTAAGAGATACTTGTTGTAGAAATCCACACAGCCGTACAGAGTGCCTCTGTCGTCATATCCCTCGATTATCACGGTGTTGTCCCTGACGGTGATACAATATTCCTCATTCCGACTCAGTGCAGCCTCGGAATGAATGGCGATATATGCGTTATTCCGCCCTGTGCCGATATAAATACAGCGCTTATCGGCAAGGTCAAGGCCGTCGCTGTATTTCAGACAAACAGGGTATTCATGTGTATAATCTAGCAAAAATTCGCTCAGGCTTTCCACAGCCTTTCTCTGTACACCGCTTTCCGCCTCACCGTACACGATTACAAATTCCGACATAATGCCACCCCTCATATTCAGTACAAAAAGGTCATTCAGAGTTCTTTTTGTCTTTCAGCCCACAGGAAATCGCACCAGTGGGACAGATATTCTTACATTTTCCGCAGCGTATACATTCAAGCGCGTTGGCGTTTTTAACCGGATCACAGCCCATTTCACAGGCTTTTGCACAGGCACCGCAGCCCGTACATTTTTTATTATCCACACGGTATCTGAAAACCGAAATGCGGTTAAACACGGAATAAATCCCGCCGAGCGGACATATATACTTGCAAAACGGACGATATATGATGACGGACAGAATTATCACCGCAACGAGTACCACGCTTTTCCATGCGTAAAGCCAGCCTACGGTCTTGCGCATGGCGCTGTTGAGCAGCACCAGGGGCGTTCCACCCTCCAGCGTACCGGCCGGGCATATCAGCTTGCAGAACCACGGTGCGCCCTGCCCGAGAATATCCACCATAAACATCGGCAGCAGTATCACGAAAACCACAAGGATCACATACTTCAGCAGACGCAGAGCCTTATCGCCGCGAAAGGTTTTCAGCTTTTTTGGAAACGGTATCCTGTGCAGGAGCTCCTGAATAAGCCCGAACGGGCACAGCCAGCCGCACACAAAGCGTCCCATTATGGCACCGATGAACATCAAAAAGCCGGCAATGTAGAACGCAAACTTGAAATTCCAGCTTCCGATGACCGCCTGCATTGCGCCTATCGGACAGGCCGCCACAGCGCCGGGACAGGAATAGCAGTTCAGACCCGGGACACAGAGATTTTTCAGCTTGCCGTCATATATCTTTCCCTTTGCAAAGCCGACAAGGTAGCTGTTTGTCAGCAGTGCCCACAGTGCTTGAAAGCGATGCCTACGCCACTGCCCGTCATTGTGTTTCTTTTTATCCAATTCCTATACACTCCAAACAGATATTAACGGCCTTTTGAAGCACAACCGCCATTTCGCCGCGATATATGCCAAAGCTCATCATGGCAAGTCCTGCCGCAGCTATCAGCACACCGAAATATCGCGGCGCTCCCTCGCGCTTCATTAGCCCTCACCGTTCAGCTTTGCAAGCTCTGCGGATACTATTTCCGCCCAGTCCGCACTGTTTCTTGCGCCTACATACGGGTCACTTATTATATTGCCCTCGCTGTCAACAAAGAAGCTTTCCGGATAGGCCATTATGCCCTCAAGTCTGCCGTCAAAGCCGGTTTCATCCGGAATAATGAACGGGAACTGTGCCTTGCTGCTCTCTGCAAGTGCCTTTGCCTTTTCGATAGCCGTACTGTCGAGCCCATCCTCGACCTTTGCATCCATGACGACCGCAACAACACCGAGCTTTATACCCTTTTCGTTGCATTCCTGTCTGAGCTTCTCGAGCTCCGGCATTTCCTGAACACAGGGTGAGCACCAGGTAGCAAATACGTTCACCAGTGTGAGATCATAGCCCTTGAAAACAGTCTTATCATAGGTTTCGCCGAAAATATCCTCTGTAACGAAATCGCCGACATTTTCAACGCCTTCCACTCTCGCAGGTGAAAAAGCACTGTAGCCGTTTTCGAGATCAATGGGCAGCATTTCCGTTACGGCTATTCCGCTTTTTCGGAGTGCCTCGACCAGTGAAGCGTCACCATTGGAATTAGTGCTGAGGTAATAATTATATTTTCCGTCCTCGCTTTCATATATCTTAACATGTGTGTCGCAAAGGGTCAGCTCATCGAGATCAGCCGCAAGGGACTTCTCATATACGCCGATGACACCGATCTTCGGCAGGGACTCCTCCCAGCTGAAAATGTCGACAGTCATGCCCTCCTCATTCTTCTGCTCCTCGGTCGGCGCGGAGAATCTCATCATTGCGTAGGAAACTGCATCGGCTGTGCACTCCTCAAAATTGTAAAGGAACACATCACGGCTGTCGAGCTTTTCAAGAAGGCTCTCCTGCAGCATCACCATGAGACCCGCATAGGGATATGTGTATGTGGATTCAGCCTGAATTCCGCAGTCCACCGGACGGAAGGACACTATTTCTCCGTCGCCGAGACCCTCATCCTCCAAAGCGGAGTCCTCCTCATACGCGTCGTCACTTGCGACACCGCTGTTCTCACTTGTAGTGCCGGAACAGCCGGTAATGCAGGAAATTGTCAGTAAAGCGATCAAAAGTAAGCAAATCAGTCTATGTTTCATGGAGTTTTAAACCATCCTTTCTTTATTGCACTCATTATAGCACATATCATATGATATCTGCGTGAACATACTGTGATGCAGTCTGAATATTATATCACAAACATATAAATTCCGCCATCCAAACTATAACGGACAGCGGAATTTTTACATAATTCTCTCTTTATGTGTTTTTGATAATAACCTGCTCAATAACATCGGCGGCGTGTTCGCAGAGATCGCAGCAGTTTTCAAGGCTTTCATAAACCGCTTTGCTGCCCATCAGCACCCTGCAATCCGCCGGAACCGCAAATAGCCTGTAGGACGCATCAACATACACCTCATCGGCCTCGCCCTCAATGTCATTCACCTTTACGAGCAGCTTGCGCAGATTCTCGGGTTTTTTGTAGTTTCTAAGTTCCTTTGCAGCCTCATAAAGCGCCTTGACGCAGCGATTTACGATTTTTGAAAGCTCCGATGCGCTCTCCGGTATCTTGTCTATGTGGTAGATGTAGAATTCCAGTATTACCTCATCGAGCGCATCCGTTATGTCATCGATTATCTGTATAAGGCGGAGTATATCCTCCTGATCTATCGGCGTTATAAACTCTGTTGAAAGCCTTGTCAGAATGTCGTGATGTATGCCGTCTGCCTGATTTTCCAGTGCGTGCATACGGTCGCGATAGGCGTTTACGCTGTCCGCATTGAACTTGCAGAGTATCTCCTCCAGCAGATTGGAGGCCGCAACACAGTAAGAGGTCTGCTCCTCGATCAGTTTAAAATAATCATTGCTTTTCTTAGCCATTTTATATTCTCCTTATACAAAAATCAGTAAAAACAGTTTTGCCATTGCATATCCCAGCAGACCGCAGCCGGGAAAAGTGCAGACCCATGTGAGCACAAGCTCCTTAACTACACCCCAGTTGACATTACTCATTCTGCGCGCAGCTCCCACACCCATGATAGCCGTGGTCTTCGTATGAGTGGTGCTTACAGGTATACCGGTAAGGCTTGAGAGCAGCAGACAGAGCGTAGCCGCAAGATCAGCCGAGAACCCCTGATACGGCTTCAGCTTTACCATATCCATGCCGACGGACTTAATGATACGGTAGCCACCGATAGAGGTTCCGAGGCCCATTACAGCGGAGCAAAGCACCATGAGCCAAATGGGAACTATGAATGTGGAGGCCTCCGACTGTCCGTTTGCAAAGGCCGCACCAAGCAGGAAGATCGCCATGAACTTCTGGCCGTCCTGTGCACCGTGCATGAATGCCATGGCCGCACCGCCGGCTATCTGTGCACCGGAGAAAAAGCGCTCCGTTTTCAGCCTGTTACGGTTTCGGAATATCAAAACAGTCAACTTTGAAACCACAAAGCCCATTCCGAAGCCGAGAATCGTTGAAAGGAAGATACCGTACACTACCTTTATCCACTCAGCTCCATTTATTCCGGAAAAACTGTTCTGTATCGCAACGGCGGCACCGGAAATGCCTGCTATCAGCGCATGACTCTCACTCGTCGGTATACCGAAATACCATGCTGCCGTAGCCCAAATAACTATAGCTGCCATTGCAGCACACAGGGCTATGAGCGAAAGGTGTGCATCGCCGCCGAAATCAACCATATTGTATATGGTCATTGCAACCGATGCATTTATGGAGGTCATCACCAAAACACCGAGGAAATTGAAAACCGCGGCCATTATAATAGCCTTTCTAACGCCTATTGCCCTTGTGGAAACACAGGTCGCAATGGCATTCGGCGCATCTGTCCAGCCGTTCACGAGTATTACGCCGAGAGTCAGTAGCGTGGAAACAAACAGCATCGGGCTTCCAAGCATCTGATTCAGAAATTCTAACATTGACATAAGCTATTCTCCTGTAATAATTATCGGGCAGCGCAGGCCGCCCGGGTGTCATATTATCAGAAAATCGGATAAGATGCGGCAAAGATATATATTTCTGCGGTCATTCGTCCCTTTCGCCGTTCATTCTGTAGCCGACGCCCAGCTCGTTCGTGATATATTTTGCTTCGCCCGGCTTCACTCCGAATTTCTTTCGTATATTGGCCATGTTCACCTGAAGCTTCTTGATACTGCCCTCATTCGGGTAGCCCTAAACGCCCTTGATTATCGCGGAATAGGTCATCATCTTGCCGCAATGCTCGGACAAAAGCGCCACTATATTGTACTCCGTTTGGGACAGCTTTATTTCCTTGCCCTGAATAAATATCTGCCTGGCATCGTAATCTATCACCATATCGCGCACCTGAAATCTTCCGCCGGGCAGCTTTCCCTCATCCGCTCTGTGGCGATAGTTTCTCAGCGTCATTCGTATGCGCGCCAGCAGCTCGGGCGCACTGAACGGCTTTGTCACATAATCGTTTGCTCCGGCATCCAGAGCATTCACCTTGTCCCTGTCATCGCTTCTGGCAGAAAGCACTATTATCGGCACGAGAGAATCCCGGCGAACGAACTCCAAAAAGCACATGCCGTCCCTGTCCGGCAGGCCGAGATCGAGTATCACCACGTCCGGCTGATATGAGAGGAACATCGTCTGCCCCATGGCACAGGTGTTCGCCAGCAGCACCTGATAGCTCTCGGTTTGAAGCAGTGTCTCTATGACGGAGCGTATATTTGCGTCATCCTCCACCAAGAGGATCTTGTACTTGTTATTTATCATCTGTTATCTCCTCTGTATCCAGTGTAAAGCGAAACAGTGCGCCGCCGGTCTTTCGGTTTTCCGCGCTTATCTCGCCGTCATGCGCCTTTATGATAGTGGCACAGACGGATAAGCCTATACCGGCATTTCTCTTTCTGCCGTCCGATGCCTCTCCCGGCGTCTCATAGCAGCCGGCGAATATATGCTTCAGCCTACCCTCACTTATGCCGCAGCCGTCATCCGACACCTCGAAAATCGCCTGCTGAGCCAGTGTGAAGATGTGCAGCGTCAGCGTTTTCATGCCGGTGGCGTGTACTACAGCGTTCTCCAAAAGATTGATGAGCACCTGCTCTATCAGTATCGTATCCATCGGCACCACGATTATCTCATCCGGAATATCGAGCACCACCTCCTGCCCGGGATAGCGCGACAAGAACTTTGTCATTACGGAATCCACAAGCTCGTCCAAAATGGTAGGCGTTTTGGTTATTTTTATCTTGCCGCTGTCTATCCTCGTGATGGAAAGCAGGTTTTCCACCATGCGCACAAGCCACTCGGAATCCTCCTGGATGCTCAGCAGCATGGCATCCTGCTGAGCCGTAGTCAGGCTCTCCCTTTTCGATCTCAGTGTGGTGCTGGCGCTGTATATTGTAGTAAGCGGTGTGCGAAGGTCATGGGAAACGGCACGCAGGAGATTGGCTCGCATTCTTTCGCGCTCGCTCTCCGCTTTTGTGGCCTCATGCAGCTTTATTTTTGTCGTCAGCATACCCGTCAGTATCGCGACCGTCACCATTATGATGGCGGATATCAGGTTCACCGGTGTTATGAAATCAAATGCAAAATAGGGGAACGTAAACACATAGTTCACGGCGAACATCGCGGCTATCGCAGACAGAACTCCGTAGATATATCCGTCCGTTATCAGCGATATCAGGAACACGGCAAAAACGAAAAAGGTAGTTATATGCTCCTCGACATCCATTTCCTGAAAGGCTATGCTGACACCTACGGCCGCAAGCAGTATTGCGATCGATATCAGCACATTTTTTAGTATTTCCTTGAAATTCAGCTTCATCACGATTCTCCTGACACATTATACATCGTTATATTAACATGCTTTTGGCAAAAAGACGGTAAAAAAAGACCCATATGCCGCCTGAAAGCAGCACATGAGTCTCATTCTCTATAAGCATCCCAGGCAAAAGCCGTTCTGACGGGAAAGCTGCGCACATTATATGCGGAATTACTCTCTCCGCAAAATAATAACACATAGCCCACTCAAAAACAAGCGTCGCCACATCGACTACATTTATTCCGTTTTTCCCTTCGGCAGCAGATTTGTCATGCTTTTAAGGCTTATGCCGAGTGTCGACATGTTGTGAAGCAGAGCAGAGGTCGGCGGCAGGATGCCTGATACACCATGGTCTCTCCGCTCACCACCTTGCCGTCAAGCGGTATCATGCTTCCTGTGCGTACGCATATGCAGTCGCCGGTGCTGACCGAGGTTACCGGGACAAGTACCTCCTCGTCCCCTGCTTTGAGCCACACCTTGTCGACATTCAGTGACATCACTCCGGCAAGATCGGCCACTGACTTTTTATGCATCCAATCCTCCAGTATCTCGCCGAGCCCAAGCATGAACATCACAGAGGAGGCTGTTGAGAAATCTCCGCGCAGTATGGACACTGCCACCGCCGCGCCGTCAAGGACAGCTACGGAAAGCTTGCCGTGCAGAAGTGCCGAGATGCTCTCCCTAATATACTTCACCGAGCGCAGAACGGAAATGACCGCGGTGACGGGCGCCGGATATCTTCCTAAGATAATATTCCAGAATATCCGGCTGTTCCAAACAACACACCGGCAGCAAACATACCAAGCTTCTTTATCATTATTTTCAACCTCCTGTTTGAGTTGCAAAAGAGTTTTTTCTGTAATAATTGTATCGCTATTTCGTGCAAAAATCGACTCCGAGCGGTTTCGAAAAATATCCCTATACGGACGCAAAACAGGCTGAAAAGCCGTGTTTTTTACCGTTTTGCTGACCGCTTGGAGCATTAATTGCCGTTTTGGAGTGGAATTTCACGGCTTAGCTCGGATATAATTCATTAAAGAGCCGAAAATCGGCTTTTTTAGTCCAATATAGGTTAGCATGAACTAACTACCGTTGAGGCGATCCTATGCTAAACACAGCTTCCCGTTGGGATATTTTTCAGGAAACAGGTATTGAAAACAATATAGAAAACATTGTCGAAACAGAGACTTGCAGGGTGCTGCGTCTTAAGGGCCCGGGCGGAGAGGGGCTCATCACCATTTACAATGTGTTTGACGGCGTTTACCTCATGTACAATGACTGTCACATGTCGCGATACAGCAGCTATTTTTCTCTGCCGGAGGAGCTTGCAAGGCGTTTCGATATAAGCACCGGCGCATTGAAATCCGGCTTTAAAAGTGTTTACGGCAGCCCGATACACACGTATACACGCGCCTACAGAATGAACTCGGCGGCCGAGCTCCTGACCACGCACAGAAAACGGCGCATAATCGATATAGCATCAAGCGTGGAATATGACAACCCGAGCAAATTCACAGCAGCCTTCAAGGCGCAGTTCGGCATGACCCCGGTGGAATACAGAGGTCGGACTGTCGGCGACACCTCACATAATTGATGCACTCTCAGTAAAAAAAGACTCTTCTGTCA
>CAZHDW010000029.1:0-18661 GCA_964531265.1 uncultured Ruminococcus sp.
CAGATGCTCATTTTGTGATTTCAGTCTAAAACTGTTTTATGAGCACCTACCTGAAGCAGGAGCAACTCACTGAGATTGACAAAGGACTTTGTGGACGGAATATGCGAAAGTGTGGTAAAAGAGCACGGAGAGACTCCTGACATAACGGAGATAACTGTCAACGATATGGATATCAGATCATGTAAGGGTTGCTTTGCATGTTGGAGGGGAAACGGAAAATGCTGCATAAACGATGATGTGGCGGAGATATTGCAAATGCGAGTCAATGCGGATATAATCATATGGAGCTTTCCTTTATATTGCTATGGTGTGCCCGGAAAGCTGAAGACCCTCATCGACAGGCAAATACCGATGGTTCTGCCCTTTATAACCTCCCGAGAGGATGGCGTAAGCGACAGCCGACATCCCGAAAGATATGAGTCAAAGGAGCAGCGTCAGGTGCTTGTTTCCACATGCGGCTTCTATACGGCTGAAAAGGATTACTCGGCAGTCACGAGTATGTTCGATCTTCTCGATGGCGTGGACGGATATGAGACGGTTTTCTGTGGACAGGGCGAGCTGTTCCATGTTGAAGATCCATACGTGCAGCAGCTTACTTCGAAATATCTCAATGTTGTCAAGAGAGCGGGCTCGGAGTATGCGTCGGGCAAAATAGAGGATTCAACAAGTCAAGAGCTAAAGCAACCGCCGCTGCCGAGGAAAGTGTTTGAGAAAATGGCTAACAGCAGCTGGTGATATATTTCAAACAGTACGGAGCTGATGGTAATGGACAAATACGTCATAGGTGTTGATTTCGGAACGCTTTCCGCAAGAGCACTGCTTGTTAATGCGGTGACTGGTGAGGAAAAAGCTGTAGCGGAGTGCGCATATAAGCGCCCACTGCTGACTTCCGATGATCTGTGTGGAGCGGAAATAGAGGAGAACGCAGCGTTACAGACTCCGGCGGACTATCTTGAAGCGCTTAAGAGCACGATACAGGGCGTACTCTCCGAGGCAGATATTACAGCCGAGTCGGTGGTGGGCATCGGAATAGATGTAACGTCCAGTACAGTTCTACCGGTGGACGAAAATGCCGAGCCGTTGTGCGCAATGCCGGAATTCAAAAATGAGCCGCAGGCTTATATGAAGCTGTGGAAGCATCACAGCGCACAGGCCGAGGCCGACCTGATGACGGAGCTTGCTCAGAGCAGGAACGAGGAATGGCTCTCGCTGTATGGCGGCAAGGTGTCATCCGAATGGTTCTTTCCGAAGCTCTATGAGGTGCTGAGAAAAGCACCGAGGGTGTATGAGAAAATGTTCCGTTATGTGGAAGCGGCGGATTGGATCGCGTGGAAGCTGACCGGTAACGAGGTGCACAGTGCGTGCATGGCAGGATATAAGGCGCTTTGGAAGAACGGTTACCCGGATAAGTCGTTCTGGAAGTCGCTTGATTCGGCATTTTCCGACGTGATCGGTACAAAGGTGTCGGAGAAAATTTCCGCTACCGGTTCATCCGCCGGAGTGATTTCCGGGCTCGGAGCTAAGTTGACGGGACTTTTGCCTGGAACAGCCGTTGCCGTGCCGATAATAGACGCACACGCTGCTTTGCCGGCCGCCGGGATAGTGGATGACGGCAAGCTGATGATGATAATAGGAACCTCTACCTGCCATATTATTATGGATAAGAATGAGCTGCCGATAAGCGGTATATGCGGAAGTGTTGTCGACGGTATCGCTCCCGGCTTCTCGGCATACGAGGCCGGACAGCCCTGCGTGGGAGATTGCCTCGGGTGGTTCATAGAAAACTGTGTGCCAAACAGGTATTTTGAAGAGGCAAAAGGAGCCGGAATGTCGATATATGACCTTCTGAATCAAAAGGCAGCCGCAATAAAGCCGGGGGAGAACACCGTGCTTGCCCTGGATTGGTGGAACGGTAATCGCTCTCCGCTTGCGGATTTCGATCTGACCGGTATGCTGATAGGGCTGACGCTCAATACAAGGCCGGAGGAGATATACAGGGCAATAATAGAAGCCACGGCATTCGGAACTAAGGCTATAGTCGAGCTGTATGAGAGAAACGGTATAGTTATCCGGGAGGTGTATGCATCCGGTGGAATACCGCGGAAAAATCCCTTCCTTATGCAAATATATGCGGATATTCTCGGAAAGGATATCAAAGTGGCCAAAAGCCGTCAGGCAGGGGCACTCGGCAGTGCGATATTTGCAGCGGCGTCCGCAGGCTGTTTTGATTCACTGGCTTCAGCGGCGGCAGCTATTGCGGAAGAATGCAATACTGTTTACCAACCTGTCAGCGAGAACAGCAGGGAATATGAGAAGCTCTATTCGGCATATGCGGAGCTTTCCGAGTATTTCGGACGCGGCAGTAACGTAATGAAGAGACTTCTGCACAAAGAATGATTCAACAATAAATTGATAAAAAGTTAAAAGCTGAGCCGTATCGGGTGAATGATATCGGTTCAGCTTTTTAGCATTCAATTTTTTCTCGCGTATGCCAGAGTTTGCTTCAGAGCGCTGTCCTTATCCACACCGGCTAAGCGCAGCTTGTGTGCGTAGGACAGATAGTCCGAAAAATTTCCCGACGGTGACAACCCGGCGGATATGAGGTCTCTCCCGGAGACGTATGGCCTGCTCATGTATTCATGGTAAATCGCCAAACGTCCTTTCAAAAACTTCATGGCATAAGCTTTTTCGGCGGTGCGTATGCTTCCGAGACTGTCAGCCTCCGCCAGATAGATCAATGCCATGGGGTCAACACTTGCATCGAACATCTTGTTGGTGGCTTTCACCGAGGCGTTGTCTGCAGCCAGCTTGTTGGGCTTCATATGGTATTCCGAGAGGTTCATCACGTATTTTATCAGTGCACGGTCGTTTGTCAGCCTGTGCATGAAACCGTCTATCAGGGGCAGCCCAAGGGTTTCGTGTGCATATGCATGTATAGCACCGTTAATTTCCCTCGTACAGAGTATTTTGCCGAGATCATGTACAGCGGCAGAGAGCATGAACGCAAATGGGTTATCGGTGTCATCGCGGAATGCGGCAGCGGCGTCAAGCACCATCATGCTGTGCGTCCATACATCGCCCTCGGAATGAAATCTTGGATTTTGAGGAATTCCGATGAGCTGCTTCAGCTCCGGAAACCACGTGTCAAGCTGTTCTGATTCCCTCAGCCTTTCGAAAAAGACGGAAGGTCGAGCAGATTTAAGCATCGCCTTTTTGAGCTCCTCAAGAATGCGCTCCTTAGGAAGATAGGATAGCTGCATTTTCTTGCAGATATCAACCGTTTCGGGGGCAATCTTATAATTGAAGCGTGCCGCAAATTGGGCGGCGCGAAGCACTCTGAGGGAATCCTCAGCAAAGGAGGTGTCGTTGATGTGGCGGATAATGCCGTGCTCTATGTCATTTATACCGCCGAAATGGTCGACAAGCTCGCCGGTGAGAATATCCTCCATAATGGCGTTCATGGTGAAATCCCTGCGAAGAGCAGCTTTGTATGTGCCGATAAACGGATCCACAATTATGTCGAAATCTCTGTGACCGCCTCCGCGATATTCTTCCTTGCGCGGCATGGCAATGTCGATATCGAAGCCTCTGAGACTGTACACACCGAAGCTTTCGCCAAATGACATGCGCTCGCCGAGCGTATCCAGAAGGCTCTCAAGCTGCTCGGGGGTTAGGCCATGCACCTCAATATCAATGTCCTTGTTCTCTGTTTTGCGTATACGGTCGCGGACATATCCGCCGACAAAGTACGCCGTCCCACCGAGCCTGCGAACTTCCCGGGCTATCCTAATAGCCATCTCCGTGTTATTCTCGTGCACCACATTTCCCACCTCCGACCACAAAAATCATAGCCTAAATTATATCATCCGAGCACGCTTTTTTCAATATACAAGGATAATTCTTAAGATGGCAGGAATAAATACCTGAATTCGGGAAATATATTAACGGTGATTAACTTGAAAGATTTATTTAAGTGTGTGGCGCTGTTTGTTGTCGGAGTAATTGTGGCTGTATTTGTTTATCCGATTCTGCATGAATTGGGACATGCTTTGTCTGCAATTGCTTTCGGGGTTAAGATCAAGGATGTGTCATTGTTTCCACTACCGTCCGTGCTTTGTGAATTCAATGGTCAAAGCTCAATTGTTATTGCCTTTATCGGATTTTGCGGCATATTGGTACCATCGGTAATTACATTTCTATATGTTCCGAATAATTTCTGGTTTTGGTACGTATGGTTGATGATGAAGTGCATCACCATGCTTTCATTATTGCAGCTTTGCCATAACGTTCTCCGTAAGTGGTCAATACTATGGTCAACGGTAATTAGTATTATCAGAACCATTTATAATGAATTTGCTATTTTTTTCTTAAATGAAGGGAGACATTATAGATGTCAAGACGTGGAGATGGTATTCGCAAAAGAAAAGACGGTCGATGGGAAGGAAGATACAAAAGAGGAAGACGACCGGACGGAACAATTCAATATGGTTCTGTTTATGGTCGCTCATATCGGGAAGTCAAGGATAAGCTATCTGAAAAGCGTATTGAATTATCAGATAGCATATCGACTAAAGCGAACCACACAACATTCGGTGATCTGCTGAAAATGTGGATACATATTCACCGTTTGTTATTGATTTTTACACTTCTCAGAGTGAAGGGGCCGGAAACTACTATGAGGAACGTACCTCCGTATCATTCAGACCCCTCTGGAATTTGAATGTTCCTCTTATTGATATCGAGAACTCTTATGTCTTTGAAGTGGATGATCTGGGTAACTTGCAATCCATAACAGACGCTGACGGAAATATTCTCTGCGCTTGTTATTATGAAGAGGGAGCGGTAAATATAGTACCCAATGAAACCTATGAAGCTCCTGCAACAGAGCCTACGAGGGAATCATATATAGGCTGCTATAAAGAAATACTTAAGGAAGAAGAAAGCTCCGGTGCGGATGCAAGCTACATAATATATGACATTAATAAAGATGGCATTCCGGAGATGATAATCCGAGAGAACAGTTACTATTTCTATGTGTATACATTTAGCGATTATGCAGCTGTACTCTGCGGTGAATTCATAGGGTATTATCCTAATGGCTTGTATGCTTATGATGGAAATGGATTAGTAGTCAATACCGGAGGTAGCGGCACTATGCGTTTGGAAGACATATTACTGTATAGTCTGGAAAACGGAAGTTTGTTCCAAGGTGAAGCAATAGCTTATGAATCTTCGCCTGAATATGTTGCAGAGTGCCTTGCTGCTTATACGAATATTTCTTACTTTACATCTGTAAGCGATTATTCGTTGCTTGAAAACAATTAATTTATCGTTAAGGTTAAGCGGATACTTTCAGAATCAATGAAAGTATCCGTTGTGCTTTAAGTTTGATTCTGTGACGTAATCTGGAGGTGTTGCCATGTGTAACACTATTGAAAAATTGCGGCATACATGGTATAATTCTGCCGAACTCGGTTTCAATTTACAATTGAATAACTTGTTGTATATTACTCCGTTTGGAGTTATATAATATTTTTTATGCGTTGTACCCTTTGTGGACGACAGCAAGGAGGAAAATTATGCAAACAACAAGCAAAAGAAGAACGGACGTCGGTACATTGGCGCTCGGAGCGGTTCTGACAGCACTAGTGGTGGTTCTGCAGTGCATGGGACAGTTTATCCGTTTTGGTATGTTCTCGATCTCACTGGTGCTTATTCCGATAGTTATCGGTGCGGCGATTGGTGGGCCGAAGATCAGCACATGGCTCGGCTTTGTTTTCGGCGTGGTGGTGCTTTTGACGGATGCATCCGCATTTTTGGCGGTCAATGTGTTCGGTACCATTGTAACCGTTCTGGTAAAGGGTGCGGCATGCGGACTCGCTGCCGGTCTGGTTTACAACCTGCTCAAGAACAAAAACAGGTACGTTGCGGTAATAGCGGCGGCTGTGGCTTGCCCGGTTGTCAATACGGGTATTTTTCTGCTCGGCTGCGTGCTGTTCTTTTATGAGACAATTGCAGGCTGGGCACTTGGTTTCGGCTTTGAAAATGCCGTGCAGTATATGTTCCTCGGTCTGGCAGGGGGCAATTTCCTTGTGGAGATGTCCGTGAACATTGTTCTCAGTCCGGTAATAGTGCGTTTGCTCAATATTGTTAAGAAGAAATAATAGGTAGGCGAGGCTTTCATGCTGCTTGCAATAGACATAGGAAATACGAATATTGTTTTTGGCTGCTGCAATGAGAACGATGTTGTTTTTCAGGAACGCTTCTCATTGGTGCAGACCAATACTGTTTTGGAATATGCCATGAAGCTCAGGGCTGCTCTGGAAATGAACGGAGTTTCGCCGCAGGACATAAGCGGCGCGATACTTTCATCCGTTGTGCCGACTGTCACCTCGGTGATGAAGGAGGCTGTTGAGCGATACATCAACGTGACGCCGATAATCGTCGGCCCCGGTATAAAGACGGGCCTTAAGATACATATTGATAATCCTGCGCAGCTTGGAAGCGATATGGTGGTTAATGCCGTGGCCGGTATGCATGGATATTCGATGCCGCTCATCATAATAGATATGGGGACGGCTACTACGGTGTCCGTTCTCGACAGCACGGGCGGATATCGCGGAGGTATGATAATGCCCGGAGTTGCGGTTTCGCATGAGGCTCTTATAAGGGGTACGGCACAGCTTCAAAAGGTTGCTTTTGAAGTGCCGAAAACGCTCATAGGACGCAATACCGTGGACTGCATGAAAAGTGGTCTCATGTACGGAAACGCAGGCGCTATAGACGGTATAATCGAGCGTATAAACGACGAGCTGGGCGAAGAGTGCACCGTTGTTGCGACGGGCGACCTTGCAAGGCTCATAGTGCCGCTCTGCAAGAGCAAAATACAGGTGGATGAAGACCTGCTGCTTAAGGGGCTTCTGTTGCTCTACAATAAGAATAATGCAAGCTAAAGAGAAAGGACATCCGGGGTTATCGGATGTCCTTGATTTTTACTTTTTGTTCTTGTTTTCCGCTGCGCGGTGCTCGGATTTCCATGATTCAATATACCTTAATCGGTCGCGCACACGCGCCTCGCTGCCCTCATTCGTCGGGTGATAATACTTCCTGTCCTTCAGAGAATCCGGCAGACATTGCAGCGTTGTAAGCTTATCCTCAAAGTTGTGAGCATATTCGTAGCCCTCGCCATAGTGCAGCTCCTGCATCAGCCTTGTGGGAGCGTTGCGTATGGCAAGCGGAACCGGCTCTGCAAGCATACGCTGAGCGTCTTTTTTGGCCTCTCCGTATGCGGTATAAAGAGCGTTGGATTTCGGCGCCAGCGAAAGATAAACAACGGCATGGGTAAGGTTTACGTCGCATTCCGGCATGCCGATGAAATGACAGGCCTGATATGCGGCTACGGCCACCTCAAGTGCACGACTGTCCGCCATGCCGATATCCTCACTTGCAAAGCGTATCAGCCTGCGCGCAACATACAACGGGTCTTCACCGGATTCCAGCATACGGGAAAGCCAATAGATAGCGGCATCCGGGTCGCTGTTTCGCATCGATTTGTGTAGTGCCGATATGATATTATAGTGCTCGTCACCTTTTTTGTCATACAAAAGGGATTTGCGGCTTATGCACTGCTCCAGTATATCGATTGTCACGGTGGTTTTGTCCCCACTGCGATGTCCGTTAAGTATCACCATCTCGAGCGTTCCGAGGGCTGTTCTGGCGTCACCGTTTGCAAAGGAGGCTATCATGTGCAGCATGTCCTCGTTTATCTCCACACGCTGATTTCCAAAGCCCCTCGGGTCGCTGACCGCGCGCTTTAATAGGGCGACAAGATCCTCCTCGGTCAGTCCCTGCAACACGAATACCTTACAGCGCGACAGAAGAGCTGCATTCACCTCGAAGGACGGGTTTTCCGTAGTAGCACCGATGAGCACGATGCTGCCCTTTTCGACGAACGGCAGAAAGGCATCCTGTTGAGCCTTGTTAAAGCGGTGTATCTCGTCGACGAAAAGCAGCGTTCTTTCGCCCATAATGCGGTTGCTTTCGGCCTCGTTCATCACTTCGCGTATTTCCTTTATGCCGCTTGTAACGGCGCTGAAATTGATGAAATTGGCCTTTGTACGCGCTGCTATGATCCTTGCCAGTGTGGTCTTGCCAACGCCCGGCGGCCCCCAGAATATCATTGAGGACACTCTGTCCTGCTCGATTAGTTGGCGAAGTATTTTTCCTTCTCCCAACAGGTGCTGCTGTCCGGCAAATTCATCGAGGTCACGCGGACGCATTCTTGTGGCAAGAGGGGTGTCCGTAGGTTCTCTGTCAAATAGTGTCTGCTGCTTCATTTTGCTGTCCCCATTTCTTCGCCGCCCAACGCAGCGCCTTCCTCCAACGATTTTCAATGCCCTTTGTGTGACCGCCTCGGTTCCACTCAAACACTGCGTCATACCCCGATCCGATCAGCATAGCGTAAAGCTCTTCGGTGCATTTTCCGACGGTTCTTAGAACAGCAGGGCCGCCGAAGGGCTCACGGTCTCCGAGGGATAAATATGTCCCGATGTCCGGGCAGGGCATATTTTTGCGCACGAAATCCAAAAAATCCGGGTACCAGACGGAGCCGGAAAGGGAAGCCGTGAGACCGAAACGATTTGAGCTATAAGCCGCCCACAGCGCGAACAGGCCGCCGAGCGAATACCCGGCGATGAGCAAGTCCTGCGGCGACGATATGCCGAAAGTTTCGGATAAATAGGGGAGAGCGCCGCTTAAGAGAAAGCTCAAAAGCGAATCGGCTTCGCCTGTAAAGCTCTCGTTATCCCACACGGCCTCTGCTGCCCACGGAGTGAATTCACGGCTGCCGTCGGCTTCTGTGAAGAACAGCACGGTGTCCGGCAATTCCTCGGAAAGTGTCGGCAGCATATCGGGCAAATTCCAGCCGCATAGAATTGCGGCGTGCCTGACGTGACCTGCCGGTTGAAGCACCGTGCATTTGCGGCCGTCGAGCGATATCTCGTAAATATTGAAATTCTTCATTATACATCCTCGATTTCGCAAATATCGAACCTTTGTTTATTAAAGTATAGCACGATGCTGCTGCATTTGCAATGCATTTATTCGTATTTGCTTGACGGCAAGGGCCTTGTATGCTACACTTTTTTTGGTACAGAAGTTAGCTTGAAAGTTGAGGGACATGGCATTGAAAAGAAAGATTATCGACAGTGCATCGATACTGCTCGGCTCTGCGCTTGCGGCGTGTGCGGTGTACTTTTTTCTAATTCCGAGTAATCTTGCGGTAGGAAGCGTCAGCGGCGTTGCGATAGTGCTGAATACCTTTATTCCGCTGAGCGTGGCGACGATATCGCTGATATTGAACATTATACTGCTGGTTTTGGGTGTGCTGCTTATAGGCACGGGCTTTGGCGCCAGAACGATCATAACCACGCTGATATATTCCGGTATGCTGTCGGGTCTGGAGCTACTGCTACCGATGCAAAAATCACTGACGAATGATCCGCTCATCGACATGCTGGCGTATATCTTCGTTCTTGGGCTTGCACAGGCAATACTGTTCAGCTGCGGCGCTTCAACGGGTGGCATTGATATAATCGCGAAGATACTCAATAAGTATATGAGAATAGATATCGGCAGGGCGGTTTCCATCGGCGGTCTGTTCCTTGCAATGGCCTCGGTACTGGCCTTCGACGCAAAAACCGTGGTGATAAGCCTGCTCGGAACGTATCTTAACGGCATTGTGGTGGATCATTTCATATTCGATCTTAATCCGCGCAGACGCGTATGTATCCTGTCGAAAAAGGAGGATATCGTGTGCGATTTCATCCTCAATAAGCTGCACAGCGGTGCTTCGATATATCAAGCGATAGGCGCTTACAGCGGTCAGACGCAGCGTGAGATCATCACGATAGTCGATAAGGGTGAATATAAGAGGCTTATGGATTTTCTCCAGAAGACCGACCCCGAGGCATTTGTTACGGTATACCCGGTGCATGAAGTGATATACAGAAAGAAAATTTGGTAAAGCAAAAGGCTATCGATGATTTCGATAGCCTTTGATTCTGACTTATTCAGGAAATGAAGCGTATACCGCCTATGAGCGGCAGCTCCTTGGCGCGACCCTTTGCGGCATTTGACGCGCCCAGGAGGAAGATGACTATGAAGAACAGGGTTCCGACATTGAATATGGTGGAAAGCGTTGTCGGAATGGCGGAATACACACCGCCGAAGAGAATATCAAGGAAGTTGATGAAAATGCGCGTTAAGAGCTTATAGGCCAGGCTGACTATCAGCAGCACCAGCCCCTGGTTTGCGTGAAAACGGGTGTACCGTGAGCGGCGACCGAAAAAGATCGGAATGAGCACCAAAAAGCTCAAATACGAGAAGGTCGCAAGCACATGATTCTTCTCGGCATCCTTAGGGTCAAAATATTTGGTGTAGTCGCCGTGCTGAACATCCGCAGAACGTCCGCAATGAGGACAACGGTTATGTGTAGGAGCAAAGCTGTGGTCACAGAATTTGCATTTCATATAAAACGCCCCTTTCGACATACTGTTTGATGAGATGAGCTTATTATACTGTTTTTTATCACAGTATGCAAGGTGGGACAAAAAATAATTTAAATTTTCTTCGAATTTCTATTGACAAATGGCTTTCCGTGATGTATAATCATAAATGTTCTGAGAAAACAGAATACGCGGACGTAGCTCATCTGGTAGAGCGCCACCTTGCCAAGGTGGAGGTAGCGAGTTCGAGCCTCGTCGTCCGCTCCAACTGAGACTGATTTGTCAATCGACAGATCAGTCTTTTTTTTGTTAAATGCTGCCCGCACATACAACTGGCTGATTTATTTAGTCTTTTTGAATATCGTGCAATAGTAAAAGGGTCTCATTGATTTCTCAATGAGACCCTTTTTAGGTTCAGATCAAATTATTCAGCGACGGAAACTCCTGTGATATGAGTGTTAACACCCTCGTACCAGTACAGGAAGCCCTCAACGTCAACGACGTCGCCCTCTGCCAGCTCACCAACTGCCTTGTAAACGTCGGTGTCCGGTCCTCTGAGGTAAGCTTCTACGCAGAAATCATAGTCAACATCATTCAGAGAAAGTGTTACATAGATATCGTCGCCCGGCTCGTCGTTCTTGTAAGAGATGCTCTTAACTGTGAGCCCCTTAAAGGAAACGAACTGGTTCTGATGCTCGATGAGCTCGTCTGTGCCGAGGAGATCGGTTGCATCGAATGCCTCTGCAACATATGTGTCTGCATCCTCAACAAACTCAAATGTAGCAGATGTGATTTCGACCTCGCCGGACCACTCGGACTTGTAGCCTGTTACGCGGATCTTTGTGCCCGGAACAAGCTTAGCAGCGTCTTCCTCGGAGCAAGCCAGCTCGTAGATGAAGTAAGCGCCATCCTGATCCTGTGTGTAAACAGTGATCTTATCTTCCCACCAGGACTGTGTATCCTGTACATAAGCCTCGATAACTACCTCGGAATCGATCTCAGCAGCAACGTATTCGTCGTAGGACATAACGTCAGCAGCCTCTTCAGACTCCTCGGAGGACTCAGCTTCGGAAGATTCTTCCTCGGATGCAGAGGACTCCTCAACAGTGGAGGACTCTTCAACTGCGGAAGAAGAGTTGTCATTGGAGGAACCGGAACAGCCAACGAAGGACAGTACCAGAACCATAGCCAACAGAATTGCAATGATTTTTTTCATGATATTGCACTCCCTTTAATATTTTGTGCCTTAGCACGAGACCTATTATACATCAAAGTTCTGAAAAATCAATGATTTACTGTGTCTGAATCTTAAAATTTTTCTTTCTTCCTTGTTAACAGGGCCCAAATAGCGATAATTGCCCATATAACAGCCAGTGTGATAAGGAGAACCACCGATGCTGTGGGCAGCGGGCCGAGGTCTTGCTTTCCGCCGGAGGCGGAACGTATCTGGTCGAGTCGGTAAAGCGAAACGGTCTCTGAGAAAAGCGTATCGAGGAACTTGCTGTCAACATTTTGCTTGCGTCTTGTGGAGAGTGTGACGTTTTCGGCAAGGTGGCCTGCGGCGTCTCTCAGAGAGGCCGAGCCGTTAAATACCGCTGTGACAAAGGTGTTGTCGGTGTTATCAAGCAGCAGCCGTGTTGCGTCAAGCTTTATGTCGTAGTAGAGATCGTTGTTTTCGCCGCTTCTTGAAAGATAGTCAAGGTATTCGTCGCTCTGCTGCGCCTTGGAGGTTACAGGTACATAGCCCTCTGTCTGAGAATAGGCTATCTGCACCTTATTTGTAAGCATGTACTGAGCGAACAGCCACGAGGCGAGAACCTCCTGTTGATCCTCTTTATTGAATATGCATATGGACGGTCCCTGTGACATCATGGACGGGTTTTCGGGGTCGTACTGCGGTACCATGCGAACTGCGGTCTCAAAGTCAACCAGTGCATCCTCAGCGATATCTACAAGCGGTGCATCTGAGCCCATCCAGGTAGCACCTGCGGTGGAATCTATTGCGAAGATGCACTGGCCGGCGTTCAGGAAGTTTGCCGGATATCCGGAAATCTTGAAGGTAGAGAAGGCGCCGCTGGCGGTGTGGCCGGCGATGTTCTGCAATATCTCGCGCGTTGTATCGTTGAACAGACCTATCTCGCCGAGCTCGGTGGAGTATTCGGCACCCTGCTGATGCAGCATGGTTATCATCATATTATCGGTGGATTTGTAGATAAAGGGGATGAGAACCTTTTGACCGTTTACGATGTAATTGCCGTCAGCATCCTTTTTGGTAGCGGCCTCGGATACCTCCCAGATAAAGTCCCATGTGAGCACATCGGGCAGCTCGTAGCCGAGGGCCTCAACATATGTCTTGTTGACGTAGCAGGCCTCTGTTGAACGCATATAGGGAATAGCGTAATAAGAGCCGTCCTGCTCGCATTCGGAGAGAAACTGCGGGATTATCTCGTCGACCGTCGGGGAATCAAACAGCAGCTCGCTTCCGCCGAGACCGTAGCGCTCGTCGGTGAACAGTGTGTCGAGCGGCACAATGCTGTTTGTACCCGTGCGGTATGTGGCGATATGATCCGGGTAGGTTATGCAGACGTTGGGTGTTGTATTTGTTGAAATATTAGTGATAACGTCGTTGTAGATCTTGCCGTAATCCGTATACAGACGCAGGTTTACGGTTATATTCGGATACAGCTTTTGAAAGTCCTCAATGGCTTCCTTATAGATGTTGACCTGTGTGACGTTTGTGTCGTTCTTTGCCCAGAAGGTTATCTCATAGTTCTTTGTGGTGTCAAATTCCTGCGGTATCTCAAATACATCGCGCTGTATTGAACCGTGACAGCCCGAAAACGAGAGGCACAGCAGTAAGATCAGCACCAGAGCGGTGATCCTGTGGAAAGCTTTCATCCCTTTGTACCTCCTCTTGCAACACCTGCCATTATCTTTTTGCGGAAAATAAGGAAGAGAACTATCAGCGGCACACATATGACAACAACGGCCGCCATCATAGCCGGTATGTTTTCGCGGCCGAAGCCGTTTTCTCTGATCTCCTGAATTCCGTTCGAAACAAGGTAGTAAGCAGGATCATCGGTAATGAGTCGCGGCCATACATAAGAGTTCCAGCACTCGATTACCTTCAATATGGTGATCGTGATTATTGTCGGACGGCATATCGGTATCATAACGCGTGTAAGATATCTTATGTCTGAGGTGCCGTCGACCTTGGCGGCAAAATACAGCTCGTCCGGTATCTGTGCAAAGTTCTCTCTGAGCAGATAAATGTAGAAAACCGAGGTGACGGACGGGAGTATCAGGCCGATAAAGGTGTTTCGCATATCGAGATTTGTGATAGTGACGAAGTTTGTGATGACGACAAGCTCGCTCGGTATCATCATGAGAGAAAGAAATACTGTGAATGCGATATTCTTGCCCTTGAAGTCAAGACGTGCAAAGGCAAAGGCCGCAAGCACGGTAACAACGAGCATTATAGCTGTCGTAACAATGGTGAATATCAGCGTGTTGAGAAAATAATCCGCAAGAGGTACGGCTGTGAAGGCATCGGCATAGTTTTGCAGGGTGGGCTCAAGCGTGAAGAGCTGGGGGATATACTCCGCATTATAGGAGCTGTAGCTCTTGAAGGAGGTGAGCAGCATCCAGTAAAACGGGAAAAGAACCATAAGAGCCCAGAAGGTGAGGAGTATGAAGGTGACGACCTTTCCGACCTTACGTCCGACACCGCGACTGCGGTTATCCTTGCTGTTTGACATGATCGTTACCCTCCTTTAAGAATAATGTACATGCTTCTTGCTGACTATCAGATTGATGCATGTGATGGTCAGGACAATGGCGAACAGGATTATAGCGGCTGCCGAAGCATAGGACGGATATCCGCCGCTGTTGCCGTAGAGCATGTCGTAAACATATCCGACTATGGTATTCATCTCCGCTGCGTTAAGATCGGTGCCGAACAGCGCTACAGCATCACTGTAAGCCTTGAAAGCACCGATGAAGCCGGTGATGATGAGATAGAACAGCGTGGGTGAGATCATCGGAACGGTGATGCGTGTAAAGATGCGGAAGCGTGATGTGCCGTCAACCTTGGCGGCATTGTAATAATTCTGATTGACCGAGGCCAGCGCGCTTGTGAGTACAAGTATTTTGAACGGCATGACTACCCAGATGGTGTAGAAGCAGAGCACGAACATCTTCGCCCAGTAGGGGCCGTCGATAAAGTCGACGGCGGTGCCGCCGAACCACTGTATAACGAGGTTTGCAAGGCCGTCCGTGTAGGGGGTCTTCTGGAAGAGTATCATGAAGACGAGTCCTACTGCGAGCGTGTTTGTCACATAGGGCAAAAAGTATATGGTCTGGTACAGATTACGTATAAACTTGATGGAGCTGAGTCCGACGCTTATCAAAAGAGCAAGACAGGTGGACACCGGTACGGTTATGGCGACAAGAATGAAGGTGTTCTTGAGAGCCTGAAGAAAATACGGATCGTGAAGCACGTAGGAATAGTTATAAAGGCCGATTCCGAATGAGGTCTGAGAAGCGGAATTGTAGCCCTCCTCCAATGAGTAGATGCATACATCTATCAGCGGATAGACAAGGAATGCACCGAGAAACAGCACGGCGGGCAAAAGATAGAGCCAGCCCTTGATATTATTCTTATTCATATCTTATTCCTCCGCAGTACTTACGGCTATGCGTGCGCCGGTTTCCTTATCGAAAAGGAATACCTTGTTCGGCTTTAAGGAGAAGCGGACAGCGGCGGCTGAATGATCGACTGAATTCTCGGCGCTGATTATCGCACGAAGATTTGCGGCACATGCATCGCTGTGGTTGAAGACAACGGAGATGTCACGTCCCATGACCTCGACCTGCTGAAGCTTGCATACGAGAGCACCGTTTTCATCCGGGATAAAGCCCTCGGGACGAATGCCGACATCCACCGCGCCGTCGGATATACCGGGTACGGAGAGCACAGCGCTGTCGCCGATATAGAGCTTTTCTCCGCGAACGGTGCCGTTAAAGACATTTATGGGCGGTGTGCCGAGGAATTTTGCAACGAACAGATTGACGGGGGAGTTATAGACCTCCTGCGGCTTTCCAATCTGCTGGATGACGCCGTCCTTCATTACGACGATGATATCGGAGATGCTCATTGCCTCCTCCTGGTCATGTGTAACAAAAACCGTGGTTATCTTCGTCTCGCGCTGTATTCTGCGAATTTCCTCGCGTGTTTGCAGGCGCAGACGTGCATCGAGGTTTGAAAGCGGCTCATCAAGAAGCAGGATGCGCGGCATTTTTACAAGGGCACGTGCTATGGCAACTCGCTGCTGCTGGCCGCCGGAAAGCTCGCTCGGCTTTCTGTCCATGAGTGTTTCTATCTGGACGAGCTTAGCAGCCTCCAAAGCCTTTTCCTGCATCTGTGACTTTGTCAGCTTTGCCTCGCCCTTGAGATTTTGCAGGGGGAACATTATATTCTGCTTTACAGTGAGATGGGGGTACAGTGCGTAGTTCTGAAAAACCATGCCGACACCGCGGCTTTCGGCCGGCAGAGCGGTCACATCCTCGTCTCCGAAGAAAATATGGCCGGAGCTCGGAGTAAGCAATCCGCAGAGCAGATTCAGTGTGGTGCTCTTTCCGCAGCCCGAGGGGCCGAGCAGACCTACCAGAGTGCCGTCCGGTATTTCAAAATTGAAATCGTTTACCGCCACTACCTTTTCGTGACTGCGCTTATTTCTGTTGGGAAATTCTTTTGTAAGATTCTGTAATACAACTTTCATATTCTACCTTCTCTCCGTTCCAAGCATGGATGAAACGCTTTACGGGAAATTATATCTATACTATTATATTCGTTTGGAAATTGCATTTCAAGACATATATTTGCAAAGAGTGCGCATACCGCAGGGGAAAGCATAAATATTGAAGAAAAATCGCGGGTTCACAAAGTGTTTACAAGTATTTCCAAATTTGTTATTGACATTTCCTGACCTTTGAAGTATATTATAGTCAAGGGTTAGCACTCGAGAGTTAAGAGTGCTAAAACCTTGAGAGGTGCAGTATGGAACTGACAAAAAGGAAACAGAATATACTTGCCTCGATCGTTGACGGATACATTCGTACCGGTGAACCGGTCGGATCAAAGTCCATAAGCGAGCTGGTCGGAGCTTCTTCGGCCACGGTTCGCAATGAAATGGCTGATCTGACGGAGCTTGGGTTGCTGGAACAGCCGCATACCTCGGCCGGTCGAGTGCCTTCGGCAAAGGGCTACCGCGAATACGTCGATAACCTGATGCCGCATCAAGCACTCTCGGACACCGAGCGCTACACGCTGGATAGTATGCTGATGAAAAGCTCCTTTGACCTTGAAAGGCTGCTGCAAAGTGCGGCGGACACACTGTCGTTTGCTTCAAAGTATATGGCGGTGGCCACGGCACCGAGCGGTGCGGGCGCACGGATCAAGGCGGTGCAATTCGTTCAGACGAGCAGACGCACGGCAATGCTGATATTGATGAGCAGCTCGGGCACAATGAAGAACAAGGTGTTCCATTGCGATTTTGATCTTTCAAATGAGATAATGCGAATATTCTTCAGGGTTATAAACGAGCGTGTTACCGGCAAGGCGGTGTCGGATATCAACAGGGCGTTCATACAGAGCCTTGCGATGTCCTTCAATGATCTTGCGCTTTTGATATCACCGGCGCTTGCGGCATTGCTTGAGGTAGTGCAGGAAACGATGCAGGCGGAGGTTTTCCTCGGCGGACAGATGAATCTGCTTTATTATCCGGAGTATCAGAACGGTGGAGTGAGGCAGATGATGCAGCTTGTCGAAGACCCGGAGGCCATGTGCGGAATGCTCGACGGAAAGCGGAACAGCACGCAGATATGTATAGGTCCGGAGAATGATGCGGAGGCGCTCAGAGATTCGGCGGTCATAACGTCGCGCTATAGCATAGGAAAGAATAATTCCGGTGCAGTCGCGATAATAGGCCCGACGCGTATGGATTATGCACATGTTGCAGCGCAAACAGCTTACATCGCAGAGCGAGTCGGTGAATTGCTGACGAGCATTATGCGTGAAGAATAGAAAGGAGTGTCCTTGTGGCAGAGCAGACAAATAACTCTCCTGCAGAGGAGACGGAAGTTAACAAGGCGGCTGAGGTAGCTGAGGAAGAGATCAAGGCCGAAGAAAAAGCAGAGAAGAAAAAGAAAAAGGAAAAGGTGGCAAAAGAGGATTACGATAAGCTCCGGGCTGAATTCGACAGCCATAAGCAGCAGTACCTCAGAGTGCTTGCAGAGTATGACAATTTCCGCAAGCGTTCCGCAGCCGAGAAAAACGGCGTGTACAATAACGCGGTGTCCGATACGATAAACGCGATATTGCCAGTAGCCGATAATATCGACCGTGCACTTGCACAGGAGAATGCCTCCGCCGAGGATATGAGAAAGGGTGTTGAAATGATTTCAAATCAGTTCAAGGCACTGTTCGAAAAGCTCAATGTCCGCGAGGTTGGAGAGATCGGCGAAGCGTTTGACCCGAATCTGCACAATGCGGTTTCCCATATCGATAATGACGAGCTCGGCGAAAATGTTATTGCAGCCGTATTCCAGAAGGGATATATGCTGGGCGATAAAGTCATAAGATATGCAATGGTACAGGTTGCAAACTGACAGTATTTAATCAAAAGCAAACAATTTGCGGAGCATGCTTAGCGTGCCGCATTTTCTGAGCGGCTCAGGCCGCATGAAAGGATGATAAATTATGGCAAAGACAATTGGTATTGACCTTGGTACAACAAACTCCTGCGTAGCTGTTATTGAAGGCGGCGAGCCGGTCGTTATCGCTAACGCAGAGGGTGCAAGAACTACTCCGTCCGTAGTCGCTTTTTCCAAGACAGGCGAGCGTATGGTCGGCCAGGTAGCAAAGCGCCAGGCAATTACAAACCCGGACAAAACAGTAGCTTCCATCAAGAGAGAGATGGGCTCCGATTATAAGGTCTCCGTTGACGGCAAGAACTACACACCGCAGGAGATCTCCGCAATGATCCTCCAGAAGCTGAAGGCTGACGCAGAGGCTTACCTCGGCGATACAGTAACAAGCGCAGTTATCACTGTTCCTGCATACTTCACAGACTCACAGCGTCAGGCAACAAAGGACG
>CAZHDW010000030.1:0-14411 GCA_964531265.1 uncultured Ruminococcus sp.
ATATATTTCTATTCCGCATAGTAAAAACTTCTTTTCTTGTATTGACATCCGCTTGTTTTATGCTATACTGAAATTGTCGAATAGTAGTTCTCATATATAAATCAATTGTTATTACTGATTTGTGGGGGGATATTTTATGTGGACACTGTTTTTGATTTTAATTTTTCCGCTTTTAGTGATCTGGGAAATCATAAAAAAGTATTGAGCTTAAATCCTTGAACATTGCTTTCGAGGATTTTTTCGATTATTTAACCATAACTAAAGACAGCTCTATGTCGTAATCTGCCATTAGTCACAGGCATATAGTTGAAACGGAGCATTATACAATGAAATCGTGGAGATCACCGATGATACCGTAAAGATGAAAGTAACAGCCGATATTCTTAATGCACTGCAGGAATGGTTTGAACTGGATGATGCCAGAGAGGAATACATCCGTAGCAGTGCCGGGAAAGCATTTTTCTGCGCCTATGAGAATGCCAAGCCGGTTGGCTTTTTGTATTTAAATCAAACAGGAAAAGATACTGTGGAGCTCGCTGTAATGGGCATACTCAAGGAATATCACCGTATGGGTATGGGCACATCCCTGTTTGAATTTGCAAAATCAGTAGTTAGCGATCATGGCTACTCATTTATCCAGGTGAAAACCGTTGTACGAGGCAAATATCCGGAATTCGATAAAACAACGATTTCTATGTTTCGTTAGGCTTTAAAGAACTTGAGGTATTCCCCACTCTATGGGATGAACAGAATCCATGTCAGATATACATAATGGCAATATGATGAACGCATAAAAAGACCTCCGTACAGCTTAGCTGTACGGAGGTCTTCATTATAAGCATTGAGATTACTTCTTGGCTCTCTTTATCACCCAAAGTGCATACAGAGGAGCTGCAATGCAGAGTGAAGAATAGCAACCGGCAATAACGCCGACCATCATCGGCAGCGCAAAGGTTGTAACAGTTGTCAGGCCATAAACGGCTGCAACAATATAGATAACAAGCAATGCCAGGAATGTGGTAACAGACGTCATGATGGAACGTGACATTGTCTGATTGAGGCTCTTATTAACAATGCCCGGAAGAGCAAGCGGGTCGCTTGTACCTGCAAGCTTGCGGTTCTCTCTGATTCTGTCGTAGATAACGATAGTATCATTAAGAGAGTAGCCTAGAATTGTAAGGATAACCGCAATGAAAATATCATTTATCGGGAATCTGAACAAAACAAATGCAAAGTAAACGATCAGGACGTCATGAATAAGAGCTATAATAGCTGTGACACCTGCGGGGATACCACCGATCTTTCTGAATCTCAGAGCGATGTATGCGAGAAGCAGAACGAAGGTGATTACCAGGCAAACAAGGCACTTCTGGAAGAAGCGTGCGCCCATGCTGGGGTCAACGGAGCTGGACTCAACAACGTTGAAGGTTCTGTCACTATACTCAGCGGAAAGTCCATCGGCAATAGCCTGCTGCTCTTCCAGAGAAACACCCTCATTTCCTGCAAAGGAAATTGTTACCTGATAGGAATCGTCACTGAAGGACTGGTTGGTTGTAACGGAAACAGTTCTTCCTGTCTCAGCCTCAACAAGTGCGTCGATTTCATTGGAATCAACCTCACCGTCGACGGAGTACTTGATCATAGCGCCACCGGCAAACTGGATATCAAGTGTAGTACCGATAATAAGATTACAAACAAGGCCTACCAGAATGAGTGCTATCGATATAATGAAGAAAACCTTTTTATTCTTGTAGAAATCAAAATTGAACTTTTTCATTACTTATCAGCACCTCCAAACATCCACTTCTTGCGCAGGGCTTTGAAACCGGAAAGGGACTTTATCATGACTCTGGAGCAGAAAACGCCCATAACAAAGTTGCCGATAACACCGACCAACAATGTGTAACCAAATGAATAGATAGCACCGGTAGTTGAAGCACCGAATATCTTGGAAAGGATATTGCTCGGGCCGAATACGCCGATAAGCATGAGAGCAACAATGAGAATTGTGATATTGCCGTCGATTATCGACCAAAGGCTGTTGGAGCAACCTCTCTGAATTGCACCGTCAAGTGTTTTACCGGCATTGAGCTCTTCCTTGATTCGGCTTGCAGTGATGATATTAGCATCAACACCGACACCGATGGAAAGAATGATACCGGCAATACCGGGAAGTGTCATTGTAAAGCTGTTGAAGTTTCCGAAGTAGCCGGAGATAGCGGCAAATGTAATTGCCAGCTGACCTACGAGAGCAAAAACAGCAACAAAGCCCGGAACACGGAAGATCGCAATCATGAAGACAGCAATGACGATAAGTGCAATAACACCTGCCAAAGCCATGGCATCGAGTGACTTCATGCCGAGAGTCGGGTTAACGGTGCTGAAATTGGAAGTCTCAAGTGCAAACGGAAGTGCGCCGCCCTGAATCTTAGCAGCAAGCTCTGTAGCCTCGGCTGCGGTAAAGTTACCCGTAATAGATGCCATACCGTCCGTAATAACAGCGCCGACTCTGGGATAGGAGATCATGATGTCATCCATCCAGATAGAGATGATCTCACCGCTCAGACGCTCAGTAGCCTCAGCAAACTTCTCTGCGCCCGCCTCGGACAGTGTAAGTGAAATAGCATATGTGTATTCGCCGCTGGTAGAATCCTGCTGCATAACAGCAGTAGCCTCCGCAACGTCATCACCCTCAAGAATAATGTTTTCTGCGGTTACGCCCGTCGGTGTGGTGTAAATTGCTTCACCGTCGTCGCCAATCGACTGAGTCTCATACTCCATGCCCTCACGGAATGTGAGAAGTGCTGTCTCGGAGATCTCAGCAATAGCGGTCTCGGGGTCGAAATCAGACTCATCACTCTTCCACGGGAAACGAACGATGATCTTATCGTTTGTCTCATCCGTATAGAGCTCATAGTCGGTTATGTTCTTAGAAACCATACGCAGCTCGATGATTGCCTTTGCGGATTCAAGCTGCTCGGGTGTAGCATCAATGCCGTTTGCCGGGCTGAAGGTTGCTTCAACGCCACCGCGAATATCGATGCCCCATCTTATGTCGTTAACGCCTTTGATCCATGTTGTTTTGGAGTCACCGTTCTGAGTGTAAACACCGCAAACAGAAGTGACAGCCAATGCAAGTATCAACAGGGCGATAACAAAAAACGCAGGTTTTTTAACTCGCTTCATCTGTTATTCCTCCAATGGACTGCTTCTGAAAAGAAGCCTACCATATTTTATTATTCTGTCAAAATCGCATAAAGCAGGGTGGCAAGAACCACCCTGCAATATACTGACATGGACATTATTCCAGATTATTCTTCGGAAGCTTCCTCTGTCTGCTCATCCAGAAGAGCACGGATGGAGAGGGAAACTCTCTTCTTCTCAAAGTCGATATCTGTGATCTTGACCTTTACAGTCTCGCCAACCTTAAGAACATCCTGCGGCTTCTCAATTCTTCTGTCGGCGATCTGAGAGATGTGAATGAGACCGTCGATGCCCGGGAGGATCTTAGCAAATGCGCCG
This sequence comes from uncultured Ruminococcus sp., assembly GCA_964531265.1. GTDB lineage: Bacteria > Bacillota > Clostridia > Oscillospirales > Acutalibacteraceae > Hominenteromicrobium. The sequence continues at coordinate 3,523 of CAZHDW010000030.1, forward strand.
AAAGTAGTCATGCCGACAACTGTTGCATCGCATACTGTGCCAACCGGATACTGATTCTTGAGGATCTCCCACGGATTGTCCTCAATCTTCTTGTAGCCGAGAGAAATCTTGCCGTTCTCACGATCAAGGCTCTTAACGTATACTGTAACAGTATCGCCAACAGCTACAACCTCGCTCGGATGCTTGATGCGGTTCCAGGAAAGCTCGGAGATGTGGATCATGCCGTCAACGCCGCCAAGATCAACAAAAGCACCGAAGTTTGTAAGGGACTTAACCTTACCTGTGAACTCCTGGTTCTCCTCAACTGTCTCCCAGAACTTAGCCTGAGCTGCCTTCTTCTGCTCGCGGAGAACGGAGCGGATGGAGCCTACAGCACGTCTGCGCTGACGGTTGACTTCGATAATGCGGAACTGAACGTCTGTGTTCTTGAGAACCTCGAGATCGTCGCCGCGGTTAGCAACAGCCTGAGAAGCCGGGATGAAAACGCGAATGCCGTTGTAGAGAACGATGACGCCGCCCTTAACAACCTCTGTTACCTTGCCGGTAAGGATCTCTTCTGCGTCCATAGCAGCAGCGATGTCTTCCCAGCCCTTGATAGCGTCGATGCGCTTCTTGGAAAGCATGATTGTGCCTTCCTGATCGTTTGTCTTCATGATGAGAAGATCCATCTCATCGCCGATCTTAACAAGCTCTTCCGGCTTTGCGCTCGGATCGTTAGAGAGCTCGTTAGCCGGGATAAAGCCAGCCTGCTTCCTTCCGACGTCTACATACACTTCTGTCGGGGAAATGCCTACGACAACACCGTGCACCTTCTCGTCTGTATTCAAGCTCTTGAGCGATTCTTCAAGCATCTCCTCAAAATTAAGCTCATTTGTTTCGTTGATTTCTGTCATGGTAACTAGTACCTCCTTTATTATGCTTGCCGGCGTAGAAGCTCCGGCAGTTATGCCTATGTTGTGTCTGCCTCTGACGGGCAGCTCATTCAGCTCTTGTGCTGTCTCGATAAGAAACGTCTCGCAGTGTTCCGCACAGACATCTTTGAGTTTCGCCGTATTCGAGCTATGTCTACCACCAACAACTATCATCAAATCGCTTTCAGAGGACAACTCTCTTGCCTCTTTTTGACGATTTGCGGTAGCATTACATATTGTATCAAAAATCGAAGCGTTTGTACATACCTTTTCAATGAAAAATAAACATTTTTCCCATTCTTCAACGTTAAAAGTTGTCTGTTGGCAGAATGCAAGGGGTGATTTTGCGTATTCGGGGTGCTTTGTAAAGCATTCTTCAAGCTGTTTCAATGATGAAAAGGTCTCAAACGGGCCTGTGCAGCTTCCGAGAACGCCCTGAATTTCCGGATGCTCCCTATCTCCGGCAATCATTACGAGTCTACCGTCTTCACCGGCTGAATGTACCAGCTTGTGTATTTTTTCCACAAAGGGGCAGGTGGCGTTTACATATGGAACTCCTAACTCATTAAGCTCCGACAGAACACTCGGGGGAACGCCATGGGAGCGTATGAGCACTGTTTCATCAGTGTTGGCCTCTTTGGGAAAATTGATTATCCTGACTCCCCTCTGCTCAAGACTTTGCACGAGCTGAGGGTTATGTATTATCGGGCCGAGAGTACATACCTTTTTACCTTCGTCCAAAAGCTTGTACACCATTTCGACTGCACGATCAACTCCAAAGCAGAAGCCTGCTGTTTTTGCAACGTGGATCATCGAGCACTATCCCCCTTGTTCATAAGCGCAATGCTTTCCTCGCGAAGAGCCTTGATCTCATCGAAAATAATGCGTGTTGCATGGCGATACTGGGATGCACCGGGATTCTCGGTAAAGCCGAGCTCCTCATACGGTATCGGCTGTCCGAGCTTTATTATCATTTTACGAAAAGCCTTTGGCCTCTTACCGTCTTTTGCCGTTATTGCAACGGGCAGAACTGTGCATTTTGTTCTTGCCGTAAGCATTGCAGCGCCGTTTTTAGGATTCAGCAACTCACCGGTTTTGGAGCGTGTTCCCTCGGGAAACATACATACCGCATGGCCTTCCTCCAGAAATCTCATAGCTGTCTGAATGCCTTCGGCACCGCCCGTGCCTCGTGCAATGGGAAATGCGCCCAAGCTTGCTAAAAATCCGCCCAGGAGCTTATTGGAGAACAGCTCGGCCTTTGCAACAAACTTCATCTGTCGTCCCGGTATTGCACTGCCGAGAAATATCGGATCGGCCATTGTGGAATGGTTTGCACATACCAGAAGTCTGCCGGTTTGCGGAACATTCTCCTTGCCTATGACCTGATATCGGAACAATACCTTGAATATGACCGCCGTGACATATCTCGCTACAAAATACCACACCTGAAGTCCACGGTTCTTCTTTGCCATATATTACATCCTTTCGCGAATGATTCGGAGCAATTCCTGGACCGACTCTTCAAAATTAATATCGGAAGTGTCAAGAAGAATACTGTCCTCAGCAGGCTTTAACGGAGCTGTCTCACGCTCGGAATCCTGCTTGTCCCTGCTTATGATCTCGGCCAGGATGTCCTCATAGTTTGATGATGCGTCCTTAGCCTGCATCTCAAGATAGCGTCTATGTGCACGCGCCTCGGCAGAGGCTGTAAGAAAGACCTTTACCTGTGCATTCGGAAGGATAACCGTTCCGATGTCGCGACCGTCCATTATTACATTATATTTTTCTGCCATCTGAAGCTGTGTTGAAAGCAAAAAGCTGCGAACCTGGGGTATTTTTGAAAAATCCGAGGCAGCCTTTGCCGCCTCACCTGTACGAATATCCTGAGAAACGTCTTTGCCGCAAAGTATCACATGCTGACCGTCCTCCTGATACTCGATCTCGAGCACTATATTCGGGAATTCATTCACTATGGAATCTATATCATCGCAGGATATGCCCTTCCCTACCATATGTATACCGACTGCTCTGTACAGGGCGCCTGTATCAACATATACAAAGCCCAGTTCCTTAGCGGCAGCCTTAGCTACGCTGCTTTTTCCGGCTCCTGCCGGGCCATCGATCGCTACTGCAAAATTCATCGCTCATCATTCCTTTTTAAATATTCAAGCCGGCTACATAGCCCGTTGAAAATGCTATTTGGAGATTGAAGCCGCCCGTATAGGCGTCCACATCGATTATTTCCCCGGCAAAGAATAACCCCTGTACCAGCTTTGATTGCATGGTTTTGGGATTGATTTCTTTAATTGAGACACCACCGGCTGTCACGATAGCTCCGGAAAGCGGCGCAAAGCCGGATATATCTACACGAAAATGCTTGAGTACCCTCAAAAGCTCGGCTCTCTGCAATCGTGTTATGGAATTGCACTTTTGATCTGCCGGGATTCCCGAACGTTGGATGATAACAGGGATCATCTTCTGCGGAAGAAGCTCATCAAGTGAATTGCTGAAATTACGGTTTTTGTTCTTCTCAAGGTCTCGAAGCAGGCGCTGATCAAGCTGTTCATCGGAAAGTGCCGGCTTGAGGTCGAGCTCCACAGTATACCTTCCGTTTTCCATTTGCCGCATATGTGCGCTTGCACTCAGAATAGTCGGGCCTGAAAGTCCGAAGTGAGTGAAAAGCAGCTCTCCGAAATCATTGTATATAGGCTTGTTTGATGCATTATCAAATATGGTGACGCCGCAGTTCTTTAATGAAAGTCCCTGCATTTCGGGGCAATCGGGGTCATCCGACTCGAGAGCAACCAAGGAAGGACGCAGCGGCGACACGGAATGTCCGAGCTTCGCTGCAAGGCGAGCACCATCGCCGTTGGAGCCGGTTCCGGGATATGAGGCTCCGCCGCAGGCGAGAAGCACCGAGTCCACATAAAAATCACCGATGTCCGTTTCCACACCGACAGCTACATCGTTATCGATTATGACGGATTTTACTCGACTGCGCTTTACGGTAACACCAAGCTCTTTCAGCTTTTTGTGCATGGCATCGGCGACATCGTTGGCATTATCCGATACCGGAAAGACCCGATTTCCCCTCTCCGTTTTCAGCGAAACGCCGAGGGATTCAAAGAATGCCATGGTATCCTGGGGTGAGAAAGCTTTAAGCGCACCGTACAGAAACCTTCCATTCCCAGGAGTAGCTTCGATTACAGCGGCAGATTCGCAATTGTTAGTGACATTGCATCTTCCCTTGCCGGTGATCCTTAGCTTTCTGCCGAGATTATCATTTTTATCAAGCAACAGTACGCTTCTTCCGTACTCCGCAGCAGTGATAGCAGCCATCATTCCGGCGGGGCCACCGCCAACAACAACTGCATCAAACTTATTTGTCATCAGATTTTTCTTCCACCTTTTCGTAAACGCCGTATTCATCCCAAATGGATTCAAGATCGTGCAGATTGCGTGCGACCTCATCCTTCTTCTTTATGGCGATTGTAACTATCAGAGCATTAATAAGTGCCAGAGGGCCGACAAGAGAGTCAACAAATGAAACCATATCACTCTTTGCCAGAAGCACATGCTGTGCATATTCGGCGAGCGGAGAAAGCATGCTGTCCGTAATACCGACAACGGTAGCGCCTCTGTTGGATGCATATTTAAAGGATTTTGCAACTCTCTTTGAATATCTCGGGAAGCTGATACCCACCATGGCATCGCTCTCTCCGATATGAACTATCTGCTGGAGGACACGCGCCTCGCTTGTGGCATCTATCAGCTGAACGGAATCAAAAATCAAGGAGAAATAATGTGACAGGAATGAGGCCAAAGCAAACGAGCTGCCGGCACCTATAATATATACTCTCTTAACATTTACAAGTGCGTTCACCGCACGGTAAAAATCCTCGGAAGAGATAGTTTCCTTTGTGCCGCGTATGATATCTATATCCTGATCGAGTGTAGCTTCAAGGAGCGCCTCAACGGGATAGTTGGCAGAGGTCATTTCCAAGCGCTGAACACTTGTCATACGATTACGTATCATTTCCTGCATGGCTATCTGCATAGCAGGATATCCGGAATAGCCTATTTCAGTTGCAAAACGTACAACGGTGGACTCACTGACACCGACCACAGAGCCCAGCTTGGAGGCTGTCATAGAAGCTGCTTTGTCATAATGCTCTTCAATATATTTTGCAATCAGCCTTTGACCCTTTGAAAAGGATTTTGCATTTTGCTTGATCCTATCAGTAAGTTGAATATTCATACCCATTTCCTTTCTTCGCACCATACCGAGAAGAAAACACTTTTTGGTTTGATGCGCTCCCCAACACTCAATATTATGTTTATGATACCTTATTTTCCTGCAAAATGCAAGAGCTTCGTTACTGGTTTCGGGGATTTATCAAGCTTTTTTGCAGGATAAAAGCACTTAGCGATTCATTTTCGTTGTTTTCCTGCTTTTTATGAATTAACCTATTGTATTTCGAGCCTGTTTGCTGTATACTGGACGCGAGATTATTATTCGCTTAACAAACAATTTTGGTAAGCGTGCACAAATTTTGCTGATATTCTCTGTAGCGTGTGATCAGCAGGAAAATGAGGTAACATTAATGGAAACAGCATCTCTTCTATCATCCATCAAGGAAAACATCGGAAAAGTAATGATCGGCTCTGAGAATGTGATAAATCTGCTTCTCACAGCAATGGTAGCCGATGGCCACGTGCTCATTGAGGACGTACCGGGCATGGGCAAAACCGTTCTTGCAAAATCGCTTGCAAAATCGGTCAGTGCCGACTTTAATCGTATACAGTTCACTCCGGACCTTCTCCCGAGTGATGTTACCGGCCTGAACTACTTTAACCAGAAGGAAAACGACTTCGTTTTCAACCCCGGCCCTGCTTTTTGCAACATTCTTCTGGCAGATGAGATCAACCGTGCAACTCCTCGTACCCAGTCCAGCCTTTTGGAGTGTATGGGCGAGCATCAGATAACTGTAGATGGAGAAACCATGAAGCTGGCCGAACCGTTCTTTGTTATTGCTACACAGAACCCGATTGAAACTCTCGGTACATATCCCCTCCCCGAGGCTCAGCTTGACCGTTTCCTTATGAGAATTTCAATGGAGGCTCCGACAAAGGAGCAGGAAAAGGCGATCCTCAACAGATTCATGAAGGATGAGCCGCTCGAAAGCCTTGGAAGCATATGCACCGGAGAGGATATTCTTGAGCTTCAGCGCCTTGCAAAGGACGTTTATATTCATCCGATACTACTCGATTATATGGTCGATCTGGTTCAGGCAACACGCAACTGGCCGAATGTCGATATGGGTGTAAGTCCTCGAGGAAGCCTTGCTCTGCTTCGTGCCGTAAGAGCATATGCGCTTCTCCGCGGCGGTGAATATGTTGTTCCGGAGGATATAAAGGCCGTGGCCGTTCCGGTGCTTGCTCACCGCTTGCAGCTTAGCGGTTCCGCGGGTATGGTAGAAGCTCAGAAGCAGGTAATTGAAAGCATCCTTTCTTCTCTTCCGCTTCCCACAGAGGATTGGTCAAAGTAAATGATTACAGTCATCATTCTACTCCTCGTGCTTGCTGCCGCGTATTTCGGCCAGAAGTATGTATTCAAGCATCAATGGAACAAAAATCTCGATGTTCTGATTCGTTTTGACAGAGATTATGTTTTCTGTGGTGATGAAGCTAACCTTATTGAAACGATTGTGAACAATAAATATTTGCCGCTGCCGGTTTTGGAGGTTGGCTTCGACATGAGTCGTTCGCTTGTGTTCCGTTCCGAGGAAAACGCATCCGTCAGTGATATGACCTATCGTCGTGACGTTTTTACCGCCTCGGTGAAGCAGCGAATTACCCGTACGCTGCCCTTCAAGGCCCAGAAGCGCGGATATTATCGCATAACCTCTACAACGATAACCTCGCATGATCTGCTGATGAGCGAGAAGCTTATAGACCATGTGCCGCAGACCTCGGAATTTTATGTATTGCCGTCACGCATCTCGGTTTCCGGGATAAACATCCCATACAGTAAAATAATGGGAATGCTGGTCAGCAGAAGACGTGTATATGACGATCCGTTCGAGTTTGCCGGCATCCGTGATTATCGGCGCACTGACCCGATGAAGCATATCAACTGGAAGGCTTCGGCAAGAAACGGCAGTTTGCTTGTCAATCTGCATGAATCAACGCTGTCCCAGAAGGTAGTCATTATTCTTGACAGCGAGGGTTCCGGTTCATCTATGATCGATCATCTGAATGAAATCTCGATATCCATCGCCGCTGAGTTGTGCGAACGTATGCTTTCGGACGGTATATCCGTGACGATTCTCGGAAACGGAGTGGATCAGCTTACGGGTAAAACCTTGGATACGGGAGAGCTGACCGGACGAAATGCGGGACTGTATATGAGAAAGCTTTTGGCACGAATCGAGTGCAAAAACGATCTTCTCCCTATCTCCGATCTGATGAGGGCACAGCATGAGCACAGCGGTAAGGAGAATAATCTCTATGTCCTGATCTCAAAGGAGCAGAAGCTCCGCCTTATGCCGGATATCGAGACACTTGCAGGTGACCATGAGGCCATATGGATACTTCCCGAAAGCCGTAATATGGCAGAACGAAACAAGATGACCGATACATCCCGTCATGTTGATGTTGTAAGGTGGCAAATATGAAAAAGAAAAACAAACAGATATCTTTCAGTAAGCTTCTTTGCATCTTTATCGGCTGGCTGCATTGTGCGTTGATATTCGCTCCGCTTTATACGCTTGTAATTAGCTTTATTAACAACGATATCCCTCGTGATGAAGTTATTGCAGGGTACTTCAAAGGGCTTCTGATACTGATTCCGGTAATAATAAGCTGGTTTGCAAAGCGATATATTCGCAACGTTATGATTTATATTCTCGCAAGCCTTGCAGCAGTGGTGCTGACCTTCATCGCATATGATACCTCGGCGATGATCGTTCCGGCCATTGCGATATGTTTCCTCAGATTCTATAACCGTGTTGTCGGAGAAAAGCAGACCTCTCTGCTCGACCAACCGAGCTATGTGGGACTTGCCCTGATAGCCATACCTGCCGTGATATCCATTTTTGAAGAGCGTCTCGACAGCGCTTTCCAAACAATGACTGTGATCTATATGGCTGTATACTTCCTGCTTTGCTTTGTACACCATGGAATAGAACGTATAAACGAATATATTGATGTCAACAAGAATATGCGAAACATGCCCTCAAAGCGCATATATCGCATTTCAACGGCTGTGCTGGCAGCTTTCCTCCTCATCTTTGCAGTCATTCTTCTGCCGGCTCTGTGCACTGCTGATATTGACATACGCTATGACGCACCGGAAAGAGGTCCGTATGCAACCCCGGAGCCCGATTTTCCGTCAACAGAGTCAGGTTCAATGATAGACGGCTTCCAGGATATGTTCCCGGATGATACACCCACTCCGATAGCGGATGCGATATTTAAGGCATTACAGTATATCGTAGCGATAGTATTCGGCATAGGCAGCATCATTGTGATAGTGTATGCGGCTATTCAATTGTCCCGAAGATTCCGACAGACCTTTACCGACAAGGGCGACTTTGTTGAAAATCTTCAGGAGGATGATCTTGAAGCAATCAAGGAAAAACGCCAAAAGAGCGACGCTCCCGGATTTTTCGACAGATCTCCGAACGCGGTTGTCAGACGAAGGTATAAGAAGACCATCGTTAAAGCCTCAAAGACTCGTCCGTTCACATGGATGACACCCTCTGAAGCTGAACAGAATGCAGGGCTTTCAAATGCATCAATATCCGAACTACATGAGCTGTACGAAAAGGCTCGATACAGTCGGGAAGGATGTTCGAAAACGGATGCTGCGAAGCTATAAAAAACAAATATAATACGTTTTAAATAGAAACCTCCGATAAGTTCCTTGTGTTTTCATCAGCACATGGTTCTGTCGGAGGTTTTACTTTATCATAAACATTTCGGGATTTACAAAGGAGTAATTATGGAGTAAAATGAACACAAAAGATAATTACTGGATTTTCAGAGGAGTTGTTATAATGAAAGAATCACCACGTATTATGATTACCGGAGCCAGCGGTTTCGTAGGCTCTAGAGCAAAGGTGCATTATCCCGATGCAATAACTGTTGACAGGGCTTTGGTCAGAAACCCGGGTAAGGCACTGCAAGAGCATGTTCGCGAACAGCATCCTGATATAATTATCAATGCCGCTGCAATATCGGATATCGGAGCTTGTGAAAGGGATCCGGAGGGTTCCTATCTCTCCAATGTTGTACTGCCGGTAACACTGGCAGAGGTTGCCAAAGAGCTTGGTATAAAGCTGATATCCTTTAGCTCAGATCAGGTGTATACTGGATGTAAAGATGAAGGCCCTTACAGCGAAAGCGTGATACTTCCGAAGCCCACAAACCTGTACGCCTGCCATAAGCTTGAGGCTGAACAAAGAGTATTGGATATAAACCCCGAGGCTGTGCTGCTAAGAGCTACCTGGATGTACGATATGCCCCTGTACGGGCATGCAAATAGAGGCAATTTCCTTGTCAACACTTTGAATTCCGTTATACAGGGAAAGCCCATAAATGTATCCGGCAATGAATATCGCGGCATTACCTATGTACGTCAGGTGGTAGAGCTTCTTGATGATATGGCCGGATTGCCCGGCGGTGTATATAATTACGGCAGTGAGAATCCATTGACCATGTTGGATACAGCAAAGGCGTTGCTCGATGTACTCCGACTGAATGGTACTGTCAATGACGTAGGAAACGATCCGCATAATCTTTGGATGGATTGCAGTGCTATCAAAGCCCATGGTGTGAATTTTGACAGCAGTGCGGATGGCTTTAGGCGCTGCGCCGCTGATTACGGATTAATATAAATGGAGGTAGTGCTATGTCATTTCTTGAGCTTGCAAAAAATCGATACTCTGTCCGTTCGTTTACCAATCAGACTGTTGAGGAAGAAAAGCTGAACCTGATCCTTGAGGCCGGGCGTATTGCTCCGACGGCATGTAACTATCAGCCGCAGAGAATCTTCGTCGCCAAGAGTGAGGATTCCAGAAAAAAGCTGGCCTCCGTATGCCCCTGCACCTTTGATGCCCCTGTGATTCTGGTAGTCTGCTATGATAAAACCAGAGATTGTAAGAGCTCGCTGATGCCAGGTTATGAGTTTGGCGAAACAGATGCCGCCATTGTCTGCACGCACATGATGCTTCAGGCTGCCGATCTCGGTCTGGGCTCCTGCTGGGTGGGCTGGTTCAATGCGGATGAGGTTTCCAAGACCTTGAATCTGCCGGAAGAAGTTAGGGTTTCAGCTCTCCTCCCCATCGGCTATGCATCCGAGAACTCTAAGCCGGCGGCTGCACACACGAACTATCGTGAGTTTACAGATACTATTACAGAGATTTGATTTATTCCGACATGAAATCTCAGAGCTATTTAAAATACCATAACCACCATTGAGAAAGGTGCTTGTAAAACAATTCATGGAGCGCATCAGCATTGATACGCTCCTCTTTTGTGTCAGGATATGTTTTGCGAGTTCTTCAATTGTATTGGATTTCCTTTTGAGAGAACCGAATAGCGCACAATGTACTTATATTACATCTCTCCGCAGGATTCTTCCCGGATGATCTTTTCCCAAAAGCTTAACAACTGTGCGCTTTCGCTTTCCTGTGTGAGCTGTTTGACCACCGAAGAAACAGCGGATTCGCCAAGGTCATTGTAAGCAGTGGCTTTTTCGAATGAAAAATGACTTTCTAACCGCGATCCGTTCAAAATCCTCTGCAGAGGGGAAGAAGAGTCTGGCGAACTGGCTGCTGTCCGTCGAAGTGATGAATCTGCCGGAATTCAAAGACTGCACAAGAGCCTATCATAATTGGTTTCATGAGATAGTAAACTCAATGGATGTCCCTTGGACAAACGGCTTCATTGAGGGCTGCAACAACAAAACCAAAG
>CAZHDW010000031.1:0-13850 GCA_964531265.1 uncultured Ruminococcus sp.
GCGCCGGTTACCCGACCTACTCCCTTAGCAGGGGAGCCCCTTCACCACTTGGGTACTTCTCCAATGGTAAATTAAAAACAAATATTAAAAAGAAGGTGGCGGAGAGGAAGAGATTCGAACTCTTGGTCCCTTGCGAGATCACTAGTTTTCAAGACTAGCTCCTTAAACCACTCGGACACCTCTCCATTTCAACGCAGTTGTGATTATACCACATAGCAGCCACTCTTGTCAAGCATAAAAACCTTAAAATGCAAATTTCAGTAAAAATAACGCTGTTACACGAGTTTTTTACCTGTTTTCATCGGTCTCCCACGGAAATTTACCGTCGACCATGGCCTTTTCATAGCCTACTATTTTTCTATCCAGCCACTCCAAAGCCTCATCGACCTTCTGTCTGCGCTCCAACAGTGTCTGCTTCTGCTCCAGCAAAAGCTCAAGCCTTGCGCGCTTGGTCTCGTCGCCCTCCTGATACATCTGAACATACTTGACCATGGCTTCGATAGAAAGTCCGGAGGCACGCATACATTTTGCAAGCTGCACCCAGCGAATATCCTCGTCGCTGTAATCCCTTATTCCGCTCGCATTGCGCGTAACCGGCGGAATCATGCCTATTTTTTCATAATAGCGCAGAGTATCCTGGGATATATCATATTTTAAGCTCACATCACCGATAGTCATAAAGCCGCTCCGTTCAGTCGAATTAGGGTCATAGTATGATTCTACCCAATAAACCTGCTTCTGTCAAGCCAAAGCGCATCAATCCACGTCCCAAAGGGTCACTCTGCCGCTTTTTCTTGTGGCATTCATGTCGATTATACGCTGATTTGATGAGCCCCTGAATCTGAGGCTGATATTCTTCAGCTCTTCGACAAAGGCACCGTCCACAAGAACATCCAAAAGTGAAAGCAGCTCATCCGTCACCTCACAGTGATTTCTTCCGTCCTCCGCCAGCATATCGGTCTCCAGAGTCGATCCACTGTAGCACCAAATGTCCTTATCTGGATATCTTTCCCTCACTCTGCGCAGAAAATGCACCAGCACACGCTGATTTTCTATCTCCATCGGCTCACCGCCGAGCACCGTAAGTCCGTTTACATAATTCGGCTCAAGTGCCTGTAATATTTCCTCCTCGGTGCTGTCCGTAAAGGGCTTTCCGTACGTGAAGCTCCAGGTTTCCGGATTAAAGCAGTTTTTGCAATGCCTTGTACAGCCCGAGACAAACAGTGAAACTCTGACGCCGTAGCCGTTTGCAATATCCCTCTTTTTTATCTCTCCGTAATACATCTCGTTCTCCCATAGTTAAATATGCGGTAGAGTCTCTCCGCCCCACCGCATGTTATCTTGAATCATTCCGCTGCAAGCTGTGCTGCTTCTCTTGCCAGCTTCTCAATGCCCTCATAGTCATCGTTGTTCAGAAGCTCGGCCGGAACTATCCAGCTTCCGCCGCAGCAAACAACATTCTTGAGCGCAAGGTAGGATTTTACATTCTTTACACTTATTCCGCCTGTCGGCATGAATTTTACAGAGCCGTACGGCCCGGAAAGTGCCTTGAGCATTCCGACTCCGCCGACAACCTCTGCCGGGAACAGCTTGACAAAATCAAGCCCCATACGCATACAAGCCTCGACCTCAGTGGGAGTAGCACAGCCCGGTATCACCGTAACACCGTTCTCCACGCACCATTTGACAACCTCGGGGTTAGTACCCGGGCTGATAACGGCCTTGGCTCCGGCCTTGACAGCACGTTTTGCCGTATCCACATCCAGAACCGTACCTGCGCACACATACACCTCCGGAACCTGCTCCGCTATGCGTCTGATTGCTTCCTCGGCAGCATCCGTTCTAAAGGTTACCTCCGCTGCCGGAAGTCCACCATTCATAAGTGCACGGACCAGCGGAACAGCCTTTTCTGCGTCCTCAATCTTGATCACCGGTATTATACCTATATTTGCAAGTGTCTGCTTTACATCCATTTTTAGCACCCCTAAGCTTCATATTTGCCTTATTTATAATTTTATCACCCAAAGCTGCATTTTTCAACTGTTCTTTGCACTTCTTGTACTCATCTCAAGGATTTATTCAAAAACCCCGGCATAAAATATCACGTGATATTTTATTGTTGACAAACTTTATAACGAGTGCTAATATATAAAATATCATATGATATTTTATCCTTCGGAGGTCACCATGGCTCGCACAATCACTATAACCGGCGAAATGCTCATCGAGGCAGGCACACAGATAGTACTTGAAAGCGGAATTTCCGCACTGAATATCCGCTCAGTTGCCGCAAAGCTCAATTGCTCGATACAGCCGATCTTTCGCAGATTCGGCAATATGGATAACCTGAGAGCAGAGATTTTACGCTCGCTCGACGGCGTATACGGCTCATTTATAGCTCAGTTTGTGGACAAAGAAAACTACCTGTTCACGGTAAGCCTTGCGCATATACGCCTTGCGGAGCAGCAGAGAAATCTGTTTGAAGCCATGTTTCTCACCGCGGAATACGGTACACGCACGGTGGAGCAGATACTTTCCTCAAGCTGGAACAGAGAGACCATAGAATGCACAGCAAAGCAGTATGGTCTGTCGACAGAAGCCGCCGAGGAAGTCTATCGTGATGTGCGTTTTTACACCTTCGGTATCGCACGTGAAATCTATGCGGGCAGCATTATACTGCATCCCGGCGAGGCCGAAAAGCTGCTGAACGGTGCTGTATCAGCCTTTACCGCTCAGTATTTATAAGAAAGGAACAACAATGAACACCGAAGAACAAGCAAAATATCTTGAAGAACTTAAAAGCTGGCTGAGTACCGTTGAAAACGCCCCTCTCGAGGAGATGGATTCGTTTTTTACAGCACGTCTCGAGAAATATGAGGAGCACATGCTCGGGTCATGGGCTGCCGTATACAGCTATTTTCCGACACTTTTGCCTGAAAACGCCAAAAAGGTGCTCGATCTCGGCTGTGGAACCGGACTTGAGCTTGACGAAATATTCAAGCTGAGACCCGAGCTGTCCGTCACAGGCATCGATCTGACACCCTCAATGCTCGAAAAGCTTCGTGAAAAGCACCCCGATAAGGAGCTGACACTCATCAACGGCAGTTATTTTGACGTGCCGTTCCCCGGCCCGTTTGATGCCGTTATTTCCTTTGAATCGATTCACCATTTCACCGCCGACGAAAAGCGTCCGCTCTTTAAAAAGATATACGATACACTCAAAGACGGCGGAGTTTTTCTGAATAACGATTACTTTGCATGCTGTGACGAGGAGGAAAAGCTGCTGCGCGATACCTGTGACAGACTTCGCAAGCGCTGGAATATCCCGGACGGTACATTCGTGCACTTTGATACTCCGCTCACGGCTGAAAAGGAAATACAGCTCCTGCGAGAGGTCGGCTTTTCATCCGTTACTCTCGACACATCGGTGAAAAACGGCGCTGTGATCACAGCCAAAAAGTAAGAACACCGCAAAAACGGCGTCTCCCGTTGGAGACGCCGTTCATTTATGCTTTATCAAACATTGATAGCTGTATTTGCACTGAATATCGCACCGCGCACGCCGTCAAGACGCACGGTAGTGCCGGATTTCAGCAGCTCGGTCGCACCTGTAGCACCGACAATTGCCGGTATGCCAAGCGCCATAGCTGCTATTGCAGCGTGTGAATTTGCACCGTCCATCTCTGTTACAAGACCTGCCGCCTGACGGATTATCGGCATAAGGGCATTTGTGGTCTTGGGTATTACAAGGATATCACCGCGCTTGAAATTTCTCAGCGCATCCTCCTCTGTTTTGCAAACACACAGAGAGCCGCATACGCTCTGCTCAGTTACCACCGAGCCTGAGCAAAGAACATCTCCCACAAGGTGCACCTTCAGCATATTTGTGGTGCCGGAAATTCCAAGCGGTATACCGGCGGTAATAACTGCGATATCGCCCGCCTTGACAAGCCCATGCTGCTCGGCCACGCTGACAACATGCTCAAAGAGGTCATCCGTATTGGATTTTTCCTCAAGCAGGACCGGAACAACACCCCATGAAAGCCCCATCTGGTGCATTACCTTTTTATCGGTAGTACCGGAAATTATGGGACATGCCGGGCGGAACTTTGAAATACTGCGTGCGGTAAGTCCTGTTTTGGAAACCGTCATGATAGCAACAGCGCCGAGGTCATGTGCGGTCGTACAGGTTGCATGGGAAATAGCGGAGGTAACATCCTTTGTGATCTCGCCGTCCCACTGCTCAAGCTGACGCACATAGTCGATCTCGCTCTCGGTTCTCTCGGCTATTCTTACCATCGTCTTAACAGCCTCTATGGGGTATGCACCTGCTGCGGTCTCGCCGCTCAGCATGATAGCACTTGTGCCGTCATAGATAGCATTTGCGACGTCGGTAGCCTCGGCACGTGTCGGACGCGGATTTTTCACCATTGAGTCCAACATCTGAGTAGCTGTGATGACCTGCTTTCCGGCCACATATGCCTTGCGAATGAGTCTCTTCTGCAAGGCCGGGATATCCTCTATCGGAACTTCAACACCGAGATCTCCGCGGGCCACCATGATGCCGTCGGATACGCGGATGATGTCGTCGATATTCTCAACGCCGTCCATATTTTCAATTTTTGCGATTATGCGTACATTTCTGCCGTTATTGCTTTCCAGCTCGTTTCTTATCATAACGATATCATCCGCCGAGCGTGTAAAGGAGGCTGCTATGAACTCAAAATCCTCTTTTACGCAGAATTCGATATCGCTCCTGTCCTTGTCATTTATATAGGGCATGGAAAGTGTTATTCCGGGCACATTTATTCCCTTGTAGGAGGTAATCGGGCCGCCGTTAAGCACGCGGCACTCAATATCAGTTCCGGAAATGCGCTCAACTATCATCTCGATAAGGCCGTCATCCACCAGGATATGTGTGCCGTTCTGAACATCCTTCGGAAGATCCTTAAAGGTTATGGAGCAGCCTGTCTCGTCGCCCATGCGCTCCTCCGTGCTGAAAACATATTTCTGCCCATTTTCAAGCATTACCTTGTTTTCGAACTTACCGGTTCTTATCTCCGGGCCCTTGGTGTCCATAAGCAGTGCCACAGGAACATCCAGCTCCTCACGCAACTTCTTCACCATATCGGCGCGACGTTTGTGCTCCTCATGCGTACCATGCGACATATTCAGTCGGGCGACGTTCATTCCGTTCAAAATCAACTGTTTGAGTATCGCCTCATCATCCGTTGCCGGGCCAAGCGTACATACTATTTTCGTTTTTCTCATGTTAAAACCCTGACCTTTCTGAATTGATCTTCACTGTGCGCAGCCGGTTTCAGGCAATGCTGTAAATGCTCATTACTTATCGTTTACGGCTTACAAGCATATAATACCTAAAAATCGAATAAAAATCAAGATTTCAAACACAGATATCCGAAAAGCCCTCCGAGTCATTACCTTTGCTTTTTTAGGAACAGCCTCTTTTCCGTTTCGCAAAGCACGAGTGGCACTACGGAAAGCGCACCCGTTATCAGCCACTGAGCGGTAGTGAGCGGCACGGCACCGAAAAGCGCAGCAGCCTGCGGAACAACGATCACGCCTATCATGAGAGTAGAGCAAACCGCAAAGGCTGCATTCAGCAGTCTGTTTGAGAAGAAGCCGCGCCCTATCATCGGGCCGTCGCTTCGCACATTGAAGCTGTGCACCAGCTGAGACAGGCTGAGCACCGCAAAGGCCATTGTTCGCCCCACTGTCGGCACATCGGGATCAACATCAAAGAACGCCCTGCCTATTGAAAACGCCGCCAAAGCCAGAGAGCCGATCATCATGCCCTCCACCGCCATTTCAAAGCCGAGGCCGTTTGAAAAGACCGTTCGGCTGCGCGGTGTCGGCGGCCTCCTCATCACATCGTCAGATGCAGGGTCGCTGCCGAGCGCCAGTGCCGGAAAGGTATCCGTCACGAGATTTACCCACAGAAGCTGCGCCGGCAAAAGCGGTGCAGGTGCATTCAGCAGGAAGGCTGCCAGCACAACGAGTATCTCACCTATGTTGCAGGACATCAGAAAATGAATCGTCTTTCGTATGTTGCTGTAGACCGTTCTTCCCTCTCTGACAGCGGAGACTATCGTTGCGAAATTATCATCCGTAAGTACCATATCCGCCGCGCTTTTTGCAACCTCAGTGCCATTCTTGCCCATCGCACAGCCGATATCCGCCGCTTTCAGCGCCGGGGCGTCATTTACACCGTCACCGGTCATCGCCGTAACAAGCGACAATCTCCTGAACGCCTTTACTATGCGCACCTTATGCGCAGGCGTGACCCTCGCATAGACCGAGCACCTCTTCACGGTATCTGCCAGACCCTCATCCGATAGTTCATCTAGCTGCTTTCCGGTAACAATACTCGAGCTGTCGATGCCGAGCCTGCTCGCTATCGCAGCCGCCGTTACTGACTGATCTCCAGTTATCATTACAGGGCGAATTCCCGCATTCAGGCATTCTCCTACGGCTTCACCGGCCTCTGCCCTCGGTGGATCCTCAAGCCCTATGAGTCCCAAAAAGCACAGTTCACTCTCTGCCGCGGCATCATTATCCGGTAAGCTTGTCACCCATTTTTCGGCAACTCCCAGCACTCTCAGCGCGTCCGCAGCCATTTCAGTATTCGCCGACAGCGCTTTTCGTCGTCCACTGTAGGTCATGGTCGCAACAGAGCTCTGAGCCTTTACACTTGTGCACATCGGCAAGATCACATCCGGTGCACCCTTTGTTATCACATGATATCCGTTTTTCTCACGCAGAACCACCGTCATCCTCTTTCTTTCGGATGAAAACGGTATTTCGAGAGCCAAGCTTCTGTCCCCGAAAAGCTTTTCGGCGTCATCCACAGCCGCCGCTATTGCGGTTTCGGTGGGCTCCCCTATCAGTCGGCCACCGTCTATCTCGACATTCGTACAGAGTGCAGCGGTCTCAAGCAGCTCTTTATTCAGCTCCTCAGTCGGCTCGCCGCACCCGGCAGAGCACCGCACCACCGTCATTCGGTTTTGAGTTAAGGTTCCGGTTTTGTCGGAGCATATCACCTGACAGCTTCCAAGTGTCTCGACCGCCTGTAGATTTCTGATTATCGCCCTTTTAGCCGCCATTCTTCTTACACCGAGTGCAAGCACTATGGTCACAACCGCCGGCAAGCCCTCCGGTATGGCCGCAACCGCAAGGCTTATGGCTATCATGAACATCTCAAGCGGCTCCACCCTATGCAGCAAGCCTATCACAAACAGCACCGCACATATTGCGACAACCACCAGTCCTATCAGTTTTCCTGTTCTGTGAAGCTGTTGCTTGAGCGGGGTTTCGGGAGCCTCCTCCTCCCCGAGCATTCTTGCTATTTTCCCCATTTCAGTGTTCATACCGGTAGCTGTCACAGCTCCCGTGCCGCGTCCGACGGCAATCCCGGTACCGGAAAACAGCATATTCGAGCGTTCGGCTATCTGCGCGCCCACGGCGCACACGGCCCCTGCTGTTTTCGCAACGGGTACGGATTCTCCGGTCAGAGCGCTTTCCTCCGCGCTGAGCTGTTCGCCTTCCAAAAGACGTATATCCGCCGGGACGATATCTCCTGCACTCAGAAAAACCACATCCCCCGGCACAAGCTCCTCACTCATCACCGTCTCGCGCCTTCCGTTCCTCAGCACCGTGGCCCTCGGCGCGGACATGGCACTCAGCGCCTCAAGTGCGCGCTCGGCCTTAGCCTCCTGCACCGTGCCGATCACGGCATTTGCAATGACAATACCGAGTATCAGCAGCGGCTCTGCAAAATCAGCCTCACCGCTCATGCATGACACCGCAAACGATACCCCGGACGCAGCGAGAAGTATCAGCACCATAAAGTCCCCGAATTGCAGCATAAACCTCCTTATAAGGCTCTTTTTCCGCCCATTTTTCAAGAGATTTCTGCCGTATTTTGACATTCTTACAGCGATTTGCGCACTGTCCAGTCCCCTTTCCGAATCCGTTTTCAATATCTTAACTGCATCATCAGCACTAACCGCATGAAAGGCGGTGCTCTCCGTTTTTGACATGTCCATGCCTCCTTCTGCGGAATACTATGCCGCAAATTTGTATTTTAGAAGACTTTTCATATCATCATCTTTTCTCTCTTGACAAACCCATGCCGATGCACTATACTCATAGGTAGTATTACTGAAAGGAGAGCATGTATAATCATGGACGCTGGCGACGGTAACCCCGACCCCAACCGAAACAACACATACTCTGTCGTTCTGTATAAATTCAGATGTTAACATGACCTGTGCATGGCTTTAGGCCGTATGGGTTGTGTTTTTTTGTTGTTTTTTGCTTATTTTACTAATTTTTCAGCTACATAAGAAAGAGGTATTTATTTTGAACAGTTCAATTGTGCTGTTATTATTGCTTCAGGTAATACTGATCGCCCTAAACGCCATATTCGCGTGTGCCGAAATCGCAGTGCTCTCGGTAAACGAAACCAAGCTTGACAAAATGGCCGAGCAGGGTAACAAAAAGGCGGGCCGCCTCAACCGTCTCATTAAGGAGCCGGCTAAGTTTCTTGCCACGATTCAGGTAGCGATCACACTCTCCGGTTTTCTGGGCAGTGCCTTTGCTGCCGAAAACTTCTCAGAGCCGTTGGTTGATTGGGTAATTGGGCTTGGGGTCAACATTCCTCGTTCGACTCTCGAGACGATATCCATTATTCTGATAACCATAATTCTCTCCTATTTCACCCTCATCTTCGGAGAGCTCGTTCCGAAGCGTGTGGCAATGAAGAAGGCGGAATCCTTTGCCCTTGGCATTTCCGGGCTTATAAGCGGCATTTCCGTCATCTTTAAGCCTATCGTATGGCTTCTCTCCATATCTACAAACGCTGTACTGCGCCTTATGGGAATAGACCCCACGGAGACCGAGGAGCAGGTCAGCGAGGAGGAAATACGTATGATGGTAGATGCGGGCGGCGAAAACGGCTCAATCGACAAGGAAGAGCAGAAATTCATTCAGAACGTCTTTGAATTTGACGATCTGACAGCGGATGAAATCGCCACACACCGCACCGATATAGTCATTCTCTGGCTTGAGGATTCGATGGAGGAATGGGAAAATACAATTCACGATAATCGCCATACACGTTATCCGATATGCTCAGATTCCCCCGACAATGTAGTCGGCATTCTGAACACCAAGGACTATTACCGTCTTGATGACAAGAGCCGTGAAAGCGTTATGCAGACGGTTTATCCCGCATATTTTGTTCCCGAGACAATTAAAGCCGATGTGCTCTTCAGAAACATGCGTCAGAATCACAAAGCAATGGCCGTTGTACTTGATGAGTATGGCGGAGTTGTCGGTATCATCACACTTAACGACCTTCTCGAAAGGCTCGTCGGCGACCTCAATGAGGAGGTACCGGCGAACGATGAGGATGTTCCGCACATCAATCAGGTCAATGAGAACACCTGGGATATCATCGGAAATGTTGGGCTCTACGATATTGAGCAGGCACTCGACGTGGATATCGGTCAGGAGGATGTCGACACCTTTACCGGTCTTGTATTCAGTGAGCTCGATATGATACCGAAGGACGGCCTGCACGATATCTCTCTTGATTTCAAGGGGCTGCACATACATGTAACGCAGGTCAAGGATCATCAGATAGAAAAAGCTCGCATAACAAAGCTTGCTCCCCCGGAGGAGTCCGAGGACGACGACTGAATCGAAAACTGAACATCAAAAAAGCCTGTATGCATCAGCATACAGGCTTTTTATTGCTTTAGCTTATTTGCGGCAAATCACAGCGCACTACCAATCTCGATAGCCTTGCGGTTAAAATCGAGCATAGCTGCCTTACGCAGCGGAATGCACTTCTGAAGCGCCTTGTCCAGAGTCTCCGCGGAGCAGAAGCCGACCTCCTTGAAGAGCTTACCGACAAGAATAATGTTGGCAAGACCCTTAAGGCCGTTCTCCTCAGCCAGCTTTGAAGCCGGTACATAGTGCACGGAAACATCCTCGCGCTCCACCTTGATATCGATGAGGCTGCTGTCCAGCAGGACAACTCCACCCGGCTCAACATCACCGATGAACTTTTCCAGTGACGGACGGTTCATGGCAACAAGCACATTCGGGTTTGTGACAAGCGGAGAGCCTATTGGCTCATCGGAAAGGCAAATGCTGCAATTGGCTGTGCCACCGCGCATTTCCGGGCCATAGGACGGAAGCCAAGAAAGCTCCCTGCCCTCAATAAGGCCTGCATAGGCCACTACCTTACCTGCAAAAAGGACACCCTGTCCGCCGAAGCCGGCAAAAACCATGTTCAGATCTTTCATTTCAGTCTGTCCCCCTTCGTGCCGTCCTTGTACACACCGAGCGGATAGTACGGGATCATATTCTCTCTCAGCCAATCAAGTGCGTCGACCGGTGCCATGCCCCAGTTTGTCGGGCATGTGGAAAGCACCTCAACAATGGAGTAACCCTTGCCCTCTATCTGATTCTGGAAGGCCTTCTTGATAGCCTTTTTAGCTATGTTAACATTCTTTACGCTATCCACCGTAACTCTCTGTGCAAGAGCAACGCCATCCAGAGTGGAGAGCATCTCGCAAATACGTACGGGGTAGCCGGCGGAATTTACATCTCTGCCGTACGGTGTTGTCTGTGTTATCTGGTCGGGCAGGGAGGTCGGAGCCATCTGTCCGCCAGTCATGCCGTAAATGGCGTTATTGACAAATATAACTGTGATATTCTCACCGCGGGTTGCCGCATGAACTGTTTCAGCGGTACCGATAGCTGCAAGGTCGCCATCGCCCTGATATGTAAAGATTACGTTATCGGGCTTTGCACGCTTAAGTCCCGTTGCGACCGCCTGAGCACGTCCGTGCGGTGCCTGAACCATATCACAGGTAAAGTAATCGTAGCACATGACCGAGCATCCGACGGAGGCCACGCCAACTGTTTTACCCTCTACGCCAAGCTCCTCTATTGCTTCGGCAACAAGGCGATGAATGATACCATGTGTGCAGCCGGGGCAGTAATGCAGCGGCGCATCCGTCAGAGTTGACGGTTTCTTAAATACAACTGCCATTTTTATTCATTCCTTTCCACTGTTACAGAAGTTTCTTGATCTCGCCCAGAACCTCATTCGGTGTGGGGATTATGCCGCCGGTACGTCCGTAGAAATTGACCGGCACCTTGAATTCAGCAGCAAGACGAACATCATCCACCATCTGGCCCATGCTCATCTCAACCACCAAAAGCTGCTTTGCCTGCTCTGCTGCACGCTTTATAGCGTCAGTCGGGAACGGCCACAGAGTTATCGGGCGTACAAGACCCACCTTGAGGCCCTCCTCGCGTGCCTTGTTCACAGCACTTCTTGCAACACGGCTGGATGCACCGTATGCAACAACAATAACATCAGCATCCTCGGTTCTATATTCCTCGGCTCTCTGCTCATTCTGCTTTATCGTCTCATATCTCTCATATCTCTCGCGCACAAGGTTCTCAAGTGCGTTCGGAGTAAGATACAGTGAATTGACAATGTTGTGCTTACGCTCTCCGTTATGGCCGCATGCAGCCCACGGCTTAGCCATCTGTGTCTGCTCCTTTTTCTCAGGCAGCTCTACCGGCTCCATCATCTGTCCCAGCATACCGTCGGCAAGTATCATTGCCGGCATACGGTACTGATCGGCCTTATCGAAGGCATCGGACACAAGATCTACCATTTCCTGTACGGTGGAGGGGGCAAATACAAGGATCTGGAAGTCACCGTGACCCAGTGCCTTTGTTGCCTGCCAATAGTCCGCCTGTGACGGCTGAATACCGCCGAGACCCGGGCCGCCGCGCTGAACATTGATAATGACTGCCGGAAGGTCGGAGCCTGCCATATAGGATATTCCCTCGCCCTTAAGACTGATTCCTGGTGAGCTGGAAGAGGTCATTGCACGAACGCCTGCCGCAGAAGCGCCAAGCACCATGTTGATAGCCGCGATTTCAGACTCTGCCTGCAAATATGTTCCGCCGATCTTCGGCATACGCTTTGCCATATATGCAGCAAGCTCCGTCTGCGGAGTTATCGGATATCCGAAGAAATGATGACATCCGGCCTGAATAGCAGCCTCGGCCAAAGCCTCATTTCCTTTCATCAAAACTTTCTCTGCCATAATACTTCATTCCTTTCCTGTTCAGCGTTCAACTGTGATAGCCGTATCCGGGCACATGGTAGCACATGCAGCGCAGCCGACACATGCCTCGGCATCGATAAGCTCTGCCGGATGATAGCCCTTGGCATTGAGTCTGTCCTTTGCAAGAGCGATTATTTTCTTCGGACAGGCATTGATGCACATGGAGCAGCCCTTGCACACCTTTTCATCTACAATTATCCTTGCCATTATATTTCCTCCTAACTATAAATCAGGTTCATCTTCCCAAACAAAATGAACATATCTGTGTACGGTTTTAAGCGTTCCGGGCATGTCGCCCTCTGCCGCAAAGTCCGGTACAGTGGAATACAGCAGCGGCAAGCCGCATAGTCGTGCAGCCTCCTGTGCATATTTCTCCGCATCAATGACAACTCCTATGTCCGTATTCACGCCCAGATGAGAGTTATTCACCACTGCGGTGGCCTTCAAATGCGATGCAGCCTCTATCTCATGAAGCAGTTCCATAGCCTCCTGAGGCTCTGTTGAAAGAATCCTGTAGCGGTTGACCACATAGATCATCTCATAGCCGTGCTCCTCAAGCTGTTGGCTCAGTCTTCCAAGCGCTGTAGCACCCACATCATCGCCGCCGGCGTCTATAAAGACATCCGTATCCTCCATGCTGAAAACGGAGTATATTTCGGGCGGAAGCACCGGTGTATCGAGCGTAGTATTTGCAAAGACAGGAGCTATAAGCTGCACGCCGTGTCTATCGAGAAAGTCAACATAGTCGGAAGAACGAAAATACGGATTTACGATATCCATATCAACTATCACGCTTTTCCTGCCGCTTTTTACAGCCTCTACAGCAAGATTAAGCGCAAGATTTGTCTTTCCGCAGCCGTAATGTCCGCAAATAACGGTTATCCTGCTCTTCATTCACCCACACCTTTCTCAAATAATAGCACGAAAAATCATTTCTATGCATAACCATATCATTCATAATATCACTAATAGGTAAAAAAATCAACCATTCCAAGCTGCAAAACACAATTTTTGCAATTTAGAATGGTCTAAACTTCAAAAAGCATTGATTTAAGCTATATAAAAACGCTACATTATTTCTTCAAAAAAGCGCTCATTCCCAGATGATCCACATTGACAAAGCCATTGGAGCGGTAGAACGCCTCGGATTCGGGTGTGCTGTCCGTCAGAAGCTCCATCTGGTAAACATCATTGTATTTCGCGATAACGTATTCCAAAAGACGGGAGCCTATCCCCCTGCGCCTGTACTCCGGCATAACAAGAATATCCTGCACAAATACCACCGATGCACCGTCACCGACAACTCGAATGATGCCGACGAGTCTGTCATCATCGTCATAAGCACCGACGGTCATAAGTGAATTTTTGTATGCCGAGATCAGCACCTGAGGATTCCTTGTATAATTTATCCAGCCCGCCGCAGAATAAAGCTCCATTATTTCGGAAAGCTCAAAGCGTTCATACTCTTTTATCGTCATATATATCCCTACTCAAAAAATAATCTATCGCTCAGTATACCACAACATGTCTGTTATGGCAATAGCGTGTACAAAGCAGATGAAGCTTGCATAAAACAAAAAGACTCTTCTGTCTGCTGACAAAAGAGTCTTTTTGCTGGTGGGCCATCAAGGACTCGAACCTTGGACCGACCGGTTATGAGCCGGTTGC
>CAZHDW010000032.1:0-11987 GCA_964531265.1 uncultured Ruminococcus sp.
AGCTAAAAACCCTTGAAAAATCAAGGGTTTTTAGTGCCTGTTCCATTAAAGGTAGACATTGTGGAGCTGCTAACCAGATTCGAACTGGTGACCTCGTCCTTACCAAGGACGTGCTCTACCACCTGAGCCATAGCAGCAAAACTGGGCAAGCTATTGCTTGCCCGTGTGGCGACCCGGAACGGGCTCGAACCGTCGACCTCCAGCGTGACAGGCTGGCGTTCTAACCAACTGAACTACCGGGCCAAATGGCAGGGGCAGTAAGATTCGAACTCACGGCACGCGGTTTTGGAGACCGCTGCTCTACCAACTGAGCTATGCCCCTACATTTTGAGCGGCCATCGTTGACCGCTCAAATATTCTATCATTTAATGATGCAAATGTCAAGTTATTTTTGAAATTTTTTCAAAAAACTTATTTTTTCGAGAGAAACCGCGAAAAATCCGACATTTATCTGGAAAGCTCCTGAGATATCTTATAGAGCTTTTCGTCAAATACTCTCGGCATATCAAGAGCCTCGGTAATATCAAAATCAATGATGGACTCGCCCTTCATTGCAACAACACGATTGCTCTTGCCCTCACGGAGAAGCTCAACTGCATGGTAACCCATACGGCTTGCAACAACACGGTCGCGAAGTGTCGGAGAACCGCCACGCTGAACATGACCGAGAACTGTTACACGGCTCTCGATGCCTGTCTCAGTCTGAATGCGCTTGCAGATGTCGTCAACATGACCTACGCCCTCAGCAACAACAACGATGAAGTGGCGCTTTCCGGTCTTCTGAGCATACTTGATGCGCTCAATGACATCAGTCTCAAAATCGTACTCGATTTCCGGTACAAGAGTTGCGATAGCGCCGACAGCAATACCTGTGTTGAGAGCGATATCGCCGCAACGTCTGCCCATTACCTCGACAACACTGCATCTGTCATGGGACTCAGTGGTGTCGCGAATACGGTCGATCATGTCCATTGCGGTATTCATAGCTGTATCATAGCCGATAGTGTAATCCGTGCTGGAAATATCATTATCGATAGTTCCCGGAACACCGATGCAGGGAATTCCTGCGCCTGTAAGGTCACGTGCACCACGAAAAGAACCGTCGCCGCCGATAACAACTACGCCGTCTATACCGAGCTCTCTGCACTTATCAGCAGCCTTCTTAACACCTGCAGGTGTGTTAAACTCAGGGCTGCGTGCTGTGAACAGCGTTGTGCCGCCATGCTGAATTATATTAGAGACACTGCGAAGCTCCATTTTTTCTATCTCACCCGTAAGCAGACCGTTATAGCCGTGACGTACGCCATAAACGTCCATACCAAAAGAGATTGCAGTACGAACCACAGAACGCACTGCTGCATTCATGCCGGGTGCGTCACCGCCGCTGGTCAGTACAGCGATTTTCTTTGCACACATTTCAAATTCCTCCATTTTTATAAAAATGCAAAATGCAATCAATATTCAAATATCATTATAGTATATTTCTTCGATATAATCAAGGGTAAAAAATGATTTCTTAGTGTATTTCTTCTAAAAATCCTTTAAAGCGACATTTTCTTCCCCAAGTAACCGCTTAAGTGCCGAAATAAGCTCGTAATTTACGGCCACACGATACCTCGCAGGTGCGCGAACAAGCTTTTTATCGGACATGCTATAAAGATAAAGATCTGTAACTCCGTCGAACACCTCTATGTATTGCAGCGCTTTTTTGCAAAGTGGGTGCTCAAGCGTAGGTACTCTGAGGTACAAGCCCTTATATGCGGTATTGTAGCCCTTGATCTGTACGGAAACCGGGCTTCGTCTGCTCTGTGGTTCTTCACTTCCGCTCTGAGGTTGTCCCCTTGTCCCCTGCATCAGCATCTCTTCGGGAGAGAACGGAGCGGTGAAGTATTCCGCAAGAAGCTTCGGATCCTTTTCTTCTGTAAAGCTGATTCTTCCGTGCACCTTAACGGCGCTTCCCGGCACAAGCAGCTCAGCATAGCGTTCAAGCACCTTCGGGAACACCAGCGTTTCAATCGAACCGTATATGTCTTCAATAGTCACAAACGCCATATTCGAGCCGGACTTAGTTGCCTTTTTCTTAACATCCGAAACTATTGCAAGCACATCGACATACTGCTCATCGGAGTATTTATCGGATTCTCCTGCCGCACTCTGAGCGATCTCATCCATGCGAGCAACTATGCCGCGGCGATACACCTCGGAATAGGCTGCCATGGGATGCCCGGAAAGGTACATTCCCGTGACCTCCTTCTCCATGCCGAGAAGCTCGGTCTGTGGGAATTCTTCCATTTTCGGCATCTGATATGCCTCCGACTGAACATCATCCCCGAGGTCGAACAAGCCAATCTGTCCTTCTATATTCCTGTGCTTATCGGAATCAAGCTGATCCAATATCGGCCCAACAGCCATGAGCATTTCTCTTCTGTTATTGCCGATACCGTCAAGAGCACCACAACGGATGAGGCTTTCAACTGCTCGGCGATTCAAATCACGCCCCTGCATACGCTTACAAAAATCATAAAAGCTCTTGAAAGCGCCATTTGCCCTGCGTTCAAGCAGCATTCTCTCTATTATACCTCGGCCGAGATTTTTGATAGCAAGCAAGCCAAAGCGAATACTGTCGTTGAAAACCGAAAAGCCAAGCTCACTCTCGTTAACATGGGGCGGCAGCACCTTGATACCGAGTCGGCTGCATTCCTCCATGTATGCTGCGACCTTACCAGAAGACCCCAGCACACTTGTGAGCAACGCCGCCATGTATTCCTTCGGGAAATAATACTTAAGGTATGCTGTCCTGTAGGACACAACTGCATATGCAGCAGCATGGGATTTGTTGAATGCATATGAAGCGAAGCTTTCCATTTCGTCAAAGATGATCTCCGCTGTGCGCTCATCCACACCTCGTGCAATACAGCCCTCTATCTCAACGGTACCGTCAGCTCTTTTTAGGCCATGGACGAAGTACTTTCTCTCCTCCTCCATCACCTTGTGCTTTTTCTTACTCATGGCGCGGCGGACTATATCCGCTCGGCCGAGTGAATAGCCGGCAAGCTCTCTGAATATCCTCATGACCTGCTCCTGGTATATTATACAGCCATAGGTCACATCCAGAATTTTTGACAGGCGCGGATGGCGATAGGTTATCTTTTCGGGATGTCTGCGATTTTCAATATATGTCGGTATGAATTTCATCGGGCCGGGTCGATATAGCGATATTACAGCTATAAGGTCCTCTATGCTCTCCGGCATGGATTGCATTATAACACGGCGCATTCCGGCGGATTCGAACTGGAAAACGCCTTCTGTAGCTCCGCTAGTGATCATCGCAAAGACCTTGGAATCGTCATTCGGAGCATTTTCCACACGGAAGCCGGGAACCGTCCTTTGTATCATGCGCTCAGCATTATCAATGACGGAAAGATTTCGCAAACCGAGAAAGTCCATTTTAAGGAGTCCCAGTTCTTCAATTGCTGTCATGGTGAACTGAGTAACAACAGATTCATCGTTCATGCTGAGTGGAACATAATCCATAACCGGACGATCTGTAATAACGACACCGGCAGCATGTGTGGAGGTATGCCTTGGCATTCCCTCTATCTTTCTCGCCATGTCAATGAGCTCGTGCACCTGTTGATCGGAATCATAACGCTCTTTAAGCTCCGTAACACTTTCAAGTGCATGGTCGAGCGTCATATTCAGCTCCATCGGGACAAGCTTTGCAACTGTGTCGCATACATTATATGGAATAGCCATTGCACGACCTACATCACGAATGGCAAGTCTTGCTGCCATTGTGCCGAAGGTAACTATTTGAGCGACATGATCCGAGCCGTATTTTTCAACGACATACTCGATGATCTCCTGACGACGCTCATCACTGAAATCAACGTCAAAGTCGGGCATACTGACTCGTTCCGGGTTGAGAAAACGCTCGAAAAGCAGATCGTAACGCAGCGGATCAACACCCGTAATGCCTATGCAGTAGGCTGCAAGGCTTCCGACACCCGAGCCTCTGCCCGGGCCGACCGGTATACCCATGCTCTTGGCCTGACGTATGAAATCGTAGACAATCAGGTAGTAATTAACATACCCCATTGTATCGATCGTGGATATCTCATATTCGAGCCTGTCAACAATACTCTTATCCGGAGTATCACCGTAATACCGATGAAGACCCTCATAGCACAATCTTCTGAAATACTCTCTGTTGTCGCTTCCGTCCGACGTATCGAATCTCGGCAGCTTCGTATGGCCGAATTCGAACTCAAGATTGCACTGATCCGCTATGATCTGAGTGTTATCCGCCGCCTGCGGGCAATCCGGGAACAGCGCCCGCATCTCTTCCTCGCTCTTGAAATAGAACTCATCCGAGCCGAACTCAAGCACATCCTCATCCTCTACAGTACGGTTGGTCTGGATGCAGATGAGTATATGGTGCATTTTGTTGTCTTCTTTTTCTATATAGTGGCAGTCATTCGTAACCACGAGCGGTATACCCGTCTCACGTGAAAGCCTTATAAGCTGCGGATTGACATACGCCTGCTCCTGCAAACCGTGATCCTGGAGCTCTATGTAAAAATTGCCCTTACCGAATATTCTTTCATAGCGCAGAGCCGCTTCCTTGGCCTCCTCATAAGCACCTACGGCAAGCGCACGGGGTATTTCACCGGCAAGACATGCCGAAAGAGCGATAAGCCCCTCGCTGTGCTTTTCGAGCAGTTCCATATCGGCACGCGGCTTATTGTAGAAGCCCTCCGTCCATGCCTTTGATACTATCGCTACCAGATTGCGGTAGCCCACCTCATTTTTGCAAAGCAGTACAAGATGACGATTCTCGTTATCAAGCCCATGCACCTTATCCTCTCTGCCGCGCTTTGCAACATAAATTTCACAGCCGATTATCGGCTTTATGCCACGTGCTTTGGCAGCCTTGTAAAAATCGATCACGCCGTACATAACGCCATGATCCGTTATAGCCACGCTTGTTTGCCCGAGCTCCTTTGCCCTGTCAAGAAGCCGCTCAATTCGGCATGCGCCGTCGAGCAGACTGAACTCAGTATGCACATGTAAATGCGTAAATGCCACGCCGCTTCTCTCCCTTCAACTGTGGTATTACTCGATAATCAATTCAAATCCATGCTGGGTCATAAATTTGTGGTCGGAAGTACCCCACATCGTATCTATAATAATATAGTAGCTGCCTGGGGAATCCGGATAAGTGAACGACACCTGTCTGTAATACACCTCTTCCATATTTTCATCATAGAGGCTGTAATACATATCCGTTATGGGATCCTGTGTGGCTTCGAGCATAATGCTCTTGTCCATGATTATTTCGGGAAGTGCATCTGCATCCTCTGAAAGGTCGATACGCGTAAAATCCGTAACACTTTTCTTTTTCTCTTCAGCAGTAATGAATCTCTGTGTAACTATTTCAGCATCACCGGAATACACCTTTATATCTCCGGGCTCCGGATCGGATTGAAACAGCCAGGCCAATCCGTATGCAATTAGTCCGAGTATTGCCATAAAAAGAATACCGAGCAGGAAATCCTTGATACTTTTCGGTTTAGTGGGCTTCATCATTTACTTTCCTCCTCAATTTCAGACAGAGCGGTGTCCCAATCAGGTACACCGAGCTTTTCGGCAAATTCCAAAATACGTCTGAGTCTGTGGTTAACTCCAGATCTGCTGATGCCGAGTTTCTCGCTCATCTCTCTCAGTGACATTTCCGGATTGTGCAGGCGCAGCATTGCCGCCTCGCGAAGATCCGGCGAAAGCTCCTCGAGCCCCACCTTATCGCTTATCAGCGCTATAGCGGCTATCTGCTTTGAAGCAGCCGAATAGGTTTTATCAAGATTTGCAGTCTCACAATTTGAAACGCGGTTCATGTTATTATAGGCTTCCTTGTACATTTTGATCTGCATCAGTTCCATGGCTGAGTTCACTGCACCGATCAGCGTCAGGAAATCCTCTATTGCACTGCTTTCCTTTATGTATACAATATAATTGTTTTTACGCTTTGCAATGGACGGCGAAAGCTGGGAAGCCTTTACATTCCGCAAAACTTCCACAAGGTCTTCGGCTAGGTGAAGATGCGGCGTTGCAAATTCAAGATGATATTCCTTTTGCGGATCGGTAACGGTTCCGCAAATCAAAAATACTCCGCGCAAAAAGGACGCCACACAGCAATCCTTTTTCAGATTCTCCTTTAATATGTGCAGCGAGGTCTCCGTACCGGTATGTCCGAAGGAGCCTATCATCTGCTCACGTGAATCCTCGCCGGGTATTTCAATAGTAAAGGCGCCCGTTTTCTTTCTTCGAAGCTCGGTTCGAACCTCCGCATAGACACCTGCCGAAACAGCAGCGGCCTCAGCTACACGTCGGGCCACGGCTCCGTTTTCACATATCATGCGCGATTCTCTGAGAGAAAAGCACTTAGAAAAAAGCAGAAGGCCGTAGCATTCTGCTTTCAGGCAGCACTCCCGCTTATTTTCAATAATACATAGCTCTTTTTTACAATCTGAGGCAAACGACATCTCATACTTCCTTTCAGTCATCCTCAATCTATTTGAACAAATTATTTAAGCATATCCCGATGCGTGACACTTGAGCGCACACCCTTTAAGGCAAGATGCTCATGCATGTACTGCGCAAGGGCAACCGAGCGATGATGTCCTCCCGTACAGCCAACGGCTATTACAAGCTGACTCTTACCCTCTTTTACATACAGCGGCAGAAGATAATCTATCATATCCGTAAAGCGCTGCTTAAAGCCCTCGGTCTCAGGGCAATTCATAACAAAGTCCCTGACAGGTGCATCTAGCCCTGTCAAATCACGGAGTTCAGGGTCATAGAAGGGATTCGGCAAGCACCTTACATCGAAAACCATATTTGCAGCAAGCGGAATGCCGTGCTTAAAGCCAAAGCTCATGCAATGCACGGCAATGGCATCATTGTCATTCTGAAGAAAAATATCGGAAATATGCTTTTTAAGCTGTGCAACGGGAATGCTTGAGGTGTCGATAACATAATCGGATACCGCCTTAACCGGACGCAGCATATCTCTCTCAAGCCTTACAGCCATTTCGAGCGAGCCCTGCATGGTATCGGCCAGCGGATGCTTACGACGGGTCTCCTGAAATCTGTTGACAAGAACGCTGTCCACCGCATCCATAAAAAGAATTTTATATTGCTTGTTCTGTGCCTTAAGTGTTTCAAGAGCGCTGAAAAACGACTTGAACAGCTCACCGCCCCTTGTATCGGTGGCGACAGCTATCCTGCGCTGCAATCCCTCGGCATTGGCGCACAGATCATAGAAAACCGGTATCAGGGCCGGCGGAAGATTATCAACACAGTAGAAACCGATATCCTCCATTGCGTGCATCGCACGTGTTTTTCCGGCACCGGAAAGAC
This sequence comes from uncultured Ruminococcus sp., assembly GCA_964531265.1. Classification (GTDB taxonomy): domain Bacteria; phylum Bacillota; class Clostridia; order Oscillospirales; family Acutalibacteraceae; genus Hominenteromicrobium. The sequence continues at coordinate 7,420 of CAZHDW010000032.1, forward strand.
CGGTAAGAATTACAAACTCCATACTTCCTCCAAAATTACAGGCTGATACGCCTTATCTCCGGTTCGAGCTCTACGCCCGTTTTTTCATATACTACCTTCTGTATATGCTCAATAAGCGCTTCAACATCAGCACATGTGGCGTGATCCTTATTGACGATAAAACCGGAATGCTTTTCACTGACGCAGGCTCCGCCGACAGTGTAGCCCTTTAAGCCACACTGCTCTATGAGTGCTGCCGCAAAGTACCCCTCGGGACGCTTGAATGCACTTCCGGCACTCGGAAGCTCGACCGGCTGCTTATCCTTACGCTTCTTCATCAGCTCATCCATCTGTGCGGTAATTTCAGCCTCCACACCGATCGAAAGCTGCAATTCTGCCTTAGTAATAATCCTTTTGGTATCCATGAAGGCACTTTTACGGTAGCCAAAGCACAGTTCATCACCGGAAAGCTCATCGGGCTCGCCGTTTTCATCAACGAAGTATACCTTTCTAACGACCTGCTTCATCTCGCCGCCGTATGCGCCGGCATTCATATACAGAGCACCGCCGACAGCCCCGGGAATACCCCATGCAAATTCAAGACCGGACAGGGAATTATTCCTTGCGAAGCTGCACAGCGCCGCAAGTGAAGCGCCGCTTCCGCACATAATGCGATCGGTATCCATCAACGATACCTGCTTGAATTCTCCGCAGAGCGTTATTACGACTCCGCGAAGTCCGTCATCCGGCACTAGAAGATTAGAGCCGTTTCCGAGAACGAAATACGGGATATCGCTTTCCTTTAATGCCCGAAGTATCGCGCACAGCTCGGAGTAATTCTCCGCAAAGACATATCTGTCCGCTACGCCGCCTATTTTGAAGGTGGTATGCAGTCTCATCGGCTCATCGACAAAACTGCGTATATTCGCCGCATTCATTGCGGCATCAAACGCGAAATAATCTCGCATTGCTTATGCTCCTTTAAACGAATCAAATTCAGGGATAATCACCTGCTCGATCAAATATCGAGCTCACGCTTTATCTCCTCATGCGGCATCATGGAAATATCCATACCCAGCGCGGAGAGCAGCTCATGTGCGGCATTGTAGCCCATCTTCTTCTGACGGTTATTCATTGCCGCTACCTCAATGATAATCGCAAGATTTCGGCCGGGCTTTACCGGAATGGTCATTACAGGCACACGAATGCCGAGTATCTCGGTGTATTCGCTGTCGATTCCCATACGGTCGTAAACCTTGGATGCATCCCATATTTCCAAATTGATGCACATATCTATCTTTTCGGAAAGCTTAACAGCGCCCATACCGAATATTCTTCGTGCATTGATGATGCCTATACCGCGAAGCTCAATGAAGTGACGAATATTCTCCGGAGACTGGCCCACAAGGGACTTACTGGAAACTCTGCGGATTTCGACCGCATCGTCAGCGATAAGTCTGTGTCCCCTCTTGATAAGTTCAATGGCAGTTTCACTCTTACCTACGCCGCTGTCACCTACAAGCAGAATTCCCTCGCCGTATACCTCAACAAGAACACCGTGTCTTGTGATACGCGGAGCAAGCTCAACATTCAAATATGCAACCAGTGCAGCAACCACGTTTGAGGTGGATTCCTGTGTGCGCAGCAGCGGCACAGCATACTGGCTGGCAAAGGCGCGCATATCCTGATCCGGCTCAAAGCCGCGTGCCAGAATAACCGCCGGGGGTTGCTGAGAAAAATAGCCCTCAAGGGCGATAAGGCGCTTTTCCGGCTTCCAGCTATGGAGCATGGCTATTTCGGCGCGTCCGAAGACAGCAATACGGGTAGGGTCAAAATACTGATAATATCCGCTGAGCTCAATGCCCGGTCTCACAACATCGCGGGACTGAATGAGGATATCGTCGGCACTTTTCGGAAGATAGACCTCCTCAAGCTGCAATTCATGGATTATTTTTGAAAGCGGAAGGGTGTAAATATCCGGCATTGTGACCATCCTTTCAAGAAAGAAATCTGATTTGAAAATTATAAAGAATATCATTACTGTTGGTAGTGCGTTTGTATACGACAATATTATAACGGATGATCCGGTAAAAATCAACCTGACATATTTATGAACGAACAAAACCTGTGATTCCTAAAAGTACAATCAATTCTAAATCAAAAATACTATTGCAAGTTTATGCCGAGTGATTTATACTAATCTCGAACGGACATATACGATCGATATGTCATTGAACGGATTGATATAATCTTTTGGGAGAGTGTAAAAATGAAGGCTGTAGCATTTAACAACACGACGCTCAGCGGCGGCTTCTGGAAAAACAAGCAGGATCTCGTTCGAGAGGTCACTATAAACAGCGTGTACGAGCAGTTCAGCAAGACCGGCCGCATACCGGCGTTCAAATTTGATGCAAACGCAGAGGAAAAGCCCCATATTTTCTGGGATTCCGACGTTGCAAAATGGATAGAATCCGTAGCGTATATTACTCAGATACAGCGTGAGCCCGAGCTTGAGCGTGAGGCCGATGAGATAATCGCAGACATTGCCGAGCATCAGGCGGCAGATGGCTACTTTAACCTGCATTATCAGCAGGTCGAGCCCGAAAACAGGTTCACTGACCGCAAGAATCACGAGCTCTACTGTCTCGGTCATCTGATAGAGGCAGCAGTTGCCTATGACATTGCTACCGGAAAGGATCTTCTCCTGCGCTGCATGGAAAAATACGTTGACCTTGTTTATCGCATATTTGTTGAGGAGGACTCGGCAAGCTTCGTGACCCCCGGCCATGAAGAGATCGAGCTGGCACTTATTAAGCTTTATCACCATACCGGAAACGAAAAGGCGCTTAAGCTGTGCCGTTTCTTCATCAATCAGAGAGGCGCTAATGATAAGGATCGTGCTATTGCCGATTGGGCTGACCCGCCGTACAGTCAGAGCCATATGCCCGTTCGAGAGCAGCGCGAGGCCGTCGGACACTCGGTACGTGCCTGCTATTTATACAGCGGAATGGCCGACCTTGCCCGTGAGGACAACGACGAGGCTCTTAAAGAGGCCTGCCGTGCAATTCTCAACAATATAATCGAGCAGAAGATGTATGTAACGGGTGGCGTCGGCGCCATGTTCCGCACAGAATCCTTTGCGGATAATTACTATCTGCCGAACCGTGCATATGCAGAGACTTGTGCAGCTATTTCGCTTGCCTTGTTTGCTCACCGTATGCTTTTGATAGAGAACCGCCGCGAATATGCCGACACAGTTGAACGTGCAATATATAACGGTGTTCTCTCTGGACTTTCTCTGGACGGCAAGCGCTTCTTTTATGTGAATCCGCTTGAAATCAATCGCAGAGAGATCGAAATGCTGACAAAGCATAAGGATCCGGCACCGATAACTCAGCGTCCCGAGGTGTTCTGGTGCTCCTGCTGTCCTCCGAACATAACAAGATTCATACCGTCCATTGCTCAGTTCTGCTACACAACAAGCGACAACTGCATTTATGTCCACCAGTTCATGGAGGGCGAATCCGACATAGCCATCGGCGGCCAGACAGCACATATAACGCAGAAAACAGAGTATCCTCTTGACGGAAGAGTAGTGATCTCCGTGAAGAATTACACCGGACGTGTGGCCGTCCGCGTTCCCGGATGGTCACAGGAGTATTCAGACACGGCCGCAGAGGACGGATACATCTATTTTGATGTGAATCGTGAACAAAACATTGAGCTTGACTTTAAAGCAGAGCCCTTCTTTGTGGCAGCCGATTCCCGTGTCGCCGATGCCGCAGGACGTGTCACTCTCTGCCGTGGCCCGATTGTCTATTGCATCGAAGAGGTCGATAACGGCGCTGATCTGCGCGAACGCAGAGTGGACTTCACAGCAAATATTGTTGAGGAGTCTTCCGGTGAGTTCGGCGCTCCGATATTGAAAACCACCGGTTTTCGACCCGTTCACGCAAGCGGTCTCTATGCCCGCACCTCAGGCGCCGAGGAAAAGACGCCACTCACCTTCATCCCCTACTACGCCTTTGCTAATCGTGGCGAAAGCGATATGCTGGTCTGGGTTCGCGCTTAACGCACCGAAGCCTTAACACTGCTTTCAATGGTAGGGCATTCCCTGCTCCGCCATTTGAAATATACATATATGGAAAGGAAGTGATTCTCTATGATTCTGATCGGCTTTATGCATTTTCCGCTCGGAATCGCATTCGATGTGCTCCGTGCAAGACCGATGGACGCAGAATAATTGGCTATCCATTTGTACGGAGCGATTCTCGGATCGCCTAATATTTCTGCGTAATGCATCGGCTTGCCTTTTGAGTGATAATATCAAAAGACAGGGGTATCATTATGACAGAATTAAGCTTAAATCACATAACAAAAAATTTCGGATACAAGGAAATACTGACTGACATTTGTTTTGAGATACATACCGGCGAGCGAACTGCCATTGTAGGCAGGAACGGCACGGGAAAATCAACTATTTTGAAGCTGATATCCGGCGAAGAGACACCCGACCGTGGAGAAATAAGCATTCGGCACGGAGCAACATTGGTAGGCAAATACAGATTACCACAACTTGCTCCTACACA
>CAZHDW010000033.1:0-9496 GCA_964531265.1 uncultured Ruminococcus sp.
AAACTTATCCTGCCGCATCCAACATGTTCTCTATAAAAATCCCATACCCTCTCGTTGGGTCATTGACAAGAACGTGCGTTACTGCGCCAATCAGTTTTCCGTCCTGCAAAATTGGACTGCCGCTCATTCCCTGCACTATGCCGCCGGTTTTTTCGAGCAGCTCGGGGTCGGTTATATGCACGATAAGATCTTTGGTGCTGCTGCGGTCGGCGCTGATTCGCTCTATTTCGGCTTCAAATGACCTTGCGCCGCGGTCGTCTATTGTGGCGATTATCTCCACCGTGCCGGTGTGAACTTCGCTTGACGGCATTATGTCGACAAGTTGTCCTCGGTGCGGCTGTGCTACCGTGCCGAATACACCGCTTTCGGTATTGGCGGTTATCTCTCCGCTTGCTTCTCCGCCGATAAAGTATCCGCGCAGTCTTCCCGGAGAGCCGCTGTGACTGCGCTCTATGCCGCATATCTCGATTGCTGCAGGCTCGCCGTTTTTAAGCGCAAGTAGAGCCTTTGTATCAGAGTCGCAGATTCCGTGCCCGAGAGCGCCGAAGGCTGTGCCGTCGGCTGTGTAATAGGTGACGGTGCCAAGTCCTGCGGCGCTGTCGCGTATCCACATACCTGCAAGGTAGTTGTCACCGCTGAGCAGCGGAGTTACCGTTGTCTGATAGGTGCTGCCGTCCCGACGAAGTGTCAGTGCGGCCTCGTTGCCCGTGGAAAGTATCTCGGAAAGCTCGGCGTTTGAGCTGATCGCCCGACCGTTTGCCGAAAGTACATAGTCGCCAACCTCTATTCCTGCGTCCCTTGCAGGACAATGTGCCGTACCGTCCGTATAAATATCGGACAGTGCGGCAACAATAATCCCGTCCGAAAAAAGCTTCACGCCGAAAATATCGCCGCCGAGCTGTACCTGCTCGGGCTGCCCACTGATGTCTCCGAATGCAGAGGCGGAGCGCGTTTCGCGTTCGTTCGGAAATATAGTTTCAAGTATACCGCACAGTGTCAGCATTATCACGGCCGTTGTTCCGATCGCTGCGGAGAACGTGCGTATGCCGTCGCAGAGCGTTTCCTTGAAGCGAGTACTCATAGTTTTAATTTTATTTTGCAATAATATCGTCTCCCAAATACAATAATAAGTGCGTTTGCTGCAAATTTATCGTACCACCCGTTGTCGAAACTATTGCCGGAAATTAAAAACACCTCTGTATAACGGATACAATCCGCACAGAGGTGATAGCTTTTGGTCTGCCGCACTGCCGGGATGCAACTCCGGCAGAGGACAGTATTCAAAAAGTGGGGTAAGTTGGGAAATGTATTCCCGAGAAAAAAGGTAATGGTTTTTGTTTTGTACTCATTGTCTCTCCCCTTGAGTACGGTTATATTATATTGGCTCTGTGTGAAGCACTCATTTACATTTTGTGAAATATCGGGAAAGAAAATATAAAGCAATTGTGAACACAAATAACTGTTTGACAGCTTTTGTTATTTGTGTTATAGTATCAGTGGTCGAATAAACAATGGCAAATGTCTCACAGTACCTGTCAGTCATTCCCGTAGTGATTCTCAGGGCTGTGTTTTTTTGTGTGGCGTTTACAGACACAATTTATACAGGAGGTTCTATCATGAACGGTACAGTTAAGTGGTTCAATGCTGAAAAGGGCTATGGCTTCATCTCCAACGATGAGGGCGGCGAGGATGTTTTCGTACATTTCTCTGCTATCCAGAGCGAAGGCTTCAAGACTCTCAACGAGGGCCAGAAGGTTACTTTCGAGACTGAGACAGACCCGAAGAACGGTAAGCTTCGTGCAGTTAACGTTGTAAAGCTTTGATCTTAAAATGAAGAACCGGCAGTGCATTCGTTGTACTGTCGGTTTTTTGTCCCCTTTTTCGGTATTTCCAAGGTATTTCTGAGCATAGTAAGGCTTGCCGGAGATATCGGCGTAAAGAAAGGGATGATACAGTGAAAAGGAAAGAGAAGCGTTTTGATTACGGGGAGCACGCAGTGGTGTTCCCGGATATCTCAAATACGGCCTCCGCAAACGAATGCACGGGGCTTATGCCGACTCCGCCGGAAACGGAGGATGAGCTTGAGGCGTATAAAACTCTGCACAGCATGGCAACGCCGGAGCAGGTGCCCGAGAAGCTGCCGGGCCGCCGGGAGATAAGGGACGGCGTATTCGATGACAAGCCGCCGGAGTTCAGATTTTAGCAGAAAACATTTTTTACAAAAAAGCATGTCTGCCTATTGACTTTTTTGAGCGTTGGGACTATAATTTAGGCAAATTCAAGATCCCATAAACCGTTGAAACAGAAGAAAATCAGTAAGTGTCTTTTTTAGCGAGCGGATTACGGTGTGAGTTCCGTAAAGACCTCTGAATAATATGGACTGTTGAGGGCGGCGTAAAATGCGCTGACGTAGGACTCGCGTTAGAAGTCGGAGATATGAAGGTATCTCGCAGAGGAGCTGTCAAAGGCTCGAATCAAGGTGGCACCGCGAAAAGATCATTCGCCCTTGGTATACATTTATTATGTGTACCGAGGGCTTTTTGTTTTGGTGTGAACAGCGTTTGCGGAGATCGCGAGCATTTTCAGAAGGGGGACATAAGCATGTCAAACGAAAAAATACCTTATAAGATTTATCTGGAAGAGAGCGAACTGCCAAAAGCGTGGTACAATGTTCGTGCCGATATGAAGAATAAGCCTGCTCCGCTGCTGGATCCGGCTACAAAGCAGCCGATGACCGAGGAGGCACTTTCAAAGGTATTCTGCAATGAGCTTGTAAAGCAGGAGCTCAACGAGACGGACAGATATATCGAAATACCGCAGGAGATCATCGACTTTTACAAGATGTATCGTCCGGCTCCGCTCATCAGGGCATATTGTCTTGAAAAGAAGTTGAATACTCCGGCTAAGATATATTATAAATTCGAAGGAAACAACACCAGCGGCAGCCATAAGCTGAACTCCGCAATAGCTCAGGCGTATTACGCAAAGCTCCAGGGCCTTAAGGGCGTCACAACAGAGACGGGCGCCGGCCAGTGGGGGACGGCTCTTGCAATGGCTTGCTCGTATTTTGAGCTTGACTGCAAGGTTTACATGGTAAAGGTTTCGTATGAGCAGAAGCCGTTCAGAAGAGAGGTCATGCGTACATACGGCGCATCCGTCACACCGTCCCCGTCAATGGAGACAGAGGTCGGCAGACGCATCCTTGAGGCACATCCCGGCACAACAGGAAGCCTAGGCTGTGCAATATCCGAGGCGGTTGAGGCCGCATCAAAGCGTGACGGCTACAGATATGTTCTCGGCAGTGTGCTGAATCAGGTAATGCTGCACCAGTCGGTTATCGGCCTTGAGACAAAGGCGGCGCTTGATAAATACAATGTAAAGCCCGATATCATCATCGGCTGCGCCGGCGGCGGCTCAAATCTCGGCGGCTTGATAGCTCCCTTCATGGGTGAGAAGCTTCGCGGCGAGGCTGATTATCAGTTTATCGCAGTAGAGCCGTCCTCCTGCCCGAGCCTTACAAGGGGCAAGTATGTATATGATTACTGCGATACCGGAATGGTTTGCCCACTTGCAAAGATGTATACTCTCGGCAGCAATTACATTCCTGCACCGAACCATGCCGGCGGACTGCGCTATCACGGCATGAATCCGACTCTTTCTCAGCTCTATGAGGACGGCCTCCTTGAGGCACGCTCCGTTAAGCAGACGGAGGTGTTTGCTGCGGCTGAGGAATTTGCAAGAGTAGAGGGCATTCTCCCGGCACCGGAGAGCAGCCATGCAATAAAGGTTGCGATTGACGAGGCGATGAAGTGCAAGGAGACGGGGGAGGAGAAGACTATAGTGTTCGGCCTTACCGGTACCGGCTACTTTGATATGTTCGCCTACGAGAAATTCCATGACGGTAAAATGGAAGACTATGTACCGACGGATGAGGAGATTGAGAAGTCCTTTGAACTTCTTCCGAAATTCTGATAATTGATGACTTGTTCGTACGCCATATGAGGAACGGTTCCCCGAGGGTAACAGCTTGGGGAACTGTTCCTTTTTGCTTTCTGCTTTGTTTTTGGGCATGAAAAATCCTCCGTATGACGAATCATACGGAGGAAATTCTGCAATTAAATAAGCTGAAAGCAAATTACTTTGCAAAGTCAACTGCTCTGCTTTCGCGGATCATATTGACCTTTATCTGACCCGGATACTCGAGATCCTCTTCGATCTTCTTACAGATATCACGGGCAAGGAGAGTCATCTTCTCATCGTTGATGACCTCAGGCTTTACGATAACGCGTATCTCGCGTCCTGCCTGAATTGCATAGCAGCGGTCAACACCGTTAAAGGATGCTGCGACGGCTTCAAGCTTTTCAAGACGCTTGATGTAGTTTTCGATGTTCTCACGGCGTGCACCGGGACGGGCAGCGGAGATAGCATCGGCAGCCTGTACGAGACATGCAATAACTGTCTTTGCCTCAATATCACCGTGATGAGCGGCGATAGCGTGAATAACAGCTTCGCTTTCCTTGTACTTTCTTGCAACGTCAACACCGATCTCGATGTGGGAACCCTCGATCTCATGGTCAAGAGCTTTACCGATATCATGCAGAAGACCGGCTCTGCGTGCAACTGTGGGATCAAGACCCAATTCGGAAGCCATGATACCTGCAAGGTAAGAGACCTCCAGAGAGTGATTCAGTACGTTCTGGCCATAGCTTGTGCGGTAACGCAAACGACCAAGCAGCTTGACCAGCTCGTGATGCACACCGTTAACGCCTGCGGCAAGAACTGCGCGTTCGCCCTCGGACTTAATGGTAGCATCGACCTCTCGACGTGCTTTTTCAACTGTTTCCTCGATTCTGGTCGGATGGATACGTCCATCTGCGATCAGCTTCTCGAGTGCGATCCTTGCCACCTCACGGCGTACGGGCTCAAAGCTCGACAGTGTAATGGCTTCGGGTGTGTCATCGATGATAAGGTCAACACCGGTGAGCTGTTCAATAGCTCTGATGTTACGGCCCTCACGTCCGATAATCCTGCCCTTCATTTCATCGTTAGGCAGGGGGACTACGCTGATAGCGGCCTCTGAAATGTGGTCCGCTGCACAACGCTGGATTGCGAGAGAAATGACCTCGCGTGCCAATTTGTCGGATTCTTCCTTGGTTTGCTGCTCAAACTCCATGATCTTGATTGCTTTCTCATGGACAAGGTCGTCCTCCAAAAGCTTGAGAAGATAATCCTTGGCCTGATCCACTGTAAAGGAAGATATCCTTTCCAGCATATCGATCTGGCTCTTCTTTACGGTTTCCGCCTCTTTCAGGCGTTCCTCCGCTTTGCGCATCTTGTTATCGACGGCGTTCTCTTTGTTTTCGAGATTCTCGATCTTCTTATCGAGAGACTCCTCCTTCTGAGAGAGCCGGCGCTCCTGGCGCTGAATTTCTTTTCTGCGGTCGTTAAGCTCACGTTCGGACTCGTTGCGCATACGATGAATCTCGTCCTTACCCTCAAGAACGGCTTCCTTCTTCTTTGCTTCAGCAGTCTTAATAGCATCGCTTACGATACGCTTGGCTTCCTGTTCCGCTGAGCCTATAGCAGCTTCAGCTTCCTTTTTGCGATGATCGACACCCGCAAGGAAAGCGATCACTGCGCATATGGCTGAGGCCAGAACGGCGATCAGAACACAAAGCCAAATGGGAACTTGTGGCATTGGGCACCTCCTTTGCTGGGGTTTTCAATATTGAATTTCTACAATTTAGTTCAGTCAGGGTGCGTCAAGCCCTGAGTTCGAAATCATATGCACAGAAAAGCGCAAAAGATTCCGTCTACAATTCTATCGCTTTTCTTTCCATATGTCAACCGAAAATTTAAGGTGCAAAAGGGCGCTTCTTTGTAGAAACTTAATAATTTTGGCTCTTTTTCGCAAGAACTCTGCGATATCGATGAAATTTCGACAGAAAAAATTTTTTTCAAGTGTTGACTTTTGCGGCTGCAGGTGATAGTATGAAGCTGTTGAAAATGGCGTTGAAGAGGAATTCCGCTGCGTACTTCATTCTGTCAGAGAGCAGTTGCCGTAGGCTGTGAGCACTGTGTATGAAAGCATCGGAGACCGCCTTGGAGCTGCCGCTGAACCGGTTTTACCGTTAAGGCGGACGTTTTGCCGCGTTAAGGCTGCGAATGAGCCGGACAGTTTGTCCGGGAATTCGGGTGGAATCGCGCATTGTCGCCCCGAGATCTCGTTATGGGATCCCGGGGTCTTTTTATTTAAGAAAGGAAGCGAAAGAATGATTAAGGTCAATCTTAAGGGCACCGAAAAGGAATTTGAAGCGGGTATTTCGGTAGCTGAAATTGCAAAGAGCATCGGCATGGGACTTTACAAGTCCGCATGTGCCGCAAAGGTCAACGGAGATGTATGCGATCTGCGCACACAGCTCACAGAGGACTGCGATGTGGAGATACTGACATTTGATGATAAGGACGGCAAGCGTGCATACTGGCACACAGCCTCCCACATCATGGCTCAGGCAGTATGCCGTCTGTTCCCGGGCACCAAGTTTGCCATCGGCCCGGCAGTCGATAACGGCTTCTATTATGATTTTGATTTTGAAGCACCTATCTCTGCTGACGATCTCGAGAAGATCGAGGCTGAGATCAAGAAGATAATCAAAGAGGATATCGAGCTTGAGCGCTTTGAGCTTCCCGCTGATGAGGCTATGAAGCTTATGGAGGGTCAGCCGTACAAGCAGGAGCTCGTTCAGGAGCATGCCGGCGAGGGCGAAAAGATATCCTTCTATAAGCAGGGTGATTTCACAGACCTCTGCGCAGGCCCGCATCTGATGCGTACCGGCTTTGTTAAGGCTGTAAAGCTGACAGCTATTACCGGTGCTTACTGGCGCGGAGATGCAAACAACAAGATGCTTCAGCGTGTCTACGGCATTGCTTTCCCGAAGCAGGCTGCACTCGATGAGCACCTCACCATGCTTGAGGAGGCTAAGAAGCGTGACCACCGCAAGCTCGGCCGTGATCTCGGTCTGTTCATGCTGCGTGATGAGGCTCCCGGCTTCCCGTTCTTCCTGCCGAAGGGTATGGTTCTGCGTAATACTCTTATAGATTACTGGCGTGAGATACACAAGCGCTACGGCTACGTGGAGATTTCCACTCCGATGATGATGAACCGTGCTCTCTGGGAGCGCTCCGGTCATTGGGGACACTATAAGAATAATATGTATACAACTGTAATCGATGATACCGATTTCGCTATCAAGCCGATGAACTGCCCGGGCGGAATGCTTGTATATGCATCTGAGCCGCATTCCTACCGCGATCTTCCGTTGCGTGTGGGTGAGCTGGGACTGGTACATCGTCATGAGCTTTCCGGCACATTGCACGGCCTGTTCCGCGTACGCTGCTTCACTCAGGACGATGCCCATATCTTCATGACATGGGATCAGATGAAGGATGAGATAAAGAATGTAGTTCGTCTGTTTGATGAGGTCTACTCTGTATTCGGCCTTTCCTATCAGATAGAGGTTTCCACAATGCCCGAGGATCACATGGGCGACGAGAAGGATTGGGACTTCGCTACAGAGACGCTTAAGCAGGCAGTTGAGGAAATGGGCAAGGATTATGTCATCAATGAGGGTGACGGCGCATTTTACGGCCCGAAGCTCGACTTCCACCTTGCAGACTCTCTCGGAAGAACATGGCAGTGCGGCACAATACAGCTCGATATGCAGCTTCCTGAGCGCTTTGAGCTTGAATACACCGGTGAGGACGGCCAGAAGCACCGCCCGGTAATGATCCACCGCGTTGTTCTCGGCTCCATTGAGCGCTTCATCGGCGTTATCACAGAGCATTTCGCAGGTGCATTCCCGCTGTGGCTCGCTCCCGTGCAGATAAAGCTCCTGCCCATTGCAGACCGCCACATTCCGTATCTTGAAGAGATTCAGAAGAAGCTTGAGGCTAAAGGGTTCCGTTGCGAGATAGATCGCCGCAGCGAGAAGATCGGCTATAAGATTCGTGAAGCTCAGATGCAGAAGACTCCGTACATGCTCGTATGCGGCGACAGAGATGTAGAGAACAACACTGTTGCTGTGCGTAAGTTCAAGGGCGGAGATATGGGCGCTATGACGCTTGATAACTTCCTTGAGATGATAGTTCCAGAACGCGACAATAAGACGATCTGATTCGACAATAAGTAAACACGGCTCCCGGTATTCAGCCGGGAGCCGTGTTTACTGCTTATCTTCGGTTTTGTTTTGCGTAAGAACCGATTTTCTGTATTCAGTCGGAGTTACACCGTGGTATTTCTTGAACATGCGGCAGAAGGATGTGCTTTCCGAGAACTTGAAAAGCTCACTTACCTCACGCACGGTGAGTCCCTTTGCAAGATACTCGGCGGCAGTTTCCATTTTCAGCCTGTTTATGTAATCGTTTGGTGTGGAATTGAAATTCTTTGTAAATATATAGAAAAGGGAGCGCTCGGAAACCGAGAGCAGCCTTGCGAGGTCGCCTACGCTTATCTTCTGAAAGATGTTTGCCTTTACATGCGAGACGATAAACTGTGCATCCGTCACAGGTCTGCTTGTACTTTTAAGTGCCTGAAGGCTGTCCATAAGCAGGGACAGCAGCAGGCTGTTAAAGCCGTATCGGCTGGTAACGGTTATGCGGCGCTTCAAGAAATCGCTGTATTCGCAAAGTGTCTGGTCATAGCCGGTCAAAGCGGTTGAGTCCGTGCTTTCGGCTATTCTCTGCAAAAAATCGATGAACAGAGCGTCCTGCTGTATTACATTGGAAGAGCGGCGCGTTCTCAATAATGTAAAGGGGACACGCAGTATCATCGTTTCATGCTTGTTATATTCGTGCCAGAACATCTGTGAAGTCGGCGTAGTGAACCACACAGAGCCGCGCTCTATGGCGTGAATCGTGCCGTCCAGCTCCAGTCTGCCACGTCCGCGAAGGCATAAAAACAGGTCGTGACGTATATCATTATTCTTTTTGGTGCGCATTGAGGGCAGGTCATTGTAGCTCTGGAATCTTCCGACGGCTTCCTCATCGGGGCTTTCCCAAACAGGCTCAAGGAAGAATATGTCAAAATTACCAAACGGCAGCGGAAGCTCGGAATGACTCTCGGAAGAGCCGTATTGGTCACTTTTTATCATTTTGCCACCTCTTTTTAGTTGTTTATTTGCATCTTTTAAGTATATTGTACACGCTTTGCACGATTTGTCAATGGATTACGCGTGATTTGTTCTTGAAATAAATTTAACGATGTGTATAATTAACAAATTGTAAAGAAGCTTTATGGAATATGTTACAACGCAAATGGCGATGTTGCTGAAATTCAGGCAATTTTTTGTTGGTTTAGTCCCTTTTTTGTCGTGCGGGACTTTTTGATTTTCTTTCATAATTTGGTTGCATAAATCTGTGTTTAGGACAGGTTTGATGTGATAGATTAATCCAATAGAAACGTTGGAGATGGAGCGTGATGAGATTGAAAACGACGCAG
>CAZHDW010000034.1:0-8412 GCA_964531265.1 uncultured Ruminococcus sp.
TGCGCTTTCTTCTCCATTACTTCTGGTTTTGCTTTGTTCAGTTTTCAGGGTATATAAACCCTTTAACATATACCGCACTCAAAAGAGTGCGGTATTTTTCTGTTATGCGGAAGTTTTGCACTTTTCAAAATGGATTCGGTTTATTGACTTGCTTTATTGATTTCCGCAATGTGCGTCGTTGGTTGCCTTTTAGTTCATAGGGTATGTATTTGATAATGTGCCTGTATATGGCTGTGCACATTTGTCTGAGTCTTTGCTTTGTTGATATTTTGTTTTGCCATATTCTGCTTTTTTGATTGGAGTTTCTTACAGGCGTCAGATCGGCGCGTGCAGTGTTAGCTCAACATTCGTAATCGTGAGTTCAATCAGTTGACTTTTAGCATCTATGTTGCTGCAATGAAGATAACCTATTATTCAAAAGGAGAGGATTAGTATGTGTCTTCCAGCAATTGTTTCCTGTTTTGGTGATGGGAGTATTTATCCTTAGAGCGATCAACAGGCGAGAATCTCCGTAAAGGTTGTTCTTACCGGCGGTGATACGATAAATTACAGGATTGTGGACGAGCCTGCCTTCGATGTGATCGAGAGGGTGGAGCTGCACAGCGCGGTCGGAGATGAAAATCTGAGGACGATCCCGAAATTCTGGGATAGCTGCCAAACGGACGGCACTGTTGAAAAAATCAGAGAACTGGCCGCCGATAAGTCGCGGATTTTCGGTATTTGCTACGGGGACTCGGCCGGGAACGACGATACCTTTGAATACTCGATTGCTGCTCCCTGTGCTGCGGATGCGTACGTGCCAAGCGGCTTTCGCAGAAGCACCGTTCCTGCACGCACATGGGTTGTTTTTGAGTGTCGAGGCCCCGTGCCGGAGGCGATAAGGGCGCTGTGGCGTGAGATTTTCTCGGATTTCTTTTCGACATCCGGCTATAAACCGACCTTTGAAATGGATATCGAGGTTTATTTCGACAGCAATATGGGCAGTTCGGATTATCGCAGTGAGATATGGATACCGGTTGTTAAGAAATAGTTGCAGCGAAAAAGTTTTCAACAAAGTTTTGGCGAAATGTTGAGCGATAAATCGTTTAGGAGGCAAGCTATGGACAGACCCATCACGACTCTCTACATGCTCATGTCCGTGGACGGCAAAATCAGCACCGGTGCCGTTGATAGCCTGGATATGGACAGTGATCTTCCGACACTCGACGGAGTCAGGGAGGGGCTTCATCAGTATTACGAAATAGAGCAGACGACCGATCTGTGATCGTTGAATTCCGGCAGAGTTCAGGCAAAAATGGGTGTAAATATTAAGGAAATGCCGGAAAAAACGCCGGTTTCGTTCGTTATAGTTATAATAGATAATCGACATCTGACAGAGCATGGCGTGCGGTATTTTTGCTGCTGCTCACTGATATCCTGTGCCGAGCTGTCACAGCTTGGCACATTGAAGCTGATAGAGTGTACTGTGCTGGAGGATTCATATTTTCGACTGCGCTACAGGGTCATCGGATGAGCATATTCCTTGCCAGTAAAACCAATTGACTTCTGTTTTCACAGGTGCTATACTTACGGCAAAAAGAAAAGGAGGCAATTTATATGTGGAAAAAGCTTTATGAGGCGGCACTTAAGGTTCAGAATGGCAGAACGATATCGCCGTTCATCGATGCCGGCGGAGTGGCAGCCGCAATACTGACCCAAAAGGGCAATATTTATGTGGGTGTCTGCATAGATACATGCTCATCCCTTGGTATGTGCGCCGAAAGAAACGCTATTGCGAATATGATAACCAATGGTGAAAGCCAAATTGACAAGGTAGTGGCGATAATGCCGAACGGCAAGATAGGCTCGCCCTGCGGAGCGTGCCGTGAATACATGATGCAGCTTGACAAGGACAGCGGAGAGATCGAGATTCTGCTTGACCTTGAGACGGAAAAGACCGTTAAGCTGAAGGAGCTTGTGCCAGATTGGTGGGGCGAGGAAAGATTCGCAGAGCATGCAGAATAACGAATAAAATGAAGGGCGCGGCGTTCTCAAACGGGAACACCGCGCCTTTTTACATGTTTATTATTTTGTCGGGAGCAAGCTCTTCGATATCCCGTGGATCATGCGTGACAACTATCATCGTGCGACCGTTAAGAGTATCCTTTACAAACTCAAGAACCGTGACCCTTGTGATGTCATCAAGCCCCTTGAAGGGCTCGTCAAAGATCACCGTGTCGCCCTGTGCAAGCATGGCGCGAACTATTGCTGTGCGCCGTGCCATGCCGCCGGAAAGCGTTGATGCCCTTTTATCAAGGTCTTCATCGGCGAAGCCGACCCTGTGCAGGGCTTCACGAGCCGCCTGTTCGTTGCACCCGGTGGCCTCGGTAATATTCCTTACAGCCGTCAAAAACGGCAGCAGACGATCCTCCTGAAACAGCGCACTGCACGCTCCAAAGCCGCTCACACAGCCGCTGAGAGGACGTACAAGGCCGAGGATCACGGATATCAGCGTGGTCTTTCCGCAGCCGGAGCGCCCGGATATAAGAGTCACTGCACCATCCTTGAAATCCGCCGAAAAATCGCTCAATATAACGCTTTTTCCATATTTTACGGTGATGCCCTTAACCTCTGCCATTTACAACACCTCCGTCTATGCCGAGCTTACTCATAAGTAGCTTTAGGGCCGCCATGAACAGCTTCTCAAATACCACGCTGATCACAACTATAACGACTGTCCACGCGAGGAGCTCTGCCGTTTGCAGGTAGATCTTTGCGCTGTACAGCAGCTCGCCTATTGAGCCGTCCGGGATGCCGATGACCTCGGCCGCGATGCCGCTTTTCCAGCAGAGTCCGAGGGAGACCGAGCACGCCGAGGTAAAGAAAGGCATTACGGCAGGCAGGTGTATGTACAACAGTCTCTTTAATAGCGGTATGTGGAAAACTCTGGCCATTTCCAAAAGCTTTTCATCCGTGCTCTTTATACCCTCAAGCGTATTGAGATACACGACGGGGAAGACCATGAGCATGGAGATTATCACGGAGAGGTTTCGGCTTGAGAACCACAGCAGCACAAGAATTATAAATGACGCGACCGGGGTGGCCTTTATCACGGCGGTTATCGGACGCAGAAGCGTCTCGATTATCCAGAATCGGGAGGATAACCATGCAAAAAGCACTCCGAGAGCCGTGGAAGCGAAAAAGCCGCCGAGTATTCGCACGGAGGAATAACCGACCGTACCGAGAAAATTGGGGTCGCGTATCACGGAAAACAGCGTTTCTACAACACGAATCGGCGAGACGAGGATTATATCCGAGTGCACGAAAACGCTTGCCATATGCCACACAAAAAGCCAAAAAGCCACAGCACAGATAGTGGCTATGGCTTCATGTTTTTTGCTTTTTACTTTTTTATTCTGCGTAGTAGAAAGAATCATCCGGCATTGCGCCTCCTACGGAAGTCGGGTCGGCATTGTAGAGCACCTCAAGATAGCCGGAGACCTTCTCCTTCATCTCTGCGCCCTTTAAGAAATGAATGTTGCAATAGGGCAGTGCCTTAAGAGCAACGGGCTCCTTCGGAACGATCTCATAGCTTGCGATAAGAGCTGCCGTGTCCTCCGGATTGCTTTCGGTATATGCGATGGAAGCTTCATATTCCTTGAGGAATTCGTTGAATGCCTGCGGATTCTCCTCAAGAACCTCATTGCGAACGATGGTGACGCCTGTTACAAGTGTGCTGCCGTTCTCGCCCTGGAGAGCGTCCCATTCGTCGGTCAGGCTGAGAGCGATGCGGAGCTTTTCATTCTGCATCATAGCGGTTGTAACAAACGGCTGCGGAAGAACTGCGATAGCATCCTCGGATTCAGCCAGAACAGCGGCGACCTCAGTAGCCTCTGATTTGTACTCGATAGTGACATCTGTTTCAGGGTTGATGCCGTTTTCGGTGAGGAGGTAGTTCAGTGCGAACTCGGGTGTTGTGCCCTTGCCGGTGGAGTAGATCGTCTTACCCCTGAGATCTTCAAAGGACTGGATCGTCTCGCCTGTCTCAACAACGTAGAGAACACCGAGTGTGTTGACAGCGGCGATGGAGATAGCACCCTCTGTCTTCTTGTAGAGGACTGCTGCAAGGTTGCACGGTACGTTTGCAATGTCGATAGTGCCGTTTGCAATGCCTGCGGTTATTTCATCGGCTGCACCGTACATTGTAACATTGTAGGTGTTGAAGGTCTCGCCGGCCTCTGCGTCCTGCATGAGCTTTACCATGCCCATTGTTGTGGGGCCCTTGAGGGAAGCAACATTATAGGTGGCGGGCTCGGCGGAAACCTCAAGCTCCTGCTCGGAGGATTCTTCCGAAGATTCTTCAGAGGACTCATCCATGCTTGAAGCGGAAGATTCGGGGGCTTCTGCTTCTGAGGAGGGCTCGGAGCCGGTCTGTGCGCAGCCTGCAAAAGCTGTAAGGCAGATCAGTGCCGCAAGCAGTACGGCAGTGAATTTTTTCATGATAACAGATCCTTTCTGTATGGGTAATATTCTCTATTATGCGCAGCGGTGCGCCGCACATACTTTCAGAGCACCCTTATGGGTCTATCGTAACACAAGAGTGCTTTCGTTGTCAATGCACAAAGAAAAAACAAAGCGGACGGTCAAAAAAATTCGAAGAAAACAGTTGACGAATTTGATTTGTTGTGTTATAATTACTAACGCTGTACGATGATGTGCGGGTGTAGTTCAATGGCTAGAATCCCAGCCTTCCAAGCTGGTCGTGTGGGTTCGATTCCCATCACCCGCTCCAGCTTTTTGTAAATCGTGCTGAAAATGCTAAATGCGCTGATAGCTCAGCTGGATAGAGCAACTGCCTTCTAAGCAGTAGGTCAGGGGTTCGAGTCCCTTTCAGCGCGCCATATGGTGGATGTAGCTTAGTTGGCTAAAGCGCCAGATTGTGGCTCTGGAGACCGTGGGTTCAAGTCCCATCATTCACCCCACAAGTAAACCGCATGAATACCGATTTCGGTGTTCATGCGGTTTTTTTATCCATGACGATTCCTGTTTTGTCACTATAAGATGATTTCGGCGCAAGGCTCTTCCGGAGAAAAGCCTTGCGCCGTTTGTGATTGATTGAAGCTTGTTATGTCTGAATGTTACTGTCAGAGGCTTTGGTTGCCTTGAAATACGAGCGCAGAGAGTTCACAACGATTATTACGCCGAGAATAATAAGCAATACTGCGATGATGAGCTGCAAGCCCTCCACAAAGAAGGTGGCGCTGCCCAGTGAGATCGCTTTGATGAGGGCGAACATGCGCTGAACCAGTGCGGTTCCCGTTACACACAACATGATGATGAGCGGTGGGAAAAGCATCTTGTTGCTTCTGCCGGTAACCTTCATGAATATGCAAAGTGTAACCAAAACCAAAGCGGCCAGAAGCTGATTTGCAGAGCCGAAGAGCGGCCAGATATTTGAATAGCCCACCTTGGTGAGGACGAATGCCGCAGCCAGGGTCAACACGGTAGCAAAATATTTATTGCAGGCGAGCTTTCTCCACGGAGAGGCGTTCTGCATATCGTCCACGGAGAACAGCTCCTGGAAGCTCATTCTGCCGATACGCGCCACAGCGTCAAGGCTGGTGAGTGCCAATGCGGATACGCACATGGTCATAAAGCACTGAGCTACGTATACCGGGATATTGAACATCTCCAAAAATCCGGCAACACCGTTTGAGAAGATCTGGAAGGGTGTTCCTGCCGCAGGTGTGCCGTCCGTAGCCGCGGCTGCACCTGCAACGCAAAGAGCAACTACCGCGAGGAGGCTTTCCAGCACCATGGCGCCGTATCCGACCTTTAGCATGTCCTTTTCGTTGCTGATGGTTTTTGAAGATGTTCCGGAAGAAACCAGGCTGTGAAAGCCGGAAACCGCGCCGCAGGCAACGGTCACGAACAGGATCGGGAAAAGATTGCCGAGGCTTTCGTTGGTAAAGCCGGTAAATGCGGGCAAGTTCATCGTCGGATGAGCCACAACAAGGCCCAGAACAGCGCCTGCGATCATCCCCACAAACATATATGTTGTCATAATGTCACGCGGCTGCTTGAGCATCCACATCGGCACAACAGCGGCAAAAAAGATATATGCAAAGGTGATATATGCCCATGCTTCCTTTCCTGCCGTGATGGGCAGCAGCATACCGATTGTCAATGCGGCAACAGTAAAAACAAGGCCCAATGCGGTGCTTTTCCAGCCGGTCAGCTTGAACCTTTTTACGATGAAGCCGAGCAGAACCGAAAAGCCGATGAATAAAAGCGAAATAGTTCCTGCCGCGCCGTTGGTTCGCGCTGCATCGGATAGAACAGCCGCACCGGAGGCATCTACGGTAAATGCATTGAAGGTTCCGGCTACCATGTCGGCAAATGCGGCGATTACAAGAAGTGTGAACAGCCAGCAAAAGGCCAGAAAGATTTTTCTTCCGAATTTTCCTATGTATTTCTCAATAAGCATGCCCATTGATTTTCCTTCGTTCTTAACACTTGCGTAAAGTGCGCCGAAGTCAGTGACGGCACCAAAGAAAATGCCGCCGATAAGTATCCACAGCAGTACCGGCACCCAGCCAAATACAGCCGCCTGAATAGCGCCTGTTACCGGGCCTGCGCCTGCAATGGACGAGAATTGGTGGCTGAATACGCTCCAACCGCTTGTGGGTACATAATCCTGTCCATCTTCGTTTGTAGCGGCCGGAGTTTTTGCTTTGGGGTCAATACCCCATTTGTTGGCTAACCAACGTCCATACAGAACGTAGGCTGCCGCCAGCAGTGCCGCCGCAACAAGAACAATCAGCAATGTGTTCATAATGAGTCGCTTCCTTCTTAATAAAGTGATTATTAATAAGGCTTTACAAAAATGTCGCTGTGCACAAACGAATTTTTATAGGTGTCCTATTGACAAACAGGCTGATCCGAGCAACAAAAAAGACCTCCGCCTCTTTGCTGCTTCAAATCCAACAAAGAGACGAAAGTCACAATCACAACTTCCGCGGTACCACTCTTTTTTATCCTCTAAAAGGATACACTCAGGCGCCGATACACCTTATCTCTGTTACGGGAGCACCCGTCTGCAACTACTCTCAATGATTTTATTGCAGCCACTCCATGGTGATTTTCGGCAATTCACTTTAATGTCTCGCACCGACCGACATCTCTCTGAAAAAGGCAGGAAATGCTTACTCTTCCATTTCATAGTGTTTTTTTATGGCAGTAATTATAGCACCGGATTTTTTGAGTGTCAATACTTTTTTCTGCTGTCTTATGTTTTTTTTTCGAAGCTCTAAGTGCATATGCACGTGGAAAAATCCGCGTTATCGGGCATCAAATTTCTGAAATTCAGCGCAAAAAAGCAGCATTCCGCGAGTGAAAGCTTGGAAGACTGCTGGGTTGATGTGCTTATTTGTTGGCAGGCGCTGCTTTATCGGCGCGGTAAAAGCGAATAAGGCCGATGACAGCGGAGACAATAGCGACGATCTCGTTTATTATGCCGCCAATGGAGAAGACGAATATATTGTAGATGAGCACAAGAGTTGATGTGAGCAGGATGCTCTTTCTGAGTGTCTGCGGATCACGGGAAAGTGCCACAGTGTTCACGGCAAGACCGATTATGATGAATATCGAATAATATGCCTGCCAGGTAATAATGCCGTATATAACGGTGATAGCGGCGAATATGTACGGAACAGCGGGGCTGGAAAGCACCTTTTTGTCCTTGAAGAAGTAGGCGAAATTTCTCAAAAGGCATACTATGTTGAGCGCCAGACCGGATGTAGCGCCTATCAAACAGTAATGCACCACCAGAAATACGGTAGCGGTGGACAGGATAATGAGAATTTGCTTGTCGGTTTTTGCCTGATAAGAGACAAATGTCAGTATAACGGCGATTATGCCGAGAATCTGGCCGATGATGATAGTCATGAATTCACTCTCGTTTCTGTAAAATTACCAAAGGATAGTATAGCGAATAAGGATGCGAATGTCAATTGAAATTGTTTGACTATCCGCACGGAATATGATATACTCTTACAGTTAGAGAAAATATATATTGGGCTGTCGCCAAGCGGTAAGGCAACGGACTTTGACTCCGTCATCCCGTGGGTTCGAATCCCGCCAGCCCAGCCAGTCGAGAGCCTCGACACGCAAGTTCGCGTGTTGAGGTTTTTTCTGTTTCCAACTGAAATTCCGCGCCACAAAATATCTATTCCGGCGTGGTATCACATGACGGAAAACCGCACGAATGCTGAAAATCCAGTGTTCATGCGGTTTTTTACATATTTTATGTCAAAAACGGTTTTGCGAAATCAAGAAAATATTGATAAAAGCTCGGTGCTCATAAGACAGTAAAAACTGAATTTTGTGGAACAGGCATGATTTCGGTCATGCCTGTTCTGCTTTTAGCAGCTC
>CAZHDW010000035.1:0-7746 GCA_964531265.1 uncultured Ruminococcus sp.
ATTAAATATTTTCCTCTGTTTTCCGCCGAACAAGCTCCCGAGCAGCCCGTAAAGCTTGCTTCGCTCTTTTTTGACAATGCCTATATCGTTCTCGGCATACAGCTCTGCCTCGGCAATATCCCGGCCGTTCACGGAATAAATAACCTTGCCGATTTTTTCGCCTTTTTCGACCGGAGCATAGATAAATCTCGGAAGCTCTGCCCTGACGGCTACCTCAGCATTCTTAAGAAGATATCTCTCCGACACAGCATCTGAGCCGCAGAGCACCTCATCCATCATGCCACCCACTACGGGTACGGAATACCTTTCACAGCTTAGAGTTCCGCTTTCAAAGCGTTCAAAGCCGTATTCGAAGAGCTTCATGTGGTCATTCCAGTCGTCCGGTGCATTCAAGGTCACGCAGATAAGCTCTGCATCATCCCTTTTCGCTGCGGATACAAGGCATCTTCCGGCCTTTTTGGTAAAGCCGGTCTTTATGCCGCAGCATCCGTCATACATCGTCAGCAGGCGATTGTGATTATCATATCGAACTGTCTTTTCCGGCTCAATAAAATGAACCATGGCCGAAAAGCTGCCGACAGTGTCCCTGAACTCTTGGCATTGCATCGCTTCAGTAGCCAGCAATGCCATGTCATACGCCGTTGATGCGTGCCCCTCGGCATCAAGCCCCGAGGCAGTCACAAAGCAGGTATCCGTCATACCTATCTCCGCAGCGCGCACATTCATCATCTGCGCAAAGCCCTCCGTACTGCCGCCGAGAAACAACGCGACGGCGTTCGCTCCGTCATTTCCGGAAGCCAGCAGCATTCCCTCGGCAATACTGCCAAGCGTCAGGACATCACCCGGCATAAGCCCCATTGAGGAGCCCTCAACATTCACCATTTCCTGCGATATTTCGACCGGCTCCTCCGCACGTCCGCTTTCAAATGCCAGCAGTGCCGTCATTATTTTTGTCGTGCTCGCCATAGGCATAGCCTCATCCGAGCGCCTCTCATACAGAATCGTTTCCGTCAATGGGTCGTACAGGATCGCCGCATGTGCGGATATCTCCACTTCCCCAGCGTTAACCGTAGAGCCGAACAATATCGCCGTGGTCAAAGCCAATAACACGGCCACCGTCTTCTTCAAGCTTCATCACCTGCCGCAGCATATATACGCGGCACAGCGTGATATCAGTACTGCGGCGGCAGATTTTCCTCTTCATTCTTCTTAAACAGACCAGATATCTTGTCCACCACATCCGGTACGGTCGCAACTATTCTGTCAACGGAGGAAACATACGGCTCTACCTGGAGCATTTTTACGTTTCCGTTGGAAACGACCAAGAATGCTATTGGCTGAACTGTAATACCCGCTCCGCTGCCGCCGGCAAACATGCCCTTATCCTGAACATTCTTTGAAGGTAGATCCGAGCCGCCTGCGCCAAAGCCGTAGCTGACGCGGGAAACGGGAATGATTGTTGTTCCGTCTGGTGTAGTGATCTGATCGCCTATCACCGTGTTGACATCAACCATTTCCTTTATTTTATCCATTGATACACCGAGAAGTTTATTTACCTTATTTTCATTTGTATTTTCCATAAAGCTAACCCTTTCCTTTCAAGCTTTCTGCTTTCTTTTGTCCGTTTCCGACTGAGCCGTTCATCTGCTGCAAAAGCGGAATGGCTCTAAAAAGGTATTTAATTCCATAGTAAACGGCGAATATCGGAAGGATATACACCGAGCTCTCAAGCCGCACATACGGCTCCTTAACCGAATAGTCGAGGTCAACCGTAACGCCGGTTTTTCTGCATTTCACGGCATTCAGCAGAAGCTCCGCCGCAGGATATATCACCGCGCATGTACGTCCGTACAAAACAGCCGCCTCAGCCGCATCCTCACCGCCTGTCATAACATACAGGTCAAAACGCGACATATGCAGCCTCTTCAGCAACTTTACAGCTGTAGTGCCGCTGAGCTTCAAAAGCTCGGAGACAAGCTCAATAAAGCCTCGAAAGCCCTTTGCCCGTATTGCACTTTGAAGCTTCCCGGGCGTTTTCTTCTCCACACTCTGTCCGTCGGTCTTTTTTTCGCTCTTCTCCTCCTTGTTATCCACATTCTCCGAGGGGAAAAGTTTAAATTTCAAGAACAGATATTTCACTGTCAGCACAAGCTCCTCGCTGTAGCCTATATCGGCTCTCAGCGGTATAACGAGAGCGATAAATATCAGCAACAGCAGTACAATGGGTATCAGCAGTAAAAATTTCACCGTGATGCACCAGCCTCTGCTTCGCTTTCTTCCTCATCCTTCGGCAACGGCGGAAGCTCCGACAGCGAGCTGATATCAAGCATACGCAGGAAGGCCTCGGTCGTTCCGTAAAGCAGCGGTCTGCCCGGAAGCTCCAGACGTCCGCGCTCCTCAACGAGTCCCTTTTGAACAAGACTTCCTACTACGCCCGAGCAATCCACGCCGCGCACCTGCTCCACAAAAGCCTTTGTCACCGGCTGATTATATGCGATAACCGCAAGCACCTCCATCGCCGCCTGTGAAAGCGGTGCATTTCTGCGCAGGTCAAGCGCCGTGCGCACGGGCTCTATAAATCTTGGGTTTGTTGTAAACTGAAAGCTGTCTTCAAGCTTTATGAGGTGTATTCCACTGTCAGCCGTGTTCCATTTCTGCGCCAGCGAATCCAGTACAGCGGATATCTCATCCTCATTCTTTCCGAGTGACTGTGCAAGCTTGTCCCTGCCCATCGGCTCACCGCAGGCAAAGAGTATGGCCTCAACAGCACCCTGTAAGCTATTGTTCTTCAGATCACTCACCTCCCTTTATCAGCTTGATCTCACAATTATCGTCATCGCCCTCAACACGCAGTCTCTTGCCCTTTATCAGCTCGAGTACGGCCAAAAATGCCGCTATGCGTTCTGAGGGATTCTTCTTTTCGCTGAACAATTCCCTAAAGGATATCCTGCGCCTTTTCCACAGTCTTCTCAGCACGAAGACTATCTGCGAGGTAACTGACACGACCTTTCTTGCAACGACATTTCCGAGCACCTCTTCTGCAGGCGGCTCCTTACGCCGCTTCCTGCCGAGAGCAGAAATGTATGCCGAAAGCATATCCGCCGGGGTATGCTTTCTCTTGTAGGAATGATCCATCGGTATCGGAGACTGCCCCCTTACAAGACGGTCAAAGCTCACCATATCCTTTAAGGCATCTGCCATTTTTCTGCATTGCTGATACTCCAGAAGCTGTCCTGTCAGCTCCTTCTTGAGCTCCTCCTCTTCCTCGTGCTTCGGCAACAGCGAAACGCTTTTTATGTGCACGAGGCGCGAGGCCATCTCGAGGAATTCACTTGCAATATCGAGGTCGGCCTCCCTCATCCTCTCAATCTGCTCCATATACTGCTCAAGCAACACGGATATCTGTATATCATAAATATTGAGCTTATTCTTGGATATCAGGCTCAGAAGAAGATCGAGCGGCCCCTCAAATGCTTCCAGCTTGTATGAAAGCGCGCCCTGCGCGTTCTGTCTATCCATATCAGAGCAAACCGAAAAGCTTAAACGGCAGAGAGGCTATGAAAAACACTCCGTTATACACTGTGTTCTCAATTGCCGATATCGGACCGTCAAGCGCACTTGAGGCCAGAATAACTATGCCCACCGTGGACAAAACATGCTGATAACGATAAAAGGTATATCTTGCCCGCTCGCTCAAAAGGCTTGCAAGTATTTTTGAGCCGTCCAGCGGCGGAATCGGAACGAGATTGAAAACCGCAAGAACAGCATTGATAAATGCGTAATAGTTCAGAAACACGCAAATATAGTACACAAAGGTGCTGTACGGCGCAAAGGCCAGGATAACACACAGCAAAAGTGCGCCCACATACGAAGCTATCAGGTTGGCTACAGGCCCTGCAAGAGCAGTAAAGGCCATGCCCGAGCGCTGATTCTTAAAATACCTGCTGTCCACCGGTACGGGCTTAGCCCAGCCGAAGCCGAACAACAACAGCGCAGCGGCACCCATCGGGTCAACACTGGCAAGCGGATTAAAGGTCAGGCGACCGCAGAGCTTTGCAGTCGGATCACCGAGCTTATTTGCCATCCAGCCATGAGCATATTCATGAAACGGCAGAACCAGTATCACCACAACGAGTGTGGCAATCAATTCAACCACTATTTCTATCAGGTCAACATGCCCTCCTCTGAGCAATGTCATTATCGCACTAAAAAGCATTCTTTGATCCTCGGCCTTTATCGGTCAGAAAAGGCCTCTCCTTTCCGTATAACTTTTTTCGTCCTATCCCCATTTTTCATACCGAACAGTGTCAAAAACGCCGCAGCCGACACGTCCACACGATAAATTATATAGCATAAAACGAAAAAAAACAATTCCTTTTCAAAAACAAAAAAATAATTCTTGCATTTCATCTTGTTTTCTGCTACAATACATACGTTGCAATTTGAGAATCAGCACTTTAAGGAGGTGCAGACAGATGGCTAAATGTGAATTCTGCGGAAAGGACGTATCCTTCGGCATCAAGGTTTCCCATTCACACAGACGTACAAACAGAACATGGAAACCCAATATCAAACGAGTAAAGGCACTTGTTGACGGTACACCGAAGCGTGTATACGCCTGCACCCGTTGCTTGCGTTCCGGCAAGGTTACAAGAGCAATCTGATTATAACCGGTAAATGAGAATGAGCATCGAACTCTCGATGCTCATTTTTGTTTTATATCGGTTTATTTTTTTGTCAGCATAAGCCCGGCGCACATCGCCGTGAACGGTGCGACTGTCACCAGACCGAACGATCCTATCACCGTGTGTATCATTTCCGCAGCGACATATTTATAATTCAAAATATGCTCAACCGGAGTTCCCTGTGCCATGAATACCATCAGCAGTGCTATGTATCCGCCCGAATACGCAAGCAAAAGCGTTGTGGTCATAGTGCCCATCGCCGCCCTGCCGACATTCAGACCCGATCTAACCGCGTCCCGAGGAGTGATATCCGGCTTTTTCTGCACTACCTCATGCACGGCGGATGTAATATCCACAGCCAGATCCATAACCGCGCCCGACGAACCGATGAATATCGACGCCATAAATATCTGCGTCAGATTCAGATCCTGAAAGCCGGCATACAGCAGGCTCTCGGAATACGCCATGACAGCCCCGTGTATTCTGAACATATCCGTGAACAGTATACCGAGGATGCAGGTCACTGCAATGCCGAGAAAGGAGCCGCATACCGCAGCGGCGCATCTGCTGTCAAAGCCGTATACAAGTGCAATGATTATCGTAGTCAGCAGAAGCATTACGGCTATTCCGACCCATATGGGATTAAAGCCCTTAAGGTAGAGCGGCACAAGCAGCTTCCAAATAGTAAGAATCGTCAGCACAAAGGAAAGTATCGCCCTGATTCCCGTGCGCCCGGCAAAAGCTATCAAAAGCGCTGCAAACGCCAATCCAAGCAGCAGCTCGCTCGGCACTCTGAAATGGTCTATCATGGTAACATACAATATTTCACCGTTCCCCTCGCTTATAACGACCTGTACCACGTCGTTTTCGGAAAACAGCTTATCCTGCTCCAATGAGCCCTGTAGCAGATTCACCGCCGCTGCGCTCTCCCCCTTATGTGAGCCGTTCAGGAAACTTACCTTGCAGCGCTGCTCTCCGGAACGCACAAGACCGGTATCAACGATTGCGGAGTCATCCACCTCGGTCACTCTGGCGATACAGCGCTCAGCGTCCCGATACTGCACGGCACCCTCGTACCCGGTAGGAAGTAGCAGCAAAACGGCAATCAATAATATGCAGGCAATGATCGGACTGTAGTATTTAAGCTTTTCTCTCATATTTATCTCCAACGGGAGCACCCCTGCCCACAGGACAGGGGTGCTTTTTTGTTATTTAGTGAACATTTAGCATTTCTGCCAGCTTGTAGAATATCTCCGTGTTGTCGTAGTAGCCGTTGAAGGCTTCTGCATTAACACCCTCTGCAAGAACAGCTACCGGAAGTCCCGTGTGGCTGTAAGAGGTGAAGGATACTCCGGATTTGTTATTCAGAATATGTGTCAGTGTGACTGAAAGCGGATCGTATGTACCGTACATCACATACTCTGCCTGAGCGTCTTCGCCGGTCTCCGTACCATTGATGCTCTTTTCGAACGCCGTTTTGAGCTGAGAGAGCTCGTAGGGTGTGAGCACAAGCTTGTCCCCCTCATCGCCCTGGGTCTTCAGGCCGAACAGCTCTTCAATGTCAGCCAGCGCATCCTCAAAGCTCGCACCGTTCTCCTTATAGTTTACTGTGTACTCATCATCAAACTTCTGGAAGGAGATCTTCTGATTCTCAAGGAGTGTGAGGTATGTGTCATAATCAGTGCCGGCAAAGCCGATTGTCAGACCGCCGGTTTCATGGTCGCCCGTTACCAGGATGAGGGTTTCATCCGGATGTTCCTTTGCAAAGTCGATTGCTACCTGTACTGCATCGGCAAGTGCCAGTGTATCATTGATGGTGGAAGCGGCATCGTTTGCGTGACATGCCCAGTCGATCTTGCCGCCTTCGCACATCATAAAGAAGCCGTTATCGTTGTCAAGCACCTCAATGCCCTTTTCGACATAATCGGCAAGTGACAGCATTTCCTTTGTGCGGTCGATTTCATATGCCATTGCATCAGAATCTGCCAGGAACTCATCGATGAGGATTACCTTTTCAGCTCCGGCACCGATAGCCTCTGCCTCCTCATTTGTGAAGGTCACAGTGTAGCCCGCTTCTTCAGCAAGGTCATAGAGATTGGTCTGGGGGTTGTCCTTATCATTACCGTTCGGCTTCTTGAGTCCGCCGCCTGCAAAGTACTCGAAGCCGGAGGCCACAAGCTCCTCGCCGATCTCGTAATAGTTGTTTCTGCTTACCTGATGTGCATAGAAGGCAGCCGGTGTAGCATGATTGAGGTTTACCGTGGAGATGATGCCAACCTTCATTCCGAGCTGCTCATGGAGCTTTTCGGTGATTGTCTCAAACTTCTCTTCTCCGGTTGTGTCTACGTTTATGCTTCCGGAATAGGTCTTGCGTCCTGTTGAGATCGATGTAGCAGTGGATGCGGAATCCGGTGCAAAGGAGTTAGCATCATAGGTAACTGCCGAGCCGACTCCCGTGAAATTCATAAAATTCAGGTATTCCGGGCCATCCAGAGTTGCGCCCTCGTTGTCATCGATGCTCGGCTGTGCCATAAAATAGTCCTCGTCGTTTCTTGCACCGAGGAAATCCGCTGTCGACTGTATCTGCGGATAACTCATGCCGTCACCGATGAAAAGGAACACATATTTCGGTGCGGAAGGCTCATCTGTGCCTGTTTCATGCGGAGCTGCTGTCGCAGTGGCCTCGGGTGTAGGTGTCGGTGCAGCCTGCTTTGTCTCCGTGCTGCAGCCTGCAAACATTCCCATGAGCAGGCACAGTACCAAAAGCAGAGCAATAGTTTTCTTCATGATTTTTTCCTCCGTAATTCTTTTCTGTTTGTGTTTTCACAACTAAAAGTATACGGTAGAAATGTAAAATCCAAAATCCGAAGCAAGTAAAGCTATTTTCAAACTTTTTCGCCAAATCAGCGTTATTTGTCAGTTATCCTCATCCTAAAATTCATGATAGCCTGTCCGATGTTTCCGGCATAGCCGTCCATGCCCGATTTCGTGGAATCGTCCACCTGCTCCGGCAGCCAGTAGCCCGGTCTGTTCGCGGTCTGCACTGCGTATCTCGCCTGTT
>CAZHDW010000036.1:0-6811 GCA_964531265.1 uncultured Ruminococcus sp.
GCATAGAAAAAGACCGAAAACCTTTCGGTTTTCGGTCTTGGTCCGAGTGACTGGAGTCGAACCAGCGGCCTCTTGAACCCCATTCAAGCGCGCTACCAAAACTGCGCTACACCCGGATAACAAATCAATTATACAACATGTTTTCGAAAAAAGCAAGCCTTTTCTTAATTAAATTTATATTTTTACATTTTCCTTTTTACAAAGGATTTTCCCTTTACAGCGAGAAAAATCGCAGATATACTATACATATCTTATTTTGATAATTAAGGGGTATGACATATGAGAAAAGGTGTTTTTCTTGGTGACTCAAAGCAGATCGACTATGTTTTTCCACAGGACATTAAGGACATGCTCTTTCTTCGCTGTGGTGTTGTGAGCCGTACATATACGAAATCGGATGTCATGGAGCAGCCCGAACAGTTTGCTGATGTTGATTACATCTTCTCAACCTGGGGAATGCCATGCTTTACAGAGGATGAGATAAACGAATATTTTCCCCATCTCAAATGCGTCTTCTACGCAGCAGGATCAGTTCAGTATTTTGCAAGACCCTTCTTGAATTGCGACGTTCAGGTTTTCAGCTCCTGGGCGGCAAATGCCGTACCGGTAGCGGAATATACAATGGCTCAGATAATCCTTGCAAACAAGGGCTTTTTCCAGAATCAGCTCATTTATAAACGCGGCGATAACATAACTGCCGGTGAGCATTTTCACGGACACACGGGAAATTATCGCGCATGCGTCGGAATTATCGGTGCCGGAATGATCGGCTCCATGGTGGCCGAGAGGCTTCAGGCCTTTGATCTGGAGGTTCTTGTATTCGACCCATTCCTCTCCGATGAAAAAGCAGAAAAGCTCTGTATTGAGAAGGTCACTCTCGAAGAGCTGTTCTCGCGCTGTGTTGTGGTTTCAAATCATTTGGCAAACAATGAGCAGACCCGAGGAATGCTGAATTATGAGCTTTTCAGCAAAATGCCGAAATTCAGCACCTTCTTAAACACAGGCCGCGGTGCACAGGTGGTGGAGGAAGACCTTGCGAGGTTTCTTACCGAGCGTCCCGACTGCACGGCTGTGCTCGACGTGACAACGGAAGAACCTCTGCCTGTGGCAAATCCTTTGAGGAGCTGTGAAAACTGCTTCATAACCACTCATATAGCCGGAAGTGCCGAGCATGAGGTATGGCGAATGGCCGAATATATGCTGAATGAGCTCATCAGATATGAGGCCGGCGAGAAAACGTTATACTCGGTATCACTTGATATGCTGCGCACAATGGCATAATGAATTTTGCGGATTTCTGAATTTTTGCAGGGAGAGTGGAATGTGATTTCATAATTCCGACGAAATTAAGCTATCGGATTGCGCTTTTGCATGAATTAGTGTATAATAACTGCGTAAAAATCATTGTATGGTTGTACCATGCAGAAAGGTAGGGATAAAATGATCAGAATCGGAATTGTCGGCTACGGTAATCTTGGACGTGGCGTCGAGAGCGCACTGGCATCATCCAAGGATATGGAGCTTGTCGGAGTTTTTACAAGACGAGACCCGGCTTCACTGAAAACCAGAACCGGCGCTAAGGTGTATTCCATGGAGGATGCACTCAAGATGACGGATAAAATAGATGTTATGATACTTTGCGGCGGAAGCGCTAATGATCTTCCGAAGCAGACTGTGGAAATGGCGAAGTATTTCAATGTTGTTGACAGCTTCGACACACATGCGAAGATTCCCCAGCATTTTGCAGCAGTTGACGCATCTGCAAAGGAAAGCGGAAGGCTTGCTGTTATCTCGGCAGGCTGGGATCCGGGTCTGTTCTCCCTCAATCGTCTGTATGGACAGGCTATTCTTCCAAATGGTAACGACTACACTTTCTGGGGCAAGGGTGTTTCTCAGGGTCATTCCGACGCCATACGTCGCATTCCCGGAGTTTTGGATGCCAGACAGTATACTATACCGGTTGATGAAGCCCTTGAGAGTGTTCGTCGCGGAGACAACCCCGAGCTTACCACAAGACAGAAGCATACAAGAGAATGCTTTGTCGTGGCCGAGGACGGTGCTGACCTCGCCGAGATAGAAAAGGCCATCGTGACAATGCCGAATTACTTTGCGGATTACGACACCACGGTGCATTTCATTTCGCAGGAGGAGCTTGACCGCGAGCATTCCGGAATTCCCCATGGCGGAATAGTTTTCCGTACCGGTACTACCGGCTTGAATAACGAGAATCATCATGTTATTGAGTATAAGCTAAAGCTGGACTCCAACCCGGAATTCACATCAAGCGTGCTCACCGCCATAGCACGTGCGGTATACCGCATGAGCGCTGAGGGTCAGACAGGCTGCAAGACGATATTCGATATCGCTCCGGCATATCTGCATCCGGAAACGGGCGAAGAGCTTCGCGCAAAGCTCCTGTAATTTATATAAAAAGCGTTCGTTATGTGGGATTTCCACTATCGAACGCTTTTCATATGTTATTATTGATTATCAATCATACTGCTTTGATACATCCAGCTTCAGCTCGTCGATCTTGTCACGCAGCTTGAGAAAATCCTCGAATGCGGCGGGCTTCTGATTCGGATTTCTCAGCAGTGCAGCCGGATGAAGAGTGGCCATCATGAGAACTCCGTTCTTCTCAAAGAAATGACCATGCTCCTTCGTTATCTTCATATCGGGCTTTATCAGCTTCATTGCCGCTATTCGTCCAAGACAAACAATGATTTTCGGACGTATCAGCGCAACCTGATTTCGTAGCCACTCAATGCATGCCTCCTGCTCCTCCGGCAGAGGATCGCGGTTTTTCGGTGGGCGACATTTAACGATATTTGCAATATAGATATTGGTTTTTCTGTCAAGGTCAACCGCCGCCAGCATCTTATCAAGAAGCTGACCGCCCCTGCCGACAAACGGCTCGCCCTGCAGATCCTCGTTCTCTCCCGGGCCTTCGCCTATAAACAGTATTCTTGACCTTGGATTGCCCACTCCCACAACAACGTTTGTGCGTGTTTCGCAAAGTCCGCATTTGCGGCAATTAAGGCAATTTTCCCGAAGCTCTTCAAAGTTATCGTACATACTAAACCTGCTTTCTCTTTTAAAGCTTTTTGCTTAGAACAGTATATCACAAAACAAAGTAAAAACATAGTTATTTCTTATTGTATTTTTGCGTGATAAGTAGTAAAATAATAGTTAATAATGGTAATTCTGTGCGCACATGGCTTTTGCACACGGAAATATCGGGCGGCGTATGTCCGCTCCAATAAAAACAAAGGATTGGTGAATCTAAATGAAAGTAATGGTTGAGACATCTGCACGTCATCTCCATGTTTCCGATGCAGACCTTAAGGTTCTCTTCGGTGAGAACGCGGTTCTTTCCAACAAGAAGGATCTTTCACAGCCCGGTCAGTATGCTACAAACGAAAAGGTTGAGGTTATCGGCCCGAAGGGCTCCCTGGTTATGTCCATCCTCGGCCCGACTCGTCCCGAGACACAGGTAGAGGTTGCTCTTACAGATGCACGTAAGCTCGGCATTGCAGCTCCGATCCGCGAGTCCGGCGATCTTGAGGGTACACCGGGATGTACACTTAAGGGCCCGGCTGGCGAAGTAACACTTGAAAAGGGTGTTATCGCTGCCAAGCGCCACATCCACTTCAACGTTGAAGAGGCAGCAGCAGCAGGTGTTGTTGACAAGCAGATCGTTTCCGTTAAGGTTGGCAAGGAAGGCGAGCGCTCCACTATTTTCGGTGATGTTATCGTTCGTGTAAGCCCGAAGTATGCAGCAGCTATGCACATTGACACAGACGAGTCCAATGCAGCAGCTCTGGCAGGCACTGTTGACGGCGAGATCATCGCTTGATTTTGCTGATTCACGGTAAATATTCCACAGTAATCAAACCGCCCGGATCCGTTCGGGCGGTTTTGCTGACTCCAAAACAAACATGGCGGAAAATTCACCATATATGATAGATTTGCAATTGGAACTCAAAGCCGATCACTTTTGATGCAGCTTGAGGCTTGAAGCAGATTCTGATTAAAGTAAAAGCTTCTCCTTCATATGGCTACAACCATATTGAGGAGAAGCTTTTTATTATTTTTCGGCCATGTAAGCCATATACTGAGCCACGACATTCCTGTCATTATCATAGGTAAGCACATTGTTTGCGTCGGAAAGCGACACCCAGCGCATATCTGCAACCTCTTCAAGCTGCTTATGCTCGCTGCCGCTGTCATATTCGGCCGCAAAGTATATGACATCCTTCATAACGCCCGGCTTTGGCGAAAAGCGTACGCTTGTGCGGAAGCCCGTGTCAAGCTTTACAGAAAGACCCGTCTCTTCACGAATCTCTCTTAAAGCAGTTTCCGCCTCGGTCTCATCATTCTCGACATGACCCTTGGGAAATCCCCAATGGCCGCCATTAACGTGGCGAATAAGGAGTATTTCGGCACCGTTTTCAGTGTGACGCGCAATAACGGCACCGCAGGATTTTTCAAGCTTCATTGTATGCTCCTTTCCGGGAAAGCTTATAGGAACAAAAAGTGGGCTGTAAAAAGAACAGCCCACTGATGTGTTTATCTTACGGAAAACTTGTAGATAGTCTTTGAAGCAAACGGTTTACCGGGCTCAACATACTTGAACGGGAAATTCTCATGATGCACAGAATCGGGATAGAACTGTGTCTCAAGGCAGAAAGCACTGTGAGGAATCATGGGGGAGCCATCCTTATTGTTGGAGCCGCTGATACGGTTTGTGGTATACAGCTGCACACCGGGCATGTCTGTGATAACCTCCATAACACGTCCGCTTTCGGGCTCATAAGCTTCCGCTATAGTGCGGAGACCCTCGCCGTCAGCACAGAAGTTATGGTCAAAACCGCCGCAGAGCTGTATCAGATGATCGTCTGCGAAGATATCCTTGCCGATTTCCTTTGCAATAGTAAAATCAAGCGGAGTTCCCTTGACGGGTACAAGCTCGCCTGTCGGAATAAGATTATCCGTTACCGCTGTGAAATAGGATGCATTTATCTTGAGCTGAGTGGAGAGCATGGTCTTGGACCAGTCGCCGCTGAGGTTGAAGAATGCATGGTTTGTCGGGTTGAATACGGTTTTCTTATCAGTTTCGCCACGATATGTTATCTCCAATGCATTGTCAGAGGTGAGCGTATACTGAACCTCTATCTGAAGTGTACCGGGATAGTTCTCGTCGCCGTCCGGACTTGTATGCGTAAAGGTTACGGACGGTTCATCACCGTCAACTGTTTCCTTTACGGAGAAGGGAATCTGGTGGAAGCCGTGTGTACCGCCATGAAGAGTGTTTTCTCCGTCGTTCTTGTCCAGCTTATAATCAACACCGTCTATCGTCATGCATGCGCCGCCGATGCGGTTTGCATATCTGCCGACGAAGGAACCATGATAATCATTTCCGGAGTATTCGTCCGGTGTAGCATGGCCGAGTATAAGGTCGCCAAGCTTGCCATTGCGATCCGGAACGATTAGCTTGATTATACGGCAGCCGTAAGGAATAACGGAGACCTCCATGCCGGAAGCATTCTTCAGAGTGTATATCGGAACGTCATGACCGTTCGGGCAGATACCAAAAGAAGAGGTAGTCAATGCCATAACAGATCAATCCTCCTGCTTGCCGAGGAGAGCAGCGCCGATGATGCCGGCATCGTTGCCCAGAGCAGCCTTGCAGATCTTTGTTCTGTTTTCGGGGTTGAAGCCATATGTATCGGCCAGAACATGCTCTCTTACCGGGCCGAGAAGGGTTTCGCCCTCGTTGCAGATACCGCCGCCGATGCAGAGAACTGCCGGCTGGAAGATATTGATCATATCTGCGAGACCGATGGAGAGGTACTTGATGTACTCATCAACAGCAGCCTTACCGTTCAGGTCACCTGCACGCATAGCGTCAAATGCAGTTCTGCCGTTTACCTTGTTGATGTCGCCATCAACGATCTGCCAGATCGGGGACTCCTTCGGAGCCTGCTCCATATACTTCTTTGTTGTGTTGATAAGGCCTGTAGCGGAAGCATAGGTCTCCCAGCAGCCCTTTCTGCCGCATGTGCACTGACGACCGTCAACAACGATGACTGTATGACCGAGCTCGCCGCCTGCATAGTTGCTGCCGGAGTACACCTTACCGTCGATGATGATGCCGCCGCCGACACCTGTGCCGAGTGTGATAGCCAGAGCATGCTTTGCACCCTTAAGTGCGCCTGCCTGATACTCACCGTATGCAGCTGCGTTAGCGTCGTTCTCGATTACAACAAGCTTGCCGCCTGCGCGCTCGGAAACCATGTCGCGAAGCTTGAAATTCTTGAAATACAGGTTGTTGGCAAATTCGATGATACCTGTTGCACGGTTAACTGTGCCCGGGCAGCCGATGCCGATCCACGGAACATCGTCAAAAGTAAGGTTAGCCTTTTCCAGAGCTTCCTTGCAAGCATCGAGGATTGTGTCGCAGAAAACTTCCTCGGAACAGGGAACCGGAGTTTTGATGGAAGCCTTAGCAATGATCTGATTGCTTTCATCAACAATACCGACGGCTATATTTGTGCCGCCTACGTCTACACCAAGATAGTACATAATACGAACTCCTTTGAATTGATAATTATCCGGGTAAATATAGATATCCCGGCCATTACTAATAGTATACAATATTTGAACGGTGTTTGTAAATGAAAATCCGAAAAATTATTCGATGTTTTTAGGATTTGTAATACTTGATTTTACACCTGCATTGTGTTATTATAATTCAGTATTCTGAAATATATGCCGCTATGGTGGAATAGGCAGACACAAGGGACTTAAA
>CAZHDW010000037.1:0-5614 GCA_964531265.1 uncultured Ruminococcus sp.
GGAAATGAAATACGCTTTTTCTATTTTCTCCTGCGGCAAAGCGCACATGGAGAAATATGCGCCGATGCTGTTGGCAATCAAAATCATACGGCTGTATTCTGAAGTAAGTGTTTCAAAGGCGATCGGAAATTCCGTTTTTGCTTCCCACGGTGTTTCGGCACTGTAGTCAAGTCCCACTACATCGCAATTGGGGAAAAGGGACTTATAATGCTCGGCTTCCTCAGCCGTGCCGCCTTTGCCGTGTATGTATAAAACCAAAGTGTTGTTCTTCATCTCATCTGTTCCTCAATCTGAAAATATTTTGATACAGTAGCGCTCAGAGCTATTCCTGCTTAGTGTTTGCGAAGTTTTCATTTTAAAACTGCCATTTCAAAACAGTAGTTCCATTATATACCTTTATCGGGTGAAGTCAATAGATCTATAAGGAAAGCTAATTTTTAAGACTGAATATGTTTTCGTAGAAGTAAGCTCCGATAATGATGATAACAGTGAAGTTATATGAGTTGATGTTGAGTGTATTTTATCAAGGGACATCCCTGTAAAAGATTTTCGATTATTAACTGTTAATAAAAGACCTCTCAACTGAATAAGAATCTATGGGGAATATTGAGTTATTTGTGCTGAATTACTAAAAATGCAGGATTGATAAAAAGAACTTGCATTTTTGACTCCGATGTAGTACAATATTAGAAGTTTAAGACTGAATCTTGCATTGAACTTTTGAAATGTGATTCAAATTTGTTTGTGTAGTGAGGTTTTTGATATGACTTATGCAGAGCGTACAAAGGAAGAGCTAAGTGACATTGCTCTACAGTTGAGACAGCAGTACGAAGGTTATCAGAGTAAACATCTTCTTTTGAATATGGCACGCGGTAAGCCGAGTGCCGCACAGTTGGATCTGGCTCTCGGTGTTTTGGAGGCACTCAAGGCCAGATATGAATTTGCAAACTCCAAGGGCGATGACGTACGTAACTACGGCATTTGGGACGGACTTCCCGAGATGAAGAATATTTTTGCCGATCTTATCGGTGTTCCGCCTCAGCAGATCATTCTGGGCAATAACTCCAGTCTTCTCATCATGTTTGACGTTATCTCCAGGGGCTATACACATGGCTATAACGGATGCAAGCCGTGGTGTAAGGTTGAAAATCCGAAATTCCTGTGTCCTGTTCCCGGCTATGACAGACATTTCGGAATAACCGAATATTTCGGCTTTGAAATGATCAATATCCCGATGTCGGAGACGGGTCCGGATATGGATATGGTCGAGAAGCTTGTCGCCGAGGATGAATCGATAAAGGGCATCTGGTGTGTTCCGAAGTATTCCAACCCCACTGGAATCACATATTCAGACGAAACCGTACGTCGCTTTGCAGCTTTGAAGCCAGCTGCAAAGGATTTTAAGATTATGTGGGACAATGCTTACTGTGTGCATGATCTTTCGGATAATCCGGATCATCTGCTCGATATCTACGATATCTGTCTTGCAAACGGTACGGAGGATATGCTGATGATTTTTGGCTCCACATCGAAGATATCCTTCCCTGGTGCAGGTGTCGCATGTGTTGCAACGAGTGACCGCAATATCGTAGACCTCAAGAAGCACTTCATGACGCAGACGATCGGCCCGGATAAGATGAATCAGCTTCGCCATGTGCTGTTCCTGCGTGACAGCAACGGTGTCAGAGAGCTGATGAAGGGTCATCGCGCAATACTTGAGCCGAAATTCAAGCTGTGTCAGGAGATGCTGAAGAAGAATATAGGTGAGCTCGATATTGCTAAATGGAATGAGCCGAACGGAGGCTACTTTATCAGCGTGGATGTTATGCCGGGCTGTGCAAAGCGAGTAGTTCAGCTCTGTAAGGAGGCAGGTGTCGTGCTGACAGATGCGGGCGCAACTTATCCGTATGGAAAGGATCCGCTGGACAGCAACATAAGACTTGCTCCGTCCTTCCCACCGCTCGATGAGCTTGAGCAGGCAATGGAGGTCTTCTGCACCTCGATAAAGCTTGCAGCAGCGGAGAAGCTCCTTGAAGAGTGATCCGACGGAGCGGATGACACTGTTGACTTGCCAATATCCAATATAAAAATCAGACCGTTGGCCTGTGCCATGTGCGCACAGTGTCAGCGGTCTTTTTGTCAATTATTAAAAATCAGCTCAAAAAATCTCTGAGTACCAAGTGGCACCCAGAGATCAATTTTATTCTGCGTAGCTCGGGAAATGTATTCCGGCCATACCTCTCAGCTCTTCCATGCATCTTGAGACATCATATGCAAGCTTTTTGCACAGCGCATACTCCTCGGCAGAGGCTTCGGGCTCTGTGATATAGCGGTAAAAATCCTTTGCCTCATAGCCCATGAGCTTATATTTAGGCTCTTCGCCGCACACAGCTTCACGTGTACCGTCACGATAGATTATCTCAATATTGGCAAGCTTTGATATCGACTCTACCGATACCGTGCCGAGATTGCCCTGGAAATCCGTATTTGCGGCGGCCTGACCGATTTTAGAATACGCAATGTTCACCATTGTGTCGGGATAAACCATAGCGACCGAGCCACTGCTGTCGGCACCGGAATCAAGCATATGCGCTGCGGCTGTCATGTGCTCGGGCTGTCCGAACAGGTACAGTGCAGGGTAGATGCAGTACACACCCAGATCCATGAGCGCACCGGTTTCAAGTGCCGGATTGAAGATATTCGGAAGCTGTCCGGCAAGGTATGCATCGAGCTTTGAAGAGCGCTGACAGAAATCGAGTTTTACCATATTTGCGCCGCCAACCTTCTCGATTGCCTTTTCAAGCAGCTTTCTCTGCGGAAGATGCATGAACATTATGGCCTCCATAAAAACGAGACCGCGCTCATCCGCGAGCTTCTGGAGCTCCAAAACCGTTTCGGAGTGTGCCGAAAGCGGCTTTTCGCATATGACGTGCTTGCCGTTTTCGAGAAAGACCCTTGCGTGCTGCATGTGCAGTGCATTCGGGCTTGCGATATATACCGCGTCAATTGCATCACTCTGTGCCATTTCCGTCATATCGGTGAATACGGTATCTACACCGTACTTTTTGCCGAATTCAATGCCGCGTTCCTTTGTGCGCGAATAAATAGCCGTAAGCTGCCAAAGTCCGCTGTCGAGTGCACCGTCTATGTAGCTTTCGGTTATCCAACCCGTGCCTATAATACCAAATCGAAGCATGATAAACTCCTTATTCCACGATTTCCGCAATTGTTTTGATTATCTTTACGATGGTCTCCATGCTCTCGAGAACGGCATATTCGTGCTTACCGTGTGCATTCTCGCCGCCTGTGCAGAGATTGGGGCAGGGGAGACCCATGTAGGAGAGTGCCGCACCGTCGGTGCCGCCGCGAATGGGAGTGATATTCGGCTCAACTCCGTTTCTGCGCATAGCCTCCTTTGCAGTATCAATGATCTCCATGTGGGGAAGGATCATTTCCTTCATGTTGGAATAGCTGTCTCGTACATCGGCGTGTACGAGCTCACGTCCGTATTTGCGGTTGAGAAATTCTGCCGCAAGAGTAAATTTCTCTTTTCTTGCATTGAGCTTTTCCTTATCGTGGTCACGAATTATGTATACCAGCTCGGCATGCTCTATTTCGCCGTTAATGCTCATGAGGTGCGCAAAGCCTTCGTAACCCTCTGTGTTTTCCGGAACCTCTCTTGCCGGAAGAAGTGAGTTGAACTCCATTGCGATCTTAGATGCATTGATAAGCTTATCCTTTGCGCTGCCGGGATGCACACTGCGGCCTGTGACAGTGACCCTTGCGGAGGCACCGTTGAAGTTTTCATATTCCATTCCGCCGAGAGTGCCGCCATCCACGGTATATGCAAAGTCACAGCCGAAGCCGGGAACATCGAATTTCTCTGTGCCGGAGCCGATCTCCTCGTCCGGAGTGAAAGCGATTCGAACTGTGCCGTGGGGGATATCGCTGTGAATGAGCTCATCTGCGGCCTGAAGAATCTCAGCAATGCCGGCCTTGTCATCAGCGCCGAGCAGCGTAGTGCCGTCGGTCACAATGAGCGTCTTGCCGACATGCTCAGTAAGATTCGGAAAATCCTTAACGGATGTTACGATTCCGAGCTCCTCGTTGAGTACGATATCCTTGCCGTCATAGTTTTCTATGATCCTTGCCTTTACGTTTTCGCCGCTGAAATCCGGGGATGTATCCATATGAGCGATAAAGCCGATGGTGTTCTTTCGCTCACAATTTGCGGGAACTGTGCCGTAAACATAGCCATATTCGTTCATATGAGCATCTTCAATGCCTATTTTCTTCATTTCCTCAACCAGGTGAGCGCCGAGCAGCTTCTGCTTTGAGGTGGACGGGATAGTTCCGGTGGTCTCATCGGACTGAGTATCAAAGCGTATATAGTCGAGAAATCTTTCTTTTACGGGCATAATATCAACTCCTAAGTATAACTTGATTATTTTCAGTATACTACAAAGCAGTATTCTTTGCAAGATAAACAAGGCGGGCCGGCATGAACAAAAAACAGGGCAGCCGCAAAACGACTGCCCCGTGAAGTGACGTGCTTATACTGTTTAGCGATCAGAGCTGTGACCAGTATCTCTTCAGGTTCTCAAGGCCGATGGAGAGAGCGGTGTATACCGGCTCAAGACCTTCGAACTCGATGGAGATATAATCGTCATAGCCTGCCTTCTTGACAAGTGCAAGGCACTGCTTTACCGGAACATTGCCGTGGCCGACAATAGTGCCGCGCAGGAAGTTACCGGAACGGCTCTGGAAGCATCCCGGGCCCGGATCGGAGCCGAAAGGCTTTACGATGAAGTCCTTAGCATGAACATATGCTGCGTAGGGAGCAACTCTGCCGAATGCCTTTGCCGGATCCTCGTCAGCGCAGAGGAAGTTACCCATGTCGCAGAGGAGGCCGAAGTTCTTGTGGTTAACTGCTGTGTGAAGCTTCTCAACACGCTCAGAATCCTGTGCAAAATGGCCGTGGTTCTCGATCATTGTGCGGATGCCGAACTGCTCAGCATATTCTGTAACAGCTCTGCATGCGTCAGCAAGTCTCGGCAGGACGGACTCAAAGGAACTGTACTTGCCGGAATCCCATGCGTAGCCGATGGTAGCATCATGACGGATGCGCTTTACACCGAGGATAGCGCCGATATCGACGAACTTCTTGACACGCTCGATCTCTTTCTCAACATCGCCGTCGCTGCCGCTGAGGAAATCAGCGCCGATTGTCAGGCAGGAGATTTCAAGACCTACACGGTCAGCCTCAGCCTTAAGCTGTCTTGCGTACTCGGGACGCTCCTCTTCCGGAACGGAGGGGAAACCGATGAAGTCAACGAACTCGATAGCGTCAAAGCCAAGCTCTTTGGTCTTAGCAATGATCTCGAACGGAGTGATTTCTTCGTTTCTGAGAAGGCTGAAATAGCTGTAATTGCTTACTGAAAATTTCATAATAAACTTCCTTTCATATGTATATATAATAGTATACCGTTGTCGGTCGCAAAAAAGCTCTGCTCCGACATAATTCCCTAAAATAACCGAACTGTGCTATCGCTACAGAAAGTTTTACTCGGGTAACTCTATTATTCAACATTTTTGCCGCTTTGTCAATATAATT
>CAZHDW010000038.1:0-3742 GCA_964531265.1 uncultured Ruminococcus sp.
CATAGGTTTTCGCCATTTTTTAATTTTACTGTTTTACGACCACCCAGCATCCTCTCGGGCTTCCATTTATTATCAGTATATTCATTATCTTCCCTCCAGCAGCTTGATACATTCTTCTATCCAGTCAATTGTCATACGAATGTCCATTTTGCCATACTGCTCCGTAATTTTCCAGAACAGCATTATTTCGTCGCCGCTTTCCGTAAGTCCGGCATCGATCTCAAGCTGCTCCAGCTCTTCAAGCTTTTTTCATATTCAAGCTTAAGCTCACGGAAAAACTGAATTCTGTATTCAGTGGGTGCTTCCACCAGAAAATTGTCAAATCAAATAATACACCGAGGGCTTCGGCTCGCTGCCTCAAAAAATCCGCACGGACACTAAAAAATGTTGACTTTTCATGCCCGAGCCACTATAATAGATTAGACTGGCATGAATCTATACTTCTTTAGAATTTTTAATAAAAGGTGGTTTATTTCTAATGGCAGAAAAAGTGTTTTACGTTACTAAAGAGGGTCTTGAAGCACTCGAAAAAGAGCTCAACGACCTGAAAGTAAACGGACGAAAAGAAGTCGCAGATAAAATTAAAGTTGCGCTTTCATACGGAGACCTTTCCGAGAACAGTGAATATGACGAAGCTAAAAACGATCAGGCTATTCTGGAAGCAAGAATCGCTGACCTTGAGGTAATGCTCAGCAATGCACAGGTCATCGAGAGAAATGAGCTTGAGGCTGACACAGTTCACATCGGTTCCGAGATCGAAGTAACCATGAAACG
Organism: uncultured Ruminococcus sp.; assembly: GCA_964531265.1. Taxonomy (GTDB): domain Bacteria; phylum Bacillota; class Clostridia; order Oscillospirales; family Acutalibacteraceae; genus Hominenteromicrobium. The sequence continues at coordinate 775 of CAZHDW010000038.1, forward strand.
TGCAGGCGGTGCTGAAAGCTGCCGCAAGTTCAGCATCGTTGGCTCTAACGAAGCCAATCCGCGCGAGGGTCGCATCTCTGATGAATCTGCTGTAGGCAAGGCACTTATCGGTGCTAAGATCGGCGATCATGTAGAGGTTGAGACTCCGGCCGGAACCACGGAATATGTTATCATCTCCGTGTCTTAATTTGTAAACTCTGGCGGCGCGGAAAATAATTTCCGGCCGCCTGCTTTTTTATTTTGGAAATGAAAGGAAATGTTGTAAATGGCAGAGAATAATGCTGCTGTTCAGCCCTCCCAGGCTGAACTGAACGAAGTGCTGAGAATTCGCCGTGAAAAGCTCGCTCAGCTTGTAGCAGATGGCAAGGACCCGTTTAAGATCACAAAATTTGATGTTACACATCACAGCGCAGAGATCAAGGATAACTTTGAGGCGCTTGAGGGTAAAGTGGTCACCATCGCGGGCAGAATGATGAGCAAGCGTATTATGGGTAAGGCATCCTTCTGCAATGTGCAGGACCTGCAGGGCGGCATCCAGTCCTATGTGGCAAGAGATTCCGTAGGTGAGGATGAATATAAAGATTTCAAGAAGCTCGATATCGGCGATATCATCGGCATCACCGGTGAAGTGTTCCGCACAAAGACCGGCGAGGTTTCCGTTCACGCATCAAAGGTAACTCTGCTCTCCAAGAGTCTGCAGATCCTTCCCGAGAAGTATCACGGACTTACAAACACAGATATGCGCTACCGCCAGAGATATGTTGACCTGATAATGAATCAGGATGTTAAGGAGACCTTCGTAAAGCGTTCAAAGATCATCTCCTCCATCCGCAGATTCCTTGACGGCGAGAACTTCATGGAGGTTGAAACTCCGATGCTGGTCTCCAATGCAGGCGGCGCCGCTGCCCGTCCGTTTGAAACTCATTACAACGCTCTGGATGAGGATGTAAAGCTTCGTATTTCTCTTGAGCTCTACCTTAAGAGACTCATTGTCGGCGGTCTTGAGAGAGTATACGAGATTGGCCGCGTATTCAGAAACGAGGGTGTCGATACACGCCACAATCCTGAATTCACACTTATGGAGCTCTATCAGGCATATACCGATTATCACGGCATGATGGATCTTACCGAGAACATGTTCCGCTATGTTGCACGCGAGGTATGCGGCAGTGCAGTCGTGCCCTATGGCGAGTATATGATCGATATGGAAAAGCCCTTTGAGCGCATCACAATGCTGGACGCTGTTAAGAAGTATTCCGGCGTTGACTTCACTCAGATCAAGACTCTCGAGGAAGCCCGTGCTATCGCCGATGAGAAGGGCGTTCACTATGAGCAGCGCCATGGCAAGGGCGATATCCTCAACTTGTTCTTTGAGGAATTTGTTGAAGAAAACCTTATTCAGCCGACATTCGTTATGGATCACCCGGTTGAGATCTCTCCGCTTACAAAGCGCAAGCCGGAAGACCCGGATTACGTTGAGCGCTTTGAGCTGTTCATCACAGGCCGCGAGTTCTGCAACGCATATTCCGAGCTCAATGACCCGATTGACCAGAGAGAGCGCTTTAAGGCTCAGGAGGAGCAACTTGCTCAGGGTGATGATGAAGCAAACACAACCGATGAGGACTTCATGAATGCTCTTGAGATCGGTATGCCGCCCACAGGTGGTATCGGCTACGGCATTGACCGTCTGGTAATGCTTCTTACAAACTCCCCGGCTATCCGCGATGTTCTGCTCTTCCCGACCATGAAGAGTCTTGACGGCGCTAAGAACAGCGAGGCTAAGGCTGAGGCTACTCCTGCTGTTGAGGAGAAGCCCGAGGTTATCGACTTCAGCAAGGTCGAGATCGAGCCGCTGTTTGCGGACTGCGTTGACTTCGAAACCTTCTCCAAGTCCGATTTCCGCGCTGTTAAGGTAAAGGATTGCGTAGCTGTTAAGAAGTCCAAGAAGCTTCTCCAGTTCACTCTGGATGACGGCACAGGCACTGACCGCACGATACTTTCCGGCATTCACGCTTACTATGAGCCGGAAGATCTCGTCGGCAAGACACTTATCGCTATCACAAATCTTCCGCCGAGAGCTATGATGGGCGTTGAGTCCAACGGTATGCTCCTCTCCGCTGTTCATACAGAGGAAGGCGAGGAAAAGCTCCACCTGCTCATGGTTGATAATCACATCCCGGCCGGTGCAAAGCTTTATTAAGATGACGCAGGATACCGTTCATTGAAACGGTATGTTGATACAAAGACTTAAAAAACGCATAATTAATAAAAAAATGGGCAGTACCAATCGGTATTGCCCATTTTTCAAAAGTATAAAATTAAGCTATGCTTTTGAAGGCATTTCTTCTGACCTTGATACGGCTTGCGAATATATTGCCAAAGGCATATAATTGATTATGATGAAAGGGGTGTGTTCGCATGGCATATAACGAACTCATAAAGAACTTCGAAAAAGTCAGAGCATACATGCGTGAATTTTATGTGTATGGCTTTAAGAGCAGATCGGAATATGATGCTAAGAGCGCACGCTCCTACGACGATGAGCGTCGCAGACTGGAGAGCTGATTGGGCGACTATATGCGGTTTTCTCAGACAACGGAAGGAAAGAATGTTTTCTTATCGGTGGACAGCCGCGTAACCCACAAGAATCCTTTCTATAAGGCGTGGAAGGCTAAGAGCTTTACGGACGGAGATATTGCGCTGCATTTTTCGATCTTTGATATTCTCTATGATCCCGAGATCAAAAAGACACTCAGCGAGCTCATTGAGGAAATCGATGAACGGCTGTCCTCACGTATGACCTTTGATGAGTCTACTCTTCGAAAGAAGCTGAAGGAATATGCTGAGGAAGGCATTATCCTGATTGCAAGGCGGAAGCGCATCCGCAAAGCGAAGACTTCGAGAAATATCTTGATGAACTGTGAGGTGAAGGACGTGAATGATATAAATAGACTTTTGGAAAAGCCTT
>CAZHDW010000039.1:0-3662 GCA_964531265.1 uncultured Ruminococcus sp.
TGTGTTGGAATTGGCAGACGAGACGGACTCAAAATCCGTTGGTAGCAATACCGTGTGGGTTCGACCCCCACCACCGGCACCACTCAAAAAACCGCATGAATGCTGAAAATCCAGTGTTCATGCGGTTTTTGTTTTTGTGTTGATTGTATACCTCTGAATTTATTCGGGACGGTATTCGTATAATACATTATGGAATACTATCATTGCTCGCCCACGGCGTGGCTGTCGATACTGAAGCCGGGGAATGGCAGAAAAAGAGCGGAAATAATCGCGTTTTTCAAGGAAGACGGAGAGAAATTCGCTTGACAGCTTAAAATATGCGTTTATAATACAAGTAAGCCTATAAAAGAGGGGTTGTATATATGGAACACACAATTGACAAAAACGGATTTATTCAGATCAACATCGTTGTTTCGGATATCGAGACTGCCGCCGAGAAATGGGCGGAGCTTCTGGGTATCGAAAAGCCGGAAATCGTCCACCGCCACTTGGAGGGCGGCGAGGATTACACCTATCACGGTCAGCCGATCTCCTGCGACCTGAAATGCTGCGATATCAGCATGAATGGCTTTGTGCTTGAATTGCATGAGCCCTGCGGCGGTCAAAGCTCTTTTCAGGATTTTCTCGACAAGCACGGCAACGGAGTGCACCACATCGGCTTTGAGGTGGGGGACAGGCGCGATGCTGTGATTCACGACCTGGCAGCAGCCGGTTACGATACTGACCGCACTGTGGGAATTTACCCCGGCAGCAGCTGGACTATCGTGGACGGCGAGGATACTCTCGGTGTCAATCTGAACATTAAGCCGGTGAGGTAATCAGAATCATAAAAGCAGAGCCAATGAGACGGGATTTTCGGCTCTGCTTGTCTGTTTTTAGGAGCTATACAGATGGGCAATACACAGAAATTTAACGGTAAGGGCGAAATTTACGCTAAAGCAAGGTCGAGCTACGCTGAGGAGCTGTTTGATTATTTGAAGCACACAGTAAAGCTTGCAGAGGGAAGCGTTTTTGCCGATATCGGATCAGGTACGGGAATATTTTCCGAACAGCTACTGAACAGTGGCTACCGCGTGTACGGCGTTGAGCCGAATGATGACATGCGGAAAAAGGCGGAGGAAGGGCTGGCGAAATACGGTAATTTCGTCTCTGTAAACGGTACAGACAGCAACACGACATTGCTGACGGGAAGTGTCGACTGCGTTACAGCGGCTCAGGCCTTTCATTGGTTTGAACCGGACTCCTTCAAAGGGGAATGCCGTAGAATCCTGAAGCCGGACGGCAGGGTGATAATCGTGTATAATGTACGCAGCGAGTCTGCTGTGTGCAACAGGGCTCTGGCGGACATCCACCGCAGATACTGCCCGGATTTTCAGGGCTTTTCGAAGGGAATGAGTGACGCGGAGTGCCGTAGGTTTTTCAATGGTGATTGTGAGGCTTTCAGCGCCGACAACAGTCGTAAATATGATCGCAGCGGTTACATAGCGCGCGCATTGTCATCATCATATTCACTGCATGAGGGCGATGAAAAATATGAGGAATACCTTGCGGCTATGAACGAGCTTTTTGACAGCTTTTCCGAAAACGGCTTTCTGACTGTGCCGATAAGCACTGTGGCATATATCGGCAAACTAAAATAATGCAATATTGAGCTGTTATAGACCTTTGAAGTGCAAAAGAACAAATGTTTGACAAATTAATGAGAATGGATTAACATAGAATATGGACAGAGAAAAAGCATCCCGCACGATGCTTTTTCTTTTTTCGCTATTTTGCGGAAATGGTTCAAAAATGCTTGTATTGAAAGTGAAAAGGAGTTTTTATGAGAACACATGAGGTCTATTTGAAGGGCTATGAGGCGGTAAGCGACGGGATATTGTTTCTCGGCACACAGAACAGCTATGGCACAGAGCGTCTGCATATAACGTCTGATGAGGCGTGGGACGGCCTGACGATTACGGCTGTATTCAGCAACGGCTCGTGCACTGAGGTTGCGGTCGACAGAAACGGCATGGTAGCGGTGCCGCCGGAGGCACTGGTGAGGGACACCGACAGCTGTTTTGGAAGGATCGTCTTTAAGGGAGCTTCGGCTTCGGTTCAGCGCGTGTCGACCGATCTTTTCTACAGGGTGTACTCCCATGCATCTGAGACGGGGGATAACACCCTGGAACCTACTGAGAACCAGTATGCGCAATTTGTGGAGCAGGTGAAGCACGAGGCCGACAGAGCGGAGGCCGCCGCCGAGCGTGCAGAAGACGTAGGAAATACGGTTGATGGGGAGGAGATAAAGCAGCATGTCTTTGAGTATCTTGAGAAAAATCCCGTGCAGCCGACGGAGCTTGACAGTACTCTTACAAAGGAGAATGCGGCGGCACAGGCCGGGGCTGTTGGAGCAGCGCTGCTTTCGCATGATTCTTCCGATACTGCGCACGGCGGTATAGCACAACGCCTGAATTCCCTTACCTTGAGAACGGAACAGCTCGAAGCCGACAGCAGCTCGGTGAATGCTGTGCTCGACGATATGAGAAAAGCGACTTTTGAGCAGGAAAATGAGATAAAGGGGCTGTCCGATTCAAAGCTCAACAGGAGCGAGGTTGTTAATTCGCTGAATTCAGCCGCCGAGGACAAGCCGCTCAGTGCGGCGAAGGGTGCTGAACTGAGGGAAATGCTGGACGAAAGACTCTCTGTTAAGGAGAGTACGGAGCACTCCGGCTGCTTTTTCAGAGAATGCAACGGCACTGTGCAATGGCTGAATCCGCCGATGCTGCTTGGCGAGGAATATGCGACGCTTAAGCGAAGAAACGGCAGGGTGGTGTACCGCGTGGCAATTGATTTCGGCACACTGCCGAACGCTTCAAATGCCTATGCGACTAATGTGCTGCCGCCGAATGTTCATGATGTGACGCTTTCGGGATATGTGCATTCCACCGGTGTTTATGAACCGCTGCAAGCGCCGATAGTGACCGAGCTCTGGGCGACGATCCCCACCGACGGTAGCCGCGGATATATCGGTGTGACAACCGATGCCGACCAAACGGCGTACACGGCTGTCATATTTGCCGAGTATACGAAGGGGTGAGCGCACGGTGGAGCGAATAGCGGCTGCTGCGGCCTTTATCGGTGAGCTCGGTATATTGCTCGGTGTGATCTCGCCGATAATCGTCAGTATGAGAAGAATCAGGCAGGGCATGAAATGCCAGCTTCGAAGTGAAATGCTCAGAATATACTACCATAACAGGGAGACGGAGCGGATCAGACAATATGAATATGAGAATTTTCTGCTGCTGCTCGGGGCGTATAAGTCTCTGAAAGGGAATTCGTTCATTGATAAAATAGCCAAGGAAGTGCAGTCATGGGAGGTAGTGACATGAAAAAGGAAGAAAATATACTTATAAGAAACCTGTCGGAGCTGATTAAGGTGAAAACTCTGGTGACTCTGATAGTGATAATGGTTTTTGCGTTTCTTTCGCTGCGAGGAAGTATCAGTGAGGAGCAGGTGATGTATGTGGTAACATCGGTTATCGCGTTCTATTTCGGTACGCAGCATGAAAGCAGAAAAAACGACACGAAAAGGGGTGAATAAATGCTCTATACAGCAACACAGCTCATAAATACCGCCCTCAATGAGGTCGGCTATCTCGAAAAGCGCACGAATGCTCAGC
>CAZHDW010000040.1:0-3105 GCA_964531265.1 uncultured Ruminococcus sp.
ATTGCTACCAACGGATTTTGAGTCCGTCTCGTCTGCCAATTCCAACACACCGGCTCAGTGCTAAGCTATTATAACGTATCCGGAAGAAAAAATCAAGTATTTTTTCTTCCGAATACTCATCGGTCTGTCAAATGTCATTATCACTGCGCTGAACTGATCTCTCCGTCGCGAAGCCCTCGGGATATCTGCTCCTGAGCTTATCGATATTCGCCTTAAAAACATCCTCAAGCGAAATCTCCAGTGCCGTGGCAGCCTCTGCCAAATACCACGCTATATCTCCGAGCTCCTTTGCAAGGTGCTCCTTGTCGAGTTCATGCCCCTGAGCCAGCCATTTTTTCACGATATCAATGGCCTCTCCGGATTCTCCGCACAATCCCATAACGCTGTTGATGAGCACATCCTTCCTGTCGAGCTCGGGATTCAGCGTTCTCATTGCAAGCTTCTGATATTCTTCTACAGTCATAATGCCCTCCGTTATCATCTGTTCGCCGTGCGCAGCAGCTCAACATCCACCGTACCGGATACTACAGCCACGCGCAGCACGCTGATATCCGCCTTTTCAAGGCGCATTCCGGCCAGTGTCTGCACATCCTCCGCCCCATTCAGTTCAAAGCGGCCAAGCACACGTTCATCCTGGGATATCTCCACCATAGCATCCTCCGATGCATAGCAAGCTATCTCCAGCTCGGTATTCGCAGAAGCGTCATACAGGGTGTAGCAGGCAAATTCCCCGCTCGCAAGGCAAAGCACGTACTGCGCCCACTCCCCGTCAAAGGCGAATCTTCCGCCGCGCTCCGGGAATCTTCTGTAAAGCTGCATTCCGGTATTCTCGCGATAGCCAACCTTCGGATAGCTGTCACTGACGCTCTTATAGGAGCTGTCCGCACCGGGGGTCTCGTCAAAATCGGTACCCGAGATAATGCATCCCGGGACACGGAAAACATTTGCGGAAACATCGTCATTGATGTGGCAATTCTCCAACAGCATGTTATCGAGATATTCCTCAAGTATCGACTGTGCCTTTTCATAGCCGGGATGGACACCGCCGCAGGAATAATCTATTAACATCTGCCAATCCTTAGGCGGATTGACCGAGCACGGAGAGTTGACGCAGCGCATTTTCTTCCACGGCCACATGTTTATGCCTATGCCAAGCTCACAGGCCAGCGGCATCATGGCGGAAAACCACTCCATGGTGTTCTCGCCTGTCTCGCCCAACCACAGCGGCACATTGAGCTCTTCGGAAAGCTTCAAAAACTGCTCAAAGGATGATTTATCCGGCGGACAAGCGTATCTATGGAAATGTATCACCATTTTCGGGTCATATACATGGTCAAAAATATCCGTTCTGGTAGCCCAGTGATGACCCTCTATGGAGAGCAAATGGCGCTTATCATAAACACGTATGCGCTCAATACTCTTCTCGTAAAACTCCTTAAGGCGCGGTACGTAGCTTTCAAGTGAACTATCACCCTCGAAGCGCACAGGGCGTATCGGCTCGTTCAAAATATCATAGCCGCCGACTATCCAGCGATCCGCATAGCGCTCGGCAAGCTTCTCCCACAGCGCAATGCCCTTATCAAACTGATCCTGATCCGCAAACAAGCGGCACACATCGTCGATGCTGTCATCGATATTGGCACCGGTCTGGCCTCCCGGAGCACCGTGAAGGTCAATAAAGGCATAGAGCTTATAGGTCTCGCACCAGTCTATAACGCGGTCAAGCAGCTCAAAGCCCTCGTCAAGGAAATGGATTCCCGGGCCTTCATTCACAAACAGCCTTGCATTTATCGGAATGCGCACGCTGTTATAGCCCATTTCCGCCATAAGCCTTATGTCGTTTTCGGTAATATATCTGTCGCGGAATTTCTTCCAAAATCCGGCTGCAAATTCCTTGCCGGTAAGCTCCTCGATGACCGTCTCCATGTTGCGAGGACGATCAAAACGCTTGTTACCTGCAAGCCACATATAGCCCTCGCAGAGCAACCAGTTTCCGAGTCCCCAACCGGTAAGGATAACTTCTTCACCGGCTTCGTTAATTATCCTGCGTCCGTCGGTGTCCAAAAAGCCCTTTACCCTGCTTCTATCCAATTCCTTTCTCATACAGCATCCTCCGAAAGCTCAAAATAATACTTCTGCCAGGTCAAGTATACTACACAAAAACTTCATTGTCCATAACATCCAAAGCTAAAATATCAGGTGTACCACCTAATAATTCACATTATATTTCCTCTGCTGCATTACACTCACGGACGGACTGCCATATGGTAAACGCCAACAAGCAGAGCGCCGGGTAATATGTACCCATGCAGGCATTTCCCGTCCATCTCCACAGGCCGATAAACCAATTGAAAACCAGCATGAGATCGGAAAAGAAAAACAGTATGCTTGCCACGGCGAGTGTGACATTTATTTTATTGCGCTGTCTTATCAGATTTCCTATTGCCTTGCCGAGCATTAACGAGATTATCAGCGAATAGACAATACAAACAGATTTATATATCGGCAGCCCGAAAAACAGAAGCGGACAGAACTGCAAAAATGCAGACGAACCGAGAAATAATATTCCGCTCGGAATCAGGTCGCTCAGACGAGGCCGCTGCAAAAAGCAATAGGCTGTGACAAAGCAAATATGTCCTGCGGCGAAGGCACCTGCACCGAGAATGAAATTGCGGTCGATGCGAATATCGCCTATAAAAGCAAGTATCAGTCCCATTGCCATGAAGAGCGAAAAGCTCTTGTTACTCCTTTTATTCATGAGTGCATAGCACAAATTGAGTATACCGAGTACTGCAAAGCCGCCGCTGCAAATACATTTCAGAGTGAACACAAAGCCGGCAAGCTGATAAAAATAATTCAATGCCAGTATGGCCGCAATAAAAAATACATTTACAATAAGCACAGCCTTTGATGCTGATTTTTTCATAATAGCCTCCACAGGTGTTCAGTTTTTTGCCAACAATACTTTCTGACGTTTTAAAAAATCCCACATCTGTCCGATAGACAAATGTGGGATTTTCATTGGCGGAGAAGATGGGATTTGAACCCATGCGCCGGTTACCCGACCTACTCCCTTAGCAGGGGAGCCCCTTCACCACTTGGGTA
>CAZHDW010000041.1:0-2886 GCA_964531265.1 uncultured Ruminococcus sp.
AAAATAACGAACCGACAGTCGATAATTGTATCAACTGTCGGTTCTGCTATGGTGCAGGTAACAGGACTTGAACCTGCATGAACTTGCATTCATATGGACCTGAACCATACGCGTCTGCCAATTCCGCCATACCTGCACATTTAATCGTCTCTTGACGACTTGTATAGTATATCACGGTCGTCGAGTTTTGTCAACTGTTTTTTCGCTTATTTTATCAGTTTTTTCATTCATCTGTTCCGTAACGCGATAGCACAGCGTCATCATGCTATCCGTCAGGTGGACATTCTCAACCACGGCATCGCGATATTTCATAGAGATATCAAACTGGCTGAAATTCCAATAATTGCGGATGCCCAAAGAATACAATTCTCCGCTGACGGCTTCTACGGCATTGCGTGGAACGCAGAGTATCGCCATTATCGGGTGGTGCAGTGAATAAAAGCTCTTAAGATTCGAATATGAGAGCACTGACATTCCGGCTATCTGTGAGCCCACTATCCTGTCGTTGGTATCGAAAATGCCTACAAGCTCGAAGCCGGCAAAATTATTTGTTATATGCGTCGCAATCGCCTTGCCGAGATTTCCGGCTCCGATGAGTATACACTTGTGCGCACGATCTATGCCGAGTATGCTCCCTATTTCAAGACGGAGCTGATGAACCGCATAGCCGTATCCCTGCTGACCGTAACCGCCAAAGCAGTTAAAATCCTGTCGAACCTGGGATGCAGTAAAGCCCATGCGCTCCGCAAGCTCCTTGGAGGATACTCGCAATATTCCGCGGCGATCCAATTCCTTTAAGAAATGATAGTAACGAGGAAGTCTGCGAATAACGGACATTGATATATACTGCTTCTTCTGCATAATTCAACCTCATTCTTCCTTTATAGATTACAAAAACATGTGATAAAGTTTATCACAAATCAAGGCTTAAATCAAGTCCGCAGGCAAGAAAAAGCACCACAATCTCCCCTGTCAAAGCAAGCATTCAAACAGATAATGTCCTGCTCGGATAACCGGGCAGGACATTTACTTACAGAACCTTTATAAGTTCATCGCGGACAGCATCCCAGCGCTTATCTATCACACCGAAGGCCATGTGCTTATAGCTCCAAACGGCACGTGCTATGCCATGCTTCTCAAAAACAGCATTGATAGTTTTGTACCACTTTACAGCGTCCTCTGCCGGCACCTGATCTATAACGCCATATTCACCGCAATACAGCTCAGCGCCGTATTTCTCGGCAGTTTCTATGGCCTTGGAGAAATAATCCTCAAAGTATTCCTCGGTTGTACCTGAATCTTCAAACGGCACAAAGGGCGAATCTATCAGCTCCGGCACCCAGCTTGCGCGCTGATGCGTATAGTGCAAAGGATCATAGCAATGGAAATTGAAAACCACCTTTTCATCCGCGGGCGGCAGAAGTGCCTCAACTGCCGGAGCACTGTTATTATCATAGCTGCCGAGCAGAATATATATATCCGGCGCAATTTTGCGAATACGTCGAATGCATTCGCTTGAAATGCGATTCCATGCTTCAATATAAGAAATATCGGTAACCTCATTGAGAAGCTCGAACATTATCCTGTCGGGCATATCACCATAGCGACGTGCCATCTCCTCCCATAGGTGATAGAAACGCTCCTGATATTCCTCGCTGTCGAAAAAGCCTATTTCCTTTTCACCGGAGTAGAATGAAAATCCCTCAGTCTTGTGCAGGTCAATGACCGCCTTAAGCCCATGCTTCTCACACTCCGCAAAAACCCAATCGAGTCTCTCCCAGCCCGGGGCATCATAACCGCCGTTATCATCCTCCAATACGTTATAATCCACCGGAATACGTATATGGTCAAGACCCCATGAAGCAATTCGTGCGATATCCTCCGCTTCAATGAAATGATTTATACGCTCTGCGCTGTAATCGCACTGCGACAGCCAACCTCCCAGGTTTATGCCGCGTCTTATACCAAGTCTGTACTTCATTTTTATTATCCTCCTGCCCACTTTGCTTAATAATGCTTGCAAAGCTAAATTATTCTGTATGCTTCATTTTCTCGGTATTGTCCTCAACAAGCCCTGTTTTCTTGCTATAAAGAGCCTTAGAAACGGCATCGCCAACAGAACCCTCCGAAAAAGCATATCCATACAACAATTTTAGTATATCGCTAAAATCCTCTCGCGTCAAGATATCAAACAATAAAGAAACCGCTGTAGGGCGAACCCACAGCGGTCATACTTCTGTTATGCCACCCAGATGCCGGAAGCATCAAAGGTGTATGCTGCGCCGTCGATGATTATTGTATCACCGTAAGCCATTCTGCCGTCCTCGAACAGATAGTACCATGTTCCGTTAAGGTCGAGCCAGCCCGTTACCATTGCGCCGGACTCGTCCATGTAGTACCAGTCGTATCCGACACGCTGCCAACCCGTCAGCATTTTTCCGTCATCATCGAAGAGATACCAGCTGCTGCCGATTGTCTTCCAGCCGGTTACCATTGCGTTGTTCTCATAATAGTACCAGAAACCGTTCTCGGACTCCCAGCCGGACTTCGCTGTTTCCTCCACCCATATACCGGAGGCATCGAAGGTGTATTCCACGCCGCCAATGGTGAGCGTCTCGTTGCAGGCCATTCTGCCGTCGGAATAGAAGTAATACCATGTGCCGTTGTGATCGATCCAGCCTGTTGACATAATTCCGGAGGCGTCCATGTAGTACCAGTCGTTTCCGACACGCTGCCAGCCCGTCTTCATCACACCGCTTGCATCCATATAGTACCAGTAACCGTCGATCTGCTGCCAGCCGGTGAGCATTCTTCCGTCGGTATTCAGCAGGTACCATGCGCCGCCAACGGACTTCCAACCTGTAACCATGGCGTCATTTTCATAAT
>CAZHDW010000042.1:0-2727 GCA_964531265.1 uncultured Ruminococcus sp.
CATGCGGCTGTTAACCGCAGGGTCGTTGGTTCGAGTCCAACAGGGGGAGCCAGAAAACATCACTTGTTGAAAAACGAGTGATGTTTTTTTATTTGATTATGTAGTTTTATGGTGCTATGAGAGAAGCCGGGTTGTAATCTGTTCGGCGTATACCGTCGGTGCATATCGTTAAAAAAAGTTCTATGTCAATAGTTTGGGTAGAGGCTAAATAAGAAAAGTCATTGATCGTGTCGGAGCTCACTCTTTGACATGATTTTTATGTATTACAGCCCAGAGACAGGGGAGACATGTTCTACTCCGGGCTGATTGATATAAATATGTGGTATCATCGCAAGCCACGAATACATGTAACACAAATGCCCTCGGCAGCCGGAATGGTTGTCGGGGTGCATTTTGCATTTAAGACGCACAAAATCATTACTTTTTATTTGCAAACGGAATAAAATGGCGTCGGGGTATTGAAATAATCAGAATGATTATCTATAATAATCGTAAAATCCGTTTAATATGACACATGGTTTTATCGAATGGCATCAGAAAAAATAGAAAACGCTCTAATGGTGGTTAAGAACTATGGCTATCAATCGACACGATAAAACTGAGGTGGGAAAATGAGCACGATTTATTATTCCGGCGATAACTTGCTGATCAGGAGCATGAATATCAGCGATGCAAAAGTTATATATGATACTTATCTGTCATATGGTTGGCATCCGTCCTTGGAGACTTATGAGGGCTACTATAGGGAGCAGGAAGTGGGCAAGAGGATGGTGTTCATCGCAGAGTATAACGGTGATGTAAGCGGACTCTGCACTTTGGTCATGAATTCCACGGAAGGTCCTTGGGCCGGCATGGGATATCCTGAAATAGTAGATTTAACGGTGTTCTATCACGTACACAACATGGGAATAGGCAATAAGCTTCTTGATGTTGCCGAGCAGGAGGCCGCAAAGCTGTCCGATATGGTTTATTTGGCGGTTGGCATTCACTCCGGATACGGTGTAGCGCAAAGAATCTATGTAAAGCGCGGTTATCTTCCGGATGGTAGCGGTGTCTGGTATCAGGGAAAGCAGCTTGAGCAATATGCACCGTGCTGCAATGACGATGACTTGCTGCTGTTTATGTCCAAGAAGCTATGATCTTGAAAATCAAGGTTAAGCCAGACATATGGTCGAAATGTTGATACTGAGATGCTCAAAAACTTGATTATACACTTATCTACAATGAATTGAATATGTTAAGATGTGTTAGATGATAATCTATAATATAAGAACCGGTTACTACTTGGCTCATCCAAGCAGCAACCGGTTCTTTTTATACACGCTTTCTTTCCCTTAAACCTAATACGTTTCCCTTAAAACATACTCATCTATAAGGGAATAATCAATAGGTTTAACGTATTTTCCCTCGATAATCTGCGCCAAATAAGGGAAAGGACTGTGAGTAAGGGATATTATCCCCTTATTCACAGTCTTTTATTCAGATTTTTTGCAATGCAGGTAAATTACGCAGAGATCTTCGCATATCGCTCAGACTCTACGACCTCCATCATAACGGCATAAGGTGACAACTCACCGTTTGCCACCATAGAGAACAAACGAGGTGTGCATCCGGAAACCAAAGCAACTCCTTGCTAATTCTTGGTTACAGACTGATTGCTGTTGCTACTTGCAACATTCCAGAAAACGATCTGCGGTAATTTGTACCCATGCTCCGCGAATCGACGCTTAGCGTTTTCGAAATTTGACAAAGACGCATTTTGGACACAGGAATTGAATTCCATATCCGAAATCAAATACAAAGTCTCAGGAAGCTCTTCACCGGGAACATGGTTGCGTACCGCAGCATCCAGAATCAAATTAAAAACTGCCTCAACATTCGTATCTGCAACATCGTTAAAAGAGCAGAGATACTCCAGGCGCTCAGCAAATGTTTTCCCTTTGATCTCAATGAGCTGAGGTTTGGAGGAAAACTCGATAAAGTGATTATGGAAGATACCGGTATTACGCTCGCCAAAGTACAATCCCAGAGACATGGCTACCGCTGCCGGAAGTGCATTGTCATAGCAATACATGGAACCGGATGTATCCACTATCACCAAAGCGTTTCTACCGTTACAGAAATCCGGAAGCGACTCCCATGATGCGTTAAGCGACGCCTTTTCTCCGGCAGACAACCGGGTAATAAAATAAAACCACAAAGATCAGCATTCAACGCTGATCTTACAATCTCATACGGAGCAAGTGTGTCCGCATGCAGCTTACTGTGTCGTGCCAATTTTCATTCTTTAGCTTCTCTGAAGAACATCCCCTCAGACCATGTAATTTGTTCCAGTAATTCTTGCATTTCCTCGTCAGGATTGTAAATCGACAGATTCATACAGTCCCACTCGAACTGAAGCAGAGAGTCTTTATCAGGGAACAGCATATCCATCCAACCGGAGTGGTTGTTCATGATCTTGTCGATGATTTCTGCCACCTGTTCAGGAGTAGGCTGTTCAATCCATTCAGCCAAATGCACGGAAACACGATAATAGCACATCAGCTTCAGGATGATGCGTACATACTTATCCCTCAACCCATAGCGTTCATAGTTGTTAAGTAGATAGTGTTCTACTTTGAAAAACTGTCCGCCACAATCTTCTGGAACCTGACGGGGAAGAAAATCAATTATGAAGCAAGGCTTTTCCAAAAGTCTATTTATATCATTCACGTCCTTCACCTCACA
>CAZHDW010000043.1:0-2313 GCA_964531265.1 uncultured Ruminococcus sp.
GGTTGTACTTAAATACGGAGTCCTGAGAGAAGTCATAGTACAGAACGCCAACACGAGCTGTTGTGAACTTTTCTTTTCTCTGGTCTGCGGAATCTGTGAAGACTGTTGCCGGGAACAGGCCTTCGTTGTACCACTTGTTAGCTTCCTTAAGAGCCTTGATTACATACTCATCTTCGAAGATGAATGTGTACTCAGCATCGGAGCCACCTTCCTGCTGTGACCACCAAGACTGCGGACGTGCCGGACGGCCTGTGGAACGGAGGAAGCAAGAGAGGAGGTAAGAACCGTCGGATGTTTCACCTGTCTGGAACGGGATAACTGTATCGCCAGCTGCGTTCTTGTCGCCAGCTTCCTTAATGGAGAGAACGTAGTCATGGATGTCTTCCAGTGTGTTCAGCTCAGGAGAATCATGAGCTTCGTAGATGGAACGGAGAACCTGCCAAGAGTCGTTACCGCCTGTAGCGCCCTTTCTCGGCCAGCACGGGAAGATGTAGAGGCCGCCGTCAACGGAGATCAGGTTTCTTGTAGCCTCGCTGATATCTGTCTCATATGTGCAGCCTTCGTAGAACAGTGTGTTCAGGTCAACGAAGATGCCCATACGTGCGACCTTTTCGAAGTCGGAGTTTCTATCCATGTAGATAACTTCCGGATAGTCGCCGCCTGTGACCATGAGGTTCAGCTTAGCTGATGCGTCAGAGTCAGGCTTTGTCCATGTAACGTCGATGTTAAACAGATCATTCCAGTAAGCTGTTATCTCATCGTCGCCCCACGGCTGGACTGACCAGTAATCGTAGTTAGCGTAGATTGTGAAGGAGTAGTGCTCATCTGTCGGATCGGGACCATCCTTCGGGTAAGTTTTTGTCTCTCCGTCAGAAGATTCATCTTCGGAAGAGGTTGAGGATTCCTCAACTGTGGAAGATTCAGGTGTTGTGCTGGACTCATCATTACCGGAGCCTGCGCAACCTGCTACTGAAAGGATCATTGCCAATGCAAGAACCAGAGCCAGCAGCTTGAAGATCTTGTTCGTCTTCATAATTTGCCTCCTTGAAAGGATATTTGTTGGCTTTGCCAACGTTATTTTATTATATGTCAGTCTTACGCCAAGCTGACTATAATACTGAATTAAATTATGTATTAAGCCTTACCTTTTAGCTTTAAACGGTATATGTGCATTCCATTGAAAAGCTCTTGTAAACTTGCTTCATAATTTGTTCAAATTATAACACGAAACCGCAGTAAAGCAAGAACACTTTGTGCAAATAATATTTACATATCCTGCAAAGCGACTGTTTTTTACTTAAAAAAAACTATAATAATTCAAAAACTACCCAATCAATACTATTATTTTGATACAAAAGTACCAATTGAGTTGTTGTTCTGGAGTTTTTTCCAGGTTTACTCTTCGTCATTTTGTACAGTTTTTTATACCTTCAAATGTTGAAAACACCGTATTATCCGTGATAATACCGATTTTCTGCCGAAAAACTGTACATTTTCGCACAACGCTATTGTTTCGCTCGGCTAAATCACCAAAACAAAGCCTTGTTCACTGGGCATATTGTCCAATAGCTCGCAATATCAGCCATTTGCTGCAAAATATACGACCGCGTGCTTTGTAAATTCACCCAAAACGTCAAAAAGTGTGTAGCAATATATCGTTCAGCTCGCCATTGACGCTCAGAAGGCGTATCAAACAAACCGTACCTCTTTACCCTATTTGTGGTATACAGGCCACACAGGGCATATTTGCGGCACAATATGCTATTCATTCACTGTCAGCACAGCGCTTCTATTGAAGGCGTTCTATATGCTGCACAGAGCACTTATATCGTCTTTCAGGCAACGCTTACAGCCCTTATCGGTCGTTATAGAGCACAACCTCTTATCATCCATTAGCCCCTCATATGCACGTATAAAACAATTTAAGCGCAACTCCGGCATGTGTTACTATTACGTCTTACAGCAAATTCAGCAACATTATAGCGCCTATATGTTTATTACGCTCTAAAGCTCACTCACGCGCTCGCTATCACAGGACGCCCAGTGCTCTACTTAAAGCAGTCAAAGACACACTCAAACGCTCTGCAAACACCCCTGGTGACATCACAGTGCGCTTTGCATCACATTATATTGTATTGGCATTAATCGCGACAGCCAGACGATCCTAACCGCATAGCCGGGCATTCAGCATTTCCGAGCATAAAAAAAAAACGTCCTGCCCCATAAAGAGGCAGGACGAAATCGATTTGATTTTTGAATATCAGCCCTTAACAGAACCGATCATGATGCCCTTAACGAAATATCTCTGCAGGA